>NZ_JABVEB010000065.1 GCF_014323665.1 Actinomadura sp. HBU206391 | reverse complement strand
GCCAACGGTGCGTTTCCGCAGCCCCCCATCGCGCTCGTGGAGGTTCAGAGCTACGTCTACACGGCGTACGTCGCCAGATCGCATCTCGCCACCGAGGCGGGTGACGCGGCCATGGCGGACCATTTCGCCAAGCGTGCCGCCGATCTGAAAAGGGCGTTCAACGAGGCATTCTGGCTGCCCGACCGAGGCTGGTACGCGGTGGGTCTCGACCGCGACAAGAAGCCCATCGACGCCCTCACCTCGAACATGGGCCATTGCCTGCTGTCCGGAATCGTCGACATCGACAAGGCACAGGCCGTCGCGGACCGGCTCCTAAGCCCCGAGATGTTCAGCGGATGGGGCATCCGGACACTGGCCTCGTCCATGGCCGCCTACAACCCGATGAGTTACCACAACGGTTCGATCTGGCCACACGACAACGCGATGATCGCCAGTGGTCTGATGCGCTACGGCTTCGTCGAGCAGGCCCAGCGTGTCGCCATGAGCCTGTTGGACGCCGCGTCGGCGTTCGACGGCAGGCTCCCTGAACTGTTCTGCGGTTTCGACCGCAGCGAGTTCCCGCAGCCGGTGCCCTACCCCACCTCCTGCTCACCACAGGCCTGGGCGGCCGCAAGCCCAATGCAGTTGCTCCGTGCGCTTCTCCGCTTCGATCCGTGGATTCCGTTCAAGAAGGCGTGGCTCGCGCCGATGCTCCCGCCCAGCCTGGGCGAGCTGCGGATCGAGCGCTTCGCCCTCGGTGGGAGCCGGGTCTCGGTCACCGTTTCCGGCGGGCGGGCCAAGGTCAGCGGCTGGCCGGCGGACATCGAGCTGGTGCACGAACCCCGTCCGCCGCTGGCCTCGCTGACGCCACGAGGAGATCTGCCATGAGGATCACGAACCCGGCCGGCCCGCAGCCGCCGGGCGACCCGAGACCCCTACCGGGGCCCGGGCGGCTCTGTATCGCCATGACGCTCCCACCGTGGTACGACGTCCCTCCCCGTGCCTACGGCGGCATCGAGGCCCTTGTCGCCTACTTGGTCGATGCGCTGGTCGCACGCGGTCATGACGTCGTGATGGTGGCGGCCGGGACGAACGGCACGCGTGCCAGGTTTCTGCGAACGTTCGAGGAGCCCCAGTCGGACCGGCTGGGTGAGGCGATGCCCGAGGTGCTGCAAGCCGTCTGGGCGAACCGGTATCTCAAGGACCACGACAACATCGACATCGTCCATGACCACTCGCTGGTGGGCCCCCTCACCGCCTCTGGGCGCCAGGTCCCCACCGTGCTGACCGCACACGGCGCGTGCACCGGTGAAATGCACGACTACTATCGCCTGCCGGGCCCCGACGTGCACTTGGTCGCCATCTCCGACGCACAACGACGGCTCTCGCCGGACCTGTCCTGGGAAGGCATGGTGCACAACGCGATCAAGGTCGGGGATTACCCGTTCCGCTCGAACAAGGATGACTATGTTCTGTTCGTCGGACGTTTCAACCCCGACAAGGGGGCCCATCTGGCCATCGAGTCGGCTCGGCGTGCCGGCCGGCGCATTCTGCTGGCCGGCAAGGTCAACGAGGGGTATGAGCGGGCCTATTTCGACGAGGAGATCAGGCCCCGCCTCGGTGCCGGCGTGGAGTTCCTCGGTGAGGCCGAGATGGCACGCAAGCAGGAACTCTATGGGGCGGCACACTGCCTGATGTTCCCGGTCCAGTGGGACGAGCCCTTCGGCATGGTGATGATCGAGTCCATGGCCTGCGGGACCCCGGTCGTCGCGCTCCGGCGCGGTTCGGTGCCCGAGGTCGTCGCCGACGGGGTGACCGGGATCATCAAGGACGACCCCGCGGAGCTGGCCGGCGCGATCGACGCGGCAGGCCGGCTCGACCCGCGTGCGTGTCGTGACCACGTCGCACGCCACTTCGACGTGTCGAACATGGCCGAGGCCTACGAGAGGGTCTACCGCCAGGTGATCCGCGATCACCTGGTCGCCGCGGCGGCCCACGTGGGCAACGTGGTTCCGTCGGTGGCATCGCGCCCCGAACTGACCTGGTGATCGATCTCAACCGCACATGAGGGCGAAGGTGATCTCGTCCCGAGGTCGGGTGGTCATGTGGCCGCTCTGGGTTTGAGGATGTGCTGCTGGGCGTCATCGCCGAGGAACTGCCGCGACAGGCGGGCGAGATGCTCGGACAGCTGTGGAAATTCTTCCGTGGACCAGCCGTCGAGGAATTTGGTCAGAGTCCGTTGCATACAGGTCTGCAGCCGTTCGGCGAGTGCCTGCCCTTCCGTGGTGATGGCGAGGTTGCCGTTCTGGCGGGCGAGGAGGCCGTCGGCGACCAGCCGGTTGACGTATCGGCGCCCTTCCTCGGCGGCGGCGCCGGTCCCCTCGTACAGCAGGTCGGCCGGGATGGATCCCGCCCGGGCGACGCGGCAAAGGATCCACAGGCAACCGGGGGCGGCGTCGGTCCCGGCATGTTCGCCGAGGTCGGCGTAGGTCTGCTCGAGCTTCTCCGTCGTGTCCGCGTCAGATCGCAGCAGCGCCGACAGCTGACGTTCGATCTCACACTCCGACGAACGTACGGTGGGCACTGCGCCGCACGCTTCACCGAGGTCGGAGACGTTGGCCGTCGTCCGTGCGGCGGTTCCGCGTAGCAGCAGGGCCAGCAGCACTCCCGCGAACGCGACCGGGACCGACCAGAGGAACATGATCTGGAACGAATGGGCGAAGGCGTCGGACACCGTGGCCCGGGTGCCCGGGGGGAGCATGGACAGCAGCCTCGGGTCCTGCCGGATGGCGGCGATGTCGACCTCCGGCGGCAGCTGGACGGCGCGTACCGCCTCGGCCATGCGAGCGGCGATCTGGTGTCCGAGTATCGCGCTGAAGACCGTGATCCCCATGACACCGCCAACGGCGCGGCACATGGTCACACCCGAGGTCCCGACGCCGAGACGACGGTAGTCGACGGCGTTCTGCACCGCGATGATCGGCACTTGGACGACCAGACCGAGACCGCATCCCAGGACTCCCAGAGCGAGGCTGATCGCCAACGTGGCGGTCGTGGTCTCCAATCGCGAGCACAGCAGCAGTCCCAGTGTGGTGAGCGCCATCCCGGTGACGAGCAGGGCCTTGTACCTGCCGGTCCGGCTGATCAGATGACCGGACACGATCGCCATGACCAGTACGCCCAGGATCAGCGGCAGAAGGTACAGGCCTGAGACGCCCGCAGAGCGCCCCGTGACCACCTGCAGGAACACCGGAACGTAGATCAGACTGCCGAACAGCACGAATCCGGCGATGAAGTCGATGGTGCCGCCGATGGAGAACACCGGATTGCGGAACAGGTTCAGTGGCAGGGTCGGCTCGGCGGCGCGGCGCTGCGTGAGCGCCCACCCGATGCCCAGGGCGACGGCGACCGAACCGACTTCGACGGCCCGCACCGAGGTCCAGGAGTGTTGGATCACGCCCACCGTGGTGACCATGATCAGGCCCACCGACCCGGCCAGCAGCGCCGGGCCCAGGTAGTCGATCCGGTGTTTCTCGAGTTCGACGGGCGCCGGCAACACGATCGCCGCCAGAGCCATCGTCACCACGGCGATCGGCAGGTTGATCAACATGATCCAGCGCCATGACAGGTGGTCGACGAACAACGCGCCGAACAGCGAACCGACGATGGTGGCCACTCCGAAGACCGCGCCGAACAGGCCCTGGTAGCGGCCCCGTCGATGCGGCGGCACCAGATCGCCCGCGATCACCTGGCTGAGCACCACCAGACCACCGGCGCCGAGGCCCTGAACGGCCCGGAAGACGTTCAGGGAATCCAGGTCCCAGGCCAGTCCGCTCAGTACCGAACCGATCAAAAAGATCAGCAGCGCCGCGATGAGCAAGGATTTGTGGCCGAACTGATCACCCAGCCTGCCCCACAGCATCACCGAAGCGGTCATGGCGAGCAGATAGGCACAGATCACCCAGCTGTCATAGCCCAGACCGCCACGGAATTCGGCGCCGATCGCCGGCAGGGCCGGGGACAGTGCGGTCTGATCCAGCGCGGCGGGCAACATGGCCAGCAGCAGGACACCGACCATGAGGGGACGGCCGCGCATCTGGGTGCCAGGCTTGCTGGTGAGAACGGCCATTTCGGTTGCTCCACAGCCAGCCTAACCCGTGAGCGCACGGTCACGGCCGGAGCACCGCTCGACGCCCACCACGCCGGGTGACAAGGCCGGATCCGACCCTCGCCACCTAACTCTGGTCGTGGAGTCTCTGGTCGTAGACGCCGTCGCCGGTCACCAGCAGGCCGTCGAGCGTGGTCGCGATGAACGACTGGACGAGGTCCAGCAGCTCCCACGCGTCGTCGTCGAGGGTCTCCGGCCAGAGCTCGATGCCAATGATCTGCCGGGTGGCGCGCAGCCTCCTCGTCACCTCGGGCGGGAGGAAACCGGGCGCCTCCTCCAAGGCCTGATCGACGTAGATCCGTGTCTCGTCGGGGCCGACGTTCCGCAGGAAGACGATCGGGCGGCGGATGCCGGGCAGGCGCATTTCCAGCCGCCGCCATGCCGGATCGTCGCCGGCGTCGGGTATGAACGCGGGTTCGCCGTCGCCGTACCACGTCTCGCCGGCGCGTTCCGCGATCTCAGCTGGGATCAGCGGGGCGTCGGACGTGCAGAAGATGTCGTGGAACTGGGACACCGGTCACCCTTCGCCGGTCATGGTGGGACGTGTCTCTTGGTCATGGGCTCGTCGCCGATGACGGACAGCAGCTGGAGTTTCTCATAGCTCTCGCTACCCGGTGATGCGGTGTAGACCACCAGCAGCTGGGACTGGTCGGGATCGATCAGCGTCTGGCAGTGCAGCTCGAGCAGCCCGACCTGCGGGTGCCGGATGCGCTTGGGCGGGCAGTACGGGCCCGTGACCGGGTGCTCGGCCCAGATCCCGGCGAATTCGGGGCTCTTGGCGAGGAGGGCATCGACGATCGAGGCCGCGCGGGAGTCCTTGCCGTCACGTGTGTACACGCTGTGCAAATTCGCTGCGATCAGCCTGCTATGGGCCGAGTGGTCGTCCTCGGGGTAGATCGACCGCGCGGCCGGGTCGGTGAACCACCGGTAGTGCAGGCTGCGCGCCAGACCGGCGTGCGCGCACTCGTCGCCGACCAGTGCCTTCGACAGCCGGGTCTGCTTCAGCGTCTCCCCGAGGTGGCTCACGATCTGGGCGGCGGCGTCTTCGAGTCCGTCGAAGATGCGCATCATGCCTGGCTTGATGTGGTCTGTGCGCACGGCCCGTTGCGGCGTGGCGTGACCCGCGAGGCGGAACATGTGATCGCGCTCCTCGAGCGAGAGGCGCATGCCGCGTGCGAGCGCGGTGAGCATCTGCTCCGAGGGGTGCGGCCCGCGTTGCTGTTCCAGCCTGCTGTAGTAGTCGACCGACATGTCGGACAGCACGGCGACCTCTTCGCGCCGTAGCCCGCTCGTACGCCGCCGCCCGCCGCGGGGGAGGCCCACGTCCTCGGGCTGCAGCGCCTGCCGGCGGGTGCGCAGGAAGTCGGCGAGTCTGGCCCGGTCCATGGCTCCGTTCTCCCTTCCGCGGTCTCAGGCGACGACTGGTCGGTCACGGCGGATGCCGCGTACGTTCGAACGATCCCCTGGTCAGGGATGTTCCGTCCGCTGCCGAGCATCGCGGTTCCGGCACGCCGTATCCATGCCCTGTCGATCCTGGGATCCGGGTCACCAGGGCCGAGCCGGTCCGGATCCAGGGATCGGGAGAGCATTCCTACGGTCGTCCACCGTCGGCACGGTGAGCTCATGAGCACAACAGCACTTAACGGATCAACCCACTGGATCGGCGGCGCGGCCGTCGCCGGATCCACCGACCTGATCGAAGTGGTGAATCCGGCGAACGGTGAGGTCTTCGCCCAGGTGCCGTCGGGCACCGCCGCCGACGTCGACCGGGCCGTCGCCGCCGCGACGGCGGCCTTCCCCGGTTGGGCCGCCACCGACCCTGCCGAACGCGCCGAGGTCGTCCGCCGCATCTCCGAGGGACTGCGAGGACGGGTCGAGGAGATCGCCACCACGATCACCGGCGAGATGGGCGCCCCGATCACCCTTTCCCGGGCGGCACAGGCAGGGCTGCCGGTCATGGTGGCCGCGACCTTCGCCGCGCTCGCCGCCGACTTTCACTGGACGGAGGAGATCGGCAACTCGCTCGTGGTGCGCGAGCCGATCGGTGTCGTCGGCGCCATCACGCCGTGGAACTTCCCCCTGCAGCAGATCGTCGCCAAGTCGGCGCCCGCCCTGCTGGCCGGCAACACCGTGGTCTTGAAACCGTCGGAGATCGCGCCGCTTACCGCGGGGATCCTCGCAGAGATCGCCGCCGAGGCGGGACTGCCGGCGGGCGTGTTCAACGTCGTCCACGGCACCGGGCCGGTCGTCGGCGAGGCGATCGCAGCCCACCCCGGCATCGGCATGGTCTCGTTCACGGGGTCCACACGGGCGGGCAGGCGGGTCTCGGCCGTCGCCGCCGAGACCGTCAAGCGGGTCGCGCTGGAACTCGGCGGCAAGTCCGCCAACGTGATCCTCGACGACGCCGACCTCGATGTGGCCGTACGGCTCGGGGTGGGCCACGCCTTCGCCAACGGTGGCCAGGTCTGCGGCGGGTGGCCGCGGATGCTCGTCCCGGCGGCGCTGCACGACGAGATCGTCGAACGGGCGGTGGCGGCCGCCGCCGAATACACGGTCGGCGACCCGACCGACGAGGCCACCCGCATCGGCCCGATGGCCTCGAAGACTCAGCGCGATCGGGTGGACGGCTACATCCGACGCGGTATCGCCGACGGCGCCACTCTCGCGTTCGGCGGCCCCGGCGAACCCGACGGTCTGCACAGCGGCCTGCACGGGGGCGCGTACGTGAAGCCGACGATCTTCGCTGACGTCGCCCCGGACTCCGTGATCGCCCAAGAGGAGATCTTCGGCCCCGTCTTGACGATCATCCCGTACGTCGGCGACGACCAGGCCGTCGAGATCGCCGACAGCACCACGTACGGGCTCACCGGCGCCGTGTTCGGCAGCGACGAGCGCGCGCTCGCGATCGCCCGGCGGCTGCGCACCGGCCAGGTCGACATCAACGGCGCCCAGTGGAACCCCCTCGCGCCGTTCGGCGGATACAAGCAGTCCGGCAACGGCCGTGAGTTCGGCCGCCACGGCATCGAAGAGTTCCTCGAGACCAAGGCCATCCAGCGCTGACGGCGTGATTGCCCAACCGGTGATTCGGCCGGTGATTCAGCCGGTCATCTCGGCAGATCGCCGGCCGGGTGCCGTGATCGGGCTGAACTCCAGATAGGAGACTCCGGGCATGGGGAGCGCGAAGCGGAAGGCGACGGGCTCGCCGTGCGCGCTCACCCGCTCTGGCGGCGCGAAGTCGTCGAGCGTGTCGGCGGCGCGCAGCTCCGCCCACTGCGCCTCGGTGGGCCAGCCGTCGCCGCCGCCGAGGTTCCGCCAGGCCGCCTCGATGTTGGAGTGCGAGTCGTCGACGCGGTGGTGCCGCACCTCGTACCCGCCGGGTGTGAGGCCCTCGACGGTGACCGTGACGGATCGGTCCAGCAGCGGCTCGCCTCCGGCCTGGGCCTGGTTGAGCGTGCCGTTCCAGACCAGCACGCCGACGCGGCCGGATCCGCGCGCGGCCCATGCCTCGACGCCGGCCACGTCACCGTGCACGGTGGCGTCGAGTTCCTCGTCACCGAGCCGGTCGGCCAGCGACAGCGCCCAGAAGCGGGGCTTGCGCAGGTTGCCCACGGTCAGCAGGCCGAACCCGCCGTGGAAGAGCGCGGGCGGCCGGCCGAGCTCCTCGAAGTGGTCCGAGGCGACCCAGTGCGACAGTGAGTCCACCCGCCCGGCCGCCGATCTCATGCCGTGCAGCAGGAACGCCGCGCCGAACGGGCCGTCGCCGATGCCGTGGAAGTGCGTGGGCGTCGGCCCCCACTCGGTCCACCAGATCGGGGTGCCCGCGCGGCCGTGCCGGGCCAGGGCCGACGGCCAGTCCAGCGGAGCGTTCCCGTAGGTGTGCGTCGAGACGAAGTCGACGGCCGCGCCGGACGCTGCGGCGTGGGTGAGCAGTTCGTCCACCCAGCCGTTGGCGGCCGACGACGGTCCGCCGACGCGCAACGCCGGGTCGACGCTCTTGACCGCGGCGGCCGAGACGTCGTACAGCCGGAAGAACTCCTCCGGCGTGCCGCTCCAGAACACCTCCAGGTTGGCCTCGTTCCACACCTCGAAGGCCCAGTTGTCGCGGACCTCCTCGAGGCCGTACCGCGCCACCAGGTGCGCCGTCAGCGCCCGGACCAGATCGCCCCAACGGTCGTAGTCGCGCGGCGGGGAGATGATCGCCTCGTAGCCGAAGACGGTCTGTGAGGGGTCGCGGGCCAGATCCCGCGGCATGAACGACAGTTCGACGATCGGCCGCATGCCGAACGACGTGATCGTGTCGTAGACGGTGCCGACGCCGCTGAAGTCGTGCACCGGGACATCGTCGACCTCGCGGTAAACCCCGAGGTCGTCGTGCATGATCCGCAGTGCCTCGGTCAGCTCCGCGCCGATCGGCCGCCCCCCGGTCGTGTCGGTGCTCAGCAGGTGCGACAGGTGCTCGGAGCCCACCATGTGCCGCCACGGCCGGGGCAGCGGGCGGGTCACCCGCCCCGCGTGCACGCGGACGGCGACCTCCGGCATGCCCTCCGGTGCGGCGAGCGGCGTGGCCTGTACGGGGGCCGACAGCGGACCGATGACGTTCATCGCGGCGATCGCCGCCACCGCGTACCACCGCGTGCCGGCCGATCCGGTGTCGACGTACGAGCGGCCCGGGACGGCGGGGACGTCCACGTCGCGCTGCCGGATCGGCTCGAAGGGCCCGTCCTCGGCGTCCGAGCGGTGCACGACGTAGCCGGCGGCGCCGTCGACCGGTTCCCACGTCAGGCTCACCTGCGCCACGCCCGCCGAGGCGTGGAGGCCCTCGGGCGCGGTCAGCGTGACGCCGGTCGAGGTCGCCGCGGTCCCGGACGCCTTGTAGATGCGGGCCTGCCAGTCTCGCCGTGCCTCGTCGGCGCTCACGTCGGTCGTGTCCGTCATGTCGAAGTCCCCGATTCCAGAAATCCTCAGATGGTGGTTCGCCCGCGGGTCGTCACTCCAGGCCGAGCCGGGCCCGCGCGGCGGGGGAGGGCGGAACGACGTCCCACTCCTCCAGGCCCAGGACCGGTCGCAGCCGGTGCTCCGCCTCGCCGGCGGCGAAGTAGCGGCGCATGTTCCCGTGAGCCAGCTCGTTGCCCAGCGCGGCCATGATCATTCCCTGGTCGAGGGCGAGGTAGAACTTCGACACCTTGCCGCTGCGCACGGCGATCGCGTCGTAGAAGCCGCCGGGTCCGTAGGCGTCGAAGTCGCGCCGCAGCCCGGCCAGATTGCCGAGGGCGGCGCGCGACGCGTACGGCAGGGCCAGGAACGAGGCGTGCGGTGTGACGATGCCGTCGCCGTACGACGCCGGTTCGGGCGCGGCCTCGCGGCAGCCCTCGTAGCCGTAGTCGACCAGCGTCCCCTCCTCGTCGGAGGGGTATCCGTCGGACTGCATCCCGATGGCGTCCACGCCGTACGCCCGGTAGCCGCCGTAGGGGTCGTTGGACGGCGAGAAGCCCCAGTAGCCGTACTTCGCCTCCCGCAGGCCGTGCTCGATCTGGGCGGCGACGAACACCGGGTGGTTGCGTCCCCAGCTGCGCGCCGCCCAGCTCCGCTCGGGCACGAACAGGTCCGGCATGAGCTCCTCGAACATGCTGCCGCCCCAGATCGGGACCAGCCGCATGCCGCGGTATCCGTACGTGCCCTCGTAGGTTCTGATCCCGAGGTGGGTCTGGAACGTCCCCGGCGGGCGCTGTTCCTGCCAGCCGAACGAGCAGCCGTCGTCGCCGAGGGTGCGCAGCAGGCCGAAGTAGTGCTGCGGCGGCAGCTGGCCGCGCGCGATGCCCACGTACGATGCGATGCGCGTCTCACCGGGGGAGCCGTAGGTGTGACAGGTCTGGGAGACCTCCGTCCCGGTGCCGAGGTAGTCGGCCTTGATCGAGCAGGTCGGAGCGGGGTCCTGCGGCCAGAAGCCGCCGCGCAGCAGGCCGGTGCCGTTGGTCGCCGCCACGGGGTCGTAGTAGGCCCGGAAGTCCATCCCGGCGAGCAGCCGCTCTGCTCGCGCCTTCTCCTGCGGTACGGCGGTGCGCACCATCATGAGGGCCGTGGCGAGCCAGCCGTTGTCGACGCTGGACAGGAACGGCTTGACGGTGCTGCCGTCCTCGGGCCAGACCGTGACCAGTTTCAGCGTCTTCGGGTCGTACCAGTTGTAGAACTGGCCGTCCGGAGCGTGGCGTTCGAGGCGTCCCACAGAGCCGAGCGTCCGGCCGACGCGCTTCGCCGCGTCGCGGGCCGAGATGAACCCGAGGTCGCGGGCGACCAGGGTGCTCCACAGGTAGGCGCCGATGTTCGTCGGCGAGGTCATCGTCGCGGCGGTCTTGAGATCACCAGTGATCTTGTCGGCGGGCAGCCCGGTGGCCGGGTCGGTCATGGCGGTCATGGACCGCCAGGTGTCGGCGGCGTACGCGCGGAGCGTCGCGGACCCGCCCGGCGAGCGGGACGGGGGCGAGGCGGCGGCCGCGGCCGGGCCGGTGACGGCGACGGCGACGGCGACGGCGACGGCGACGCAGGCCGCCGCCCTCAGCGCGCCGACCGGCGCCCGACGGGAACGGGTGAATCGCATGGGGTCTCCCGGAGCTATTTGATACCGGTGGAGGCGATGCCTTCGATGAAGAAGCGCTGGAGGGCGAGGAAGAGGACGAGGACGGGTACGACGACCACGACCGCGCCGGCGAGCAGCAGGCCGTAGTGGGTGGACTCGTGGTTGGAGAAGATGGCGAGCGCGACCGGCAGCGTGTAGCGGTCCTGGGTCTGGGCCACGACCGCCGGCCAGAGGAAGTTGTTCCAGGCGGCCAGGAAGGTGATCAGGCCGAGGGTCGCCAGCGGCGGCTTGCACAGCGGCATGACGATCCGGAAGAAGATCCGGAACTCGCCCGCGCCGTCGATGCGGGCCGCGTGCACCAGCTCGTCGGGGATCTCCGCCATGAACTGCCGCATGAGGAAGATCCCGAGCGGCATGACCAGATAGGGCAAGGCGATGCCGAAGATCGTGTTCACCAGGCCGAGATTCGTCACCACGACGAACTGCGGGATCATCAACACGATGCCGGGCACCATCATCTGCGCCATCACGAGGCCGAAGACGAGGTTGCGCGCGCGGAACGGCAGCTTGGTGAGGGCCTAGGCCACCATCGAGCAGAACAGGATGTTGGCCAGCACGATGACCGATGCCACCACGACGCTGTTCAGGAACACGGTCAGCAGGTCCATCCGGTCGAGCAGCTCGCGGTAGCCGACGAGCGTGGGCCGGTCCGGCAGGAACGTCGGCGGACTGCTGCGGATCTCCTGCTCGGGTTTGAACGAGCTGAGCACGGTCCAGCCGAACGGGGTGACGACCACGCCGAGACCCAGTGTGAGCAGGACGTACAGCACGACTCTTCTGATCATCGCCGGCTCCTCAGTGGTGTCTCGGCCGGAGCATCCGGAACTGCAGGAACGACAGGGCGACGATCACGGCGAAGAGCACGCTCGCCGCGGCTCCGGCGTAGCCGTAGTTGCCCACGCCGAACTGCTTGTAGATGGCGTACGACGCGGACAGGGTGCTGTCGAGCGGACCGCCCTGCGTCATGACCAGCGGCTCCTCGAGGAACTGCATGTAGCCGATGGTCGAGTAGACGGCGGTGAACAGCAGCGCCGGGCGCAGCATGGGCACAGTGACCTTGCGGAAGGTCGCCCACCGCCCGGCGCCGTCGACGCCGGCGGCCTCGTAGAGATCCCTCGGGATGCCCTGAAGAGCGGCGAGGAAGATCACCATGTCGAAGCCGAAGCCCCGCCAGGCCGCCATCACCACCAGCGACGGCAGCGCGGTGCGCTCGTCGGCGAGCCACGCCGGGCGCGGGGCGAAACGTAAGGGGGCGGGGATTTTCTTCGCGGGGCCGCGCCCCGACCGGGCCTCAGCCGGGGACCGGGGCCAGGAGCGGGTTGGGCGAGGTCGCGACGACATCGCGGGCGGCGCGGGTGAAGGCGCGGATCCGGTTCGTCTCCGCAGTGGTCCGCCAGATGAAGACGCGCTCCCTGACCAGCCCGTCACGGATGGGGATGTAGGCGACGTCCGGCCGGGTGTCGTACTTGCCGGCGTGGGCGGGGACGGGGAACATGCCCAGGCCCGCGCCGATGAGGGAGAGCATCTCCTGGACGGTGCTGAATTCGGGGCCGCGTTCGATCGGCAGCCCGGCGGGCGTCTTGCGGGGGACCAGGCTCTCGTCCATGTAGTCGGGAAGGGAGCGGGGACGCAGCACCTTGTCGCGGGCGAAATCCTCCAGCGAGACCGAGTCGCGCCGGGCGAGGCGGTGCCGGGCCGAGACGGCGAGCACGGAAGCTTCGCGGAACAGGACGGGACTGCAGGCGATGTCGGGTTCCGCGACCTTGACCGGGACGAGTATGACGTCGATCTCGTCGGCCCGGAGCACGGCGAGGAAGTCGCTGTAACGGGCCTCCACGATCTCGACCTGGCAGGCGGAATGCCGGGTGTGGAAGGTCGCGGCCACCTCGTGCAGAAGCTGGCCGACGGCGGTGCCGATGAAGCCGACCCGCAGCGTGCCGTCGATGCCGCGGCCGGCGGCGATCGCCCTCTCGATGCCCTCCAGGATCTGCTGGTGGGCGGGCCGCAGATCCTCGTCAAGGCGGCGCCCGATCGGCGTGAGCGCGACCCGGCGGCTGGTCCGTTCGAACAGTGCCGCCCCGATCTGGCGTTCCAGCTTCTTGATGGTCTGGCTCACCCGGGCGGTGGACACGTGCAGGCGTTCGGCGGTGCGGCCGAAATGCAGTTCGTCGGCCAGCGCCAGGAAGATCTCGATGTCGCGCCGCTCCACCGCGTCCTCCGATCGTGAACCTCTCGGTTAACGACCGTTGCACACCTGGCCGTTGTTGCCAACCCGGCTCCGCCCGATGGTTGAAGTGTCCGGCCCGCAGCACCCACGGCCGCAGCACCCAGGCCTCAGCAACAAGGAGCAGGAACATGACCCAGACACTGACGCTCGTCGTCGGAGGCACCGGCAAGACCGGTCGTCGCATCGTTCAGCGGCTGACCGCGAGCGACCGGCCCGTACGGATCGGCTCTCGATCCGGCGGGGTGCCCTTCGACTGGGAGGACCCGGCGACATGGGAGCCCGCGCTGGAGAACGTGGGGGCGGCGTACGTGTCGTACTACCCGGATCTCGCCGTGCCCGGAGCGCCCGAGGCGATCGGCTCATTCGCCGAGATGGCGCTGAAGTCCGGTACCCGGCGGCTGGTGCTGCTGTCGGGCCGCGGCGAGGAGGAGGCCCAGGCCAGCGAGGAGGTGCTGGCCGCCTCGGGCGCGGACTGGACGGTTCTGCGCTGCAGCTGGTTCAACCAGAACTTCAGCGAGAGCCACCTGCTGGACCCGATCGTGGCCGGCCATCTCTACCTGCCGGCCGGCGACGTGGGGGAGCCGTTCGTCGACGCCGACGACATCGCCGACGTGGCGGCCGCGGTGCTGACGCAGGACGGGCACCTCGGCCAGATCTACGAACTGACCGGCCCGCGCCTGCTCACGTTCGCCGAGGCCGCCGCCGTCATCGCCGCTGCCACCGGCCGCGACATCGGCTACACCCGGATCTCGGCGGCCGAGCTCACCGACTCCCTGACCGCCGAGGGCGTCCCCGCCGACGTCGTCGAGCTGCTGACCTACCTGTTCACCACCGTGCTGGACGGCCGCAACGCCCACCTGTGCGACGGCGTCCAGCGGGTCCTGGGCCGGCCTCCCCGCGACTTCGCCGACTACGCCCGAGACGCCGCCGCCACCGGCATCTGGAATCAGGAGTGACCTGATGAGAACTCTGCAATCCGCCGCGCTGCTGACCAGCACGATCACCACCGGGCTCATGGCCGGGTTCATGTTCGCCTATGCCTGCTCGGTGATGCCCGGCCTGGCGCGCTCGTCCGACCGCACCGTCGTCGAGGGGATGCAGAGCATCAACCGGGCGATCATCAACGGCTGGTTCATGCTCCCCTTCCTTGGGTCGATCCCCCTCATCGCCCTGGCGATGGTCCTGGCCTGGCGCGGCCACGGCCGGCCCGTGCTGCCCTGGATCATCGCCGGACTCGCGCTCTACCTGGTGGCGTTCTTCGTCACCATGGGCCTCAACGTCCCTCTCAACAACGAGCTCGACAAGGCCGGAGACCCCGCCCACATCACCGACCTCGCCGGGGTACGCCGGCACTTCGAAGACAAGTGGGTCACCTGGAACATCATCCGCACGCTGGTCCATACCGCAGCCTTCGGCTGCCTCGCCTGGGCCCTGGTCGTGTACGGGGCACACCGCGATCAGGCCCCATCCGCCGGTGAACCGTCCTCGACCCACCAACCGTCCGGCCCGGCCGCGACCCCGGACCGCAGCTGATCACAACGGAAGGGGCCCGGACCGTCGTCCGGGCCCCTTCCTCATCGCCCGTCCGTATCGCCCACCCGGATTCCCCTCTGTGGGGGAGGCCGACCGCCCGTACAGGGGAGGCGTCCCGCCCGGGCAGAGGCGATCTTGGACTACATGGAACGAACCTGGTGCGGGAGGCCGCGATGCCTCCGCTGAACAAGAAGCTGAAGATCAAACTGGGGTTGATCGCCGCCCTCACGGCGCTCATCGCCGGATCATTTCTGGCCACCGGATCGGGCGAGCCCGAGCCGGCCGCAGATCACCACACCACCGGGAGCGTCCGATGACCGCCATCGAGGCACCCGCCGACGCCAGACCGGCGACCAAGGGACTCGCGGCCAAGGGGCCTGCGGCCAAGGGGCCTGCGACCAAGGGGCCGGTGCCACGGTGGGCCGCCTGGGCCGCGGAGGCGACGCTGTGGTGCGCGCTGCCGGCGGGGATCTGGCGGATCCTGTTCGGTCTGGGCCTTCCGGCAGGTTTCACCGGCTCGCTGGATCCGCGGAACGGCGAGTGGCCGGCCATGCTGGCCTACGTGATCGCGTTGACCGTCGTTTCCGAGGCGGTGGCGTTTCTGAGCATGGGCCTGGTCCGGCCGTGGGGCGAGATCTGGCCGCGGTGGGTGCCATTCCTACGCGGCAGGCCGATCCGCCCGCCGGCGGCGATCATCCCTGCCGCGCTGGGCTCTGTCGCGCTGATGGTGATGTGGACGCCGTTGGCCTTCGGATTGCAGGTCGACAGCGACCCCGAACTGCCGCATGGCGCCAAGGCCGTGATCCTCTACCTGTGCTACCTGCCGCTGGTCGCCTGGGGGCCGTTGCTGGCGGCCGTGACCGTGGCATACGCCGTACGCCGTCAGCGCCATGGCTGAGCTATGATCGCTCGTCCGGCCGACCGGTGCGGCACATGTCAACGACAGATCCGATGGCTGATGACGAACGCTTCATCGGTAATTGCGGACATGCCGGGGCGCTGCAGCCGCTGCCGCGCCCTACGGTCGGCGAGGGCGAGCCGGTTCCTGACGGGGCACCACGGGCGGCGCGGGGACCGGTCCGGGGACCGGCTGGGGATCCACGGCTCTGACGTGTACTGATAGGCGGTTCAATATCGATCTGACTCAATGCCGATATTGGACGCCAGGTGAGCCGCTCTGGTCTGCTCTCCCAATCCGAAGATCCAGAGAGCGAGGAGCCCGGAATGCGATATCCACACCCCCAGCCGATCCGGACGGCGCTGGGAGCCGCGCTGGCCGTCACCACGCTGTTCGGCGCGGCCGCCTGCGGTACGGGCGGCACCGCCGGGAACGCGGCCCCGCAGAGCGGAACCTCGCAGATCGCGGTCGCGACACCGTCCCAGCGCACCGACGTACAGAAGGAACTGCGCAAGCTGGAGGCGTCCTTCAAGGGACGGATCGGCGCGTACGCACTCGACACGGCCACCGGCGCCACCATCACCCACCGCGGCGACGAGCGCTTCGGCATGGCTTCCACCTTCAAGGCGATGGTGGCCGCCGCGGTGCTCGACAAGGCGCGCCGCTTCGACCCGGGCCTGCTCGACCGGCTCATCCGGTGGGAGCAAAGCGATCTGGTGTCGAACTCGCCGGTCACCGAGAAGCACGTCGACACCGGTCTGACGGTCGCGCAGCTGTGCCACGCGGCCGTCACCGTCAGCGACAACACGGCGGGCAACCTGCTGTTGAAGCAGATCGGCGGCCCCGCGGGGCTGACGAGGTACTTCCGTACCCTCGGTGACCCGGTCTCCCGGCTGGACCGCTGGGAGACCGAGCTCAACGAATGGAGCCCGGGCGAGAAACGCGACACCACCATGCCCGCGTTCATGGGCCGGAACCTGGCCAAGCTCACCACCGGCAGCGCACTGGCCGAGCCGGACAGGGCGCGGCTGATCGGCTGGCTGCGCGCGAACACCACCGGCGACCGCCGCATCCGGGCGGGCCTGCCCAAGGACTGGACCGTCGGCGACAAGACCGGTACCCCGGGCGCGTACGGCGGCGCGCACGACATCGCGATCGCCTGGCCGCCCTCCGGCGCGCCACTGATCATCGCCGTCTACACCAACCGCCTGGCCGCCGACGGCGCCTCCGACGACTCCGTCGTCGCGACCACCGCCACCATCCTGGCGCGCGGCCTGGGCAAGATGAGTTGACCCTGGGTGTCTTGCCCGTCGTGAACCTCACGTTGGTACGCCGGCTTCGGCTCGCCCGGTCTCACGCAGGCTCTTGACGGGTCAAATGAACGCTCTTTTAATTCTTTCATGGGGCGCATCGCGGGTGTCACCGCCGCCGAGACCCGGGAGCGGCTGCTGCGTGCGGCCGCCGAGGTCTTCGCCGAGCGCGGGTACGACGGCACGCGCGTGGTCGAGATCGCAGCCGCAGCGGGCGTGAGCAACGGCGCGTTGTACGCGCACTTCGGCTCGAAGGCGGAACTGCTGGTGGCGGCGTTGCGTGCGCACGGGCGGCGTGTGCTCGGCGACCTGGTCGCCGCCGAACCCGACCGGCCGATCGCGGATGTGCTTCTCGCCGTCGGCCGGTGCCTTCCCCGCCGTCGCGACGCCCGCGGCTACCTCATCGTGGAGGCGCTGGTGGCGGCCCGGCGGGACGAGGACGTCGCCCGTCCGATGCGCGACGACATGGGCGAACGCGCCGACCTGGTCGCCGGGCTCGTGCGCGCCGCCCAATCCGGTGGCGAGTTGGACCCCGCACTGTCGCCGAACGCCATCGCCCATTTCTGCCTACTGCTCGCGATGGGCAGTGCGCTGGTCACGCCGGACCTGCATGCGGTCGGCGACGAGGAGTGGGCCGGGTTACTGGCCCGCCTCATGACCGTCCTCGCCCCGATCGACTCCACGGCACAGACGGGAGAGACGTAGTGAAAGTGCAGATCGACTCCGGGCGTTGCCAGGGGCACGGCCGCTGCTACGACCTGGCTCCCGACCTGTTCGGCGGCGACGACGAGGGCTACGGGACGGTCCTCGGTGACGGCATCGTGCCGCCAGGCAACTCCCGCGACGCACGCCTGGCGGCGTCCAACTGTCCCGAACGTGCGATCGACGTCCTCGAGGAGGCGTGACATGACCGCCGACGACCGCTTCAGCCAGGACGTCTGGAACGAACGCGAAAGGCAGCTCGGCGAGCGCAGCGAGATCGTCACCGGTCAGGTGTCGGACTGGGCCACCGACTTCTCCCATCTCGAGCCGGAGTGGGCCGCCGATCCCTACCCGATACAGGAGGAGCTACGGCAGCGCTGTCCGATCGCGCACACCGAGCGGTTCGGCGGGGGATGGCTTCCGACCCGCCACGATGACATCGCGGCGATCGCCTACGACACCGAGCGGTTCTCCTCGCGGGCGATCATCATGAGCAACTACCGGCCGCCGCGCGAGCTGGCGCCGGTAGGCGGCGCGCCGCCTATCTCGTCCGACCCGCCGTTCCATCACGGCGCCCGCAAGCTGCTGCTTCCGGCGTTCACCAAGGTCGCGGTCACCAAGCAGGAGCCTGCCACCCGGGCGTTCTGCCACTCGCTCGTCGACGCCTTCGAGGGGCGGGACGTCGTCGACGCCGCACACGACTACGCCCAGCACATTCCGATGCGCGTCATCTCCGACATGCTGGGTTTCCCTCCCGAGGACGGGCCGCAGTTCCGCGAGTTCGTCGAGAACGTGCTCGAAGGCGTCAACCTGCCGCCTGAGGAACGAGTCGCACGGATATCGCAGCTGTTCGAGTACCTGCTCGTCCAGATCCGTGATCACGTCGAGAACCCGCGCGACGACCTCACGACCTATCTGATCAACGCCGAGCTCGACGGCCACAAGCTCGAACCGTCCCACGTCGCCGGCACGATGGCCCTGCTGCTCATCGCCGGCATCGACACGACGTGGAGCGCGATCGGCGCGTCGCTCTGGCACCTGGCGAAGACTCCGGACGACCGCGAGCGCCTCGTCGCCGAGCCCGGGCTGCTGCCGACCGCGATGGAGGAGTTCCTCCGGGCCTACGCGCCGGTCACGATGGCGCGGCTGGTGAAGGAGGACATGCACTGGCACGGCGTCGACATGAAGGCCGAGGACTGGGTCCTGCTGTCGTTCCCGGCGGCCAACCGTGACCCGGCGCAGTTCGACCGCGCGGACGAGGTCGTCATCGACCGTGAGGTGAACCGGCATGCCGCGTTCGGTCTTGGCATCCACCGCTGCGTGGGCTCACACTTGGCCCGGATGGAACTGCGGGTCGCCCTCGAGGTCTGGCTCGAACGGATCCCCGCTTTCACCCTTGCGGACCCGTCCGCGGTGACCTGGGCCGCGGGCCAGGTCCGTGGACCGCGTACCCTCCCGATCCGCGTCGGCTGACCGAAGGCCGGGCGGGTCATGACCGGCGAGACCGTACGGTCGGCTCCCGCCTGATCCGGCTCCCGCCAGATCTGGCGCCATCGTCTGGATGAGAGGCCTCGTGACCGACACATCACCGTTCCGGACCGCGCTGGAACTGCGGCGACTGGACGGCGATCGGTTCCTTGCCTACCCGAACGGGTTCGGGCGGGAGCGGCTGTTCGGCGGCCAGGTGGTGGCGCAGGCTCTGCGCGCCGCGGGCCTCACCATCGGCGCGCCCAGAGACGTGCACTCGCTCCACTCCTATTTCCTCCGGCCCGGCCGGCCGGAGGAGCCCTTGCGCTTCGAGGTGACCAGAACGCGGGATGGGCGCGCGTTCTCCACGCGGAACGTGACCGCCCACCAGGAAGGCAAACCGATCTACGAAATGATCGCGTCCTTCCACGATCCCGAGCCCGGCGAGGACTGGCCGCCGCCCGCCCCGCCGTCCGTGCCATTGCCGGATGACCTCCGGCCGGTGCGGTTCTCCAGGCTGTTCGGCGACGACCGGTCCGTCGAGATCCGTCCGGTGGACCAGTCCGGTTCCGGCTCGTTCCCGATATCCCACCCCTTCTGGGTTCGGGTGACGATGTCCATCGGCACGGAAGCGGCAATGCACGCGTGCATGCTCGCCTACCTGTCGGACATCGCCGTCGTGCGCGCGGCCCGGGCGCCGGGATCGACGGCACGATACGACCTGAGGGTGAGCCTCGATCACTCGATCTGGTTCCACCGGCCGCCCCGGGTCGACGAATGGCTGCTGTACTCCATGGACCCCGTCGCCCATGTCGGCACCCGCGGTCTGGCTCAAGGCTCGATCCGGACCGTCGAGGGGACGTTGATCGCTTCAGTGGCCCAGGAAGCCCTCCTCCGGCCCGCCGCCGATCACGTCGCCCCCAGGGCATCACGGAACTGACCTACGTTGCCTCAGGCGGCCGTCACGAACGCGTTCACGCCGGTGAGCTCCGACGAGAGCGTCCACAGGCGGGCAGCCTGTTCGGGGTCGGTCGCGTGGTCGCGCACACCGGCCCCGATGTCGTTCACCGCAGACTCGGCGATATCGCAGTCCTCGCAGTAGACGCCGCCCATGCCCGCCAGTCGCGGTGAGGTAGCGGCCCACACCTGCGTGGCCGCACCCTGCGCAGGGGTCTTGAAATCGGTGGCCGCGAGGTTGCCGTCCTCGTCGATCCAACCGAGCGCGACCATCTCTTCCCTGGGGAGGTGGCGCTGCAGCGGAGTGAGGATGGAGCCGGGATGCAGCGAGAACGCTCGCACCCCGGCGCTCCGGCCGAGAACGTCGAGTCGCACGGCGAACAGTACATTCGCCGTCTTCGCCTGCGCGTAGGCCTGCCACCTGTCATAGCCGTGCTCGAACGCCACGTCGTCCCAGCGAATCCCTGAGGCATGGTGTGCGGCGGAGGAGACTGCGACGACGCGAGCTCCGTCGCCGTTCGCGATCGCGGGCCAGAGCAGGTTGACGAGCGCGAAGTGGCCGAGGTGATTGATCGCGAACTGCGCTTCCCAGCCTGGGCCGACGCGTGTCTCGGGGCAGGCCATGACCCCGGCATTGTTGATCATTATGTCGATATGACGCCCCGAGGCGACGAAGCGTTCGGCGAACCGGCGCACGCTCTCGAGGTCTGCGAGGTCGACCTCGTCGACCTCGACTCCGTCGATGCTTTTGACCGCCTCCTGAGCGGTCGCGCGTCGCCGAGCGGGGACGACGACGTGAGCACCGGCACTGGCGAGCGCGCGAGTGGTCTCCAGACCGAGGCCCGAGTAGCCGCCGGTGACGATGGCGAGCTTTGCGGAGAGGTCGATTCCGCGCAGGACGCCGTCTGCGGTGCTTTGGGCGCCGAACCCGGATCCGATCTTGTGCTGAGGTGTTGTCATGAACCGGACGCTAAATGCTAGAGCACGGTCGAGGTCAATGACCTAGGGTCGGCCCATGACCGGCACCGCACGGGAATTGAGCATCGGACAGGTCGCCGAACTCACCGGCTTGAGCATTCACACGCTGCGGCTCTACGAACGTGAAGGCCTCCTGATCAGTCCGGTGAGACGGCTTGCGAACGGTCGTCGCGTCTACCGCGAATGGGACGTGGATTGGCTGGCCAACTGCATGAGGTTCCGCGCGTCCGGGATGCCACTCGCCGCGATCCGGTGCTACGTCGAACTGGTCCGTCAGGGCCCTGGCAACGAAGATGAGCGACTCGCGCTCCTGCGCCGGCACCGACAACAGGTCGTCGGTCAGATCGCGCAGCTCACCGATTGCCTCGAGCTGATCGACCATAAAGTCGGAATCTACGAAGAGCACTTGGCGCACGGCACGGCGCGCGATCTTTGGAGCGCCCCGTCGACCGGCATCGAAGATGCGTAGGCGCTCAGGCCGGATGTGATCGATACGGAAAGGTGCCGTTGGCCGGACAGGCCACGTTCGCCGTTCGCCCATGTGATGCGCGGTGGATCTCTGCGTTGTTAGGGGCTGCTTCGGGGATTTGACCCGGTTAGGGTGGCGGCACCGGAGCGTGCCGTACAGGAGGAAGCGTGCCGATCGTACTTGCCCGCTTGCTCGCCCGAGTCGCGGTGCTGGGGACATGGTGGACGCCGGTTCTCGTCTTCAGCCTCGTGTTCGTGACGAGCTGGCCCTTGATGGCGCTCGCCGAGCCCGCGGGCAGTGAGATCGCCGAGCCGGCGAACTACTGGTGGTACTTCGTGGTCACCGCCGCGACCGTCGGGTACGGCGACCTGTATCCGAAGTCGGGCGGGGGCCATTTCGTCGGCGTGTACGTCATCGTCGGCGGCATCGCGACGCTGACGACGGTGTTCGCCAAGTTGTCGACGGCGCTGGCACAAGCGAGGGGACGAAGAATGCAGGGTGCCATCACGGTCGAGGCGTCGGACCACATCGTGCTGCTCGGCTACACGCCGGGACGGACCGAGGAAATGGTGGACGAGCTGATCGCCGACGGTTCGAGTCGCATCGTGCTCTGCGCCTGGAACGACGTGCTGACGCATCCGATGCCCGACCGCGACGTCATGTTCGTGCGCGGTGATCTGACCGACGACGGCGTGCTGCGCCGGGCCGGCGTGCAGCGGGCGTACAGCGTGCTGGTCGACGCCCGCGACGACAACGAGGCACTGGCCGTCGCGGTCACCGCCGACCACGTCGCCGAGGGCGCCCATCTCGTCGTCGCGTTGCGTGACATCGGCAGGGTCCGGCATCTGCGCTATGTCGACGAGGCCGTGCGCTGTGTCCAGTGGCACAGCCCTCGCATGATCACCGAGGAGTTGAAGGATCCCGGCATCACCGAGATCTACACGCAACTGATGACCCACGGCGGCGCGGACACCTATTCGGTGCGGTTGCCGGAGTCTCTGGGCCCGGTGCTGGTCGATCGCTGTCAGACCTCGCTCGGCCGGCGATACGGCGCCACGATGCTGGCCGCGCGTACCGGTGACACGCTGCTCGTCAATCCAAGCTGGCAAACCGAACTTTCGGCGGGGGCCGTCCTCTACTACGTCGGTTCTCGCCGCCTCACCCACGACGACATCGCGACGGCGTTGCGCGAGGCCGACTGACCGTCACTCGGCACCCGGACGGGGCGGCACGATAAAGGCAGGCCGCCGATACGACGGCAGATGCGCCGGTGGGCCATGTGAATATGTGAGCAAATTGTCGCCTCACGTGATGACCGTTCGGCCACGGCGTGGCACGGACGCCCACAGGGCGAGGTTGCATGTTCATTCACTGGCATGCATACTTCTACTTATGTCCAAGGTGCTCACTTCCCTGCCTGTCGGCGAGCGCGTCGGGATCGCCTTCTCGGGTGGCCTCGACACCTCGGTAGCGGTCGCGTGGATGCGCGACAAGGGTGCGGTGCCGTGCACCTACACCGCCGACCTCGGCCAGTACGACGAGCCCGACATCGCCTCGGTGCCAGGGCGCGCCACGTCGTACGGCGCGGAGGTCGCCCGACTGGTCGACTGCCGGGCGGCCCTCGTGGAGGAGGGGCTCGCGGCCCTGACCTGCGGGGCGTTCCACATCCGGTCGGGTGGCCGCAGCTACTTCAACACGACCCCGCTGGGGCGGGCGGTCACCGGCACCCTGCTCGTACGCACGATGCTCGAAGACGACGTGCAGATCTGGGGCGACGGCTCGACCTTCAAGGGCAACGACATCGAGCGGTTCTACCGCTACGGCCTCCTGGCCAACCCCTCGCTGCGGATCTACAAGCCGTGGTTGGACGCCGACTTCGTCAGCGAACTCGGCGGCCGCAGGGAGATGTCAGAGTGGCTGCTCGCCCACGGCCTGCCTTACCGGGACAGCTCGGAGAAGGCCTATTCCACCGACGCGAACATCTGGGGCGCGACCCACGAGGCCAAGGCGCTCGAGCACCTCGACGCGGGCATCGAGATCGTCGAACCGATCATGGGCGTGCGGTTCTGGGACCCCAGCGTCGAGATACCCGCCGAGGACGTCACGATCGGCTTCGAGCAGGGGCGACCGGTGACGATCGACGGCAAGGAGTTTTCCTCGGCCGTCGACCTGGTGCTGGAGGCCAACGCCATCGGCGGCCGGCACGGCATGGGCATGTCCGACCAGATCGAGAACCGCGTCATCGAGGCCAAGAGCCGAGGCATCTACGAGGCACCGGGAATGGCGTTGTTGCATGCCGCGTACGAACGGCTGGTCAACGCGATTCACAACGAGGACACCCTCGCCGCCTACCACAACGAGGGGCGGCGGCTCGGCAGGCTGATGTACGAAGGCCGCTGGCTGGACCCGCAGGCACTGATGCTTCGCGAGTCGCTGCAGCGCTGGGTCGGTATGGCGGTCACCGGCGAGGTGACCATGCGACTGCGGCGCGGTGAGGACTACTCAGTGCTGGACACCGCCGGACCGGCGTTCAGCTACCACCCGGACAAGCTCTCCATGGAGCGGACCGAGGACTCCGCCTTCGGGCCGGTGGACCGGATCGGCCAACTGACCATGCGCAACCTCGACATCGCCGACTCTCGCGCCAAGCTCGAGCAGTACGCCCGACTCGGCTTGGTCGGCAGCTCGCACCCGGCGTTGATCGGTGCCGCGCAGGCGGCCTCGACCGGACTGATCGGCGCCATGCCCGAGGGCGCGGCAGAGGCGATCGCCTCGCGTGGAAAGGTCTCCGACGACGACGAGTTGCTCGATCGCGCCGCCATGGAGTTCGGCACCGACTGACCCCACCATGCCGAGTTGAGTACGGTGGCATCCGTGGCAATCAGTACTGCGTTGTGGTCCTTCGCCCTGGTTGTAGGGCTTCTCACTCTCACTCCCGGTCTCGACACCGCTCTCATCCTGCGTACCGCGGCGCTCGGCCGCCGCAAGCGGGCGTGGGGCGTCGTCCTGGGAATCCAGACCGGCACGCTGCTCTGGGGGGCGCTCACCTCGCTCGGAGTGACCGCTCTGCTCACCGCCTCACACGTGGCGTACGAGGTCCTGCGCTGGGCGGGCGCCGCCTACCTGCTGTGGATGGGCGCCCGCATGTTCATCGACACCTGGCGAGGCCGCTCCGCTGCGGGTGCCGATGAGGCCGAAGCCCTGACCGGCACGGACAAGGCGCTCGCGGGCTGGCGTCAGGGCATGCTCACCAATCTCCTCAATCCGAAGGTGGGCGTGTTCTACGTCGCCGTCCTGCCCCAGTTCATCCCAGCCGGCGCACCGCACCTGGGGATGGGCCTGCTACTGACCGGGGTGCACATTCTCCTCGGACTCACCTGGTCGGCGCTGCTCATCGTCTTCGCGCGCGTCTTGCGCGGGTGGCTCCAAAGACCCCAGGCCCGGCGCGTGCTGGACCGCATCACCGGCACCGTTATCGTCGGATTCGGCCTGCGCCTCGCCGCAAGCAAGTGACACGGCGGCGTTGTAGGCCGCCGGGACGAGAAGTGGCTGAACCTCGGGCGCGGCGTGTACGTACCATCGGGCGTACCGCTGCCTGATAACCCGGGGTTTCGTGACCGGGTCACGCCTTTGGCGAATAGGAGTCTCCATGGCGACCGCCACCTTCAATGTCTCCGGGATGAGCTGCGGGCACTGCGCCAATGCCGTTACCGAGGAGCTGTCGCGGTTGGCGGGAATCGAGCATGTCGACGTCGCCGACGGTCTTGTCAGGGTGAGCGGAGGCGGGCAGATCGACGACGAGAGCATCTGCGCTGCGATCGAGGACGCCGGATACGCCGTGGTGTCGTGAACGGCGGTCACTGGCACATCGCCTGAGTGGCTTCCATCCGGCGTCAGCGATTTATCGAACTGAGGGCCGATTTCAATGCACCGCTCGGCCCACCGATGCAACGAATCTCGCGCTGTCGGCGCCCAACTCGTGCTCGGGCGAGCATGGTAGTGCGATCTGCAATGTGGTGCCGTGGTGTAGGGGGCTGCGGACCTCTATCGTTCCGCCCATCACCTCGACGCGGTCGATCAGCCCGGTCAGGCCGGAGCCGCGTACGGGGTCGGCGCCGCCGACGCCGTCGTCTCGTACCAGCAGATGGAGCCCATCATCCCGGGCTTCGGCATGGATGTGCACGACCGAGGCCTTCGCGTATTTTGCCGCATTGGCCAAGGCCTCCGCGATGACGTAGTAGGCGGTCACCTCAATGGCTTCGCCTAGGCGGAGGTCCAGGTGCAGGTCGAGTTCCACCGGTACGGCGGAGCGGCGACCCAAGGTCTTGATCGCCGGGCCCAGACCTCCTTGAGCGAGGATGGCCGGGTGAATCCCGCGGGAGATGTCCTGGAGGTCGGTCAGCGCACTGCCGAGCCCGCTCTGCACCGCGGACAGTCGTGCTCTGAGCTGGGGCTGCCCCTCCGGCAGATCGGCCTCAGCGGCGCGCAGATTGAGGGCGAGGGACACCAGCTGCTGCTGGATGCCGTCGTGCAGGTCCCGCTCGATGCGTTTGCGCGTCTGGTCGGCGGCGGCGACGAGCCGCGCTCGTGAGGCGGTCAGTTCACAGCGGGCCTGGGCATTGGCGATAACGGCCGCGATCAGTTCGGTGTACTCGCAGATGCGCGCCTCGGCATTGCCGGTGAGCGGCTCGCGCCGGGTGGAGAAGCCGACCATCACTCCCCACAGATGGTTGTCGACGATGATCGGCGCACCGATCGCCGAACGCACCCCATGCTTACGCAGGAAGGCGGCAAGCGGACCTGGCGCACCGGTGAAGTCATCGATCCGCGCAGGCTTGCCGGTCCGTGCCACCAGGGCGAGGACGTTGTGGCCTTCGATGTCCCAGCGGCTGCCGACGGGCATTTCCGCCGTACATGGGTCGCCGAGATTGCTGCAGAATGCCACTACGGTCACCGAGCCGTCCGGTTCGAAGCGGAGCATCCTCGCGCCATCGATGTCCAGGATCCGGCACAGCTCTTGGGTCACGGTGTTGCAGACCACGAACGGCGGCGCACCGTGTGCGACGACGGTGGCCACCCGCCGCAACGCGCCCAACTGGTCGTCTCGGCACTCCAGCGACGCGGACATGGCGTTGAGCGCCCGCCGCAGTTCACTCGTCTCACCGACTGCGGCCTCATCCGCACCCGCCGACGGCTCGCCGTCGGCCGAGCGGTCGACCATGCCGAGCGCCCGGCGAACCGGCCGGCCGGCTTCCCGGATGAGGCAACCGGCGATGATTCCCGAGAAGAAGACCGAGGCGACCACAGCACCCAGCAAGACGGCAGTCGCCCACCCGGCAGCAGCAACGACAGCCCCTTGATCCGCCATCGCCACACCCTGCTCGAACCCGCCCAACGGGTAGCGCTTCACGAGCCCCACCGCCTCCTTGGGCTTGGTGATCGAGATCAGCAGGGCGACCGATATCGGACTGAAGACGATCACAAGGACGCTGCCCGCGATCACGACGCGGCGAGTCACGGCACCCATACCCCCCTCCGTTCCAACAGAGAGATATCGTGAACATCACGATGGAGTCCCCGCGTTCCTCCAGCTCAGGACACGGCAGCGACGCTCCGCTGATACACCGTGGGCGTCTGATCGTGGCCGAGGACGATGTGCTGCTCCGTGAGGGCTTGGTGTGCCTACTCCACAAGTCCGGTTTTGAGGTAGTGGCGCAGACCGACGACGGCATGCGGCTACTCGAGATGGTCCGCAGGCATCTCCCCGATCTTGTGATCATCGACATCCGAATGCCACCGAGCTTCACCACAGAAGGCCTCGACGCGGCCCGGGCCATCCGCGAACGGTTCCCACAGGTCGCCATACTCCTGCTCTCAGCATACGTCGACCTCGACCACGCCATGAAGCTGCTGGCCCGCGGTGATCGCGTGGGCTACCTGCTCAAGCGCCGCATCACCGACGTGGAGGAGTTCGTCGAGACACTCGCCCGCATCGCCAAAGGCGGATCGGTCGTCGACCCCTCACTGGTGCAGGAGCTCATCGCCGCCCGGCACCGCGACGATCCGCTGGCCGAGCTCAGCTCGCGAGAACGCGAGGTGCTCGCGCTAATGGCCGAGGGACGCTCCAACGCGGGCATCGCCCGCAAGCTCTCGGTCACCGAAGGGACCGTGGAAAAACACGTGCGGAGCATCCTCGTCAAACTCAAACTGCCGGAGACCGACGTCGATCACCGCCGGGTCCTCGCCGTCCTGACCTTCCTCGAGACCCGCTAGCTCATGAAGGCCTGCGGCGCCTCGTCGCCGCGACCTTCCAGCCGGCCGGCACCCGGATTCCGGTTAGCCGCAATGCGATCGAAGATACTGTCCGCGGACGCGATCAAGGCGATGCTCCCGGCTGGGGCGGTTGCGGGCTGATCGATGCGATCGACCTGGCCGGACACTCTCGGGCACGCCTCCGGATACGGCCGGTGCTCCGCCGCAGGCCTTCCCGGAGCTAGCGGCTCTCGAGGAAGGTCAGGACGGCGAGGACTCGGCGGTGGTCGGCGTCGGTTTCGGGTAGGCGGAGTTTGATGAGGATGCTGCGTACGTGTTTTTCGACGGTGCCTTCGGTGACCCAGAGTTTGCGGGCGATGCCGGCGTTGGAGCGCCCTTCGGCCATGAGGGCGAGTACTTGGCGTTCTCGTGGGCTGAGGTGGGCGAGGGGGTCGTCGCGGTGCCGGGCGGCGACGAGTTCCTTTACCAGTGAGGGGTCGACGATCGATCCGCCTTTGGCGATGTGGTCGAGTGTTTCGAGGAATTCGTTGACGTCGGTGACGCGGGTTTTGAGGAGGTAGCCGACGTGGTCGCCTCCGGCCAGGAGTTCCATGGCGTGTTCGAGGTCGACATATGCTGAGAGCAGGAGTATGGCGACCTGTGGGAACCGTTCGCGGATGGCCCGGGCCGCGTCGAGGCCTTCTGTGGTGAAGCTCGGTGGCATTCGGATGTCGATGATCACGAGATCGGGGAGATGCCTGCGGACCAGTTCGAGCAGTCGCACGCCGTCACCGGCCTGCGCCACGACCTCGAATCCCGACCGGGTGAGCAGGCTCGCCAGACCCTCACGGAGCAGCACGTCGTCATCGGCCACGACCAGACGCCCACGGTGTGCCATCGGGCCGTCATCGCCGAGCCCCGAGCCGGGTGAACGCGGTCCCTCCATCGTCATGGCCACGATATCCGCTGACCAGCCACCCGGGGAAACGTCGTCCGATCCGTCGGATCGGAGGTCGGCATGAGTGGTTCGACTCGCCACGTCGTGTTCGCGGGCTGTCTGCTGGCGCTCAGCATCAGTGCGCTGTTCATGACGCTGCTGGTCCCGATCGCCCAGATGCGCGAGGACGCCGCGCGGGGTGAGCGTGCGATTGAGATCGCCCAGGCGACGGAGTCCCTTTTGCGTGAGCACCCGGCGCCGCCCGCCGACGAGGCCCGGCGGGGGCTCTCGGGCGCCGGCCCGATGTTGATGGTGTGGACCGGCGGCGAGGGACGCGATACCGGCGCGTCGCAGGGCCGGCTCGACCGGGTCGTCGCGGCCGAGCGGGCCGTTGCCACGGCCGACGAGCGGACCGCGGTCGCCGAAGCCGGGTGGGTGACCCACGCCGTCCTGGGCGGCTTGGCCGTGTCGGCCGTCCTCATCGCCCTCTTCTCCGGCTACCTCGTGCGGACGGTCACCCTGCCCGTGCGACGGGCGGCCGGCATGTGCGATCGCCTGGCCGACGGTGACCTCTCCGTCCGGGTCCCCGAGAACGCGACCGGTGAGATCCGCGAGCTCCAGCGGGCGTTCAACGCCATGGCCGCCTCGCTGGAGCGCCGGAACGAAGAGCGGGTCGCGCTGCGGCGGGTCGCGGTGATCGCCGCGCACAGTGCGCCGCCGCTCGTGATCTGCAACGCCGTGACCGAGGAACTGTGCCGGGTGCTCGACATCGACGGCGCGAGAATGTTCCGCTATGACCCCGACGGCCTGGCGACCGTGGTCGCCACCCGCAGCACGGTCGAGGGGGAGATGCTGGTAGGCAGTCGCTGGCCGATCGACGGCGACAACATCGCCGCCATGGTCGCGCGGAGCGGAGAGCCCGTACGGCTGGACGACTACACCGGCGCCTCCGGCCCGATCGCCGCCTTCCTGCGCGATCATGGCATCGGCTCGGCGGTCGGCGCGCCGATCGTCGTGGACGATCGTCTCTGGGGAGTCCTGGTCGGCTTCCGCGAGGCGGGCAAGCCGCTCGCCCGCGAGACCGAGGCGCGCATCAGCGAACTCACCGAGCTGGTCGCCACAGTCATCGCCAACGCCCAGGCTCGCGCCGACCTGACCGCCTCGCGGGCCCGGCTCGTCGCCGCGGCCGACCAGGCGCGGATACGCATCGAGCGTGATCTGCACGACGGCGTCCAGCAGAGGCTGGTCTCGCTCGCCCTCAGTCTCCGCGCCGCCGAGGAGAGCGTGCCGGCCGCGCTGCCCGACCTGAGAACACAGTTGTCCGCCGTGACCAATGGGCTGGCCGGCACGCTGTCCGACCTCCGGGAGGCCTCGCGCGGCATACACCCGGCGATCCTCTCGGGTGGTGGTCTGGGTCCTGCGATCAAGGCGCTGGCGCGCCGCTCCACCGTCCCCGTCGAGCTCAGACTGCGGATCCGGACCCGCCCATGCGAAAGCATCGAAGTGGCCGCCTACTACGTCGTCGCGGAGGCCTTGGCGAATGCGGCGAAGCACGCGAAGGCCTCGATCGTTCATGTCGAGGCCGAGGTCCGGGACGACTGGCTGCACCTGCTGGTGTGGGACGACGGCGTGGGCGGCGCGGACCTGGCGCGCGGCTCCGGCCTGATCGGGCTGATCGATCGCGTCGAGGCGGCGGGCGGCACGATGAAGGTCACCAGCCACGTGAATCAGGGCACCTCGCTACAGGTGTCACTCCCGTGTCGCCCCATACCGGGGGCGCTCATCTGAGCCACACCCCGGTGGGCGGAGTTCCGCGGCTCTCGCACCACACATGATCACTTGTCGAGCAGCATCGTCCCCGCTAGCGGTAATCGGGCGATGCCCGCAGGCCGCAACCCGCAGATGCCCGGTAGCGGCAAAGACGGGCGGCCCATCATGAGCCAAGCTGGAGAGGCCGCTCACTGGAGCGAGTCAGATAAGCGACAGAAACGGGTCTGTGCACATGAAGGGACGCGCCACACGCCAGGTACAAGTCCGAAAGGGCCACCGGACGACCTCCAGCGAACGTCATGAGCGCGATGCCCCGGCCTCGGACGACCCGAGGGATCCGGACATCGTCCGGGCCAAGCGGGCCCAGATGAAGTCCGCCCGAGTGAAGTCGGCACCGATCACCTCGGCACGGCGTCGCCGGGCGCGTTGTGGCTAGCACGCGCCGGCCGCGCAGCCGGCCTCCGCCCGACCCGCGTCTCGGCAGGCCGGCCGCCGGTCTGCTCGGTCACCTGGCCGCCGTCGTAAAGGGGGGCGTCGACCGGCTGCGCCCGCGGTCGATCCGCGGGCGCATGGCGCTTCTGGCGACCGTCATGGCCGTGCTCCTGCTCGCGCCCGCGGGACTGATCGCGGCCATACTGGCGCGTCAAGCCCTCACCAAGGCCATCTGGCTGGAGGCCCGCGAGCAGGCGGTGCTCACGGCGGCGAGCGTCCGCGATGGGCGGTGGGCCGATCCGGTCGTGCCGCGTGTCGCCGGGATCGACCTGATCCAGG
>NZ_JABVEB010000064.1 GCF_014323665.1 Actinomadura sp. HBU206391 | reverse complement strand
TGGCCGCGGCCCGGGGCCGGCGCTGGGCTACAGGAGGGTGAGGCCGTCGGCGCCTGGGACGTCGGCGACCGGGCGCTGGGCCGGGCCGACGTAGCGGGCGCTCGGCCGGACCAGCCTGCCGGTGCGCTTCTGCTCCAGGATGTGCGCCGCCCATCCGGCCGTACGGGCACAGGTGAACATCGCGGGCATCATCGACGGGGGGACGTCGGCGAAGTCGAGGATGACGGCGGCCCAGAACTCGACGTTGGTCTCGATCGGGCGGTCCGGGCGGCGCTCGCGCAGCTCGGCCAGCGCAGCGTCCTCGAGGGCCTTGGCGGCCTCGTAGCGAGGCGCGTCGAGTTCCCTGGCGGTGCGGCGCAGCACCCGCGCACGCGGGTCCTCGGCGCGGTAGACCCGGTGACCGAAGCCCATCAGCCGCTCGTGGTTGTCGAGGATGTCGGTGACGACCTTGCGGGCGTCGCCGAGCTGCTCGACCTTCTCGATCATCGGCAGTACGCGGGCCGGGGCGCCGCCGTGCAGCGGACCGGACATCGCGCCGATGGCGCCGGACATCGCGGCCGCGACGTCGGCGCCGGTGGAGGCGATGACCCGGGCGGTGAAGGTCGAGGCGTTCATGCCGTGCTCGGCGGCGGACGTCCAGTAGGCGTCGATGGCCCTCACGTGCTGAGGGTCGGGCTCACCACGCCAGCGGACCATGAACCGCTCGGTGATCGTGCTGGCCTCGTTGATCCGCTCCTGCGGCACCATCGGCAGGCCGAGGGTGCGCGCGGACTGCGCGACGAACGAGAGCGCCGTCGCGGAGGCGCGGGCGAGATCCTCACGGGCCTGCTCGTCGGAGATGTCGAGCAGGGGCCGCATCCCGTACGTCGGTGCGATGGTGGGCAGCGCGCTCTGCACGTCCACACGTACGTCACCGGAGTGCACGGGGAGGAGGTACGGCTCCGCCGGCGCGAGCCCCGGGGTGAAGCTGTCGTCCACCAGGAGGCCCCACGTGTCCCCGAAGGAGACGCGGCCGACGAGGTCCTCGATGTCAACCCCGCGGTAGCGGAGGGACCCGCCTTCTTTGTCGGGCTCCGCGATCTCAGTCTCGAAGGCGACGACGCCCTCGAGGCCGGGTTTGAAGTCGGACATGTTTCGTCCTGCCTTTCGTCCCCACTTGTGGTGAAAACACGTTAAAGAACCATTCAACCCTGTCCGAGTTACCGCGCAGTACCGCGGGTCGTGTGAGATTGGCAATCCCCAGGTGAGAGGCTGGCCGACTGTGGAGCCCCCATCGCCCGACCCGGCTCACCTCAGGAGAGCCTACGAGGGTCATGGACTGATCGAGTCCCAGCTGGCAGCCGACCCGTTCGAGCAGTTCGCGCTGTGGTTCGCCGACGCGATCCGCGTCGGCCTGCCCGAACCGAACGCCATGGTGCTGTCGACCGCGTCGGCAGACGGGGAGCCGAGCGCGCGCACCGTGCTGCTCAAGGGATACGGCCCGGACGGCTTCCGGTTCTTCTCCAACCACGCGTCCCGCAAGGCGCAGGACCTCGCGGCCAACCCACGGGCGACGCTGGTCTTCCCCTGGCACCCCATGCACCGCCAGGTGATCGTCGCTGGAGCCGTGGAGCGGCTGCCGCAGGAGGAGTCCGCCGCCTACTTCCACTCTCGCCCGTACGGCTCGCGGCTCGGGGCCTGGGCCAGCGAGCGCCAGTCGTCGGTGGTCTCGTCCCGGGAGGAACTCGTGGCCCGCTACGCCAAGGCGGCGGAGGCCTGGCCGGAGCCGGGCCCGGTGCCGCTCCCGGACTTCTGGGGCGGCTACCTGGTCGTCCCCTCGACGGTCGAGTTCTGGCAGGGTGGGGCGGACCGACTGCACGACCGTCTCCGCTACCGCCGCGCCGGCGCGGGGTGGTCGGTGGAACGCCTTTCCCCGTAGACCCGATCGGGCTCAGCGGATGTGCCCATCGGTCGTGTCCGGTGGTTGTGCCCGGTGGTTGTGCCCAGTGGTTGTGCGCAGAGCCCACGTGGGGGTGGCGGGAGGAAGTAGACTCTGAGGGCGAGACTGGAGGGAAATGACCTCACACGGCCTGATCGATACAACGGAGATGTACCTCCGTACGGTCTTCGAGCTCGAAGAGGAGGGGATCGTACCCCTTCGCGCACGCATCGCCGAGCGCCTGTCACAGAGCGGCCCGACGGTGAGCCAGACGGTTGCGCGCATGGAGCGGGACGGCCTGCTCCGCGTCGAGGGCGACCGCCATCTGGAACTGACCGACTCCGGGCGCGGCCTGGCCACCCGTGTCATGCGCAAGCACCGTCTCGCCGAATGCCTTCTGGTCAACGTCATCGGGCTGCCCTGGGAGGACGTGCACATCGAGGCGTGCCGGTGGGAGCACGTGATGTCCGAGGAGGTCGAGCGGCGGCTGGTCGCGCTGCTCAACAACCCCACCCGCTGCCCGCACGGGAACCCCATCCCCGCGCTCGACGAACTCGGCGGTCAGTCCGAGGACGCCGCCTCGCAGGAGCCCTTGATCGCCATGACCCGGGTCGCCACGACGGCGGGCACACCGGCCGTCGTGCGCAGGATCAGCGAACAGGTCCAAAGCGACAGCGATTTGATGCTCAGACTCAAGCTTGTCGGGATACAACCCGGACGCGAGGTGATCCTGGCGATCAGCGACGATGGTGTGCGAGTGACGCGTGACGACGAGAGCAACAGTCCTGCGACCGAGCTGTCCCGCCACATCGCCGAGCACGTCTTCGTCACGAAGCGTTGAGAATCTCCCTCCGGTGCCCGTGGTCTGTACCGAAAATCTCCTTACCGAGGCGCTGTTCCCACGTATCCGGACCGCCCGCTCGTCGTTCAATACAGGGGAGGCCCGTGCAGTATCCGCGAAGTCGCGCCCGGTGACCGACGGCAAGGTGGCAGCCATATGAAGCGTTGGGGGGAATCGCCCTTCGAGGCCTTGTTGCCACCTGAGACCGTCCTGGGCCAGATGGAGATGGCGGTCATAGTCTGCGACCGCTTCAGCAACGTCATCTACGGCAACGCGTTCGCCTCGGAGCTGTTCGGCTTCGGTGAGGAGTTCGTCGGTCACTCGGTGCTCTCGCTGAGCATCGCCGAGGAGGACCACGACCAGGCCACCGAACTCGCCCGGCACGTACTCAAGGGCGGCGTCTGGGAGGGCACGTTCTGCACCGTGCGCTCGGACGGCAGCACCGTCTACACCCGCGCGCACGCCGTACCCCTGCGGCACCCTTCCGGTGCCATCGACGGCATTGTGATCTTCGCCCGCGAGGCGCTGCGCAGCAACCAGCGCGACCAGGACCGTTACGGCCTGCTGGAGCGGATCGGTGAGCGGCTGTCGGCCTCCCTGGAGCTGGAACAGACGCTGCGCCGCGTGGCCGACACCCTCGTACCGCAGTTCGCCGACCACGTCTTCATCGACCTGTTCGCCGGTGACCGGCTATTTCGCAGAGTCTCCCGGCACGCCGGCGGATGGTCGCCGCCGCCGGGCACGTGGGCCGAGATCGGCGAGCCGATCTTCTACCCGCCCGACCACTTCTGCGCCAAGGCGATGGCCCGGCGCGACGCCGTGCTCGTCGAGGACATCCTGCAGTACCGCTTCGCGGCTCCCAGCGAGTCCAGCCAGCGGCTCGGTGACGACATGGGCATCACCTCGGTGATCGCCGCCCCGCTGCTGGCCCGCGGTGAGCTCCTCGGGGTGATGAGCCTCGCGCTGTCCAACCTCACCAAGCGGAGCGATCCGCACTACGACGGCTTCGACCGCGACCTGGTCGGCGCCATCGCCAGCCGCGTCGCGCTGGCCATCGACAACGCCATGCTGTTCGAGGAGGAGCGCGAGACCGCGCTCGCCTTCCAGAAGAACCTGCTGCCCGGCGACGTGCCGCCCAAGCTCGACGGGCTCCAGATCGCATGGCGCTACGAGCCCGCCAAGCCGCTCGAGTCCCACGGCCACGGCATCCAGACCCAGGTGGGCGGCGACTGGTACGACGTCATCCCGCTGTCGGCGGGCCGGGTGGGCATCGTCATCGGCGATGTAGAAGGTCGTGGCGCCCGTGCCGCCGCCGTCATGGGACAGCTGCGCGCCGCCCTGCGCGCCTTCGCCCAGGACGACAAGTCGCCCGCCGACATCCTGCGCAAGCTCGACGAGTGGGTGCGCACGATGGCACGGCCCGAGCGGCCTCGCTACGGCGACGAGATCGCACGTCCGCCGCTCGTCTCATGTACCTACTTCGTCTACGACGCCTGGTCGCGCACGTTGTCGTTCGCGAACGCCGGCCATGACGCCCCGCTGCTCATCGTCGACGGCGAGGTCTCGGACCTGCAGCTGAACAGCAAGGGCGCGATGCTGGGCGTACGAAGTCCCGGCGTCGGGGGCGACATCCTGTTCAACGAGGAGACCTGCGAGCTCAAGCCGGGCTCCACCTTCGTGCTCTACACCGACGGGCTGATCGAGCGACGCCCCAAGGAGAACGGCGACTACTACACCCGTGAGCAGTCCCGCCAGATGCTGCGGGAGGCCGTCGCCGCGGTCGCCAGGCGCGATGTCGAGGCCGTCGCCGACGCCGCCTACCAGGCCGTCCCCGGCGACATAGACGACGACGCGGCCATCGTCGTCGTGCGCACGTCGGCCGAGGAGCTCGCGGTGGAGCAGCGCGCCTTCACGGCAGAGCCCATCATGGTCTCCGAGGCACGTCGGATGGCCGCCGAGACCTTCGCCGCCTGGGGCATGGTCGACGACAAGGCCGAGCTCGCCTGCCTGCTGGTATCCGAGGTCGTCACCAACGTCGTTCTGCACGCGGCCTCGCCGGCGCCGAGGCGAGAGCTCGTCCTCGAAGGCGCTCAGGTGTTCCCGTTCGACGAGACCCCCTGGGACCTCGGTGCTGACCTGCACCGCCGTGAACCGGTGTCCAAGGAGTTCCGGCTGCGGCTGCGCCGCGGCGCCGACTCGATCTGGGTCGAGGTGTTCGACTCCGACATGCGGCTGCCGCGCATCCGCAGCGCCGGAGAGACCGACGAGGGCGGGCGAGGGCTGTACCTCGTCGACCAGCTCGCCACCCGATGGGGGTCACGGCCGACCAAGGACGGCAAGGCCGTGTGGTTCGAACTGCCGTTGTGTTAATGGCCGCGCCTTGGGAAGTGACTTGATCGGGCTCGACGCCGGGAAGCCCGAGCGGGTCGCCGTACCGTAAGAGGATGAAGGCATGGGTGGTCGAGAGGCCGGGGGGCATGGCTACTAGGCCGCTGCGGCTGGTCGAGCGGGAGATGCCTGAGCCGGGGCCCGGGGAGCTGCTGGTGCGGGTACGGGCCTGCGGGGTGTGCCGTACGGATCTGCACGTCGCCGAGGGCGATCTGCCGCCGCACCTGCCCGGCGTCACGCCGGGGCACGAGATCGTCGGAGAGGTGGTCGACACCGGCTACGGCGTGCGGCGGTTCACCATCGGAGCCCGCGTCGGGGTGGCGTGGCTGCGGGGGACGTGCGGTTCGTGCACGTACTGCCGCCGGGGCGCGGAGAACCTGTGCGCGTCATCGCTCTATACCGGATGGGACGCGCACGGCGGGTACGCCGAGTTCACGGTCGCGCCGGAGGCGTACGTCTACGCGCTGCCACCGACCTGGAGCGATGTCGACGTCGCGCCGCTGCTGTGCGCGGGGATCATCGGCTACCGGGCGTTGCGCCGGGCTGCGCTGCCCCCGGGCGGGCGGCTCGGCATCTGGGGATTCGGCGGGTCGGCCCATCTCGCCGCTCAGGTCGCCCTCGCCGAGGGGGCCACGGTGCACGTCTTCACCCGGTCGGCGAAGGCGCGGTCGCTGGCGCTGTCACTCGGGGCGGCGTCCGCCGGCGACTCCTTCGACCCGGCGCCCGAGCCGCTCGACGCGGCGATCATGTTCGCGCCGGTCGGCGAGCTCGTGCCGGCCGCGCTGGAGCGGCTCGACCGGGGCGGCACGTTGGCGATCGCCGGAATCCACCTTTCCGACGTGCCGGTGCTCGGGTACCAGCGGCATCTGTTCCAAGAGCGGCAGATCCGGTCGGTCACTGCCAACACCCGCGCCGACGGTGAGGAGTTCCTGCGGCTCGCCGAACGGTTCGCACGGGGCGAGCCTCCGCGGCTCAAGGTCGAGACCACACCGTACGACCTGGCCGAGGCCGATCGGGCGCTCGCGGATCTGGCCGCGGACAAGGTGAACGGCGCCGCGGTCCTGGTCGTTCAGTAGTCGCCGGCGACGCGGGAGTGCGCCAGATCGGCGTCGGCGGGGTCCGCCCGTCCCGCCGGAGCCGCGGCGACATGGGCCAGTGTCTGCGTGAACCACAACTCGCCGCCGATCATTCGCGGCCTGACGCCCGTACGGGGGCCACCGTCGACCTCGGCGGTGAGCGCCTGGCGGAGCTGTACGGCGGCTCTCTCGTCGCCCGCGCCGGCCAGCCACGGCTCGGCGGGACGCTCGATGGTGAAGACGTCGAGGCGGCGGACCTCGGCGCCGGCGTCGGTGAGCAGACCGGTGAGCTCGTCCAACGACGGGGTGGTGGGATGGCCGGGGTCACGGAGCCGCTCGATCCGGTCCCGGTCGCCGATCGAGTCCCTGCGGATCAGATCGGCGATGATCAGTCGGCCCGTGGGGCCGCAGACACGGAGCATCTCGCGCAGGGACTGCCGCGCGTCGGGCAGGCGATACAGCGAGAACCGTACGGTGACCAGCGTGAAGGAGCCATTGCGGTACGGCAGGGCGCGGGCGTCGGCCCGGACCGTCACGGCCGGCGGGTCGGCCGGTGCCGTGGGCTGAGGGGCCGCGTCCACGACGGTCACGGCGCGGGTGCGGGAGGCCATCGCCTCGGCGAGTCGCCGGCCGCGCCGAGAGATGTCGAGGCAGACGTCGTCATGAGTCGGCTCGGCGAACTGCACCAGGCGGCTGAGATCGGTGCTCAGTGAACCGTCACTGACCGCCGCCTCCGTCCCGCGGGTCGTGTGCGGCACGTCTGGTCTCCCTCGTCGCCCGGCGTAAAGCCCTTATAGGTATGACTCCGAGAAGTGTGCGGAAGTTCAGGCCGATTTTGGCTAGTTGAGCGTTCGGCCGTACAGAGCAGCGACGACCAGCACGAATACGAGGATGACGGTCAGGTAGGCGGGCACCGGGAGCCGCATTCTCAGGCTGACCCACCGGATGCAGTACGCGCACAGGATCGCGATCACGATGAGCGAGATGAGACCGGTGCTCATGACGGCACCTCTGGCCGAACCTCTGACTGCACCGTGCCGGGCGGCTCGCCGAATCCGCACATGATCGCGTCGCCTCCTCCGGGGTGGTTCGTCGCCACCCTATGCCGTCGGTGCCGGGCCTCCATTATCGACAAGGTCGCCGTTACCGGACCGGTGCGTCGCGGTCGCGGGGTCAGGGCAGCGGGTCAGGATGGCGGGTAACTGGGTAGGTCTTCGTTGCCGTACGTAACCGGGGGATTGCGGGGATGACCGTCCAGCCTGACGACACCCCCTTCAGCACACGTGGCCTGTGGGCCACGTTGGGCGTCCTCACGACCGCCCTGATGCTGGCCGCGCTCGATCAGACGATCGTGTCGACGGCACTGCCGACGATCTCGAGTGAATTCGGCAGAACGAAACCGGAATGCTGGGTGATCACCGCGTATCTGCTCGCCCTGATCTCCTCCGCGGTGGTCTGGGGCAGGCTCGGTGATCAGTTCGGCCGCAAGCCGCTGTTCATGGTGGCCATCGTGGTCTTCCTTGCCGGGTCGGCGCTCTGCGGTCAGGCATGGAGTCTGGACTCGCTGATCTTCTTCCGAGCCCTGCAGGGGCTCGGTGGCGGTGGTGTCATCGTGCTGAGCCTGGCCATCGTGGGCGACCTCGTTTCGCATCGTGACCGCGGCCGGTACCAGGGGTTTCTCGGCGCGATCTACGGGGTGTGCAGCGTCGCCGGCCCGGTGCTCGGCGGGTTCTTCGTCGATCACCTGTCGTGGCGATGGATCTTCTTCATCAACCTGCCGCTCAGCGTGGTCATCCTCGCGTCGCTCGCGATCGTGCTCCCGCAGCGACCCGATTCCGAGCGGCGGCCGGTCGACTACGTGGGCATGGTGCTGCTCACCGCGGCCGTGTGCATCACGTTGCTGACCGTCCTGGGGGTGATCCGATACGGGTGGCCCCTCCGGAAGATCATCGAGCTCGGCTCGATGGCCGGGGCGGTGATCGTGGCATTGGTCCTCGCGTGGTGGTTCTCCGAGCGCCGGGCGCGTGAGCCCGTTCTGCCCCCACACCTGTTCCGCAACCCGGTCTTCGTCATGGCCGCCGCGATCCACTTCGTCGTCGGGTTCGTGTTGTTCGGCACCATCACCTACCTGCCGGCCTTCTTCCAGGCGGTGAGCGGAGCATCGGTGACGAGCTCGGGCGTCCTCCTACTGCCGATGGTGCTGGCCCTGCTCGCGACGTCGCTGGCGGCCGGATACCTGATCACTGCGACCGGCAGGTACCGGATCTACCCGATCGCCGGAATGGCGGTCACGGCATGGGCACTCCTGCTGTTCTCGAGCATGGACGATCTGACGTCGACGATGTGGGTGAGCCTCTATCTATGTCTGCTGGGGATCGGGCTGGGTCTGGTCGTGCAGGTGCCCCTGATCGCGGTACAGAACACGGTCGGTTACCGCGAGCTGGGTGTGGCCACCTCGGGCGTGATGCTGTTCCGGGTCATCGGCGCGCTGACGGGCATCACGGTCTTCAACGCCACGTTCAGCCGCCGGCTGGACGTTCGGGTGGCCGAAGCGCTGAGCGGGGTCGAGCTGCCTCGTGGATTCGATCCGGAATCCATCCAGCGGGACCCGAGGGTGCTGCATGAGCTTGCGCCGTCTTACCGAGCGGAGTTCATCGACGCCTACGCCCAGTCCTTCCACACGATGTTCGAGGTCGCGATCCCGATCGCACTGGCCGGGTTGGTGTTGGGGCTCTTCCTGAGGCAGGTGCCGCTGCGCACCACGGCGGCCGGCTCGGATCTGGGCCAGTGCCTGGGCGGCACGCCGTCCGCTCGCTCGTCGCGGGATGAGATCGAGCGCCTGCTCTTCCGGCTCATCCGGTCCGACCCCGAGGCCCGGCAGAAGATCCGGGACGTGTACCGGAACCTCGGCGCGAAGCTCGGTGTCGACTGCCCTTCGAACAGCCTGTGGATGCTGTGCCGCATCGCCAAACTCGGATCCGTCACCCCCGCCGAACTCGCCGACGCGGCCGGGGGCACGGTGGAAGAGGACCGCCCGTTCATCACCCGGCTCGTCGCCGAGGGCCTGGTCAACCAGGGCGACACGAATCTCGCGGTCACCGAAGCGGGCCAGACCGTCACGGAGCAACTGCACGACGCCATGCGGGAGGCCTTGGTCCAGTTGCTCGAAGGCTGGTCGCCGGAGGACTCACCCGAGCTGCTCGAACTGCTGGTCGGGCTGTCGCGAGAAGGCATGTGCGAAGCCGACCTGGCCCGCACCGACACGGCACCGCAGGCGAACTGACCGATCCGCCACGACTCCTCGAAGCGCTGCGATCCGGCGGCGGCACGCGGCCGGTCGGCTGAACGGTCCATGCTGGGGGAGAGGAGCCTCACACACGGTGTTGCGGCCGGATCGAGGTAACCTCATACTGACCGAATCCCGCTCGGTTTCTCGGACGGAAACCTACCTGACTTGGAGGCGTTGTGGCCGAGGCGTACATCGTCGGTGCGGTCCGTACCCCCGTGGGCACCAAGAAGGGTGCCCTCAAAGACGTCCACTCCGCCGACCTCGGTGCTCACGTGCTCAAGGAGCTCGTGAACCGTACGGGGATCGACCCGGCGGCCGTGGAAGACGTGATCATGGGCTGTGTCATGCAGGTCGGCGCACAGACCCTCGACATCGCCCGCACCGCCTGGCTGTCCGCGGGGCTGCCGGAGAACGTGCCGGGCGTCACCATCGACCGGCAGTGCGGGTCGTCCCAGCAGTCCATCCACTTCGCCGCCCAGGCCGTGCTGTCGGGCACCCAGGACCTGGTCGTGGCCGCCGGCGTCGAGAACATGGCCATGGTGCCGATGGGCGCCTCCGTCGCGCCGAACACCGGCCTGCCGTGGGGCGAGGGCTGGGCCGAGCGCTACGGCAAGCAGGAGGTCTCCCAGTTCCGCGGCGCTCAGCTCATGTGCGAGAAGTGGGGCTTCAAGCGCGGTGACCTGGAGGCCTTCGCGCTGGAGAGCCACCGGCGTGCGGTCAAGGCCATCGAGGCCGGATACTTCGATCGGGAGATCGCTCCCGTGGCCGGGCTGACCAAGGACGAGGGCGCTCGCGCCGACACCTCGCTGGAGAAGATGGCCGGTCTCAACGTCCTGCGCGAGGGCTGGGAGATCACCGCGGCCGTGGCGTCGCAGATCTCGGTCGGCGCGTCGGCACTTCTCATCGCCTCAGAGGAGGCCGTCAAGCAGCACAGCCTCACGCCCCGGGCGCGCATTCACACGCTCTCGGTGTGCGGCTCGGACCCGGTGTACATGCTGACCGGCCCGATCCCGGCGACCGAGAAGGCGCTGAAGCGCGCCGGGCTGTCCATCGACGACATCGATGTCTTCGAGGTCAATGAGGCGTTCGCCCCGGTGCCGCTGGCGTGGGCCAAGGAGACCGGCGCCTCGCTCGAGAAGACCAACCCGAACGGCGGCGCCATCGCACTCGGTCACCCGCTCGGCGCGACGGGCGGCGTGCTCATGACCAAGCTGGTGCACGAACTGGAGCGCACCGGCGGCCGTTACGGCCTGCAGACGATGTGCGAGGGCGGCGGCCAGGCCAATGCCACCATCATCGAACGCGTCTGACCCCGCCCAGGTGTCTTCTCGATGCTGCGTACGGCGGGCGGGCGGTCATGGCCGGACGGGGAGGGCGAGTTCTTCGAGGACTTTCGCGGGGCGTTCCTCGGCGAGGAAGTGGCCGCAGTCCCCGATCATCGTCCCGGTCACGTCCTCGGCGTAGTCGCCCCAGATCGCGACAGGGTCGAGGGCCTGCAGGAAGCTGTGCTCTCCCCAGAGGACCCGCACCGGCATCGTCAGCCGGCGCCCCGCGTCGGCCTCGTCGTGTTCCGCGTCGCCCGGGAAGGCGGCGCGGTAGTCGGCGAAGCCGGCTCGGGCCGCGCCGACCGTTGAGAACGCACGGACGTACTCCTCGACGTCCTCGTCCGGCAGCGGGACGTGCGCCCACTGGCGGATCATGTGGCGGACGTACGCGCCGATGTCGATGAGCTCCGGCAGGTCCGGCTGCAGGTGGAACAGCCAGTGCCAGGTGCGCCGGGCCAGGTCGGCGTCCATCCGCCGCCACATCTCCCGGGTCGGGATGATGTCCATGACGATGAGTCGGTCCACGTCGCCGGGGTGGTCGAGCGCCCAGCGGTGCGCGACCCGGGCGCCCCGGTCATGGCCGATCACGGTCGCCGGGCCGAAGCCGAGAGAGCCCACCAGGCGGTGCAGGTCGTCGGCCATCGTGCGCTTGTCGTATCCGTCGGCGGGTCTGTCGGTACGGCCGTATCCGCGCAGGTCGGGGGCTACCACCGTGTGGTGCTCGCTCAGCGGTCCCATCAGGTGACGCCAGCAGTGACCGGTCTGCGGCCAGCCGTGCAGAAGCACGATCAGCGGTCCCTCGCCCGCCATGCGGTAGTGCATCCGGATTCCGTTGACGAGTGCGATCGCCATCTATAACCCCTTCAGTCGGTTAGGTTCTAACCTTATGATGTGGTTAGTGGAGGGAGTGCGCAAGATGCCCGAGGGTTGGATCTGGGACGGCGGCCGGCCGTGCGTCGATCTCCTGAACACGCTGCGCGACCGGATGTCCGGTGGTCGCGAGACCCTGTGGACGCCCGCGGATCTGTCGGCCTGGCTGGAGGAGGCCGGGCTGCTGGAGGGCGTACGGGGGGACGCCGGACCGCTGGAGGACGGCGGGGTCGAGGCAGGACCGGCGCGGACGCCCACATCGGCCAGGGCCACCGAGCGGGACCTGCTCTCGGCCCGTGAACTGCGCGCCGCCGTCGACACGGCCGCGTTCGCGGTCATCGAGGAGCGGCCCGTGCCGGAAGGCGTGGTGGCGACGATCAACGCGTCGGCCTCCGCGGTGTCGATGGCGCCGTCGCTCGCCTTGGACGCGCGCGGACGGCCGGTGCTCACGCGCAATCCGTCCGCCGCCGTGCCCACCGCGCTGGCCGAGATCGCGGTCGACGCGATCGGCCTGCTCACCGATGGCGAACTCACCAGGCTGCGGGTGTGCGCGGCCGACGACTGCGGGGTCAGGTTCCTTGACCGCTCACCCGCCCGCAATCGCCAGTGGTGCTCGATGCGCCGTTGCGGCAACCGTACGAAGGCACGCCGCCACTACGCCCGCGGACGCGACTGAAGCGGGCGCGGCCGAAGAGGCCTGTCCGGGTCGGGGCGTGCCCTGGTCGGTGCTCCTGGCGAGCGCCTTGGTCAGCGGCCGGTGAACTCGGGCGACCGCTTCTCCAGGAAGGCCGTGATTCCCTCCTTGGCGTCCTCGGTCTCGGCGACCACGACGAGCCGGCCGAGCAGATGCGCGATCTGGTCGTCGAAGGGCAGCCCCTCGATGGCGAAGAACGCGTCTCTGCCGTGCCGCAGCCCCACCGGGCTCTTGGCCGCGATGGCCCGGGCCAGCTCGTCCACTCGCGCGTCGAGCCCGTCGCGGGGCACCGCCTCGGTGACCAGGCCGACGTCGACGCCCTCGCGCGCATTGATCGTCTGGCCGGTGTAGTACAGCTTGAACGCCTGCTTGGGTGCGACGTTGCGGTTGATGATCGCCATGATCATCATGGGCCAGAGGCCGACGTTGACCTCGGGGGTGCCGAGCTTCACGTCATCGGCGGCGATCACGAGGTCGCACGACGCGGCGAGGCCGAGCCCGCCGGCGATGGCGTGCCCGGCCAGCCGCGCGATGATCGGCTTGCCCAGGGTGGGGAAGGCGGTGAACAGCCGGTACGCCGGGCTGTCGTGGATCGCGTCGATGGAGGAAGCGCGCCCGCCCGCCCTGTCACCCGCAGAGTCGCCTGTGGCATCATCCGGGCCCTGAGCGTCGACCCCCGCGATCGAGCGGCCCGCGCGCCGCGCCCGGTCGGCGCCGCCGAGGTCGGCCCCGGCGCAGAAGGCCCGATCACCGGTGCCGGTCAGGACGATCACCCGGATCCGGTCGTCGGCCCTGGCCCGGTCGAACGCGTCGAGCAGCTCCTCGATCATGAGGTCGTTCAACGCGTTGCGGGCGTCCGGCCGGTTCAGCGTGATCCGCGCGATCCGGTCCCCGACCTGGTAGACGATGGCCTCGTACATGCTCACCCTTCAGCCGATGGTGCGGTGCACGTTCTCCCGCTCCGCCGGTCCCGGCTCCGCGTCGGCGATCCAGGGCCCGGGGATCGACGGGTCGAGCACACCCTCTTCTGCCCAGGAATACTGGCCGTTCAGTAGCCGCTCGGCCAACCGAACGTCGAGCGCGTCGGTGTTACGCCACAGCGCGTCGAAGAGCTCCTCGGTCCGGATCCGCGCCTGCCGGCAGAACGCGTCGGCCAGCTCGTACGCGGAGCGGGCCCGCGACGGGTCCTCTTCGGCCTCCTTGACGGCACGCACGCAGACGGCGCTGATCGCGAACAGCTCGGCTCCGATGTCGACCATCCGGCCGAGGAAGCCCTGTTTGCGCTCCAGCCGTCCCTGCCACCGGCTCGCCCCATAGAAGATCGACCGGGCGAGTTTGCGCGAGGCGCGCTCGGCGTAGCGCAGGTGGCCGGCCAGCGGGCCGAATTCGGCGTACGCCCCTGGGCGCTGGCCGGAGCCGACCACCAGGGTCGGGAGCCACTTGGCGTAGAACCCGCCGGCCTTGGCGACGGCGCGGGTCTTCTGCTGCCCGGTGGCCTCCGGGTCGATGAGATCGCCGGCCACGGACAGATGGGTGTCCACCGCCTCGCGGGCGATGAGCAGCCGCATGATCTCCGAGGACCCCTCGAAGATCCGGTTGATGCGCAGATCGCGCAGGATCTGCTCGGCGGGTACCCCGCGCTCGCCCCGGGCGGCCAGTGATTCCGCCGTCTCGTAGCCACGCCCCCCGCGGACCTGTACGAGCTCGTCGGCGATCCGGCAGGCCATCTCGGAGGCGTACAGCTTGGCGAGCGCCGCCTCGATGCGGATGTCGTTGCGCTCGTCGTCGGCCAGCTGGCTGGACAGGTCGACCATCGCCTCCAGGGCGTAGGAGGTCGCGGCGATGAACGAGAGCTTCTTGGCGATCGCCTCGTGCCTGCCGATCGGATGGCCCCACTGCACCCGCGCCTTGGACCACTCGCGAGCGATCTTGGTCGACCATTTGCCGGCGGCCGCGCAGAAGGCCGGGAGCGACAGCCGCCCGGTGTTCAGCGTGGTGAGGGCGATCTTGAGACCGGCGCCCTCCCTGCCTATGAGGTTGGCGGCGGGCACCCGTACGTCGTGGAACCGGGTCACGCCGTTCTCGATGCCCCGAAGCCCCATGAAGGCGTTGCGGTTCTCGACGGTGATTCCGGTCGAACGTGCCTCCACGACGAATGCCGAGATCCCGCCCCGGTGCCCCTCCGAGGCGGGCACCCGGGCCATGACCACGAGCAGGTCGGCCACGACGCCGTTGGTCGTCCACAGCTTGACCCCGTTGAGCACATACTCGCTGTCGTCCTCGGACGGGACCGCCGTCGCGTGCAGCCGCGCCGGGTCGGATCCGACATCGGGCTCGGTGAGCAGGAACGCGCTGATCTCCTCCACGCAACGGGGCAGGAAGGCGCGCTTCTGCTCAGCGGTGCCGAACAGGTTGATCGGCTGGGGGACGCCGATCGACTGGTGGGCGGAGAGCATCGCGCCCAGCGCCGCGTTGGCCGAGCCGACGATCATGAGGGCGCGGTTGTAGTAGTAGTGGGTGAGGCCGAGCCCTCCGTACTCTTCGGGGATCTTCATGCCGAAGGCCCCGATCTCCTTGAGCCCGCCCACCACGTCGTCGGGGATGCGGGCGTCGCGCTCGATGGCGATCGGGTCGATCTTGGAGGCGCAGAAGTCCCGCAGCCGGGTGAGGAATTCCTCTCCCCTGCGGCGCGCCTCGTCGTCCGACCGCGGATGCGGGTGGATGAGCTCCAGGCGGAAGTCGCCGAGGAAGAGCTGCTTGCCGAAGCTGGGCAGTCGCCATTCGGTCTCGCGCGCCTCCTCGGCGACCTTGCGTGCGGTGCGTTCGTCGACGTTGGCGCTCTGGTGATTCATGCCGACCCCTCCTGTCGGGTGTCGCATGCTCTGGTGAAGTTACGCGTGAGTTATACCCGTCAGTAGCCCATGGATTCGAGGTTGCGCACCTTCGGTTCGTGACGTCCCTGTGACCGGTATCCGTAAAGGGCTTGACCGAGGCCGGTCGGGGCGATTCTCTTCTCCGTGATGGAAGAGGGACGCAAACCCACGCTCATCGCCTCGGTACGACGAGCGCTGCATCTCATGGAGGCGGTGGCCTCGCATCCCGGCGGCGCGCCCGCCAAGCAACTCGCCCGTGAGGTCAGGCTGCCGCTGGCGACCACCTACCACCTGCTCCGCACCCTCGCGTACGAGGGCTATGCCAACCGGCTGGCCGACGGACTGTGGGTGCTCGGCGACCGGCTCGAGGCGCTGCGCGTCCAGAGCCGGTCGCAGGCCCTGCTGACCCGCATCCGGCCGACGTTGACCGCTCTGCGCGATGAGCTCGGGATGGCGTCGTACTTCGGGCTGCACGAGGACGGCGAGATCCGCGTCATCGACATCGCCGACGGTCCACGGGCCCCTCGGGTCGATCTGTGGGTCGGCTTCGACGAGGCGGCGCACGCGACCGCGATCGGCAAGTGCGTGCTGGCCCAGCTGGACGAGCGGACTCGGCAGGACTACCTCGCCAGGCATCCACTGGTGGAGCTGACGCCCAACACGATCACCGATCCGCGCGAGCTCGCCCGGCGGCTGCGGCTGTGCCGGGAGCTCACCCTCGACCGTGAGGAGTACGCGATCGGCACCGGCTGCGCGGCGGTTCCGGTCGTCGACGCCACCAGCACGGTGGTCGGCACGCTCGCGGTCTCGTGCGGTACGGCCAAGCTGCCGAAGATCGAGGCTTCGTTGCACCGGATGCGCGCCTCAGCGGCCCGCATTCAGCGGACACTTTCTCTCACGATATGAAAGTCTTACCGTCGCGGGACTAGGGGATCCCGGCCAGGTGGTCGCCCACTACCTGGGGCACAGCCACGGATGCGGTGTGATGGGGCGGACATCGGATCATCGGGCTTTTGCTCCAGCGGCCCGGGCTGCCGATAGTCTTGCCCGATGCCTGGCTGAGCCGGCAGACATCCACAGCCTCTCGGCAGTCCGAAGAGCGCACCCCAGCGAGCGGAACGTATGCAGTCACCACCGAAGAAGAACCTCGTCGCCCGTAGCCTCGTCAAGCTTCTCGGCAGCCGCCGGCCGGCCGCCCCGACCGCCGGTGAGGGGGAGATGATCCAGCCGGCCGCGGGAGAAGGGGCGCTGGAGAACCATCTCGGTGGTGACGAGGCCCGAAACTACCGGCAGTACGAATACGACATGGTCGCCCCGCACGTGGGCAGTTCCCTGCTCGAGGTCGGCTCGGGTCTCGGGCACTTCTCGGAACAGTTCGCCGGCCGGCTCGACTATCTCGTGGTCAGCGACAATGACCCGTTCTGTGTCGGCGAGCTGCGCAAGCGCTACACCGGCGACGACGAGGTCGAGGTGCTCGACCTGGCGCTGCCCGCGGACATCCAGATCAAGCGCAAGGTCGACACCGTCGTCATGATGAACGTCCTCGAGCACATCAAGGACGACGTGCAGGCGCTCAAGGACCTGGCCTCGATCGTGGAGCCCGGCGGCCGCATTGTGATCTGGGTGCCCGGCTACATGCAGCTTTATGGTGACTTCGACCGAAAGGTCGGGCATGTCACCCGTTACACCCCTAAGACTCTGGAGGCCTCGGTGCGGGCCGCCGGCCTCGAGCCCGCCGTGCTCAAGCCGATCAACTTTCTCGGAGGCATCGCCTGGTGGCTGGCCGTCCGCCGTGGCGGCGCGGGCTATCCCGACCCCAGGCTGGTCAAGGTCTACGACCGTACGGTGATCCCGACCACTCGGATGCTCGAGCGAGTGATCAAGCCGCCGTTCGGCCAGACCGTCTTCTGCGTCGCCCGCGTACCCGGCTGAGCGGCGTTCGGCGGCCTCGCCGCCGAGTCGGGGAAACGCGGCGCCACCAGCGGAAAAATAGGTAACCCACATAGGGCATCGTCCCGATGCCCCGAACGCGTCCGCTACCGCAGACTCCGAGTGGCCACATGGGTCACCGACCGCTCCGGTGATCAGAGGCGGCACCGTGCCCCCTGGACCGCCCCACCGGACGACCGGCCCCGTCACCCGTGCGGCCAGACCGTTTCGGTGGCGGGAGCGTGGGAGGGGAGGCTCCTGCCACCGAATCCCCGTCACCGGGTGAGGGTGAGCGCCACTACGCCGGCGAAGACCAGCACCGCTCCCGCGCCGGCCGTCAGGGCCGGCCGGGGCCGCCGGGGCCGCCCGGGTTCCGGCGGCGCGATGGCGGGTCGCCGCGAGGCCGGCCACCAGGACAGGGCGACGACGAACAGGATGCCCGTCTCGCGGACCGCCGCGACGGCGGGCACCTGTCCGGCGGTCACCGTCGCCAGCGCGGCCAGCACGAGGCCGTACGCGCCGAAGACGCCGAGCCCGACCACGAACGTCGACGGCCGCAGTTCGGCGCGCAGAGCGGCCACGCCGCGTCCCGCGGCCGTCCGGGCCACGAGCATGACGGCGGCGACCGGCACCATGGTCAGCCAGAGGTAGGTCGCGGGATCGGCGTGCCGCACGCCGACGGAATCGACGAACGTGTACCCCGCGACGCAGATCGCCACCGGAACCGCGTACCCCAGCGCGCGGCGGTCGGCCGAGCCTCGCGTGGTGAGCAGGATCCCGGCGCTGATCGCGCCGACCCCCAGGCCGGCCCAGAGCGGCGGCCGCGCGCCGGTGACCAGGGCGGCGGGCAGCAGCAGCACAGGGGCCAGGCCGCGCGCCACCGGATAGGCGGCATGTGCGGGTGCGCGGGTGTAGGCCAGGTTCAGCGCGGCGAAGTACATCAGCTCGAAAGCCGCCGACAGCAGCACGTACGGCCACACGCCGGAGTCGACGCGCCAGCGGGCCAGCGCGACCGGAGCCAAGGCGATGAGCCCCAGCGCGAGTGCGACCGCGGTCGTGTCGTGCCCCCGGGGCACCCGGGCGAGCAGCACGTTCCACGAGGCGTGGAGCAGCGCCGAGGCGAGCACCAGAAGCAGAGCCGCCGGCGGCAGGCCGGCCGGGGTCACCGCCGCTTCCCGCGCCGAGGCGCCCTGCGGTGGCCGCACGCCCCACCGGCCACGACCGCCGCCACCCTCAACGCATCCTCAAGGCGTCCCCACCGGCGCTCAGTCGAAGAGCTGAAGGCGGTGCGCCACGGCGGCCGCCTCGCCCCGGCCGGCCACGCCCAGCTTGCCCAGGATGTTGGAGACGTGGACGCTCGCCGTCTTGGCGGAGATGAACAGGGCGTCGGCGATCTGCCGGTTGCTCCGGCCCTCGGCCACCAGCCGCAGCACCTCGCGCTCGCGGGGCGTCAGCCCTGCGGATTCGTCGGCCGGCGGCGGGCCGTCGCCCAGTGAGATCCTGGCGCGCCGCGCCAGGTGGTCGATCTGCCCGCGCAGCGGTACGGCGCCGAGCCGGTCGGCCACCTCGGCCGCGCGGCGAAGCCGTCCGCTGGCGCCGTCGCGATCGCCGTCGCCCGCGGCCCCCTCGGCCGCCCGGAGCAGCGCGCAGGCGTACGGGTACGGGGAGCCGAGATCCTCCCAGGCGCCTGCGGCCGCATCCCAGGCGGTGCGGTCGAGCATGCCGGCGGCCCGGGCCGACTCCGCGGCGAACGTCGTGGCGTAGGCGGCCATCGCCCGTCCGCGTGCGGGGAGGCGGTCGGCCAGGTCGCGCAGTGCCGTGCGGAGTACGGTCGCCCGCACGAGCAGGGTGTCGTCGCGGACCGTGTCGGCGTCGGTGGCCACCTCGGCGCAGGCCCTCATGGCCGACACGAGCACCGGCCAGGCGAACCGCGGCCGCACCGTGAGGTCCAGCGTCGACACGGCGTGGTGCACGCGGTCCAGCGCCGCATTGAGGTCTCCCTCGGCGAGCCGCCAGTCGATCAGCAGCCGGGTGTAGGGGAGCCCGTCCTGCGGGATGGCGTGATCGGCGGTGAAGGACGTGGGCATCGCCCGCATCACGTCCGCGAGACCGGCCAGATCGCCGCGGGCGAGCGCGAGCGTCCCGGCCGCCACCAGCAGGTAGCCGGACAGGGAGTACGCGGGGTCGAGCTCCAGGCCTTTCTCGAGAACCCGGTCGGCCTCGGTCCAGCGCCCCGCCGAGATCAGGGATTCGGCCAGGTTGCCGGCGAGGAACGGCCCCTGGATGCGGGCCCGGCCGATGCGCTGCGCGAGCTCGAACCCCTCACGCGCGGCCTCGATGGCGAGATCATGACGTCCCGCGCTCTCGAGCATGTGCGAGATGTTGATGAGGCTTCGCAGGACGAGCAGGCCGGAGCCGAGCCGCTCGGCTTCGGCGCGGGCCTCCCGCAGGTCCTGCAGATTCTCCTCGATGTCGCCGCCGCCCTCGCCGGCGGCGATCGTGGCGAGCGTCACGATGGCGTCCACGGCGACCGCCCGGTCACCGAGCCTCCTCGCCAGCGACAGTGATTCGGCGCTGAACGCCTCGCACTCCTCGTCGAGGCCGCGCAGCAGCAGCGCCGAGATGAGCCGGGCCAGCACGGTGGCACGGGCGGGGGTGGCCCCCGAGGCGAGCCGTTCGGCCCTCCGCAGGTCCTGGAGCTGCTCGGGCAGCATCCCCTTGTAACCGCGCAGCCGCGCACGCGACGCCAGCGCCAAGGCGAACCGCTCGGGGTCGCGTTCCTCGTCGATTTCCGCCAGCGCGGCCCGGACCATGGCCAGGCCCCGCTCGACCTCGCCGCAGGCGGTGGCCGCCTCGGCGGCGAGCATGAGCACGCCCACCTGATCGCTGTCGACGAGTTCGGCCGCGTTCGGCACGCGGTCCCACAGCTCCAGCACCCGTCCGAGCATCTCGACCTGCTCCGCGTACGCCACCGCGACCGCCAGGTCGCCGGCGGCCCGCCACGCGGCGATCAGGGCGCGTTCGTTGTCGTGCGCGGCATACCAGTGCTGGGCGAGGGCGACGGTGGAGTCGCGGGTCCCGGCGATGCCCGGCGCCGTCTCGATCACCTCGGCGAACCTGCGGTGGGTGCGGCTGCGCTCACCGGGCAGCAGATCCTCGTGGATCGCCTCGCGGATCAGCGCGTGCCGGAACGTGTAGCCGTCGGCGCCGGCGACCAGCACGTTGCCGTCGACCGCCGGACGCAGGGCGGCGGTCAGCTCACGGTCGTCCAGCCCGGACACCGCGGCGAGCAGCTCGTGTCCGACCCGCACTCCGCCCGCGCTGGCCGTACGCAACAGCTCTTGGGCGTCCTCGGGCAGCCGCTGCACGCCGGCGAGCAGCAGATCGCGCAGTGACGCGGGAACGCCGCTCTGGGGGTCGTCCGCGCACCCGGCGGTCGCCTCGACGAACAGGGGGATGCCCACGCTGCGCCCGTAGACCGCCTCGACCAGGCTCGGCTCGGCGGGGCGGCCGAGGATCCCGCTGAGCTGCGTGGCCACCTCGCTCCGGCCCAGGCGCGGCAGGTCGAGCCCCACGACGCCCTCGACGCGGTTCAGCTCGGCCAGCATCGGCCGCAGCGGATGCGTCCGGTGCAGATCGTCGGACCGGTAGGTGACCAGGAGCAGTACGGTGCCGTGCCGCAGATTGCGGATCAGGAAGGTGAGCAGATCACGCGTGGACCGGTCCGCCCAGTGCGCGTCCTCGACCACGAGGACGAGCGGTGCCCGCTCGGCCAGCCGCTCCAGCAGCGTGAGCATCTGCTCGAACAACCGGACCCGCCCCGTCTCGGGATCGGGGTCGGAGGGGGTCTCGCCGAATCCGGGCAGCAGCCGGGCCAGGTCCCTGGCGGTGCCGCCCGGCATGAGCGCGGCGATCTCATCGAGGCCGATGTCGCGTACGAGCTGACGCAGCATGGCCGTGAAGGGCGCGTAGGGCAGGCCCGCCGAGCTGAGTTCCAGACAGCCGCCGAGCAGCACACGACCGACCTCGCGCTCACCGGTCCGGGTCACCTGGGCGACGAACTCGTTCACCAGCCGGGTCTTGCCCACGCCGGCCTCTCCGCCGAGCAGCACCGTGGCCGGCGTTCCGCGGCCGACCGCCGCGTAGACGTCGGTCAGCACGGTGAGTTCGTTCTTTCGCCCCACGAATACGGGGCTGACCACGCTCGTGCTCATGTCGTCCATACCTCGGTCATCCCGTCACCCGGTTCTCGGCGGTACCCGGCCCAGGTTCGTCCTAAGGCCGGCTGCGCCGCTACGGGCGAATGCCCTATCTCGATCGGTGGACCGCCTTAGTCGTGGCTCCCTCATCGGTGCCGGTCTCCGGTCGTCTCCGGCTCGTCTCCGGTCGTCACGGTTTCGCCTCCGCCGGTCATGCGCGCCGTCAGCGCTCGAAGAGCCGTAGCCGGTGCGTGGTGGCCGCCGCCTCGCCGCGTGTGGTGACGTCGAGTTTGGTCAAGATATTGGAGACGTGCACGCTCGCCGTCTTGACCGAGATGAACAGGGCTTCGGCGATCTCGCGATTGCTGCGTCCGTCGGCCACGAGGCGCAGGACTTCGAGTTCGCGTGGCGTCAGTCCGAGCGGGGCGGTGCCGGTGCCGGTGCCGTTGACACGCGTACGCCGGGACAGATCGTCGATCCGCTCCCGCAGCGGACGGGCCCCGAGCCGGTCGGCCAGCTCGGCGGCCCGGCGCAACCGCGGCGACACGCCGTCACGGTGCCCCTCCGCCGCGGCGGCCTCGGCCGCCCGGGTCAGGGCCCATGCCAGCGGATACGGCTGCCCGACGGTCTCCCAGGCGCTCACCGCCGCGTCCCAGGCGGGCAGCGAAGGGCTGTGCCGGAGCGGGGCCGCCTCGGCCGTGAAGGTGAGCTGATGGGCCCGATGGACCGGACCGTGAACGCCCAGCCCCTCGGCGCGAGCCTCGATCGGCGCGAAGGCGTCCGGGTCGCGGGCCTGCGCGCAGGCCCGCGCGCCGACGACGAGCGCGGGCCACGCGTAGCGCGCGTCATCCGAGAGACGCGCATTGGCCATGACCGGCTCGAGAGCCGAGATCGCCTTGTGCGGGTCCCCCTGCGCGAGGTGGAGCTGTGCCTCCAGCCTTGAGAGCACGAAGAGATCCTCCGCGCAGCGGGTGGCGCCACGGGCGATCAACTGCGACGCCGTGGCGAGGGTCATGGCGGCCGCGTCGAGGTCCCCACGGGCGAGGGCCACCTCGCCGGCCAGTTGCCGCAGGACGCCGTGGTGCCCGGGCGCCGGATCCTGTTCGAGCATCTGCTCGATCACCGTCAGGGCGTCGTCCCAGCGGCCGACCGACATCAGCGGCTCGGCGAGATTGATCGCCAGGCCGGCGCCCGCGGTCCTCGCCAGCCCGTGCTCTCTGGCCTTCTCGACACCGCGCCTGGCCACCTCGATGGCCTCCTCGTGCCGGCCCGCCCCCTCGAGAACGTGGGATCGGGTGACGAACACCCGCAGCAGCGGGCGGTAGGACGCCGCCCGCTCGGCCATCTCGGCGATGACGTCCAACCGCGCGAGCCGGGTCTCGTCGTCGACCAGCCCGCCGTCCAGGCAGATGAGGGTGAGCTCCGCACTCACCTCGGCGGCGGCGTCACCGGCCTCGCGGGCCACCAGGGCCGCCTCTTCGGCGATGCCTCTCGCCTCACCCCAGATGGGGAACTTGAAGATCTTCTCGGCCATGGTGGCCAGCGCTCGCGCGCGGATCACGCTGGGAGCCCCGGGAATGAGCCGGATCGCCTCGCGCAGGTCGTCGATGCCCTCGGCCCGGTGGGAGTGCAGCGACAACCGGCCGCGCTGCTCCAGCAGCGCGGCCGCGCGGGTGGGATCGTCGATCTCCTTGAGCGCCGCGGTGGCCAGTTTGACCCCGCGTTCGACGTCTCCGGCCAGATCGGCCGCGGTGACACTCTTCTCCAGCACTTCGCCCAGTTCGTGGCCGATGTGCTCGGCGGCTTCCGGCACCCGGTCCCAGAGTTCCAGCACCCGCGAGAGCATCTCCAGCGCCTCGGCGTAGGCGGCCGCCCTGCTGGCCTCACCCGCCGCCCGCCAGGCGCTGATGAGAGCCCAGGTGGCGTCATGCGAGCGGTACCAGTGATGGGCCAGCTCGACCGCGAGCCTCCTGGCGGGCAGCAGCGTGGGGTCGGCCTCCAGTGCCCGCGCGTAGCCGGCGTGCAGCCGGCTGTGCTCACCGGGGAGCAGATCGCCGTGTACGGCCTCGCGGATCAGGGCGTGCCGGAACATGTACCGATCGCCCTCGACGACGAGAACATTGGCGGCGACGGCCGGCCGTAGCGTCCGGTCCAGTGCGGCGTCGTCCAGTCCCGACACGGCTGCGAGCAGCGGGTGCTCGATGTGATCGCCGCCGCCGCTCGCGACCCGGAGGAGCTCCTGAGTGTCCTCGGGCAGCCGCCGCACGCCGGCCAGCAGCAGATCGCGCAACGACTCGGGCACCTCGCCACGCGGCTCGCCGTCCTCGCAGTTCAGCAGCGCCTCGACGAACAGCGGGTTGCCCTCGCTGCGCGTGTTGACCTGCTCGACCAGCTGCGCCGACGGTTCCCGATCCAGGATGCCGCGCACCAGATCGGCCACCTCGCGCCGGCCGAGCCGCGACAGGTCGTACCGGTCGACCCGCTCGACGCGTGCCACCTCGGCGAGCAGCGGCCGCAGAGGGTGGGAGCGGTGAAGTTCGTCGGAGCGGTAGGTGACCACCACGAGCAGGGCGGCGGCGCCGTCGAGGTTGCGGATCAGGAAGGTGAGCAGATCACGGGTGGAGCGGTCGGCCCAGTGGGCGTCCTCGATGACGAGAACGGTCGGTGAGTGCTCGGCCAGGCGCTCCAACAGCGTGAGAATCAGTTCGAACAGCCGGGCGCGTGCCTCGCCGCTGGTCGCGTCCGGCTCCGGCTCGCCGAACTCGGGCAGCAGCCGGGCCAGCCCGCTCGCCGCCGAGCCGGGCAGCAGGGCTGTGACGCCCTCGGGCCCCATCTCGCGTACGAGTCCCCGCAGTACGGTCGTGAACGGGGCGAACGGCAGGCCGTCGGCTCCCAGTTCGATGCAGCCGCCGACCAGCAGGCGGGCCCCGGCGGCCTGTGCGCGTGCGCCGAACTCACGGATCAGGCGCGTCTTGCCCACACCGGCCTCACCGCCGACGAGCACGGCGCTCGGCGCATCGGCCAGCGCCTTGCCGAGTCGATCGAGCTCGAGGGAACGGCCGATGAGCATGGGGCTGCTGTAATGCACACTCACCTGTTAAGGATGTCAGCATCCTGTGGCGAAACATACGGATTATCCGGCCGGTGCGGGCGGCGGCACCGCCGTCGCCGCGTGTCGAATCGTGTGTGCCCTGATCTGGGCCTGACGTGCAAGGACGAGAAGAGCATGGTGTGTAGATAGTCCCCAACTGTGGAATAGATGTCCCCGTAACTGATCGTCACGGGGGGGAGATCAGTGGCTACCAAATCAGGGACATCGGCGACCGCCGGCCGCCGCACGGCGGCAGCGAGTCGCACCAAGAGCACAGCTACGAGGAGCACCTCGGCGCGGGCCGGTGGGGCGGGCAAGTCCGCCACCACGAAGGCCACGACGAGGCAATCCACGGCTAAAAAGGCTCCGAGCCGCAGGACCTCGGCAGCGAGGTCCACGACGAGGGCCACAGCGGGCACGACCGCCAGGACGGGGGCCAGGGCCGCCACGACGCGGGCCAGGGGCGCCACGACCCGGGCGCGGACCGCGACGACAGGGGCGAGAGGCGCCACGACACGGGCGCGGACCGCCACGACACGGGCGAGAGGCGCCACGACAGGCGCGCGAACCGCCACGACACGGGCGCGGACCACGACGGCGCGGGCGCGGACCGCCACGGCGCGGGCGCGGACCGCGGCCAAGAAGGCCGAGGCCATGCCGCCGACCGTGATGGCCAAAGAGGCGCCGAAGAAGGTCACGTCCGTGGCGTCGAAGGCGATGTCGGCCATGGGCCACATGGCGTCGTCGGAGCGGACCATGACCGCCGCCATGACGCTGATGGCGACGGCCACCAAGGCCATGACCGCCACCGCGAAGGCGCTGAACTCGATGGCGTCGATGATGCGCGCGGCCAAGCCCGAGATCTCGGTTGAGAGGGCGCCGGGGCGCAGGCCCGCGGCGGCCAGAAAACCCGCCGCGCGGAGACGGCCGAGGACGACGGCGGCGGCCACTCGCCGCAAGCCGACCGCCACGGCCAGTATCACCACGCGGCGCAAGGCCGCCGGGCGACCTAAGACCGCCGCCGCCGCGAAGCCGGCGGGACGGCGTACGACGACCGCCGCGGGGCGGTCCAGGACCACCGGGGCGGCCAAGCGCACGACGGCCGCCGCCGGGCGGACGCGGGCCACCACGGCGGCCAAGCCCGCGGCGAAGCGGACGACGGCGGCGGCCAAGACCACGGCGAAGCGGACGACGGCGGCGGCCAAGCCCGCGGCGAAGCGGACGACGGCGGCGGCCAAGCCCGCGGCCAAGCGGACGACGGCGGCGGCCAAGACCACGGCGAAGCGGACGACGGCGGCGGCCAAGCCCGCGGCCAAGCGCACGACGGCGGCGGCCAAGACCACGGCCAAGCGCACGACGGCTGCTGCCGGGAAGGGGAGGACCACCACGACGGCCAGGACCACGGCGAAGCGCACGACGACCGGGGCCAAGCCCGCGGCGAAGAGGCCGGAACCCAGCACCACCGGGCCGACGCCGACCGGATCCAAGCCCGGCGCGGGAGCTTCGAGGAACCAGATGGGAACAGGTTCCCAGGACAGGTCCACGCAGGCGCCCGCGAGTCAGTCAGCCGGTGAGGGCGGAGGTTTCCTGTCGGGGCTGGTCGACCATTCGGCCGACCGTGACTGAGCCCGGCGCCGGGCACGAGACCCCGACCGCAAGCATCGGGGGCCCGGCCCGGCGTGGATCCATGCCGCGCTGAGCGGCGTGGAACAACGTTCCGCTGAGCGGGGCTACATACGATCCGGTGCGGTGACGCCGAGGAGATCGAGTCCTTGGACGAGGGTCCTCAGCGTCAGCGAGCACAGGGCGAGCCGTGATGCGCGTACGTCGGGCTCGACGTCGTCCCTCAGCACGGGGCAGTTCTCGTAGAACGTGGTGAAGGCGGACGCCAGTTCGAAGACGTAGGCGCACAACCGGTGCGGCTCGGCGGTCTCGCCGGCGAGCGCCACGGCTCCGCCGAAGCCGAGCAGCCGGAGCGCCAGCGCGCGCTCGGCCGCGGTGCCGACGGCGATCGGACCCGGCGTGTTCGCCGGATCCACGCCACCCTTACGGAAGATCGACCTGATCCGCGCGGTGGCGTACTGCAAATACGGCCCCGTATTGCCCTTGAAGGAGATCATTCGGTCGAAGTCGAAGACGTACTCGCTGTCCAGGGCGACCGACAGGTCGGCGTATTTCACCGCCCCGACCCCGACCGCCTCGACGATCGTCTGCCTGGCCCGGTCGTCGAACGGCTCGTCGTGCTCGATCTTCTCGAACTCGTGGCCGGCGCGGTCGACGCCCTCGTCGATCAGCTCGCTCAGTTTGATGGTGCCGCCGGCGCGGGTCCGCAGAATCTTGCCGTCGGTGCCCAGGACGTTGCCGATCTGGGCGTGTTCCAGCCGCATGCCCTCCGGCACCCAGCCGGCCATCCGGGCGACCGCGAACGCCATCTGGAAGTGCAGTCCCTGCGCCGCTCCGACCACGTAGATCGCCCGGTCGACCTTGAGGTCGTCCGCGCGGTAACGGATCGTGGCGAGGTCGGTGGTCGAGTAGTTGTAGCCGCCGTCCCGCTTCCGGATGATCACGGGTAGCGGCTCACCCTCGCGGCCGGTGAATCCGGGCGGGAAGGCGCACAGGGCACCGTCGCTGATCACCGCGACGCCCTTCTCCTCCAACTCCGATGCGGTCGTCGCGAGAAGGTCGTTGTAGAAGCTCTCGCCTCGAATGTCGGCATCGGTGAGGCTGACGCCCAGCCGGCCGTAGATCCGGTGGAGGTACTCCTTGGACAGCTCGACCAGCTTGCGCCAGTGCTCCAGGGTGTCGGGATCGCCGCCCTGGAGCCGTACGACCCGCTCCCTGGCGCGCTCGGTGAACGCCGGATCGGTGTCGAACTTGACCCGAGCCGCCTGGTAGAACGAGTTCGGATCCGTCTCCAGCAGTCTCGCCTCGGCCGAATCCTCGCCGACGTCGAGGAGATGCTCGATCAGCATGCCGAACGGCGTGCCCCAGTCGCCGAGGTGGTTGTCACGCACCACCGAGTGGCCCAGGAACTCCAGGATCCGCGCGATGGCGTCTCCGACGATCGTGGTCCGCAGGTGCCCGACGTGCATCTCCTTGGCCACGTTGGGGGAGGAGTACTCGACGACGACCTTCTGCGGCTCGTCGGTCGTCCCGACGGCCAGCCGCTCGTCGCCGTGCATCGCCTGCGCCTGCGCCGCGATCCACTCCTCTTTCAGGGTCAGGTTGACGAAGCCCGGACCGCTGACCTCGATCCCCTCGCACACGTCCGCGACATCGAGCCTGGCCACGATCTCGCCCGCCACGTCTCGCGGCTTTCGGCCCATGCGTTTGGCCAGCGGCAGGGCCACGTTGGCCTGGAAGTCGGCGAACTGCGACGGCCGGATGACCGGGTCGGCGTCCGCGTATTCCGGTCCGAAGGCGGCGGCGAGCGCGGCCTGGACACGGGCGGCGAGGATGAGTTGCGGGTCGGACATGGTCCAAGGTTATCGGCGCCAAGGGTCTACCGCCCAAGCCATATCCGCACCACCCCGCCAAGGCCCCGTCCATGTCGCCCGGCGGACGGGGTCCCAGGGGCGAGGTCTCAGGGAGGCCTCGGGGATACGGTGACCCGGCTAGGAGGTCGAATCAGGAGCGGATTCGTCCTTGTCCGGGGCGGGCTGATCTCGATCACCGTGGCGGCGGCCGAATCGGGGCGTGCGGGCGGCGGCGACCTGCTCGCGGATGCGTTCGACGATGTTCCCGTGCACGAGATCGTGCGCGAGCACACAGGCCGAGGTGATCGCCCTGGCGTTGGAGGCCCCGTGCGCGATCACGACGGTGCCGTTCAGGCCCAGCAGCACCCCGCCGCCGTAGGTCCCGGAGTCGAGCCGGTCCCGCAACTCCCGCAGCGGGCGGCGCTGCATCGCGGCCCCCATCCTGGCCCGCCGGCTCGAGGCGATCGCCGCCTGCACGTCGGTGAGCACCAGCCGGACGGCGCCCTCGAGGGTCTTGAGGGCCACGTTCCCGGTGAAGCCGTCGGTGACGACCACGTCGACCTTGCCCGCGAGCAGGTCGTCGCCCTCGATATTGCCGACGAACTCGATGCCCGGATGGCCGGCGTTCAGCAACTCGTAGGCGCGCCGCGTGAGCTTGTTGCCCTTCCCGGGCTCGGAGCCGATGGTCAGCAGGCCGACGCGCGGCCGGTCCACGCCGAGCCGTACCTGTGCGTACGCCGTGCCGAGCGCCGCGAACTGCACCAGCGTCTCGGGCTTGACGTCGGCGGTGGCCCCGGCGTCCAGCAGGACCGTCGGCCGCGGGAGGGTCGGCAGGGTGACGGCGATCGCCGGTCGCGTCACGCCGTGCTGGCCGCGCAGCCTCAGCCGGGAGGTGGCGACGATCCCCGCCGTCGTCCCGGCCGACACCAGCGCGGACGCCCGGTTCTGCCGGATCAGCCGGCAGGCGATCGCGATCGACGATCGCGGCTTGCGCCGGCTGGCGAGCGCCCCTTCGTCCATGGCGAGCGCCTCGTCGGCATGCGCGATCGGGATCTGCCCGGCGAAGCCCAGCCGGTCGAGCTGCTGCTTGATCCGGGGCGCCTGGCCGACGAGGACGAGACGCGCGCCGTGCTCGCGTACCGCGGCGACGGCCCCGGCGACGATCTCGTCAGGGGCATGATCACCCCCCATCGTGTCGACGGCCACCGGCCCGGGAGATACGGCGCTGCCGGGCATGCGTACTCCTGGCTCAGGGTGGAAAGGGTGTCGGCGCCATCTGCGCGCCGTAAATCATGGTAGGGCCACCGGCCTTTCCCCTGATCACCTGACGTCCACGGGGACGCAGCGCTCCTCGGGGAACGCTCAGTCCTTCCCGGTGCGTCCTCGGTGCGTCAGTCCTTCTTGCGGCGGCAGTCCGCGCCGAGGCAGTTCGCGTTCTGCACGAGGGGACGGCCGTTGAGGAGGATCGTGAAGTACTCCTCCTTGCGCTTGTCCTCGGCCGCGCCGATGACCTGAACCCGCTTTCGGTCCGTGGTCGAGCCGGAGCAGCCGACGCGCATGTGACGCTTGGTGTGGCCGGGCAGGCTCCAGCAGGTCAGAGGCCTCTCCAAGTAGTGACCGCGCGAGCGAAGCTCATCACCGGCGATCGTGGGAGTCGCGGCGAGCAGCGCGGTCTGCGACTTGTGCCTGAGCTCCTCGGACTCGAAGATCATGAGCAGGCCGGCCAGAACGGCGCAGATCATGACGGTACCGATCAAGGCCACGACGGCGGCGACGAGTTTTCTCACACTGTTTAGAGTCGCCATCGGCACCGCCCCTCACCCGTGGTAGCGGGCGAGTTTTCCGCCGAATTGACCTCACCTCGCCGTGATCTTGTCGCAGCCCCGGCCGAGGCAGGACTTCCGGAGCACCTCGCGGCCGGCCACGGTGATGACGAACTCCTGCCGGGGCCGTCCGGTGTCGGCGTGCCGGGCGATCCCGGTCAACGTGATCGGCCGCCCGTCGACGGTCCGTCCCGTACATCTCACCCGTACGACCGCCAGCGTGTTGCCCGGGGGCAGCGTGCAGTCCAGGGTGCCGCGCACGTGGTACCCGAGCCCGCGCAGTTCGGCCGTCGCGCCCGTGGCCACGGCGTTGCGGAAGGCCTTTGTCGAGATCTCCCGCGCGACGCCGCATCCGCACAGGGTTAGGGCGAGGGCGATGAGGGCCGGTGATCTCATGAGACGCTCCGGTTCTCCCGGCCGGTCACCACGGCCACGGCATCGGCCACCGCGTTGGGCCGGTCCAGTTGGATCATGTGCAGGCAGCCGGGAAGCTCCACCTGCCGTCCATGGGGGCTCATACCGGCCAGCCGGGCATGGCACGCGGCCCAGCTGCGTGCCTCCGCCGAGGTGTCCAGATCACCGAGCGCCGTGAGGACCACGAGCGGAATGGCGGGGAAGGGGCGCCGCGTTCGCAACGCCGCGAGGTCGGCGGCCATCTCCCGGTAGGCGACGTACTCCGCCAGCACGGTGCCGATGACGTCCCCGCGGCCGTAGACCGACCGTACGACGGACCGGGGGACCGCCGGGCCTCGGGTGCTGATGCCGCGAAGGACCCTGCGGTAAGCCCACGGGCCGAGCACCTTGGCCAGCCCGGTGGCCGCCGCCAGCTTCCCCACGAGTCTGGCGGCGGGCGTCACGGCCGCGGACATCCGCAGGCCTGAGGTGTCGTGCTCGCAGCTCGGATCCAGCAGGACCAGACCGGCGAGAAGGTCCGGCCGGATACGGGCCAGCGCCTCGGCGTGGAAGGCCGCCACCGAGTGGGCCAGCACGAACACCGGCTCGCCGGCCCGCTCGGCCAGGGACTCGAGCAGAGCCGTCTCGGCGCGCAGGCTCGGCGCCGAACGCCCGGCCGGGCTGCGGCCGAGCCCCGGCCGGTCGAAGGCCACGATCCGGTAGTCATCTCGCAGGAGCTCGGCGACCGGTTGCCAGTCGAACCAGGCGCCGCCAAGCCCGGTGGTCAACAGCAGTGGCGGGCCGTCCGGCCGTCCGGCCTCGTGGATGTGGACTGTGTTCATGGCGCTCGCTCCGCTCGCGCGGCTCGGGGCGCCTCGACGGCGGTGGCTTCCCTCGTCGCTCCGGTCGCTCGTACCTCGCTCCCTGCGCTCCTCAGTCCAGCCACCGCCGCGCCCCTCGCAGTCCATGGCGCTCGCTCCGCTCGCGCGGCTCGGGGCGTCTCGACGACGGTGGCTTCCCTCGTCGCTCCGGTCGCCCATTCCCCGC
>NZ_JABVEB010000063.1 GCF_014323665.1 Actinomadura sp. HBU206391 | reverse complement strand
GGCGTTCAAGGACGGCTGGAGCGGCATCGGCAGCCTGTTCACCACCAACCCCATCGACACCCTCAAATCAATGTGGGACGACTCCACCAAGGACATCCGCCAGGACTGGAACAACGACCACCACGGCGCCGCCGCCGGCCGAGCCGTGCCCACCATCCTCGGCATGATCGGCGGCGTCGGCTGGTTCGGCAGAGGAACCAAACTGCTCAAAAGCCTGCGCATTCCAGGCCTTCCGGTCAAAGCCCGACGAGCCGCCGAAACCGCCGCCGACCAGGCCGCCGACGCGGCGGACAGGGGCGATCCGAAAGCGGCGCGGGCGGCCGCCGACACGGCGGACGAACACGCGCGCACGGCTCAGGACGCCGCCGCCGCCGACCCGACCGCGGAGAACAAGGAGGCCGCCGCCAAGGCCCGCCAGGCGGCCGACGGGGCGAAAAGCGTCGTCCGGGTCGCGGAGGTGCGTGCGGTCTTGCGGAAGTCGGCGTTGGGCCGGGAGGTCATCAAGATCCTCGACAGGTACAAGGTGACGGTGGTCGTCGGCGAGGGCGGCGGAACGCAGTTCTGGCACGGCCCCAATAAAGTCCACCTGGACACAAAGGAGCTTGACAGCCCGGGATGGCTTGCGATCAACCTGGCGCATGAGACTCTGCACGCCCTGCGGTGGAACACCGGGACGACGGTGGTCGCGAAGGTCCGCGCAATGGGCCGTGGCGAGTGGGTGAACGCCATGTTGCAGGAGGAGGCCATGGCGACGTCCTGGCAGCTGGAGACGGCGCTCGAACTGCGGAGGCAAGGGGTGTACGTGCCGAAGCACCCGCTGGAGGACGTCTATTGGCCGGCGGTCCGATACGCCGAAGAGCAAGGGAAGGATGGGATGGCGGCCGGAACTCGAGCGTTGTTCCTGGCGCACCGCGCCGGCATGGTCACGACCTCCAGCCGTCGCGAAACCTACCCCGACGCCTTCGGCAGGCAATGGGACGAGAAGAACAACCCACCGGCGAAGAGGCCCGGGAAGTGAACCGCCCGCCGCCGGACACCTGCGGTGGCACGGCCGGTGCCGGGCCCTCAGCGGGTGTCGAGGAAGCGGTCGAGCACCCGGGTGCCGAACCTCAGGCCCTCGACGGGGACCCGTTCGTCGACACCGTGGAACATGCCGAAGTAGTCCAGGTCCGGGGTGAGCAGCAGCGGCGCGAACCCGAAGCCGCGGATGCCGAGGCGCGCGAACGACTTCGCGTCGGTGCCGCCGGACATGACGTACGGCACCGGATGCGCCTCCGGGTCCTCGGCCCGCAACGCGCCGGCGAGCGCGGCGAACGTCGGCCCCCCGGGGTCGGCGTCGGAGGACTCCTCGAAGTTGATGAACTCCCGGGTGACCTTCGGGCCGAGCAGCCGGTCGACCGTGGCGAGGAACTCCTCGCCGGTGCCCGGCAGGAAGCGGCCGTCGATCTGCGCCGTGGCCACGCCGGGCACGACGTTCACCTTGTAACCGGCGGCCAGCAGGGTGGGGTTGGCGGAGTTGCGGATCGTGCCCTCGAACAGCCGCCCCACGGCCCCGAGCCTGCGCACCTCGGCGTCGAGCCGGTCGTGGTCGATGTTCGTGCCGAGAGCCCGCGCCAGCCCGTCGAGCAGGGCCAGCACCGCCGGCGTGAGCCGGACGGGCCACTCGTGGGAGGCCAGTCGCGACACCGCGTGGCTCAGCTCGGCGACGGCGTTGTCCTTGGCCGGTTTGGAACCATGACCCGCGACCCCGCGCACGGTCAGTTTCATCCACGCGGTGCCGCGCTCGCCCGTGGCGATCGGGTAGATCCGCCGGTCGCCGGCGGTGACGCTGAAACCGCCGGACTCGCTGATCGCCTCGGTGCAGCCGGTGAGGAACTCGCGGTGCCGCCGTACGACGTGCCGGGAGCCGAACTCGCCGGTGGACTCCTCGTCGGCGAGGAAGGCCAGGACCAGGTCGCCTCCGGTGCGACGCCCCTCGCGCATCCGCTGCCGGACGACGGCCAGGGTCATCGCCACGGTGCCCTTCATGTCGACGGCGCCGCGGCCCCACACGTGCCCGTCGCGCACCTCGCCGGAGAAGGGGTGCACCGCCCAGTCGGCCGGTTCGGCGGGGACGACGTCCAGGTGACCGTGCACGAGGAAGGCCGGGCGGGACGGGTCGGCGCCCGCCACCCGGGCGAGCACGCTGGCCCGGCCCGGCGCGGACTCGACGATGGTGGGCGTGACCCCGACCTCGTCGAGGAGTGCGGCGACGTGTTCGGCGGCGGGGCGCTCGGGGCGGCCGTGCCCCTCGCCCTCGTTGGTCGTGTCGATGCGGATGAGGTCGGAGCAGATCCCGGCGACCTCGTCCACGGCGGCCCTGGGGGCCGCCCGGGACGTTCGTTCAGTCAAAGACGGCCTCCTTGGCCGCGCCGATGAGGGCGGTGACCGCTCTGAAGCAGCGCACGGCCTCGAACATGGTGGGGAGCGTGTAGGTCACCGTCCTGCGGCCGGAGAGCTCGACACCGGGGATCGCCGTGACGAACTCGGCGAGGTGCGTGGCGCTCATGTCGACCTCGAAGCTGAAGGGGCCCTCGGGGCGCGGCGGCGTCCGCCCGCCCGCGGCGGGCAGCGCGCGCTCCGCCGCCTCGCGGATGAGCACGGCCGTACGCGCCGGTGCGAGGCAGCGCGCGGCGTAGCGGCTGATGCAGAACTTGACCGTCACGCGTTCGGCGTCCGGCGCGTACGTCTCCGCGTCCGCGCAGGTCAGATCGTCGCCGGTGACCAGCACGACCGGCACGCCGAGCTCGGCGGCGAGCAGCGCGTTCATCCTGCCCTCGCTCGCGGGCACGCCGTTGATCCGCAGCTCCAGCAGGCCCGACCACACGTAGGTGTGGGCGAGCACGCCGCGCTCACCGGCACCGGTGTGATAGCCGAGGAACACGACCGCGTCGGCGTCCTCGATGCCCTGCATCATGGCCAGCGGCTTGTGCCGCCCGGTGATCATGGAGGCGCGGGGGTCGAGCTCCTCGATCAGCACGTTGCGCTGGGTGGAGTGCGCCTCGTTGATCACGACGTCGGCGGCTCCGCCCGCGAAGAGGCCGTCGACGGCCGCGTTGACGTCGCCGGTCAGCATGCGGCGGAACCGCTGCCACTGCTCCGTGCCCGGCTCGACGTCGGCCGGCGCGGTGACCCCGGTGGCGCCCTCCATGTCGGCACTGACCATCACACGCACGGCTGATCCTCTCCACCTCTGTATCGCGTTCCGCGACGTTACCGCCGACGAATATCGATCAGATGACGATCTTGACAGCCCGGTACCGAAACCGGTTCCACTACGTGAGCCTTCCCAGCAGCGCACTGTGTCCGGCACCGCCTCATTTTCCCGGAGGAGTAGCATGACCAGGCTAAAGGTTGCGGTCCGATGGACCGCAGGACTCACCGCCGTGTTCCTCGCCGCGTCCGCGTGCGGTGGCGGCGGGAACGACAAGGCCGGCGACGGCACCTTCACCGTCGGCCATCCAGAGCCCGACCACCTCGTGCCCGGCAACACCACGAGCAGCTACTCCTTCGAGGTCATCGCCGGCCTGTTCGACAATCTGGTCGGCCTGGACAAGACCGGTCAGACCTTCAACCAGGCCGCCGAGTCGGTGGAGAGCAAGGACCAGAAGACCTGGACGATCAAGGTCAAGGCAGGTCAGAAGTTCCACAACGGCGAGTCCGTGACCGCCGCCAGCTTTGCCGACGCGTGGAACTACGCGGCGTACGGGCCGAACGCCTTCGAGGCCAACGACTACTTCGCACAGATCGCGGGCTACGCCGACCTCAACCCCGAGGACGAGAAGGCCAAGCCGAAGGGCGAGAAGCTGTCCGGCCTGAAGGTGATCGACGACAGCACCCTCGAGGTGACGCTCAGCGCCCCGTTCAGCCAGTTCCCCCAGTTGCTCACCTACCCGGCGTACGCGCCGCTGCCGAAGGCCGCCTTCACCGACCTCAAGGCGTTCGAGAACCACCCGATCGGCAACGGGCCGTACATGATGAGCGGCGACTGGGAGCGCAACCGGCAGGTCAAGCTGGTGCCCTTCTCCGGCTACACCGGCCCGCGCAAGCCGAAGAACAAGGGCGTCACCTGGAAGAGCTACTCCAGCGCCGACACGACCTACACCGACCTGCGTGCCGGCCGGATCGACGTGATGCAGACGATCCCCGCGGCCAAGGCCCCGGAGGCCAAGCGGCTGCTGGGCGACCGGTTCCTGGTGCGCCAGACCGGCACCTTCGACTATCTCGGCTTCCCGCTGTTCGACAAGCGATTCGACAACGCCGACCTGCGCAAGGCGTTCTCGATGGCGATCGACCGCAAGGGCGTCATCAACGCCGTCTACAACGGCACCTACACGGCGGCCGACTCGCTGCTCCCGCCGATGATCAAGGGTCACCGCCCCGGCGCCTGCGGTGAGGTCTGCACCTACAACCCGACCAAGGCCAAGGAGCTGTTCGACAAGGTCGGCGGGTTCAAGGGGACCCTGGAGCTGTACTTCTCCAACGCCCAGCCGAGCTACGAGCAGTGGATGCAGATCGTCGCCAACGGGTTCAAGAAGGACCTCGGCATCACCGACATCCAGTTCCGCAAGATCCCGGTCTCGGACTACCTGACCATGCTGTCGGACAAGAAGGAGAAGGGACCGTACCGGCAGAACTGGGAGGCCGACTACCCCAGCGCGCAGAACTACCTCGAGCCGCAGTGGGGCCCGGACAACCGCATGAGCTGGAAGGGCGCCGCGGCCGACGAGTTCATGACCCTGATCGGCAAGGCCAACGCGGCCGGCACCGAGGCCGAGAGCCTGAAGCTCTACAACCAGGCCGAGGACGTCGCGCTGCGGGAGATGCCGTTGGTCCCGCTGTGGATCTGGCAGGGTCAGGGCGGCCGCTCGGAGAAGGTCGACAACGTGACGATCACGCCGTTCGCCACCGGCCTGCTGGCTCATGAAGTGACCGTCAAGTAAGCATGTGGCGCTACGTCCTACGGCGGCTGCTGCAGGCGGTCCCCGTCTTCTTCGGCACGACGTTCCTCATCTACGGCCTGGTGTTCGCGCTGCCCGGCGACCCGATCCAGGCGCTCGCCGGGGAGAAGCCGCTGCCGCCGTCGGTCGTGAACGCGCTGCACGAGCGCTACAACCTCGACGATCCGCTGCTGATCCAGTACGGCAAGTACCTGGTCGGTCTCGTCCAGGGCGACCTGGGCGAGACCTTCGACGGCCAGGACGTGTCGGCGGTGCTGAGCGGCCGCTGGGCGGTGACCGCGCAACTCGCGGCCACCGCCTGGCTGTTCGAGCTGGCCGTGGGCATCGCGCTCGGCGTGTGGGCGGGCCTGCGGCGCGGGAGGCTCGCCGACACGCTGGTGCTCGGCGGTACGACGCTGGTGATCGCGGTGCCGGTCTTCGTGCTCGGCTACACCGCGCAGATCGTGCTCGGCCTGCACTGGCAGATCTTCCCGACGGCCGGCACCGATGACGGCTGGCCGATGAGCTATCTGCTGCCCGGCATCGTCCTCGGCTCGCTGGGCCTGTCCTACGTCGCCCGGCTGACGCGTACGAGCCTGGCCGAGAACCTGCGGTCGGACTACGTCCGCACCGCGCACGCCAAGGGGCTCACCCGGGTACGGGTGATCGGCAAGCACACGCTGCGCAACTCGCTGATCCCCGTGATCACTTTTCTGGGCGTCGACTTCGGCACCCTCATGGGAGGCGCCATCGTCACCGAGGGCATCTTCAACCTGCCCGGCATCGGCCAGCAGGTGTTCCAGTCGATACAGCTCAAGGAGGGCCCCGTCGTGGTGGGGGCGACCACCCTGCTGGTGCTGATCTTCCTGCTCGTGAACCTCATCGTCGATCTGTTGTACGGCGTGCTCGACCCGAGGATCCGCCATGAGTGACCTCGGGCCCATCCCCACGACGGGGCCTGGCGCCGGCGCACCCGGGGCGGCCGCCGCCACCGTGGCCGAGGCCGGAGGCGTCATCGGCGGCCGATCGGCCTCGCTCTGGAGCGACGCCTGGCACGACCTGCGGCGCCGCTGGCTGTTCTGGGTATCGGTGACCATCCTGCTGGTCGTGACCGTGATGGCGGCGGTCCCCAGCCTGTTCACGAGCATCGGCGAGAACGAGGGCTGCGATCCCAACCTGTCAAAGCGGCATCCGGGCGGCGACCACCCGTTCGGGATCGACGTGTCCGGTTGCGACTACTACGCCCACGTCGTGCACGGCGCGCGGCCCACGTTGCTCATCGGTGTGGCGGTGACCCTGTTCGCCCTGGTCATCGCCGTGGTGTTCGGCCTGGTCGCCGGCTACTACGGCGGGCTGGTGGACGCGCTCATCGCCCGCGTGACCGACGTCTTCTTCGGGCTGCCGTTCGTGCTGGGCGCCACGGTCATCCTGGTCGCGTTCCCGAACCACGGCATCGGCGCCATGACGCTGGTCCTGGTGCTGCTCGGCTGGACCACCATGATCCGCATCATGCGGGCCCAGGTCATCGCGGTGAAGGACGCCGACTACGTACAGGCGGGCCGGCTGCTCGGCGCCTCCGACCGCCGCATCATGATGCGGCACATCCTGCCCAACGCCATCGCACCGGTGCTGGTCGTCGCGATGCTGAACGTCGGCAACGTCATCGCCGGAGAGGCCACGCTCGACTTCCTCGGGGTGGGCCTGCAGTACCCGGAGGTGTCCTGGGGCCTGCAGCTCAACGTCGCGCAGTCGTTCTTCGTCGACCACCCGCACCTGCTCATCTTCCCCGCGGCGTTCCTGTCGGCCACCGTGCTGAGCTTCCTGATGCTCGGCGACGTCGTCCGCGACGCCCTCGACCCGAGGCTGCGGTGACGCCGAGGTGGCCGGGGAGGGGACCACGGAGGTGACCATGGACAAGACCGAGCGGCCGCCGCTGCTGGAGGTCGACGACCTGCACGTGGAGTTCCGCGTGCGCGACTCGGTCGTACGGGCGGTCAACGGCCTGTCGTACACCCTCGCCGAGAGTGAGACGCTCGCGATCCTCGGCGAGTCCGGATCGGGCAAGAGTGTGGCCGCGCAGGCGGTGATGGGCATCCTCGACACCCCGCCCGCCCGGGTCTCACGGGGCGAGGTGCGCTTTCGCGGCGAGAACCTGCTGGCGCTGCCCGAGCGGCGGCGGCGGGCGTTCCGCGGCGATCGGATCGCGATGATCTTCCAGGACGCACTGAGCGCGCTGAACCCGGTGTTCACCGTCGGCGACCAGATCTCGGAGATGTTCCAGGTGCATCGCGGCATGCGCGGGAAGGCGGCGCGGGCCGAGGCGGTCGAGCTGATGGAGCGGGTGCGCATCCCGTCGGCGCGAACCCGGCTGCGCGACTACCCCCACCAGTTCTCCGGTGGCATGCGGCAGCGCATCATGATCGCGATGGCGCTCGCGCTCGAACCGGACGTGCTGATCGCCGACGAGCCGACCACCGCTCTCGACGTCACCGTCCAATCCCAGATCATGCGGCTGCTCAAGGAACTGCAGGAGGAGCTGCGGATGGGCCTCGTGCTCATCACCCACGACCTCGGCGTGGTCGCCGGCGTGGCGGACCGGATCGTGGTGATGTACGCCGGCTCGGTCATGGAGGAGTCGCCCGTACGCGAGTTGTACCGGCGCCCCGCCCATCCGTACACGGTGGGGCTGCTGGCGTCGGTGCCGCGGCTGGACCGCAGAGGTGAGCCGCTGGTGCCCATCAAGGGCGCGCCGCCGGATGCCTCCGCCCTACCGCCCGGATGCCCGTTCGCCCCACGCTGCCCCCGGGCCGAGGAGATCTGCACGCGGGAGCGGCCCGCGCTGTCGCGCGTCGGCGACGGCCACTCCGCCGCCTGTCATTTCGCCGAGGAGGTCTTCGGTGCCGTCGCCAACTGACCCGGGCCGGCCGATCCTCGAGGTGAAGGGGCTCGTCAAGCACTATCCCGTCACCCAGGGTGTGCTGCTCAAGCGCGAGGTGGGCCGGGTCAAGGCGGTCGACGGGGTCGATCTGGAGCTGCGCCGCGGCGAGACGCTCGGCGTCGTCGGCGAGTCGGGGTGCGGCAAGTCCACCCTGGCCCGGCTGCTCCTCGCGGCGGAACGCCCGACCTCGGGCACGGTGCGCTTCGACGGCCAGGACGTCTTCGCGCTGCCCCGCCGTGAGCTGCGGGCGCTGCGCCGTCGGATCCAGATCGTGCTGCAGGACCCGTACACCTCCCTGAACCCGCGCATGACGGTGGGCGACATCGTCGGCGAGCCGTTCGAGATCCATCCCGAGGTGGCGCCCAAGGGCGAGCGCCGGGCCAAGGTGAGCGAGCTGCTGGAACTCGTCGGCCTGGACCCCGGCCACGTCGGCCGCTACCCCCACCAGTTCTCCGGCGGGCAGCGGCAGCGCGTGGGGATCGCGCGGGCTCTCGCGCTGCGCCCTGAGGTCGTGGTGTGCGACGAGCCGGTGTCGGCGCTCGACGTGTCAGTGCAGGCGCAGGTGATGAACCTGCTGGCCGAGCTGCAGCGCGAGCTCGGCTTGGCGTACGTCTTCATCGCGCACGATCTGGCGGCGGTGCGTCACATCTCCGACCGGGTGGCGGTGATGTACCTGGGCAAGGTGGTCGAGACCGGCGGCGAGGCCGAGATCTACGACCATCCGACCCACCCGTACACGCAGGCCCTGCTGTCGGCCGTGCCGGTGCCCGACCCGGACGCTCCCGCCTGGGCGGAGCAGACCATGCTCGAAGGCGACCCGCCCTCGCCGCTGAACCCGCCGTCCGGGTGCCGGCTGCGCACCCGCTGCTGGAAGGCCCAGGACGTGTGCGCCACCGACGAGCCCGAACTGGTCGTACGGGAGGGCTCCGACCATCCGAGCGCATGTCATTTCGCCGTCGGCGAGGAGATCGCCGGCACGCCGTAGGCTACGGTTCCGCTATGAGCGAGTTCGTATATCCGCCGGTGATCGCGACGGCGCGCACCCTGTTCCGTCTGCTGGGTCTGCGCTTCCGGGTCGAGGGCGCCGAGCAGGTGCCCCGCACCGGCGGCGCGGTTCTCGTCAGCAACCACGTCAGCTATCTCGACTTCATCTTCGCCGGGTTCGGTGCCCATCCGTCCAGGCGGCTGGTGCGGTTCATGGCCAAGAAGGAGGTCTTCGACAACAAGATCTCCGGCCCGCTCATGCGTGGAATGCACCACATCCCGGTCGACCGCGAGGCGGGGGCGGCCTCCTACCGCGCCTCGCTGAAGGCGCTCAAGGACGGCGAGGTCATCGGCGTGTTCGCCGAGGCGACCATCAGCCGCTCGTTCACCGTCAAGGACATCAAGAACGGCGCGATCCGGATGGCCGCCGCCTCGGGCGTACCGATGATCCCGATGGCGGTGTGGGGCGGTCAGCGCATGTGGACCAAGGGCCGGCCGCGCCGCCTGTTCCAGCGCAAGGTCCCCATCACGATCCTGGTGGGCGAGCCGATGCACCCCAAGCGGGGCGACGACTTCGAGGCACTCGCCAAGGAACTGCACGACCGGATGTCCGAACTGCTGGAGAAGGCGCAGCGCGAGTACCCGGACGCACCGAAGGACGGCGAGACCTGGTGGCAGCCGGCCTACCTGGGCGGATCGGCGCCGACCCCCGAGGAGGCCGCCGAGCTCGACCGGCAGGACAAGGAGAGCCGCCGCTCGGCCTGACGCCGCGGTCCGGCAACGGCGCCCCGTGGACCTGCTGGAGACCTCCCGCCGGTGGATCACCCTGTCGGTCCGGTCACGGTCGGGGTAATTCGGTGGACGTGACCGGTGACCGAGCCTGATCATCGATCGCATGGCCATTCCACAGAACGCACAGCAGGAGGTACTGCATCTCGTTGACGCACCCGAGCCCGCGGCGCCCGAGCCCGCCCCGCAGATCCTGCTGAACCTCAACGACAACAACTCGCCCGCCGACGTGATGGACGTGCTGTCCCTGCGGCCGTTCACCTCCGGCGAGCAGCCCTGGTCGCGCGCCACCCGGCTGGAGCACGTCCGCCCCGACGCCGAGCTCCTCCCCCCGGCCGCCCGGCTGCTCCGGGTCGCGCACGAGGAGGGCAAGCACTCGGTACTCGCCGCGGGCGAGGGCTGGACGCTGCTGACCAACCGGTGGAAGGACGGCAGCGCCTACGTCGCGGTGTCGGCGGTCAGCGACGCGCTCGCCACCGAGATCCTCGATGAGACGGTCAAGGACACCACCGAGCCCCCCGTGCCCGACGAGACCGAAGTGCAGATGGGCTTCTGGCACATGTCCCCGCATGGCGCCTCCCGCAGGGAGCGGGTCATCTCCGCCGACACCTGGGACGAGATCCGCGGAAACTACACCGCCGGGGTGACCGAGACCCTCGACCGGGTGATGGCCATGACGCGCGACGACGTGTCGGGCCGGCTCCTGCTGCTGCACGGCCCGCCCGGAACCGGGAAGACCACGGCACTGCGCGCGCTCGCGCGCGCGTGGCTGGACTGGTGTCAGGCCGACTGCGTGCTCGACCCGGAGGTGCTGTTCGGCGACTCCGGCTATCTCATGCAGGTCGCCGTCGGCACCGATGACGACGACGAGGAGAAGCGCCGCTGGCGGCTGCTCATCCTCGAGGACTGCGACGAGCTGATCCGCGGAGAGGCGAAGCAGTCCACCGGCCAGGGACTTTCCCGGCTGCTCAACCTCACCGACGGAATGCTCGGCCAAGGGCGGGACGTGCTGGTGGTGATCACCACCAACGAGGACCTCACCCGGCTGCACCCGGCGGTCGTCCGGCCCGGGCGCTGCCTCGCCCAGATCGAGGTGGGCCGGCTCTCCCAGGCCGAGGCCACCGCGTGGCTGCGCGACTCCACCGGCCCCACCGGCCCCGGCTCCGGGTCCGGCTCCGGGTCCGGGTCCGGGTCCGGGTCCGGGTCGGACGTTCCCGAGATCGGGCCCGAGGGGGCCACGCTCGCCGAGCTGGTGGCGCTGCGCAAGGGCGAGCGGCGGCAGCCCGCCCAGGAGTCGGCCGACACGACCGGTTTCTACCTCTGAGCAGGTCACAGGCCGCGTCGCCGTGGGCCAATGCCGGAAATTGGCCCTGTAAAGTCGGCCCGGCTGCGAGCAGGCTGGTCTCATGACCGAGCATCACCGCGAAACGCGTGCCGTCCACGTGCCCTTTCCGCAGCCCACCGGCCGGGCCCTCAACGTGCCCCTCTTCCAGGGCGGCGTGTTCGCCTTCGACGACGCCGAAGAGATGGCCGCGGCCTTCGACGGCCCTCCCGCGATGGCCGGGCAGGGCGAGGGGGACGGGAACACCGGCGACGGGAACGCCCGTGGCGCGTTCCTCTACAGCCGGCTGGCCAATCCGACCGTGCGCGCCCTCGAGGACGCCGTGGCCGACCTCGAGGGCGGCGTGGGCGCGCTGGCGGCCGGGTCGGGGATGGGCGCGATCAACACCGTGCTGCGCGCGCTGCTGAGAACCGGCGACCACGTCATCGCCCAGCGCTGTCTCTACGGCGGCACCCACACGACGCTGCGGGAGCTGACCGAACGGTGGGGCGTCGAGGTGACGTACGTGTCCGGCGACGATCCCGGCGAGGTGCGCGCGGCGCTGCGGCCGACGACCCGGATCCTCTATCTGGAGACGATCGCCAACCCCACCACGCAGGTGATCGACCTGCCCGCTCTGATCGCCGCCGCGCCGGGCGTGGTGAGCGTGGTGGACAACACCTTCGCCACTCCCCTGCTGTGCCGGCCGATCGAGTACGGCGCGGACGTCGTGGTGCACTCGGCGACGAAGTACCTGGGCGGGCATGCCGACGTTCTCGCCGGCGTGGCCGTCTTCGCCGACACGGGGCTGCTCCGCGAGGTGTGGGACAGCGGGACCGAGCTGGGCGCGACGGCCGACCCGTTCGCGGCCTGGCTGGTCCTGCGCGGGATGGCGACGCTGTCGCTGAGGATGGAGCGGCACTGCTCCAACGCGCAGACGCTGGCGGACTGCCTGTCCGCGCACCCCGCGGTGACGGCGGTGCACTACCCCGGGCTGCCGTCGCATCCGAACCACGAGATCGGGCGGCGCATCCTGTCCGGCTCCGGCGGCGTGCTCTCCTTCGAGCTCGCCGGCGGCCGTACGGCGGGCCGTACCTTCATCGAGTCGGTACGGCTGGCCTCGCTCGCCGCGTCGCTCGGCGATGTGAAGACCCTGGTGATGCATCCCGCCAGCACCTCGCACCGGAAACTGGACGCGGCCACGCTGGCCGCGGCGGGGATCGGCGAGGGCACCGTGCGGATCGCCGTCGGCATCGAGCACCCCGAGGACATCTGGTCGGACCTCGAACAGGCCCTGACCAAGGCCGGGTGACCGGCGCCCGCGCCGGCCGGGTCGGCTCCGCGACGGCGCCGGATACGTGGACCTTCCGGCGCTCTCGTCCGCCTGGGCCGTCTCACCCGCGAAGGTCTGAGCCCACCGCGAGCAGCCGGCGGTAGGCCCGGCGCAGGCCGGGCAGATCGGCGACCGGCCCGGGGAACTCCACCCGCACGTCGAAGGGCTCCGGTACGGCGCCGTCGGGGCCGGTCGCGGGCAGGCAGCGCAGCCACATCCCGTGGCGGTCCAGGCCGAGCGGCCGTACGGCCGGGGCGGGTACGCCCGGGACGAGGCGGCCCCGGAGCAGGGCGGCGAGCTCGCCGGGATGACAGGCGTCCAGGTGGGCGAGCATGCCACCCTCCACGGCGACGAACGGGTCGGGGCGCGCGGCGGCGTACTCCTCCGGCTGGACGGTGCCGTCGCTCCACCCGTCTGAGATCTCGACCTCCCCGACCTCCAGCGCCAGCACGGTCCAGGCCGGCGCGGGCTCGGCCAGGTCCAGCAGCTCCGGGCAGGGGTGCAGCCCGGCCAGCAGCAGCGCCGCGGCGCGGCGCTCCTCGCGGGGCAGCTCGGTGAGCCAGCCGTGCAGCCACACCTGGCCGCGTATCCGATCGGCCAGCGGGAGCGGGGCCACATCCGAGATCCGCAGCGTCGCCGGCAGGTCGAACTCACCGGACAAAGCCGACACTATGCCCGATTCGGCGGGTATGAGGAGCAATGACCGTCCGGCGTCATCGGTGACGTGCGCAGCCACGGGGCTGTACTGCACTCCGGGGGCCACGAGGCCGCCCCCGGCGACTCCATAGGCGATGGTCCGCGCCCGCTCCGCTGCCGTCGGTCGACCCACGATCACTTCTTAGGTTAGGCTTACCTAAATTGCCACCTTAACGATACGAGGAACGTCATGAACAGGTCCCGTCCCAAAGTGCGGCTGTCCCGCGCGCTCGGCATTCCCCTGACGCCCAAGTGCGTGTCCTACTTCGAGCGCCGCCCGTACCCTCCGGGCGTGCACGGCCGGAGGCGCAAGCAGGAGTCGGACTACAAGGTCCGGCTGCGCGAGAAGCAGCGGCTGCGGGCGCAGTACAACATTCGCGAGGCACAGATGCGCAACGCCTTCGCCCGGGCGACCAAGCAGACCGGCAAGACCGGCGAGGCATTGATCGCGGATCTGGAGTCCCGCCTCGACGCGCTCGTGCTGCGCTCCGGCTTCGCACGCACGATCTATCAGGCCAGGCAGTTCGTCGTGCACCGCCACGTTCTCGTGAACGGCCGCCGGGTGGACAGGCCCTCGTACCGGCTGCGGCCCGGCGACGTCATCACCATCGCCGAGCGGAGCCGCGAGATGGCGCCGTTCCAAGTGGCGGCCACGGGCGCGTACGCCGAACAGCACCCGCCCTACCTGGACGTGCGGCCCGAGGCGCTCGCCGCCCGGTTGACCAGGGTGCCCGAGCGCTCCGAGGTGCCGATCATCTGCGACGAACAACTGGTCGTGGAGTACTACTCCCGCTGAGCCGGCCGGCACGGCGTCATGGACCGTCGCACCGCCTCCCGGTCCTGACATCCAGGCGATCCCGAGGCTGGACAGACCGCCACCTCGATCGGTTACTGTCAACCTAGCGATTGCTTGTTTTCGCCGTAGACGGAGGCTCCCGTGATCGAATTCAAGCCCGTGACCCGCCACATCGGGGCCGAGGTCACCGGGGTGGACCTGGCCAAGCCCCTGGACGAGGAGCAGATCGCGATGGTCCGGCAGGGTCTGCTGGACCATCTCGTCCTGTTCTTCCGCGACCAGCACATCAGCGACGAAGAGCACGTCCGCTTCGCCAAGCTGTTCGGGACGGCGAACCTGCCGCCCATGGACACCTCGGGCAGCGCCGTGCACATCCTCGACCAGACCGATCCCAAGGGCGAGGGCGGCGACCAGTGGCACAGCGACAACACCTTCATGAAGACCCCGCCGATGGGATCGCTGCTGCGCGCCGTGATGCTGCCCGACGTGGGCGGCGACACCAACTGGGCCAACATGTACCTCGCGTACGAGTCGCTGCACCCCTCGATCCAACGGCTCTGTGACGAGCTGTACGCCGAGCACGATCTGACCATGTCGGTGTCGAAGGCGATCGTGAAGGGCCACCGGATGGACCTTCGGGCCATGCAGGACAAGAACCCGCCCGCCGTCCACCCCGTGGTCCGTATCCACCCCGAGACCGGCCGCAAGGCGCTGTTCGTGAACCGCAGCTCGGTCACCCGGCTCGTGGGCCTGTCCAACCGCGAGAACGAGGCCGTGCTGCCGCTGCTGTACGACGCCGTACGATCGCCGGACTTCCAGGTCCGGCTCAACTGGCGGGTGGGAACCCTGGCCTTCTGGGACAACCGGCCCACGCAGCACTACGCGGTCGCCGACTACACCCAGCGCCGCAAGATGCACCGCGTCACGATCAACGCCCCCGCCGACATCGATGACGGCATCCCGAAGGGCCCCAACGGCACGGGAGCCGACGCCCCGGAGGAGTCCGCCGCCGCCCGTTACCTCTGAGCCTCCGAGACCGGCGGCGCGGCCGCGGGCGCGGGCCTAGTCGTTCTTCGGGGCCTTGGACTCTTCGCCTGCGCTGGGCGAGGGGCTCGCGCCGTCGCCGGTGAGGCCCGGCAACTGCCCCGCGCCGCTCGGAGCGGCTCCGTCGGCGTCGCCGGAGGCCTTCTGCTCGGTGACCTTCCAGCCGCCGCTCTCCTTGGACAGGGAGAGCCGCAGCAAGGTGTTGGACGCGTCGTTCGCGCCCTGAGGCGTCTGCAGCCGGATGTCCAGCAGGATCACCGCGGTCGCGAGCTTGCCGTTGACGTCTCCGACGTAGACGCTCTTGATCTTCGACGTCATGGAGACCTCCGGGTTCTTGGTGAAGAACGCCGGGAGGTTGGCCGCGGTCGTCTGCCGGTAGTTGGTGAGCAGGTCACCGCCGATGAGCGCCAGGTTGCGGTCGATCGAGGCCTGCGCCGTGCCCGGCGTGTAGGAGAAGACCACGTTGCCGTACTCCCCCGCCACCTTGGCGACGTCCCGGCGCTCGGCCTCGGCCGCTGAGCGGGTCTCGGCCGCGCGCCACTGCCAGGCGACCAGCGCCGCCAGCGCAGCGATCAGTCCTACGACGAGAACGGTGGTGAGCCGAGGGGAGCCGATCGCGGCGCGCGGGGCGGCAAGCCTGTTCCGGGCGTGTTCGCGGCGTTCCGCCCGTTCCCTGCGGAGCGCGCGGTCGCCGGGGGAGTCGCCCGAGTCCGTCGAATCCGTGGACTCCCCCGTGTCCGTGGACTCCCCGGCGCCGGTGTCGGTGGACTCGTCCGTGTCCGTGTCCGTGTCCGTGTCGGTGGACTCGTCCGTGTCCGTGTCCGTGTCGGTGGACTCGTCCGTGTCCGTGGCCTCGTCCGTGTCCGTCGCACGGGGGGAGGCCTTGCGGGACGGTTCCGCCTCGTCCAGTGCGTCGAGCACGTCGTCGAGATCCTCGTCGAGGTCCCCGTCGTCGATCACTTCGATGACCCGCACCCGCCGGACCCGCTTCTTCACCGCGGGGCGCGCCGCGGAGTCGGCCTTGGCGTCCACGTCAACGTCCGTGTCCGAGCCCTCGGTCCCGGCAGCGGCGGTCTCGTCGAGGTCCTCGCCGGCGGCCTGCCGCTTGGTGCTCTTCGAGGTCACGTGGATCTCCTTGGGGGGTGGGTCGTCACGGTCTGCGGCGCCGTCTCGGCAGCAGCGGGAGCGCGCCCGCCATGACCTTGATCAACACCAGCAGCGCGAGCAGCGGAGGAACGTACACTAGCCAAGCCGGTGGCCCGGCGGGAGTCTCCGAGGCGGCGTTCTTCACCGGATCCACGGCGTCTGCGGGCTGGGTGACCTTCCGGGCAGCGGCCGCCTGCGAATACGCCGAGGGATCATCCTTCGCCGGAGGCCGCTGCTTCACCAGACCCGGGCTACGGCCGTCCCGGCACGCGGGGATCTTCGCGACCTTGGGCTGCGGGAGCGGGCTCTTGTACTCCACCGCCGCCGTCTGCTTGGTCGTGATGACGAAGACGACGTTGAGCACGGCCTGGCCCTGGTCGGTGCCGAGCACGCCGTTGAGCGCCTCCACCAGGTCCGGCGCCAGGGCGAGGGTGCGCTTGAGGTCTTGGAGGGCCGCCGGGGTCAGCAGCCGCGGCAGCGTGGTGCCGAGCGTGTCGATGGCGCAGTAGTAGTCCGCCTCGGACTTGCCGAAGAGCCGGTTGACCCGGTCCACGAGCCCGGGTCCCCGGTCGCGGAGCCGGGTGAGCTCGGTCCGCACGTCCCGCAGCGCGGCGCTCAGGGTCGCGAGGTCGTCGATGCCCTCGCCGAGCTCCCCCCGGTGCCGCGCGACGGTGTGCGTGATCGCGGTGAGGTCCTTGGTCAGGCCGTCGATCAACTCGGAGTTGTCGGCGAACGTGTTCGTGAGCTGGTCGCCGCCGTCGATGAGCTCGCGCAGCGACTCCGACCGCCCGTCCCAGCCCACGGACAGCTCGTGCACCAGCGTGCCGGCGTCCTCGGGGTCGATGGCGCTCAGCGCCCTGTTCACCGCGCCGAAGAGCTCGCCGTAGGTCTGCGGCACCGAGGTGCGCGACATCGGGATGACGGCCCCCGGTTCCAGGGCGGGCGCCCTGCCCTGCCCGGCCGCGGGGGTGAGCTCGATGTAGGGCTCGCCCACCGCCGACTTCCGGTTCGCCGCCGCGGACACGTTCCGCGGGATCTCGACGCCTCGGTCGATGTCGAGACGGGCCACGACCTTGTGGCTCTCCAGCTTCACTGAGTTGATCTTGCCGACGCGTACGCCCAGGTAGGCGACCTCGAAACCCGGATGCAGGCCGGGTGAGGAGGAGAACTCGGCAGTGAGCCGGTAGGGCCGTTCGATGAAGTCGAACTTCACCACGTTCTGGAGCGCCCAGAACACCAGGACGGCGCCGAGCGTGGCGAAGGCGGCGAGGTTGATCAGGATCCGCCGGTTCATCCGCCGCTCCCGAGAAGGTCGTCGAGGTTCGGCAGTACGTCTCTGATGCCCCTGGGCACGTCCTTCGGCGGGGACGGGGGCGTGTTGCCCGGCGCGGGCAGCGGGAGCGGGACCTCACCCCCGGTGCGCCCCGTTCCGCCGGTCGATCCGGTGGCGGGCGGGCTGCCCGGGATCGCCCGCCCGTTCGGGAGGACCAGCCGGAGCAGCGGATAGAGCAGCAACTGGCCGTCGTACACCGCTCTGGGCAGCTTGGCCTCGAACGTCACGACATTGTCGAGCAGTGCGGTGAGCTCGGCTCGGCTGTCGCCGAGCGTCTTCAGCACCGGATCGAGCTGACGCAGTGTGGTACGCAGCCGCAGGATGCGGCCCTCGAGGACCTTGTCGTTCATGAGCCGGGCCAGCCTGGTCAGCTCCCGGATGGTGCGCAGGGCCTTGTCCTTGTTCTGCACCAGCGCCCAGGTGGTCTTCTCCAGTTGCTCCGGGGCATCGGCGAACTCGTCCTCGCCCTTGGCCAGCGACCGGCCGAGCCGGGCGAACTGGTCGATCGCCACCCCGAGCTCCTCGCGCTGGTCGGCGAACAGGGCCAGCAGCCGGCTCGACTTGCCGACCATGGAGTTGAGCTGCTCTCCCTTGCCCGCGAAAGCGGTGGCGCCCGCGTTCACCACGGTGGACAGGTCGTTGTTGGCGAGGGCGTTGATGAGCGGGCCGGCCTGACCGACGACCTGCTCGAACGACGGCTGCACCCTCGTCTTCGCGATCTTCGCGCCGTCGGCGAGGAACGGGCCCCTGGAGACGTCGCCGCCCGGGGGGAGGGTGAGCCGCACGAAGTTCTCGCCGAGCAGAGAGGTGACGGCTATCTCGGCGGACGTGCCGCGCGGGATCCGCACCCCGTCCTTGATGGACATCGTGACCTTGGCCCGATAGCCCTCCAGCCGTACGTCGGTGACCGTCCCCACCTTGACGTCGGCCAGCTGCACGCTGTGGCCGGTGACCAGATTCTGTACGTCGTCGAAGGTGGCGGTCAGGGTGAGCCGGCCCTGCGGCCCTCCGGCGGTCCGGATCGAGCAGCCGCACAGCAGCGCGATGACCATGGTCAGGGCGGTGATGGCGACCGCCGGGACGGTGCCTGATGCCGGGACGGTGCCTGAGGTACGGAGCGGCCGGGCCGTCCGCGACGCGCGGGTCATCGGTCCCCCTGCCACGGGCAGTTGCTGTTGGGTGGAGGAAGCGGGCAGCCGTCCAGCAGACCGCCGCTGAGCCCCTGCAGCCAGGTGCGCAGGAAGGCGTCCGTGGGGAAGCGCAGCACCAGCGACTTGCTCGCAGGGTCGTAGGCGTTGATGAACGCCTCGCTGACGCCGGGCAGCGCCTTGAACATCAAGGCGAGCTGCCTGCTCTGACCCTGCAGCGTGAGGGCGACCCGGGTCAGGACGGCCAGGTCACCGGGGAGCTGCCCCTCGTACTTCGTGAGGATCTCGCTGCCCTGGTTGGCCAGCTGCAGCAGCCCCCTGATGAGCTGCTGGAGCTCCTGCCGTTCGGCCGCGAACACCTTGGTGGCGGTCGAGAAGCCGCTGATCATCGATCCCAGCGTCTGCTCGTGGCCGCGAACGGTGCCGGCCAGCCGGCTCAGGTTGCGGGCGACCTCCAGCAGTTGCCGGTCCTGACCGGCCAGGTTGGCGGTGAGCCGGGCGGACTGCTGGAGCGCGGAGTTGAACTCCGTCCCGTTGCCGCGGAAGGAGTCCGCGGCGTCGCCGACCGAGCCCCTCACCTTCGTGGGGTCGAGGGCGTTGGCCAGGTTGGTGAACGCCTTGAGCGCGTCGTCGGTCTCGACCGGCAGTGTCGTGCGTTCCTGCGGGATGACCGTGCCGTCGTCGGCCAGGGGCATGCCGGGCCGCCATGGCGGTGACAGCACGAGGTTGCGCTCGCCGACGAGGTTCAGGGGAACGATGGCCGCGTTGACGTCGCGCGGGACGGGGACGTCCTCGCGCACGGTGAAGTCGACCCTGATGCGGCCGCCGTCGATGCGGACCTTCTCGACCGTGCCGACGTCGATGCCCATGATCTTGACCTTGGACTGCTCGTAGAACGAGGTCGTCCGGGCGAAGTACACGGTCATGTGCTTGCCCGGAGGGCTCTTCAGCCCGGTGCACCCGGTGAGCCCGGCCGCCGCCGAGACGGCGATCGAGGCCACCGCCGCGGTGACGGCGAACGCGCGCGATCTGGTCATCCGTCACCTCCGGGGGCCTTCGGCTGCGAGACGGGACCGGGTGGCTGGATCGGCCCGAGGCCGGTGAGCAGCCCCTCGATCCAGCGGCCCTCGCCCTTGGAATTGGCGACCTGCCGGAACGTCGGGCCCAGCAGTGCCAGGTCCTCGTTGAGGGCGTCCATGTTGGGCGCGAGCCGCTGCGTGAGCAGGTGCACGTCGCCGAGGATGGAGTTGATCTCTTTGCTGTGCTCGGTGATGACCTGCGACAGAGTCCGCACGATGCGGTTGCCCTCGCCGATCGTCCTGGCGAGCTCGTTTCTGCGCTTGACGAGTTCGTCGAGCAGCGTCTTGCTCGCATTGATGATCCGGACCAGCTCGGCGTCCTTGGCCGCCAGCGTTCCCGTGATCTTCTTGCTATTGGCGATCAGCTGCCGGATCTCCGGGTTGCGGTCGTTGAGCGTCGTCGCGAGCGTGTCGAAGTTGCGGAGCATCTGGCCCAGCTTCTCCCGCGTCGGGATCTTGATCTTGGCGGTCTCGTCGAGGAGCTTGTCGACCGCCTTCTGGTCGAGCCCGCCGGCGATGCGCGTCGCCGTGTTGAGGGAGTCGGTGATGGTGAAAGGCACGCTGGTGCGCTCGAGCGGGACTCGGCGCCGGGCCGATGGCAGGTCGGCGAGGTAGGGGGCCCCGACCGGGCCGGACAGCTTGACGTACCGGCCGCCGAGCAACGTGGCGGTCTGCACGTCCGCCCTGGTCGTGCGGCCGAGCCGTACGTCACGGGCGACGGTCCAGGCGATGATCACGTTGCCCCTGCCGAAGTCGGCCTCGACCGACGTGACCCTGCCCACCTTGACCCCTGCGACCCTGACGTCGTCGCCCTTCCTCAGCCCGCCGGTGTCGCTGAACACCCCGCTCATCTCATAGCCGCGTTCGAACAGCCGGAGCTGCCCGGCGGCGAAGGCGAAGACGCACGAGCCGGTGATGACGGCGACCGAGACGACGGCGACCACCCGCCGGTTGACGTCGCGCAGGGACGGCAGGCGCGGGCGTGGCCGGATCCTCCGTCGCCGGACCATCAGCGACCTCCCCGCAGCATGGATTCCAGCTTCTTGATGTCGCTCGGCGCCGGATCGGCGTTCGCCGGCTGCCCCGGCAGCGTCATCGGGAACGGGCAGGGGCCCTGGACGACGTTGATGCACAGCGCGGTCGTGCGCATGAAATGGCCGCCGTTGAAGGTCTGGAACAGCGCCCGCATCGCCGGCGGCAACTGCTGGACGACCTTCTCCAGCTTCTTGATGTTGATGCGTGCGGTGGCGGTGAACGCCGACAGGCTGCGCACCACGCGGCCCAGTTGTTCCTCGTTGCCGCCGAGCACCGCGTTGAGGTTGGTGGTGACGCCGGAGATCTGCACCACTGCATCGTCGAGGAGCCGGGTGTTACCGGCGAAGAACTCCGTCAGCTTGGCGAGGTTGTCGACGCTCTGCGCGATCTGCCGGTCCCTCCGGGCCAGCACACCGCTCACCGTGTTGTAGTCCTTCACCATCTGGCTGATGGTCCGGCTGCGCGCCGCGAAGGTCTGGGTGAGCCCGTCCAGGTTGGTGATGAGCAGGTTGATGTCGGCGGAATTGCCGTCGAGCGTCTTGGCGAACGCGTTGAGCAGCTGGTTGAGCTGGTCCGGATCGAGATTGCGGGTCAGCGGCCCGAGCCCGTTGACTATCTCGCTGAGGTCGACCACCGAGCGGGTGCGCGTCACGCGCGCCCCCGGGGCGAGCATGGCCCGGCTGCGGCCCGGCTCCAGATAGATCATGCGCTGGCCGATCATGTTGCGCCAGCGAATCGACATGACGGAGTCGCTCGGCAGCCGTACCTCCTCGTCCACCTCGACCGTGACCTCGGCCCTGCCGTCCTTCACCCGGACGCCCGACACGCGGCCGACCTGAGTGCCCGCCACCTTGACCAGGTCGCCCTCCAGCAGCCCGGTCACGTCGTCGAACGTGCCGACGAGCCGGTAGCGGTCGTCGAAACCGGTGCCTGTGATCTGCGCGGCGATGAACAGCGTCAGCAGCCCCGTCACCGCCGCGAACACGGTGAAGCGCACCAGTGCCCCGCGGGCCGGCCCGTGCCGGCCGCCGCCCCGGCCCGGGCGGCTCATCGCCGGCCTCCGGTCCCGGAGGCCGGGCCGATGGGCAGCTCACAGAGATCGACCAGGGTCTTGCAGAGGTCGAGCGGCAGGCGCGTGACCACTTGGGCCAGCAGCTTGCCGTTCGGCCCGGGGACCCGGACGATCGTCGCCAACGTGCCGAAATAAGCGGTGAGCCCGTTGATCAGGACCGGCATGTTCCTGAGCTCGGAGTGCACCGCCTCGATGGCCCGGCCACCGGTGTCGAGCAGCGCGCCGAGTTGGTCGCCCTGGACCTCCAGGTTGCGGCTGACGGAGTCGGCGAGCCGCGCGGAGCCGTCGAGCAACTGATCGATCTTGTCGGGCCGGTCGGTCAGCACCGGTGACACGTCGCCCAAGTCCCGGGTGATGCCGACGAGCGTGTCGCCACGGCCGCCGAAGGTGGCGCCGAGTCCCTCGACGTCGGCCAGCAGCAGTCGGATCTGGGCGCGGTTGCCGTAGGCCTGGTCGAGCAGCTTGTCGCCGTTGCCGATGGTGCGGCGCAGCTGCGGCCCCTTGCCGCGCAGACCCTCGGCGAAGGTGTGCACGATGGCGGACAGCTCCTGCGGGTCGATCGCGGCGGTCAGCTTGTACGCCGGCCAGGCCACGTCGGCGAGCTCCTGCGGGTCCTTGGTCCTGGTGATCGGCGCGCCGTCGCTCAGGTACGGCCCGGCGCCCTCGCCCGGCCCGAGGTCCAAGACGATGTCCTTGGGCCCGAACACCGACACCGGCTCGATCCCCGCGACGGTGGTCCTCGGGACGCGGATGCCCTTCTCGACCCGGATCCGCACGTTCGCCCGGCCCCGGCCGTCCAGCGAGACCGATTCGACGCCGCCGACCGTGATGCCGCGTACCTTCACGTCGGAGCGCTCGTCGAGGCCCTGACCTGCGCGTCCGAACGCGGCGGTGTAGTAGGTGCCGGAGTGCGACGGCGTCACGCCCCTGACGGCCGCGAAGGCGCCGAGAGCGATGACGCCCGCGCCGACTGCGCCGAACACGGCGCGCGACCGGCGTGACAGCGACTGGTCGATGGAGTTCATCCGGTCAGCCTCACCGTTCCGCCGTCACCCCAGAAGATGTACGACAGGAGCAGGTTGAGCAGCACGATCGCGACCATCGACTCCCGGATCGCCCGGCCGGTGGCGACGCCCACACCCACCGGGCCGCCGACGGCGTAGTAACCGCGATAGCAGTGGATGAACACGATGACGAAGGCGAACACCGCCACCTTGAGGACGCTGTAGAAGACGTCGATCGGCGGCAGGTACAGATGGAAGTAGTAGTCGTAGACCCCCGGGGACAGCCCGAAGAACTCGGTGGTGATGAACCGGGTGGCGAAGAAGCTGGCGAACAGCGACAGCAGATAGAGCGGCACCAGGGTGACCACGGCCGCCGCGATGCGGGTGCAGACGAGAAAGGCCAGCGAGTTGATCCCCATGACGTCGAGGGCGTCGATCTCCTCGGAGATGCGCATCGCGCCGAGCTCGGCGGTGAAGGCCGAGCCGACCTGGGCGATGAGGGCCACGCCGGCGATGATGGGCGTGACCTCCCGGACGTTGGCGAAGCTGGCGACCAGCCCGGTGAAGGACTCGACGCCGAGCCGCTGGAGCCCCGGATAACCCTGCATGCCGACCTGCAGGCCGGTGAAGAACGACATGGAGAAGATCACGAACACCATGCCGCCGCCGACCACGATGGCGCCGACGCCGATCGTGATGTCACTGATCTGCCTGAGGACGGTCTTCCCGTACTTGCGCCGCAGGAGGAGATCGAACAGCAGGTGGTAGAGAACGCGGCCCAGGAACACCGGCAGGTTGACCGATCCGGCCACCAGGGCCGCACGTTCCTGGATCACCCTGCCGAGCCGGCGGGCGGGCGCGATCGCGACCATCAGATCCTCGGGGGGACGAGAGCGTAGTAGAGCATGCTGATCACGTAGTTGGCGGCGAAGACGAGGATGGACGCCACGACCGCCGACCGGTTGACCGCGCGACCCACCCCGACCGGGCCGTAGTCGCAGTTCATGCCCATGTAGCACGCGACCGCGGCGGCGATGAATCCGAAGATCCATGCCTTGAAGAGGGTGACGAGCAGGTCCGACAGCTGGAGCAGCGAGGCCGCTCCGTCGAAGTAGGCGCCGGGGCTCACTCCCTGGTTGATGACGTTGAAGTAGTAGCCGCCCGCGACCCCGGACAGCACGATGAGCGAGCACAAAAGGACGCCGACCGTGCTGGCCGCCCACAGCCGGGGCGTGACCAGGCGGTGCACCGGGTTGACGGCCATGACCTCCATGGCGGCGAGTTCGTCCCGGATGTGTCGGGCGCCCATGTCCGCGGTCATCGCCGATCCGGCGGCGCCGGTGATGAGCAGGGCCGCCGCGAGCGGCGCCACCTCCCGTACCAGTGCCGTGACGACGGCGGCCCCGGTGGCCGACTGCGCGCCGATCTGCCGGGCGATCTCGCCCACCTGCAGGGAGATGGTGGCGCCGAGCGGCAGTGCGATGAGGAGCACCGGAAGGCTCGTCACCCGGGCGATGAACCAGCACTGCTCGACGTACTCGCCCCACCAGCGGCGGATGTCCCAGGTGCGCCGCAGCCCCTCCAGGAGAGTGATGAACAGCAGCCCGGTCTGGTCGAGCGCGGACCCGGCCCTCCGGACGGCCGCTCGGGGTGCCTTGTCGAGGCTCAGGACCATCGGGTGGGGCCCTCACCGGGAACGGCGATAAGGATCATCCCAGCCTCCTTCGTCCGTAGACGTTGGCGCCTTCCGGTCACGACCGGCGATCCGCTGCGCGACCTGGCACGGCACCGCCGAGTCGCATCGATCACACCCGGATGTGATCTAGAGCACTCTAAGCGAATAAAGTCTAAGAAGCGAGTACTTACTTCACTGTTTGTTGAAAGATACGATCTGTCCGTGCACACACCCACACGAGGAAGCGCAGACCCGCTGGTCACCGGCGCCCTGGACCGATGGGACGGGCAGGGGCTCGCCGGTGAGCCCTGGCCGTTCATGGCCCTCTGCTCGATCAGCAGGCTCCATCAGCTCCTCGCGAAGGCGCTGGACGCGGAGCTGAAGCGGTTCCGCATCGGCCGGACCGGTTATTTCCTGCTCACCACGCTGGCTCTGATCACCGGCGGCAGCGCCCAGCTCGGCGCGCTGAGCCGGCTGATGATGGTGCACCCGACCACGGTCAAGCTCCTGATCGACCAGCTCGAGGCCGAGGAACTGGTCACCCGCCGGCCGCACGACCACGACCGCCGCACGACCCTCGTCGAGATCACCGATCGGGGCAGGGAGTGCGTCCAGCGGGCCAACGAGGCGCTCACCCACGCCGAGACGGTTCCGCTGGACCGGTTGAACGGGCTCTACCAGGATCTCTTCGCGGCGTTGCAGCCCATCCGCGAGGCCGTCGGGGACACCGACCTCTAGCCGTCCCCACGGGACGCCCGGGGCTCCTGTGACACCGGTGCATACCGGCTCGACGGCCGCCCGTCTGCCGATTTACTCAAACGAGATTGTTCAAAACCGAGCGAACGACCACCAACGTGGTGCAATCTACGTGTTCATGCGGGAACAGGAGCAGGGCACGCGCACGCGCTCACGCACGCGGTCCAGACCAGAACCGCAACGCGGATCGCGAGGGCGCCGGCCGCCGCCGCAGCGGCGGCCGCCTCGGCAGAAGGCGTCGGCCCGGTCGGAGCGACGGGACCGGCGCGATCGCCGGCCACAACGCGAGTACGGCGAGCACGGGCTCGTCCGCCGGTTCCTCACCCATACGGTGACGATCATGTCGCTGGTCACCGCGGCGCTCGTGGCGGCGGTGATCTATTTCAGCCCGGGCGGCGGAAAGCCACCGCCCGGTGCCGAAGACATCTCCGCCAACGAGCTGGTCGCGATGATGACCAGGTCGGAGATGTCGCCGGTCGAGGCGGAGGCCGTCGCCAACGCCAAGAAGCGGGCGCACGAAGAGCAGGTGCGGGCCGAGCGCATCGCCAAGGAGAAGGCGAAGCGCGACGCCAAGGTCAGGGCACAGCAGCAGGCGCGTGCCCGCGCGTCGCGCTCGGCGGCGGCGCTGGCCAAGCTCGACACCAGTCCCGCGCGGAACCGGGCCCTCGGCAAGCAGATGAACGCACTCAAGGGCTGGTCGGGCTGCTGGTCGTCGCTGGAGACGATGTGGACCCGCGAGAGCGGCTGGAACGAACGTGCCGACAATCCCACCAGTGACGCCTACGGCATTCCGCAGTCACTGCCCGGGTCCAAGATGGCCTCGGCCGGGCCGAACTGGCAGACCAACGCGGCGACCCAGATCGCGTGGGGGCTCGGGTACATCAAGGCGCGGTACGGAGACCCCTGTAAGGCCTGGGGGTTCTGGCAGGCCAATCACTGGTACTGAGCCGCTCACCGGCACCGAATGGCCCGCGGCACCGGAGGCCGCTGCGCGTGCGGGAAGGGACTTAGCGAGCACGGGAGGGGCGGCGCCGATATCGCGTTGACGACCCTGAATCGGCACGTCGGGTCCCGGTTCGCACTTTGGACTAGTAATCTGACCCTCTAGTCACACATCCCACAGAAAGCTGATTCATGCCGACATCGACGTGGTTCCGGCTTAATGTCGCGAAGCGTGAGCGGATCCTCAACGCGGCGATGCGGGAATTCGGCGAGCACGGCTTCTCCACCGGCAGCCTGAACGCGATCGCCCGCGAGGCCGAGATCGCCAAGGGTTCTCTGTTCCAGTACTTCACCGACAAGCAGGAATTCTTCGCCTACGTGTGCGACGAGGCCTCCCGCCGCATGCGGGAGGCGATGGAACGCCGGGTGGCGGCTCTCGACTTCGACCAGTCCTTCGAGGAATGGCTGGTCGACGTCTTCTGCGAGTGGACCGAGCACATCGCCGAACATCCACTGGAGCGCGCCATCACGGCCGCCAGCTTCTTCGAGCTGGACAACACCGTGCGCGGGCTGGTCCGTGAGACCACCAACCAGCACTATCTGCTGACCATCGACCCGTTGATCGCCATGTGGTCCGAACGCGGCGAGATCAGGCCGGACGCCGACATCCAGGTGATCTCCACTCTCGCCGTCATGCTCTTCCAGCATGTCGCGCTCGCCCCCTACTACGACGGGCTCGACCCCGTGCTGGGCCTGCACGGCCGCACCGTTGAGGAGCAGCGTCCGGTCATCCGGCAGCTCGTCGCCGGGCTGAGGCCGCTCTTCTACGCCGACTGAGGCCGCGTGGGGCGAGCCGGAGGCCCGGCCGTCAGCGGGTCACCGTGTAGTCCGCGGGGTCGGGTCTGCGGGTGCCGGCCCAGTACTCGAAACTGAAGCCCGGCCACAGGGTGCGGTTCACACCGTTCTCGTCGAGGTACCAGCTCCGGCAGCCGCCCTGGCTCCAGACCGCCCGCCGCAGCCGGCGCTGCACGCGATCGTTGAACCGGCGTACGGCCGGGCCCCTCACCTCGATGGCGCGCCCCTTGGCGGCCGACAGAAGCCGCAGGCAGCCGAGGATGTGCTGGATCTGCGTCTCGATCATGAAGATGATGGAGTTGTGGCCGAGCCCCGTGTTCGGGCCGCTGAGCAGGAAGAGGTTCGGGAAGCCCGGGACCGTGACGCCGTGGTGGGCCTCGATGCCATCCGCCCATGCCTCCTGGATCTTGAGCCCGTTCCGGCCGGTGATCCGCTGCCCGGTGAGCGCGTCCGCGACCTTGAAGCCGGTCCCGTAGACGATCACGTCGACCTCGTGGACCGAGCCGCTCGCGGTGACGATTCCGGTCTCGGTCACCTCGGCGATCTCGTCGGTGACCAGATCGACGTTGGGCCTGGTCAGCGCCGGATAGTAGTCGGAGGACAGCAAGATGCGCTTGCATCCGATCGTGTAGTCCGGGGTCACCTTGGCGCGCAGCTCCGGATCGCGGATCTGGCGGGCGAGGTGGTCCAGGGCGACCTTCTTCATGGCCCCAGAGAGCCGGGGGTCGACGGTGAACCCGACCGATCGCGCCTCGAGTACCCAGTAGATGGCGGTCCGGAACGCCCGGGCCGCGCCCGGTAGTGCGAGCGCCCGGCGCATCGGGGTGGAGAACCGGATGTCGGGTCTCGGCTGGATCCACGGGGCCGTCCGCTGGAAGACGTGCAGCCGCGCGGCCTTCTCGGCCAGCGGTGGCACGAACTGGATCGCCGAGGCGCCGGTTCCGATGACCGCGACCCGCTTGCCCTCGAGGTCGAGGGAGTGGTCCCACTCGGCCGAGTGGAAGGCCGCTCCGGCGAACCGCTCCAGACCTGGGATGTCGGGATAGGACGGGATGTGGAGTCCACCGATGCCGGCGATGACCGCCTTGGGGGTGTAGCGCGAGCCGTCGGCCACCGTCACCTCCCAGTGCCCGGCGGAGTCGTCCCACTCCATGGCGTCGACCGCGCTGCCATAGCGCAGGTGCTCCGCCAGGCCGTGCTTGGCGACGCAGCGGCGCATGTAGGCCCAGATCTCCTCCTGCGGCGCGAACATCCGGGACCAGCCGGGGTTGAGTTCGAAGGAGAAGGAGTACATGTGCGAAGGCACGTCGCACGCACAGCCGGGGTAGGTGTTGTCCCGCCAGGTCCCGCCCACGTCCGCGTTCTTCTCGAGGATCACGAAATCGTGGAAGCCGGCCTTCTTCAGTTGGATCGCCATGCCGAGACCGGCGAATCCCGAGCCGACGATGACGATCGACGGATCGTCGCCCATGCCCTCAACCCCTCGTGTCGCACGGCATCTACTCCAAGTAAGCTACCAGGAGTAGGTTACCGGTGGTAGGCATAGAGATATGGTTCACACGTGAGCAGGCCGACCCAGAGCAGGCGCCCCCGGATGCCGCGCCCCGAGCGCGAGCGGCAGATGCTGGACATCGCCGAAGAGGTGTTCGCCGAGCAGGGCTACCGCGCCGCGTCGATGGACGACATCGCCGAGCGGGTCGGGGTCTCCAAGCCGATGTTGTACGAGTACTTCGGCTCCAAGGACGGACTGCTGTCGGCCTGCGTGGCCCGCATCCGCACCGATCTCTACGAGGCCACCCAGGAGGCGATGGCGGGCGCCGCCTCGCCCGAGGACGTTCTCTGGCGGGGACTGCTGGCCTACTTCACCTTCATGGACCGCCACAACCGGGCCCTGGCCGTCATCGCCCAGCAGCCGATGTTGATCCCGGCCGCCGCGGCGGACGCCATCGAGGCCACCCGCCGCCAGCAGAGCGGCCTGACCGCCACGCTGCTCGCCGCCTTCGCGCCCGACGCCTCACCGCGCGCGGTCGAGGCGTACGCCGAGATCATCATCGGTGCGTGCGAGCGGGTGTCGATCTGGCAGGCACGCCACCCGGAAGTGACGCCCGAGGAGGCCGCCCGCCATGTGATGGACTTCAGCTGGCGGGGGCTGCGCGACGCGGCAGCGAGTCCAGGGCCGTGATCAACAGGTCCAGGCCGAACTCGAAGTCGGTCTCGGCGTCATGCCGCAGCAGGGCGGGATGCAACGCGACGACATGCGGGAACCGCTCGGCGTCCAGCTCCCGGAGTTGTCGCGCCGGGTCCTCGGGCAGGTAGTCGAGCATCTTGGCGGCGCCGACCTCGCGCATCTGCGCGCCCATCGCGTACGCGAGCAGCGCGCGCATGATGCGGACCGAGGTCTCGCCGTCGAAGCCGGCGTCGTCGGCGATGGCCAGGGCGTGCTCGATCGGCCGCAGGCCGACCGGCGCGTTGATCCTGCGGGTGAGCACGATCGTGACGCACCGCGGGAAGTCGTGGGCGACCTTGCGGTAGGCCCGGACCAGCATGCGGGCGCGCTCGGTCCAGTGCGCCCCCGGCGGGTCGGCGACGCTCATGCCTCCGATGATGTACTCCGCGATGCCGTCGAGCAGGTCGGCCTTGCTGCGTACGTGGTTGTACAGCGACATCACCGCCACGCCCAGGTCGGCGGCGAGCGCGCGCATGGACAGCGCGTCGGCGCCATCGCGTTCGATCAGGTCGACCGCGGCGCCGACGATGCGGTCGCGGGACAGCCCGGCGCGTACGGCGTCGCCGCCAGGACGCTGACTCTTCGACACCTGGCCGCCTCTTTCCGCAGCTCCGCGCGTGCCCGTTGGCACCATGCCCGTTGACACCTCCGCGCCGCGCGTGGCACGGTACGTACATCGTACGCCTTACGTACGATGTACGTCCTTGATCGGCTGAGGAGTGACCGTGTCGACTCACGACCTCTACATCCGACCCGTCGAGGCCCCCGGCCAGGATGTCCCGATGACCGGCGCAGCGCGCTTCACCTGGGAGTACGACGACGGCCGTGCCCGCCTGCTGGCCCTCTATCAGAAGGGCAAGGACAAGCAGTGGGACGCGGCCGAGCGCATCGACTGGGACCTCGAGGTCGACCCGTACAACGTCCTGGGCACGCCGGACGAGGCCATGGCCATCCACGGCACGAAGTACTGGGACATGATGAGCGCGGACGAGCGCTCCGACCTGCGCCGGCATTTCGCGAGCTGGCAGTTCTCCCAGTTCATGCACGGCGAGCAGGGCGCGATGATCACCGCGGCCCGCATCGTCGAGTCGGTGCCGGACCTGGACTCCAAGTTCTACTCGGCCACCCAGACGATGGACGAGGCGCGGCACACCGAGATCTTCTCCAGGTTCCTGCAGGAGAAGATCGGCATGGTGTATCCGATCAACGGCAAACTGCAGGATCTGCTGAACGAGACGCTGAGCGACTCACGCTGGGACATGCCCTACCTCGGCATGCAGGTGCTGATCGAAGGTCTGGCCCTGGCGGCCTTCGGCGTGTGCCGGGACGTGACCACCAAGCCGCTCCCCCGCCAGATCCTGGCCTACGTCATGCAGGACGAGGCGCGGCATGTCGCCTTCGGCCGGATGGCGCTGCGCGACTACTACAAGCAGCTGTCCAGCGCCGAACTCGCCGAGCGCGAGGAGTTCGTCATCGAGGGCTGCTACCTCATGCGAGACCGCATCCGCGGCTTCGAGGTGTGGGAGAACTTCGGGATCGATCCGAAGGAGGTCCGCGAGTTCGTCGAGCAGTCGGCCTTCCACCAGATGTACCGGAGCCTGCTGTTCAGCCGGATCGTCCCGTGCGTCAAGGACATCGGGCTGTGGAGCGACCGGATCAGGCAGACCTATGACGACATGGGTGTGCTGGACATGTCCAAATCCGATCTCGAGGCGCTGATGCGCCACGACGAGGAGCTCGCCGACCAGCTCGACGCGCAGCGCTTCGCCGCCGAGGAGGCCGACCGCAAGGCCGAGGTCGACACGGTCGTCGCGGCCGAGGCCGAGGCCGCCGCCTCCTGACGGCTCAGCTGAGCAGGTCCGCGGCCGACAGCTCCCGTACGGTGGCGTGTGGTTGATCGATCAGGGCCAGGCAGGCGACATGCCCCGGGCCGGGGTCGAGCGCGTGCAGGCCGATCCGGGCTGCGAGCCCGGGCCGCCCGGCCCAGGCCAGCAACCGCGGGGCCTCCCCAGGGGCCGACACCCGCAGATCGGTCAGCGGTGCCCGGAGGCCGTCGCCGGTGGCCTTGACGATCGACTCCTTCCGGGTCCAGTAGGCCAGCAGGCCCCGCTGCCGCTCCCCCTCCGCGAGCCCGCGCAGGTCCGCGAGCTCGGCGGGGCCGAGCACCTGCTCCTCGATGTCGCCGGTCGTGATCGCCCGGCTCTCTACGTCGACGCCGACGGGCCCACCGCCCGTCACCGCGAGCGCGACCCGGTCACCGGAATGCGACACCGAGACACGCGGCCCGTCGCCGTCGACCCGGGGAGCGCCGTGGGGCGCGCCGCAGTCCGGGCAGGTGCGGATCAGCGGCACGCGCTCGGGCGGCACCCCGAGCCGCGCCCCGCAGGCCAGCCGGGTCAGGGCCACTCCGATCGTGAACCGGTCCCGGTCCTCCTCCCGCAGATAGAGCTCGCGGCGACCCCGCTCGACCGGATCGAGCAACCCGGCATGCCAGGGCCGCACATCGGTGAGAGCCGCCCACCACACCTCCGCCGTCGCCATGTCCGGAATTATGCCCACACTCGCCGCCGGCGCCGGGACGGGCGGGGCGGCGGTTCACCGGAGCCGTCGCCGAACCGCGTCATCCGATACCACACTCGGCGCCTTTAGCGCGCACTCCATTATCAGTAAGGTTTCTATACGGAAAGTTCTTTCCCGGATGGGCACTTGACAAGCCGTCCGACGACGCCGGCGTGATTACGGGGCTTTCCGTCGATTCAACGCGACCCGCGCCCATGGCCGCCAGGGGCGGGCTTAACGCGCTTCTGGGAGTGGCGGGAATATT
>NZ_JABVEB010000062.1 GCF_014323665.1 Actinomadura sp. HBU206391 | reverse complement strand
GTGTCACGAACCGGCGGCAAGGCCGTCGGCCTTGCTCGCCGCTTCGCCGAAGGCGGCCTTGGGGTCCTGCTTTCCGAAGATGACCGACCGGGAGTAGGCGTCGCGGAATGTCTGCCAGATCTCGATGGAGTTCGCGACATTGGGCACTTCGACCGTGCGGTCCGCCTGAGCCGCGAACGTCTCGTACGCCTTGTGCTGGGCGAAGTAATCCGAGTAGGCCCCGGGAAGCCCGGACCGCATCGGCATCTGGCCCGTCAACTCCAGCAGCTTGCCGTCCTGCTCCTTGGTGGTCCCGGACTTCAGCAGGTCCCAGGCGGTGCCGCGGTTCTTGCACGCGGAGAACATCGCGACGTTCTTGGCATCGCTGAACGTGTAGGTGTCGGCCGGTGACCTGCCGGTGGAGGTGGGCACCGGCACGACGCCCCAGTCGACCTTGTCCTTGTACACCGAGATCGCCCAGGGCCCGACGATCGCCATCGCGGCCTTGCCGTCGGCGAACGAGTCACCGTTGTAGGTCTCCTTGGACGCGAGCTTCTCGTCGTACAGCGTCTTCCAGAAGGAGGCGACCCGCTCGCCCTCCGGCGAGGTGAACTGCGCCTTGCCGTCCTTGAGGAGCTGCTTGCCCCCGGTCTCCGCGGCGAACAACGGGTAGAAGTCGAACCAGGGCTGGAAGAACTCGGCCCCCGGCGACGGCCAGATCGCATGGCCCGCGGCTTTGCCCGCCACCACCTTGCGGGAGGTGTTGAGGAACTGCTCGTATGTCGCGAGCGGTGGGTTCTCGGTGTCTATGCCGGCCTTGGCGAACATCTTCTTGTTGTAGAAGATCATGACGGGGTTCGATTTCCACGGCATCTGGTAGTACTTGCCGTCCGGAGAGCGGTACTGCGCGGCCCGGTCGCCGGTACGGGCTTCGATGTAGGTCTTCGCGTCGTCGAAGTCGTCGAGTGGGACCAGACCGCCTTGTTTCTGGAACCGCGGGATGGCCGCCGGCGCGGTGTTGTAGATGAGGCAGGGCGCGTTGCCGGCGGTGATGGCCGCGGCGATGACCTCTTCGGAGGTCTTGCCGGCCGGAATCTCCTGCCCGGTGACCTTCTCGCTCGGATGGCCGGCGTTCCATGCCTCGACCATCTGCCTGCCCCAGGCCACCTCCTCCGGGTTGTTCGAATACCAGATCGTGATCGGTCCACGGGCCGGCGCGGCGTCCGGCTTGCTGGAGGTGTCGCCGCCACCACAGGCGGACGCGGCGGTCATCACGATGGCGGCGAGGCCCGCCGTGATGCTGAGGTGCTTCATGAGTCCTCCGGGGTGGGGTGTGTGCCGAGAGGGTGAGGCGCCCTCTCAGACGTCGTGGGGTGGGGCGGTCGATCGCCGGACGACCAACCGCGCGGGTTCGAGCTCGACGTCCCCCGCGGACTCTCCGTTGATGAGGGCGAGCAGGCTGCGGGCGGCGACCTGCCCCCAGCCGAACACGTCGGTGCGTACCGTGGTGAGCGGCGGGTGGAGGTGCGCCGACAACTCGGTGTCGTCGTAACCCGCGACCGAAAGCCGCGCCGGCACGCTGATGCCGAGGCCGTGTGCGACGTTGATCCCGGCGATCGCCATCAGGTCGTTGGCGTACACGATCGCGGTCGGTGGGTCGGGTGCGGCCAGCAGGCGCCGGGTGGCGGCGGTGCCGCCGGACGCGGTGAAGTCGCCGACCTCGACCCGGCCGAGGGGCAGGCCGTGCGCGGCGAGGGCGTCGAGGAAGGCCTCCCGGCGGCCGCGGCCGTGCAGGAAGTCGTCGGGCCCGGCCACGTGCGCGATTCGGGCGTGGCCGAGCCCGACGAGGTGGTCGACGGCGGCGGTGATGCCCGGCCGGTCGTTCAGACAGACCGCTGGGAAAGGGGAGGGGACGTCCGGCCGGTTGAGCGTGATGGCCGGGAGCCCGAGCCTTTCGACCAGGGCGATCCGAGGGTCATTCCGCCGCAGGTCGGTGAGGAAGACACCGTCCACCCGCCCGTCCTCTGCGAGGCGCCGATAGCCCTCCGTCTCGGCTTGTCCCCCTCCGACGACCTGAAGGACGAGGGCCTGACCACGCTCGGCGAGGACGGTTTCGACCCCGGCGATGAATGTCGGGAAGAAGGGGTCGGAGCCGAGCAGCGACGGATCTCGGGCGATGACGAGGCCGAGCGCGAACGCGCGGGAGACCGAGAGCGAGCGGGCGCGATGGTTCGGACGCCAGCTGAGCGCTTCGGCGGCCTCCAGGATGCGTTCCCGGGTGGCGGCGGCGACGCCCGGACGTCCGTTGAGCGCGAAGGACACCGTCCCCTTCGACACACCCGCGCGGCGCGCCACGTCGGCAATCGTCGGACGTCGCTCGGCCATGGCACATCCAGTGGAAAGAAGAACATTCCGTTAACTAAACCGGTTTGAACTAAACCGGTTTGAGGCCGGGCTGTCAAGACTCAGCCGACCAGGGCCACCCGGTTCCGTCGCACATCCAGCTGAGCGGGCGTCCTTGATCACCTAGGCATCGTCGAAGGCGCAGACGTCGACGACCGGCCCACGAAGCGCCCGTGAATGTAGCGCGTCGCCTGCTCGGCGGTGATGAGCCCGCACGGGTTCGGGCGCGAGGCGAATCTCGCCTGCGGAGCGGTGGCCCGCGTGCTGGTGTCCGCGGCCGTCGTACGGCCCGACGCGGTGTCCGGCGTGCCGTCCCTGGCCCGCACTGTGGCTCCTACCGCGGTGGTCACGACGAGAGCGGCCAGCACGGCCAGTACCGGCACCAGGTAAGGCCCGCGACGGCGAGCCGGGCGGGTGGGCACGGGGCCCGTCACCACGTTATGTAGCGGGGCGGTCGGCGGCAGGGCGGGTTCCGCTCCGCCGGTCACGGCACGCAGTGCCGTCTCCGCGCCCTCGGCGTTAGGCCGCTCGGCCGGGTCCTTGGCCAGTAGCGCGAGCAGGACGGGCGTCAGCGGGCCTGCCGCGTGGGGCGGGTCGGGCGGCTCGGTCAGCACCGCGCCGAGCGTTCCCATCACCGTCGCGCGGGCGAATGGGGGTGCGGCCCTCGACGAGCGTGTAGAGCGCGGCGCCCAGTGACCACAGGTCCGATTCGGGGCCGCCGGGCTCGCTGCGGGCGCGCTCGGGCGCCATGAAGGCGGGCGATCCGATCAGCGCACCGCTCCGGGTGAGCGAGGCGTCGCCGTCGAGGCTCGCTATGCCGAAGTCGGTGTGGACGGCGCGGCCGTCGTGGCGCAATACCCGGAGCTCCGCGTCGCGCCACGTGTCCTTGTCGAGCCCCGGGGGAACGAGCAGCTCCTTGACGGCGATTCGGACTTGGGACCGGCCGGCTCATCCCGTGCGCGCCACACAGAGCCCATACCCCCGGCACCGAGGCGCTCGAGCAGCCGATACCGCCCGGCCAACACCCGATCATCTGTGTTCATAGACGTTCTGGATTCTTTCACGACCGCCTGTGGGCTGATCGCGGCGATCTTGCGGCGCCGGGTGCCGGTGGTCTACCGCGCGGATGGTACGTAGAGGCGGACGTCGTCGACTTGCGCGTTTCCCTCGTAGAAGTTCATGTGGGGGTCGCCGATGATGAAGTGGTCGGGGTAGGCCGAGCCGGCCGGCCAGACGTTCTCGTCGACCAGAGTGCCGCCCGCTCCGGTCCAGGTCCACTCCCCGTTGAACGCGCCGTCGTACTCCTCGGGCTTCTGGTTGTAGTGCCAGATCGGCTCGCCGTTCTGGACGAACGGGCGGGTGTAGCGGTACGTCGCCTGGCCGACGTGGGCGAAGACGCCGGACATCTCCATGGTGTACGCGCCGTCACGGCGTTCGACGGCGAAGCGGTAGGTCTCGCGCGGCAGCAGTTCCGGCCGCAGGTCCACCTGGGACACGATCGCGCCGCCCTTGGCGAATCCGCACTCGCTGTGCATCAGGTACTCGGTGCCGGGTTGCGTCGCGTACCGCCGGTCGTCGGTCATGAAGATGGCGTTGACGCCGTTGCCGGTGCTCGCGGAGTACGGCTCGTACTGCCCGGTGGCCGGGTTGCAGACACGCAGGCCGGTGCCGGTGTAGTTGTACCGGTTGTAGGAGTCCATCGCCACCTTGCGGTGCGTGTGGATGAAGACGTTGTTGTGCGGCGCCGGGCGCGCGTAATCCATGATCCCCAGGTAGTAGAACCCGTTGGAGTCCGCGCGCACGTCGACCCAGGAGCACTCCGGCCGGGCGAAGTCGCCGCCGGAGCCCCACGGATGGTTGGTCTTGCAGCCCTCGGGTGAGTACCCGTTGACCCGGCCGTCGGGGTAGTCCCACGATCCGTCGCGCTGCCCGCCGAAGTCGAGGCCGCGCAGGGTCATTTCCACGCGGTACTCGGCCGGCAGCGGCCGGGTGGATCGGATGAGCACGCCGCCTTGGTGGCTCGGCTCGTTCAGGTGCGCCACGCCGTTCCGCGCGGTGAGGGTGGGCGGTGCGTCCGGACGGCCGTCGCGGTCGGTGTCGCGCGCGGCCAGCTCGGCGGTGAGCCAGCCGTGGGCGCCGAAGCCGAACGACCTGCGGTAGGTGTCGAACGTCGCGAGCTGCTCCCGGAAGGCCGGGCCGCCCACGGTCTCGAAGAAGGCGCCGTCGTTGTCGTAGACGTCGACGTTGTACGGACTCGAGGGTCCGTCGTCGTCGAGGAACCACGGGGAGCGCCGGTCGTCCAGCGCCTTGTCGAACGACTCGGCGCGGATCAGGCGCCAGTCCCCGCCGTCTGCCGCTGTGTCGGCGCGAGCCGGTGCGACGCTCAGGATCGCGGGCAGTACCAGGGGCAGTGCCAATGCCAGCGTGCTCCGCGCGAAGCCTCTCATCCGGCTGCCTCTCATCTGGCCGCCTCTCATCGCACCGCTTCTCATTTGGCCGCCTCTCCCGGCGCGCGTAAATGCGCGCGTGCCTCAGTCGACTGATAGCGACCGTAAAACGCGCCGACGATGCTCTGCCACGGCAAACATCAACAAAGTGGTATTGACCATTCGCGACGAGCGTGCCTACCTTTGCCTCGGCGGAACCGACGGTCACTGGAGGAAGACGTGGTGGGATCGGCCGGCAGGGCGGGCACCATGCAGACGAAACGGCGTACGGTGCGCCGCGAGCTGCTGGCGATGCTCGACGTCCTGAAGGTCGGCGACGCCCTCCCGCCCGAACGCCGGCTGGCTGAGGATCTCGGCGTCTCCCGGCCGACCGTACGGGCGGCGATAGACCAGCTCGTGACCGATGGCCTGCTGGACCGGCGGCAGGGGAGCGGCACGTACGTGACCGAACCCCGCATCGCCGTTCCGCTCACCATGACCTCGTTCACCGAGGACATGATCCGGCGCGGGATGCGGCCCGGCGGCCGGGTGCTGTCCTTTCGGACCGGTCCGGCGGGGGCCAAGATCGGTCGGCGGCTGTCCGTTTCACCCGCCGAAGAGGTATTTACCATTCGCCGTCTGCGGCTCGCGGACGACGCGCCCATGGCCATCGAGACCCTGTTCATGTCCAAACAGCTGCTGCCCGAGCTGCGCCGCAAGGATCTGGAGGGACGATCCCTCTACGCGCTGCTGCGGCGGCGGGACGTCCACATCGCCACGGCCGCCGAGACGATCGAGCCGACCGTCACCACCCCGGAAGAGGCGGAGAAGCTCGGCGTCCCGGTACACGCACCCGCCTTCCTCTTCGAGCGGTTGTCCCGCACCGAAGAGGGCCGCGTAGTCGAGTTCGTCCGCTCGGTCTATCGGGGGGACCGATACCGGCTCGAACTGGAACTGCGTCCGGCTCCGCACTGACCCCGGCGCCCGTACTGATACCGGCCCCCGTTACTGACCCCGGTCTCCGCGCTGACCCAGGCCCCCGACCGAGCACCACCGCACGCCCCCTCATCGCCTTGAGAAGCGAGGTGCCCCCGTGGACATCGTCAAGGACATCCTCACCTTCCTGGCCGACAACGTGTTCGGCCAGGTGCCCATCCTCATCGGGCTGATCACCCTCATCGGGCTGCTGCTGCAGCGCAAGCGCTTCGAGGACACCCTGGCCGGTGCTCTGCGGGCGACGATCGGCGTCGTCATCCTGTTCATCGGCATCGAGGTCTTCACCGGCGGCCTGACCAGCTTCCAGACGGTGCTCGCCAGCGCGGTGGGCACCACGCCGCCGAAGGCCGATCACACGCTCGCCGACTTCCTGGCCGGGCAGGGTGGCACCATCGCGCTGGTCATCACCGTCGCGTTCCTGGCGCATGTGCTGATCGTGCGGATCTTCCCCGCCGCCCGGTACCTGTACCTCACCGGCCATCTCATGTTCTGGATCAGTACGGTCACCGTCGCCTCGCTGGTGACGATCGTGCCGGACGCCGACCAGTTGACGCTGGTGCTGTGCGGCGCGGGCTTCGTGGCCGCCTACTGGACGCTGCAGCCGCTGTGGATGCGGCCGCTGATGCGCCGGGTGGTCCCGGACGACCGGTTCGGGTTCGCGCACACGAGTTCGCTGGCCTGCCTGGTCACCGGGTACGTCGCCCGCCCGTTCGGCGACCGCGACAAGCACGACACCGAGAGGCTGAAGCTCCCGAGGCAGCTGTCGTTCTTCAAGGACATCAACGTCAGCACCGCCCTGGTCATCTCGGTCATCGTGCTGGTGGCGGTGGCCTTCGCCGACGACCGGGTGGTCGCCGAGCAGGCGGCGCAGATGGACGCGAAGCTCTCGCCCTGGGTCTGGGGGCTGCTGGTCGGTCTGCGCTTCGCGGGCGGCATCGCGATCCTGCTCTACGGCGTACGGATGTTCCTGGCCGAGATCGTGCCCGCGTTCAAGGGCTTCGGCGACAAGGTGATTCCCGGTACCCGTCCCGCGCTCGACGCCCCGGCCGTCTTCCCGGTGGCGCCGACCGCCGTGATGGTCGGCTTCGTGGCCTCCATGGTCGTGTTCCTCGCCTGCCTGGGCGTGTTCGCCGGGGCCGGCTGGTTCACTCTGGTGCCACCCATGATCATGCTGTTCTTCGTGGGCGGCGCGGCCGGGTTGTTCGGCAACGCCGTGGCCGGCTGGCGCGGCGCGGTGATCGGCGGCGTGCTGACCGGGTTGATGCTGGCGGTGGGCCAGGCCGTCACCTGGAGTCTGTTCGACCGGACCGCACCCGAGCTCGCCACGCTGGCCGATCCCGACTGGTACGCGATCGCCTGGCTGATCAAGACGCTTGACCCGATCATCAACGGCGCCGCCATCTGGGCGATCCCCATCGCGGCGCTGGTGGCGACCGTCGTCACCCTGCTGATCCTGGGCCGCCGTGAGCGGTCCGCCGCGCCCGAGGGCACGCCCGAGACGGCCGCCGAGCAGGCCTGAGAACGAATGGAGTAGGCGATGGCCTTGGACAGAACACTCGACGTGCTGACCGTCTGCGGCGTCGGCATGGGGACCAGCCTCATGCTGAAGATGACCGCCGAGGACGCGCTGCGCGCGCTGGGCGTGGACGCCCGCGTGGAGTGCACCGACGTGTCCACCGCGCGCGGCATGTGGCCTGACGTCGTGATCGGCCAGGAGATGCACACCAGCGAGCTGCCCGATCTGGCCCCGGTCGTCATCACGATCAGCGACTTCCTCGACACCGACGGGTTGCAGGCCGCCCTGCGGGAGCGGTTCACCGAGCAGGGGTGGCTGGCGTGACGGTGGTCGGCGCGCGCGAAGGCGTGGTCGCGGCCGACTGGCGGGCCGCGGTGCGCCGGTCGGCCGCCGTCCTCGTCGAGCTCGGCGCGGCGGGGGAGGGCTACCCGGACGCCTGCGTCGCGGTGGTCGAGCAGAACGGTCCCTACATCGTCTTGACCAAGGGCCTGGCCCTGGTGCACGCCCGCCCCGAGGAGGGCGGGATGGACGTCGGCGTGGCCGTGACGCGGCTGGCCGCCCCGGTGGAATTCGGCCACCCCGACAACGATCCGGTCGACCTCCTCCTCGCGTTCTGCACCTCCGGCCCCGACGCGCACATCGGCACGCTCGGCACGCTCGCCCGCGCGCTTTCGGCAGGCCTGGCCGACCGGCTGCGGGCGGCTCCCGACGGCGATGCCCTGTCCGTGGCTTTGAAGGAGGCCCTGCCCGATGACTGACCTCGCCGACCGCGTGCGCTCCCTGCTCGACGACCTCGACGCACGGTCGGCCCCGGCGATCCGAACGGCGGCGGCACTGCTTCTCGACGCCATCGAGTCCGACGGCATCGTGCACGCCGCCGGTGCCGGCCATTCGCTCACGTTGGTCTGCGAGACGTTCTACCGCGCCGGCGGGATCGCGCCGGTCCGGCCTCTGTGGGACCCCGCCGTGCTGCCTCTCGCCGACGCGCTGGGCAGCACCGAGGCGGAGCGGCGGCCGGGTCTCGGCCGTTCGGTCGTCCAGAAGACCGGGCCCCGGCCCCCGGACGTCGCGGTGGTGTTCTCCACCAGCGGACGCAACCCGTACCCGGTCGAGATCGCCCAGGAGTGCGCCGCCCGTGGGATGGCGGTGATCGCGGTGACCTCGCCAGAGGCGTCGGTGCGCGCCGACGCGCGCGCCGAGACCAAGCTGGCCGACCACGCCACGGTCGTGCTCGACACCGCGGTGCCGCCGGGCGACGTCGTGTACCCGTCCGGATCGCCCCATACCGCCGCGGTCTCCACGATCCTGGCCGCGTACGCCTGGTCGCGGCTGCTCGCCGAGCTCGACGATCTCGCCATCGCGCGCGGTGTCGAGCTGCCGCGCTGGGTGAGCGCCAACGTCCCCGGCGGGGACGCGGTGAACAAGCGGCTGCTGGCGCGCTACCGCGACCGCATCCCCGAACTCGCATCCTCTGGGCAGCCCGGCTGACCGCTGCGGCTCACCGTCCGGTGCCGTGTGGTGAGGTGACCACCAGCGTCGCGATCACCGGGCGGGGCTCCTTCGGTACGCAGGGCACCGTGACGTTGCCGAGGCGTGAGACGTTCGCCCTGATCGTGACATTGCCGCCCCTCAACCGGTGGGTACCGCGGGCCCTCGGGGTCCAGACCCCGGCCAGGTCCGCCGTGATCGGCTGACGCGCGGGTATGAGACCGCCGGATCCCGTCATCCGGAACGAGGCGGTCTGCGCGCCGGTGACCTCGATCGCGGCGGTGATGTTCCAGGACTCGATCGGTACCGGAGATCGCAGGCCCGGACTCGAGATGTGCAGCCGAAAGCGGGTCGGGGTGCCGGTGGTCATACGGCTGGGCGACGTGGTCAGCGTGCCGTTGATGGTGACAGGTTTCGTTCCCAGCACCGGAAGGCGGCAGGTGTAGCCCGCTGAGAAGCCGGTGGCACCGGCGTGTGCCTGGAAGGCACCGACGTTGCCCAACGTGACCACTGCCGCGACTGCCAAGGCCTGCTTGCCGAGGGACTTCATCATTGCTGCTTCCTCCCCGCGGGCGGTGAGCTTTAAGTGACAACGTCATCACGAGCATGAGCTGCGAAGGGCCTTTTTAACGACAGCGGGAACGATCACTACCCCGGGGTGGGGGATCACGGCGCCGACCTGAGCGTTCCGTCGGCGAACGCCGCATGGATCTGCGTCAGGTCGTCGATGCTCCGATGAGGTCGCCTGCTCTGATGTGCGGGCTCCCACCTATCGCCGAATGACAGATTCTTGCGCAAATCACACTCGACGTGCCGGTATCTGGTGATGAATCGGCGGAAATAGGTGCGCTGTCCATACTGTGCAAAATCATTCGCGCGAGCGATCGCCTGGGCTGCGCAGAGGAACCCCCCATGCTGAAGACCGAGCAACGCACGATCCTCGACCGGCTGCTGGGCGGCGTGGAACGGCTGGGCAACCGGCTGCCCAACCCGTTCGTCCTGTTCGTCGGGCTGTTCGTCCTCATCTCGGTCGCCTCGGCGATCGCCGCCGCCCTCGGCGCCACCGTGCAACTGCCCGGCGCGGACAAGGTGACGCCGGTGAAGAGCGTGCTCTCCGGTGAGGGCATCGTGCACCTGCTCGACAGCGCGGTGGACAACTTCGTCAGCTTCCCCGCCCTCGGACCGGTGCTGACCGTGGTGCTCGGGGTCGGGGTGGCACAGGGCACCGGCGCGCTGGAGGCCGCCGTACGCCTGGTGTTCTCGCGGGTGCACCGATCGCTGGTGCCCTATGTGGTGGCCTTCGTCGCCTGCCAGGGGCACGTCATGTCGGACGCGTCGTTCCTGGTGATCCCGCCGCTGGCGGCGCTGGTGTTCCGCGCGGTCGGCAGGCACCCGCTCGCCGGGCTGATCGGCGCCTACGCCTGCACCGCGACCGGCTACGGCGGCGGCCTGCTGGTGGGCACGCTGGACGCGAGCCTGGCCGGCATAACGAAGAGCGCCGCCGGCCTGCTGCCGGGGGTCACCGGCTACGACACCAACATCGCGATGAACTACTACTTCGGCGCCGCGGCCGGGCTCATCCTGCCGATCGTCGGCGGGCTGCTGATCTCCCGCGTGCTCGAACCGCGGCTGCCCGCGTGGGAGCCCGCCGACGGTCAGGACATCGTGAAGGTCGAGGTGACCGCGCGGGAACGGCGGGCGCTGCTGATCAGCGGGCTCGTGGTGACCGGCTTCCTGGCGCTCGTGCTGGTGGGGTGGCTGATCCAGAGCAGCCCACTGCGCGGCCCCGGGGGCTCGCTGATCCCCTCGCCGCTGCTGGACAACCTGGTGCCGATCATCGCGCTGGTGTTCTTCCTGTTCGGCTACACCTACGGCCGCGCGGTCGGGCTGGCCAAGGAGGACCGCAGCGTCTACAAGCTGATGACGAACGCGATCAAGGAGATGGGCGGGTTCATCACGCTCATCTTCATCGTGGCGCAGACGCTCAGCGTGCTCTCATGGAGCGGGCTGGCCACCTACCTCGCCGTCGAGCTGGCGAGCACCGCGAAGGCCATCGGCCTCGTCGGGTTCCCGGCCCTGCTGTTCCTCGTGGTGCTGTCCACGGTGCTCAACCTGGTGATCACGTCGGGCTCCGGGCTGTGGTCGCTGGAGTCGACCGTGATGGTGCCGGCGCTGATGCTGCTCGGCCTTTCGCCCGCGGTCATCCAGGCCACCCACCGCATCGGCGACTCCATCACCCAGGCCGTGTCGCCCATGCACATCTTCCTGTACTTCATCCTGGCCGAGGCGAAGAAGTACGAGCCGGACCTCAAGCTCGGCACGCTGGTCTCCCGGCTGCTGCCGTTCGTGCCCGCGTTCGGCCTGGTGTGGACGGTCATCCTGGCGATCTTCTACTTCGCCGGCCTGCCGGTCGGCCCCGGCGCGTCGATCCACCTGCCCTGACCAGCACGCGATGGGCGTGCGGCGCTATGAGCCGAGCGCCCAGAGGTCCAGCGGGGTCGTCGACGCCCAGCGGCCGACCGGGTCGAGCACGCGACCGTACAGCTTGACCTGCCGCAGCACCATCTGCCGATCGACGATCGTGGCGTGCGGGAACTCCTTGCGCAGGCGGGTGACCAGCCCGTGCAGATCGGCGACCCCGTGCAGGCCCACGGTGAGCAGCAGGTTGTCGGGGCCGGCGATGGCCGCGCAGGTGCGCGTCTCGGGCCAGCGCAGCAGCTGCTCGCCGGTGCGCTCCAGATGGTCGTCCGGCATCGACAGCCACAGCACCGCAGAGGCGTGCCAGCCGGCGAGCTGCCGGGCCAGGTCGCAGCGGAAGGTGATGTCGCCGACCGCGATCAGCCGGTTCATCCGGCGTTGCACGGTACGGGCCGACAGGTCGAGTTCGGCTTCCAGTTCGGCGAAGGTCCGCCGCCCGTCCATGCTGAGCGCGACGAACAGGCGGCGGTCGAGCTCGTCCATCGGCCGGGTCGCCGCGGGCGTGACCTGCGTGGGCCGCAGCCGCTCGGCCTGGGCCTTGTTCAGCACCCGCAGCCGCCAGCGCATGCTCAGGTCGAAGGCGCGGGTGGCGATGTGGGTGCGCACCCGGGTGATCCCGGGCTGCCGGGGCAATCGGTGCAGCAGGTACTCGGACAGCCCGGCCAGGTCGGGCGCCATCGCGATGACCCACAGGTCATAGGACCCGGCGATGTGCTGCACGGTTATCACGTGCGGTTCCCGCGCGAGGTCCGCGGCCACCTCGCCGGCCGCCCCCGCCTCGCAGGTGAGCTCCAGGAACGCGACGCTCATGGTGTGCAGCTGGCGCTGACCGAGGGCGACGGTGCACCAGGCGAGCCGGGCGTCCGTCAGCCGCTTCCAGCGCCGGGCCACGGTGGCCGGGTCGACGTCCAGTACGGCGCCCACCTCGGACCAGGATGCGCGCGGGTTCACCTGAAGCGCGTCGATCAGCTCCAGGTCGCCCTCCCGGAGCATGGCGGATTCTGCGATGACTGGCTCCTAACATGTCAGATTCCGGCAGTGTACGCATACATTGCGACGAACCTTGATGATTGTCGTGTGACCGACCTTTTGTTGCGCGGTGCCCGCGTAGTTGATCCCGAGACCGGACTGGACGCCGTCCGACACGTCGGCGTTACCGGTGACAAGATCACCTCGGTGTCCGTGGAGCCGGCGCCGGCCCGGCGGGAGCTCGACCTGTCGGGCCGGGTGCTCGCGCCGGGCTTCATCGACCTGCACAGCCACGCGCAGACCGTCTCCTCGCTACGGATGCAGGCGCTGGACGGGGTGACCACCGCACTGGAGCTGGAATCGGGGGCGGCACCGGTGCGGGCGACCTACGATCGCGCGAGCGACGAGGGCCGCCCGATCAACTTCGGCTACTCGGCGTCCTGGGCGATGGCGAGGATGCGAGTGCTCGACGGCGCCGAGCCGGACGGCGGGTTCGAGAGCTTCGCCGCGCTCTGCGGGGGCGTGCGCTGGCGTGACCCGGCGACCCCCGCCGAGCTCGATCGGGTGGTCGCCGAGCTGGAAGGCCAGCTGCACCAAGGCGCACTGGGCATCGGCGTGCTGCTCGGCTATGCCCCGCAGACGGGGCGCAAGGAGTACTTCCAGGTCGCGCGGCTCGCCGCGCGCTACGACGTGCCCACGTTCACCCATGCCCGGTTCAAGAACCCCGACGACCCCGAGACCGCGCTGGAGGGGATCGCCGAGGTGGTCGCCGCGGCGTCAGGCACCGGCGCGCACATGCATCTGTGCCACATCAACAGCACCTCGCTGCGCGCGATCGACGAGGTCGGCGCGGTGGTGACCGGTGCGCGCGAGCACGGGCTGCGGGTGTCCACCGAGGCCTACCCGTACGGGGCGGGGATGACCACCATCGGCGTGCCGTTCCTTCATCCAGGCAACCTGGCCCGGGTCGGGATCACGCCGAGCGACCTGGTGCTGCTGTCCACCGGCGAACGCCCAAGGGACGCCGCGCGGCTGACCGAGATCCAGCGCACCGATCCGGGCGCGATGGTCGCCATCCACTATCTCGACGAGGACGACCCGGCCGACTGGTCGGTGCTGGAACGCGCCCTGCTGCTGCCCGACACCGCGATCGCCTCCGACGCGATCCCGTTCGCCACGCCGGACGGGAACCTGGTCGCCGACGCGTGGCCATTGCCCGCGGACGCGATGTCGCACCCGCGCACGAGCGGCACGTTCTGCCGGTTCCTCGGCGCGATGGTGCGCGAATCCGGCCTGCTGACGCTGATCGAGGCGGTACGGCGGTGCACCCTGCAGCCCGCCGAGGTGATGTCCGCCGTCGCGCCGCAGTTCCGGCGGAAGGGCCGGGTGCAGGTGGGCGCGGACGCCGACCTGGTGGTGTTCGACCTCGACGCGGTGTCCGACCGCTCGACCTACGCCGAGCCGGGGCTTGCCTCGGCCGGCGTCGACCACCTGCTGGTGGGCGGGGAGTTCGTGGTGCGCGGTGGCGAGCCGCTGCCAGAGGCAAGGCCCGGCCGGGCCGTGAAGGGACGACTGGGATGACCGAGCCTGTGTCGCTGGCGGACATTCGCGCCGCCGCCGATCGGATCTCCGGCGTGGTGGTGCGCACCCCGCTGGTGCCGTACGCGATGGCGGACGCCGAACGCCCGCTGTGGATCAAACCGGAGTCGCTGCAACCGACGTCGGCGTTCAAGCTGCGCGGCGCGTACAACAAGATCAGCCAACTGCTGCCGCAGGCCCGCGAGCGCGGCGTGGTGGCGCATTCCAGCGGCAACCACGCGCGGGCCGTGGCCTGGGTGGCGCAGAGACTCGGGCTGCACGCGGTGATCGTCATGCCCGACACCACGCCGCCGAACAAGGTGGCCGCCGTGCGGTCGCTGGGCGCCGAGATCGTGATCGTGCCGCCGAGCGAGCGCGACACCCGCCCGTTCGAGCTCGCCGATCAGTACGGGTACCTTCCGGTGCCGCCGTTCGACGACCCGGCCATCGTGGCCGGGCAGGGCACCGTCGGCCTGGAGATCCTTGCCGATCTGCCGGACGCGGACGTGGTGCTTGTGCCGGTCAGCGGAGGTGGTCTGGCGGCCGGCGTGGCGACCGCCGTCAAGGCGCTGCGGCCGCGGACGCTGGTCGTCGGGGTCGAGCCGGAACTGGCCTCGGACGCCGCCCAGAGCCTGCGCGAGCGGCGTCGCGTGGTGTGGGAGCCCGAGCAGACCTACCGCACCGTCGCCGACGGGCTGCGCACCACCGGCCTCGGCGTGGTGCCGTGGGAGCAGATCAGCCGGTACCTGGACGAGATCGTGACCGTCACCGAGGAACAGCTCCTCGACGCCGTACGCCGGCTGGCGTTGGACGCCCGGCTGGTCGCCGAGCCGAGCGGCGCGGTCACCTTCGCCGCGTATCTGGCCGGCGCGACCACCGGCAAGCATGTGGCCATTCTCAGCGGCGGGTCGGTCGATCCGCGGCTGCTGGCGCGCGTGCTGACGGAGACCGATCGGGAAGAGGTCGTCCTTTGAGCACTGACCCGCAACACCCGTACAGCCCGGCCGTCGTCGCCGGCGGATTGGTCTTCGTCTCCGGTTCGCTGCCGCTGCGCGGCGACGGCACCGTGGTCGCCGACGGCCGGGCGGCGCTCGACGCGGCGGTGGACACCATGCGGCGGCGGATGGCCACCGTGGGCGCGCGGCTGGAGGATGTGGTGAAGCTGACCTACTTCGTCACCGACATCGCCCTGCGCGACGTCGCCAACCAGCAGTTCCTGGACCTGTGGCCGGACCCGAGGCCGGCGCGCAGCGTCGTCGGAGTGGCCGAACTGCCGTACGGCAGCGTGGTCGAGATCGACGCGGTGGCGAAGGCGCGCTGACCCAAGAGCTGGATACGACCCCGGCGTGAGGAGGTCCTCGACGGCGCCACACGGATACCGGGCTATCGAGGTCCGAGCCCCGTCTTTCCGTCGAGCAGTTCGCGCACGACGTCGAGGTGGCCCGCATGGCGTGCGGTTTCCTCGATCATGTGCAGTGCGATCCCGCGCAGGTCGGTGATCTCCTCGCCGAGCGAGCCCGGGTGACGTCCTCGCGGCGGCGCCGACAGTGGCGTGGAGGCGAGGACCGCGTTGGATCGCTCGCACTGGGTGCGGTAGAACGCGAAGACGGCGGATGGCGGTCGCGGGGTGGTCAGTGGCATGTGGTCGTCGTCGGGCCAGGCCAGCGGCTCGGCGGAGCCGGTCGCGATCTCCTGGAACCAGTGCCGCTCGGCATGGCCGAGGTGTTCCACAAGGCCCAGCGGCGTCCATCCCGAAGGCAGAACGGACGTCGTCAGGGCTTGGGTGTCGAGGCCATCGATGATCGCGAGAACGCTGGCGCGTTGCGCCTCCAGGAACATCAACAGTGCGTTCTTCTCAACGTCGTCCACCTGCTCCACATCCTTTCTCGGCGCCGCACAGTAGCAAGCGGGACCGACAGGTTCCGCCCGTCCTATAGCGGCCACGCCCGGACCGGGCCAGACCACTGTCGCGCGCATCTCATATTCACGGGAAGCGTCCCCACGCCGACCGTGACGGGGGTTGCCGATGTCCGCGAACGACCCTTTCGAAGGCCTCGAGTGGGCATTGCCGTTTCCACCGGAGATCATGCGGGCAGTGATGGCGGGGGTCGCTCCTGCGCAGCGGCTCGTCATGGCCGCTTCCATGCAGTACGGGAAGGGCCGGATCGATGAGGCCCAGAAGCTGATCGACCAGGCGCGCGGACTGCTGGGGGACTTCTCCGCGAAGACGCCCGGCTGGGCCGAGTTGCTCCGTCTCGAGGGCTCACTGCACCGCGCGCGCGGAAACTATACGAAGGCGCTGGAACTCTACGAGAAGGCGCTCGCCGCAGTCGAGCTGCTGGACGGGCGGAACTCGGCGAACTACGAAGTGTGCCTTCGAGCCGTGGCGGACGTCCGCTACCGAGGCGGCGACATCGCCGGTGCCAAGCGCATGGTCGAGGACGCGCTGAAGATCAGCCGACCCGGAGGCGGCCGGCCGTACGCCTTCGGTCTCCAGTTGCTCGCGCGGATCCACCAGGCGGCCGGAAACCGCACGGACGCCGAGCCGCTGCTGGCCGAAGCCGCGCAGATCCTGCACGGCGAAGGCGCGGCCGCCGCTCCCTTGCTGGCGGCCAACGCGAGTCAACGGGGACTGCTCGCGATGTACTCCGGCCGGCTCGACGAGGCACTCGCCGCGCACCGGCAGGCGCTGAGCCTGCGGCGTCGCACGCTCGGGCGCCGGCATCATCTCGTCGCGGAGAGCCTGCACAATCTGGCGCTCGTCTACGCGTACGCGGGGAGGTACCGGCGCGCCGACCGCCTGCTGGAGGCGGAACTGCGGGTCTGGGAAGCGCAGCCTGGCGGACACCGGGACCAAGTGGCGCTGGCCCTCAACACCGCCGTGCGGGGGCAGATCCAGGCGCTGCGGGGGCATCGTCCGGCGGCACGGCTGCTCCTCGAGCAGGCGGTCGCCGCGCAGCGGCAGACCCTCGGACCCGGCCACGAGAAGCTGGCGGCGACGTTGGTCAACCTCGGAGTGCTGTCTGCCCGGTCCGGCCGGCCGCGAGAGGCGCTGTCGCGCCTGCTGGAGGCGGCCGAGATCGAGACGCGGCTGATCGGCGCGGTGTGGGCGTGAACACCTGGCTGGCGGGAGGCCGTCCACCCGACCGGGCGGGCAACGGGGTACTGACCGGAGCCGAGGCGGCGCACCTGCGGCTCGCGGGCACCCGCCTCGCGGTGCTCTCGGCATGCGACAGCGGCCTCGGCCACGACGCCGGCGCCGAAGGCGTCTTCGGCCTGCGCCGGGCCTTCCGGATCGCCGGTGCCATGAGCGTGGTCATGACCCTCTGGAGGATTCCCGACCGGACCACCGCGACGTTCATGGCCGGCTTCTACAGTGAACTGGCGTCAGGCGCCGACGTGGCCACGGCGCTCGCCATGGCACAACGCCGGCTGGCCGAGGACGGACCGGACGCCTCGACGTGGGCCGCCTTCATCTGCCAAGGCGCCGTGACGGGCATCGACGCCCCGACTGGAGGAGAGGGACGTTCGTGAGATCCGCCGACCCGGAGCCCGCCGACGGGCATCGTTCCATCACGTACCAGGCCGAGCAGAGCGGCGACCTGAACGAGCGCGCCGCGACCACCGCGGAGGTGACCCTGCTCCCTGACGAGCTCGAGCCCGACCACATTCTCGTCACCGGCCCGTGTCCCGCATGCGGTGGTCCGATGACCCACGTCGAGCCACTGGCCGTGATCAGCCGGGACCTCCATCCCGGCGACCAGGCAAGCCGCGTGGTCGACATTCTCTGCGCCTGCGGCAACCCCCATCTCGAAGCGCCCGACGGAGAGACCGGCTGCGGACGCCTGTGGAGCCTTTTCGTGGAATGGGGCCCCTGATGGGCGTGCGCGTCTCTCCGGGGCGGGAGGCCGGTCCCCTCGATCGTTGGAGGGCCCGGCGGCTTCAGGAACTTCGGCAGGACGAAATCGGCAGGGTACGGGCACAGGCCGATAAGTGGCGCAATGGCCTGACGGGGCTCGTCGGGATCGTGACGACGGTCAGTGTCGTGAAGGGCAGGAGCACCCTGGACGGTCTGGACCCGTGGGTCCGGATCACGGTCGGAGGTCTCCTGCTTCTCGCGCTCGTGTTCGCGACGCTCGGGATCTTCTTCGGGATGCGCGCCGGCTACGGACTGCCGCGCCGCGAGGAATGGGAGCCCACCGCGCGGGAACTGCTCCAGCGCGAACGGCGTGAGGCACTTGACGCCGTCACCGACCTGCGCCGTTCCATCGCTCTCAGCTTCGCGACCGTGGCCGCGCTCGTGGCCGCCATCGCCTTCACCTGGTACGGCCCGGCGGAGGCCCCGAACTCTCGGACCGACGTGGCGATGAACGATCGTCACCCGACCGAACATCTCGGCCGCTAGCCGCCCGAGGCGATTGTCAGGTGGGCAGGGAGGCGAGCCAGCCGGTCAGGATCTCGTTGACCTCCTTCTGGCGCTCCTGCTGGATCCAGTGGCCGCAGCCGTCGAGTATGTGTGAGGAGACCAGGCCCGGCAGGGTGGCGGGGTATGCCTCGATGGCGTCGGCCATCCAGGTGGTGGAGGCGTCCGCCGTGCCGCCGATGAACAAGGACGGCTGGGTGATGGGGGAGCCGTCGAAGTCGGCGAGGTCTTCCCAGTCCCGGTCCATGTTCCGGTAGCGGCCCAGTGCCCCGCTCATTCCCGTCCGCTCGAACTCCGCGGCGTAGACATCGAGATCGTCCTCGCTGAGCCAGGCGGGCAGCCGACCGGCGGGGAAACGGTCGTGCAGCCTCCCGCCCCGGGAGACGAAGTGCGGGTCCGGGGCGTCGGCCGGCGGCATGGTGTCGGCGGACAGGGCGGCGTAGAAGCCGGCGAGCCAGCCTCGGACGTCCGGTTCGATCTCGGCCTCGGCCCGGCCCGGCTCCTGAAAGTAGCTGACGTAGAACTCCTCCTCTCCGCCCATCTGCGCGAAGACCTCGCTGGGCCGCGGTCCGCCGCGCGGCAGGTAGGGCACGCTCAGCAGCCCGACCGCGCGGAAGACGTCGGGTCTGACGAGGGCCGAGCCGGCCGCGATGGTCGCGCCCCAGTCGTGGCCCACGATCACTGCCGTCCGCTCGCCCAGGGCGTGCACAACGGCGACGTTGTCCTCCACCAGTTCCAGCATCCGGTACGCGGCCACGCTCTCAGGCTCGGAGGAGCGGCCATAGCCACGAACATCGACGGCGACGGCCCGGTAGCCGGCCGCGGCCAGTACCGGCAACTGGTGGCGCCAGGAGTACCAGAATTCGGGGAACCCGTGCACCAGCAGCACCAGCGGCCCGGAGCCCTGCTCCACTAGGTGGATGCGGCCGGCGGAAGACGAGACCAGACGATGCGTGATGTCCGCGACCGGAGCGGGCTGCGACATTGAGCCTCCAAAGCTTTCGATCCTGGGGTGCCGAGTGCACGTGGTCTGGCGATACCAGACCGGCCCACCGTCCAACAGTTCTCGTCAATCATCCGGCGGACGGTGAGACCCCGCGAATCCAGTTGCCGCTTCGGCAAATCGCACGGGGATACCGCGTCCTTGCCGTGATCACCGAACGGCCCTCGACGGACGGCTGTCCCTGCCGCTACCAGTGTCAGCAGAGTGCTGGGCACGCGTTCGGTCCGGTCGGCCTCGGTGCTCCACGCGGCGTCCCCGTTCCTGGACGGGGTCGGCGGCCGGTAGTTCGAGAACTGTGGGGAAGCGCTTCCGTATGATCCCGCCACGGTCGGCGAAGCGCTCGAGTCAGCGGGATCGCCGCCCATGCACTCGACCCGGCCGACGCTGGACGCCTGTGGAAACTCTCGGTCGCCATGCTCGCCGGCTGAGTGCCGCCCACGCTGGCCCGTCCGCTGATGCCGCCACCTCAAAGTGGGGCCGTAGAAGATAGCTTTATGGACTTCCACCACAGGTCTGCACTCTCGGCTTGGATGTTGGGGGTGCTGCTGACTCCCTGAGCTCGGGTGCTTTGCTTGAAGCACGTCCGCGCTACTTGTGCCCTGAACCACAGCACGAAATCAATCGTGAACTGGAGCGGCCATCCCTGTGCCGTGACCGTGCGGCTCTGAGCTGGCGGGCGGTGGCCTGCCTGGCCTTGAGATGGAAAAGCCCCGACCGTGGTCGGGGCTTGTAGTGCTGTTACGTCGTTTAGATGTTCAACTCATCCCGCTTCACGCTGGCGATAAGGTCAGCGAAGCTTTCAGCGGTGAGGATGAGGTGTCCGGTGTCGGGGGCCTTGCTGTCTCGGAGGCCGATGTTTCCGGAGAGCCGCGCAACTTCGACGCAGTCGCTCTGGTCGCCGCTGCTTCCGCTGTGGCTGGACTTGCGCCAGACGGGAGTCACCTGTGCCCCTCCATCACTTGCTCTATTAGCTCGATCGATGCGTCTACGGGGTTCGCTCGATCGCCAATGCGGTCGAATCTTGCTCGGAACGAGCGTACATCTGTTGCGTCTACGACAAGTCGCCCCTCTTCGCTTGCTTCGATGTACGCCGCGTCGGCACCGTCCACGGTCATGATCTTGAATGAGCCATCCCGTCCGACGTGCGCACCTACGCGGGTGGGGACGATCCGGATGGAGATGTTGGGAAGCGCGGCCAGGGCCAGGAGGTGGGCAAGTTGGTCTCGCATGACCTGGGAAGAGCCGACCGGTTGACGGATGACGCCCTCGTCCAGGATCACCCACAGGAGTGGCGGCGGCGTGCGGCTGAGAGCTTCCTGGCGCTTCATGCGATGAGCCACGCGCGAATCGATGTTGTCGAGTCCGGCTGCCACGACCTGCGCTCGGGTGAAGCTCTCTGTCTGGAGCAGTCCGGGAACCCAGGAAAGCTCCCAGATCCGCAGCTCAGATGCCCTGGCCTCCATCTCGGTGTGCGTCTTGAACCACTCTCGGTCGTGGCCTTCTTTGGCGAAGCGAACGAGAACGGTGAAGAGATCGGCTGTGTCCCATTCCCGATCAAGCTTTCGGGCGTGCTTCTCCAGCAGCTTGATCTGTCCTGACTCAAGACGCGAAACACTGGACCGATCGAGATCGAGCAATGTTCCGAGAGCTGAGCCGGACATCTTGCGCTCCTCGCGGTGTCTGCGCAGTTGGACGGCTATGAGATCCCACATTGAGCCTTCCGGGTTCAGTGACTCTCGGGCGCTCATCTGTAACCCTCCGGTTGTTGCGTTTGATGCGCGAACGTAGCGAACGTATCTCAAAAAGGTGCACTCTTTTCGCAGAAATTGTCAGGACGAGAGTGGACGTGATGGGCGCTAACACGTTGATCCTTGGTGAGCTGGACATGACCTGTCTTGCGGCCGAAACGGTGGCCGCCGAGGTGCGTCACCGGATGGGCCTTCGCCTCATAGCGTGGAAGCTGCCGCATCTGGCGTTCAACGCGTCTCTGATAGCGGCTGAGCTGATCACCAATGCCTGTGCGGCGACGCCCGAGGGCAAGATCCGTGTCTGCTTCCGCCGGGAACCCACCTGCGTGGTGGTGGGTGGGACTCCAGCGATCAGATGCCCAGCCCCCGACCGGTGGTGGAGCTGGAACTCGATGATCTGGATCTCTCAGAAGAGAACTTCGACGACAACGGCGGCTGGGGGCTGTCGCTCGCCCGGGAACTGGCCTCTGAGTGCGGAGTGACTCGCACCGAGCACGGCGGCAAATGGGTCTGGGCAAAGCTGGCGATCTCATGAGCGATACGAGCCTGGTGACGCAAGCGTGTCCGATCGACTGTCTCGGATTGTCGGAGCATGCCCGTCGGCCACTGGCCGCTGCTTACGGCATGTATCCGGATGAGCGACCGAAGACGGTCGGGGATGTGCTGCGGCTGGCACAGGAGCGCAAACTGACAGCCATCGGTGGAATCGGCCCGGTTCGGGTGGCGGAGATCGAAGCGGCTCTCACAGCAGCAGGGTTCGACTTGGGCCACGATCACCGAGGCTGTGATTGCAGACCTCGCAGGCGCATCGGCCGTCAGCGGGAAGCGCCATCGACGTGAACCGCCGCCGCGCGGAGTGCCAGGAGCTCACCGAGCTGCTCGCCGCCTCAGGCCCGCCGGATCAGACCGAGATCGCGGCGCTACGGGCTCGTCACGACATCCACCGGCTCACCCCGCTCACGAACCGTCCGTGACGCTGACGACGATCTTGCCCTGAGGGTGTCCGTCCTCAAGATGGCGCATGGCGGCGGCGGCTTCGCCGAGAGGGTAGGTGCGGTCGACGACCGGGGTGAGTTCCCCGCTTTCGGCCAGGTCCTTGAGGACCAGGAGGTCCTGGTGGCGCTCTCGCGAAAAGTGGCCGCGGAGGGTCTGGCGGAGGAAGGGCGAGAGCAGAAGGGCGCGGAGCGAACGGTCCAGGCCGCCGAGCCAGCGGTCTCCGTTCTCGCCGCCGACGAGGACGAGGGTGCCGTGGGGGGCGAGGGCGCGGCGCAGGACGGACAGGGGGCGGTTGCCCGCGATGTCGAGGATGACGTCGTAGCGGCGGGCGCCGCCGGTGATGTCCTCGCTGGTGTAGTCGATGACGTCGGTGGCGCCCAGTGAGCGGATGAGGTCGGCCTTGCCGGGGCCGCAGACGCCGGTGACCTTGGCGTCGTAACCCGCGGCGAGCTGCACCGCGAGGGTGCCTATGCCGCCGGAGGCGCCGATGATGAGGACCTGCCGGCCCGGTTGCGGACGTCCCTTGTCGCGTAGGACCTGGAACGCGGTGATGCCGGAGATGGGGAGGGCGGCGGCCTGCTCGAAGCTGAGGTTCCGCGGTTTGGGCGCGAGCTTGTCGGCTTTGGCGCGCGCGTACTCGGCGAACGAACCTTCGCAGACGCCGAAGACCTCGTCGCCGGGCTTGAACCGGGTCACCTTCGCGCCGACCGCTTCGACCCGTCCGGCGGCGTCCTGGCCGCGGACGGGGTTCCTGGGTTTACGGAGCCCGGCGAAGAGCCGGACCGCGTAGGGCAGGCCCGTCATGAGGTGCCAGACGTCCGGGCCTACGCCGGCCGCGTGCACCTGGACGAGCACTTCGTCGTCAGCGGGTACGGGACGGTCGATGTCCCGGAGTTCCAGGACGTCGGCGGAGCCGTACGCGTCCTGGACGATGGCCTTCATGGGGGGTCTCCTTCACTGTCGGGGTACTGGAACACTTCGTCGAGCGGGACCTTGAACGCTCGGGCGATCTGAAACGCCATCTCGAGGGACGGTGAGTACCGGCCTTGCTCGATCGCGATGACGGTCTGGCGGGTCACGCCGATACGGTCGGCCAGCTCCGCCTGGGTCATCTCCCCGTGTGCGAAGCGCAGTGATCGGATCGAGTTGGTGACCTTGGTCGGTTTCACCACGGCTGGAAACCCCGGCGGTAGGCGAAGATCTTCGACACGGACTCGAAGATCGCCGACAGGGCGAACGCCAGGTACATGACGTTCGCGATCCAGAAGTGGTCCAGCTCGGCGAGTGCCATGCAGAAGGCCGCGACCCCGCCGATGACCACGAACGAGTGCCCGACGTGCTCGCTGAACAGGCCGATCTCCCGGTCACGCTCGTCGCGCCGGCCGGCCTCTTGTGGTGCGGCCATCGCGACGGCGATGTGCAGCACGATGGTCGCGGTGATCGCGATCCCGAGCGTCCACAGCAGTGTCGCCACGTAATGGACCTCGCCCACCGGGGTGTGCAGCAGCCGTCCCAGGACGACGGCGACGTAGACGGCGTACGTGCCGACCGTCACCGCCGCCATGATCCACGCACGTTTCTCTTCCAACGCCATGCCGCGAATGTAAAGCAACGCCGACACGGTGTCTAGTATTTTTTACATCGCGGACAGTCGAGAGTCCGCTTGCGGCAAGCAGCCGATCTTGTACGGATCAGGACCCCGGCGCGGCGGCCTTTCGATGCATGCGGTAATGGAGCACGAGGAACGGGATCCCGAAGATCCAGAAAGCATGCTCGGCCCGCAGTTCGCCGTCCTCCACATGGACGTCGAGTTGCTCCGCGAAGCCGTGCACCGCCATGGCGGTGAGATCCCTGGTGTCCGGGTCGATGTAGGTCAGGTAGTGGCCGGGATGGCCGAGGTCGCTGCGGCTGGTCAGGATCAGGCCGCCACCGGGCCGAGCGCGCGGCAGAAGGGTCGCTGTGAAACTGGCCTGGGGGACCGGGAAGCCGACGCTGACGTACCCGCGACCGTCGTGGCGGTACGTGGTGTAGATGCCCACGTAGATCGGTTCGTCGGTGTCGGCGAACGACCGGATCCAGCCACGGACCACCACGCCGTCGTGCTCGGGAGTGATGGTGTCGATACGGCCCCGGACACCGCGCAGTGCCTCGCGCTGGTTCATCGGCACGCTGGCCTGACCGAGGGGGCGGGCGACCAGCGTCCGGTACAGCAGGTAGCCCGGACGCACCCACAGCCGCCACCGCGGGACGATGTCGAGCGTGAAGCGCGTCGTGTGCTCGTAGAACTCCCGGACGCGCGGATCCACCCGCGCCGGATCGAAGTCCGGGCCGCGCAGCTCATCGAGTGAGGCGACGATGCCGACGTCGGCCGCGTCCTCGGCGTAGGTGCCGCCCAGCACCTTGGCCAGCTCCCGGACATAGCCGGTGCCGACGTACCTCGTCCGGGCCTCCAGCGGCACCACGAAGGGGAGCTCTTCCGGTCGGACCCGCTCGGCCAGCAGGCTCACCTGCGGGTCCCGGAACAGTAGCGCCGACAACACCCGGTAGGCGACCACCGTGGTGCTCGCCACCACCGGCGCCGCCGCCGGCCGCCGCCGAACCGCGAAACCCAGGCCGACCGCGGCGCCGACCAGCGGTCCGAGCCCCACCTTCTGCGGCCGCAGGCCCATCGCGCCGACGGCCGTACCGGTCGCCGTCCCGACCGCGACCGGGCCGGCGCCGGTGAGGCGTCCGGCCGCCCAGCCGAGTGGAGCGGCGAGTGCACCGCTCGCGGCGATGCGCGCCCAGAGCGCCGGGATCTGGCCGGGACGCTGACGCGCCCGCGCCACCGCCTCCACCGTCCCCAGACCGGCGGCGCCGACCGCCGCACCGACGAGGGCGGCCTTGGCACCTCGGTGACCGGCGAGTGCGGCACCGGCCAGACCACCGATGGCGCTTGCGAAGCCGATCTGCTGTGTCCGGCCGGGCCCCGACGGGCGTTCCTTTGCCACTCCTAGAACCTACCGGTCGGTCCTGGGACCACGGTCCGCTCGCTGAACCGTGTTGGCCGGCGTGGCCGAGTCGGCGATGATGGCTCGGATGAAGATTCGGCTCGCGGGCGGCGTGGTGGCCTCGGAGCTGTGTGCCTGGGTCCCACGGCAGTCCGGCCCGGTCATGCTGGCCGGCGAGGCCGAAGCGCCCATGGGCGCGGCCGTCGCCTTGGGCCCGGCCGAGGCCTCCGGTGAACAGGTCCTGGACGCGGTCGCCGAGCTGACCCGTCTGGTGCAGGCCGGTGGCGTGGTCGCCGCGGGCGCGGGCGTCGATCTGGGGTCGGGTTTTCGCTCCGCACGCCTGGCCGGGGCGCGCGGCGATCAGCGGGACGCCGTCCTTGCCGCCCTGCGGACACTGGGCATCGAGAACGCCGGTCGGCTGGGCGATCGCGCCGGATTCCTGGTCGCGTTGTTCGGATCCACCGTCACCAAACGGGTGGGCGCCGCGGCCGCGCTGGCGATCAGTGAGGGCCGGTGGGCCGCGCTGCATCTGGCATCGGCCGCCAGCGACATGCTCGGTCCTGAGCAGCTGGAAAGGATCTTGGCGCTGACGGCGCCCGAGAACGTCGATCTCATCCAGGGTGGTCCGCCTTCGGCGCTCGCGCAGCACCTGCGGCAGGTGCTGGAACCACTGCCGGGGCCGCGCAGGCTGGAGCTGATCCTGGATCTGTGGACGCAGGTGTCGGAGCATCACGCCGGGCTCGCGCGACGGGAACGGCGGCTCGCGACCCAGAGCCGCCGGGATCGGGTCGGAGACCTGCGCGAGCGCCGCAGACATCATGACGACGAGCTCATCCTGGAGCGGCTCAGGGCCGAACTCAACGACCTCGAACCGTCGCTGGCCGACGCCGCGCGATGGACGCCGCCCGACCACTACTGGTACGACCTTCTCGCCCGCCTCGTCGAGGACGCGCTCGCGACGACCGCCCTGCTCCGCACTGCGGTGGCCATCGCCGATCACGGCCTGGACGAAGGGCTGGCGCGTTCGGCGACGCTCATCCGCGCGGCCGAGGCCGAGTTGCCCGGCACGATCGCGGCCCGGTCGGCGCGGCGGGTGCCGGGTCTGACCGGCCTTCCGGCCCGTCCCGGCGCTTACGTACGCGACATTAACCGCAAACTGGCCGACGGGAAGCCGGGAGACGCCAAGTTCGCGGCCTACATCCAGCCGCGCCTGGCATGTGCCCGAGACTTCGGCCTAGTGATCACCGAGGCGGTCGGGCGGCTGCTCGAAGAGCCGCGGGGGGTTCGCGACGAAGTGCTGCGGAACTGGGCGAAGCGCGACCTACAGAACTGGCGTCACGGAGCCGGTTACGGCTCCGTCCGGCCGCCCACCGACTGGGGCGGCATCCCACCCTGGACCATCCCGTTGCTGGGAGACGCGGAACCGCTCCGCCAAAGGCTCTCGACCTCGCGCGATCCCGCCGTAGTGGAAGTGGCCGGTGACCTGCTGTGGTACGTAGACCTGATCGACGCTCTGGCGCAGCTGTACGGACACGACGCCGCGCGGGCCACGCCCGGCACCGGAGCCCCCTGGTTCGACCACGACCCACCGCCGACGGCCGCCGGGCCGCTGGCACCGCGGCTCGACTCGATCACGCTGGCCGTCGCCGGTGCCGCACAGCTCGTCGCGCTCGGCGGCGCCCCGCCCCGGGGGGTCAGAACCTGGACGGCCTTCACCGCGGGCCTGCTGGCCGGCACCGCGATCTCCGAGGCGCTCACCGGCGAGTTCGCCGTTCCAGCACCGCTCACCGCGCTCGACGGGACGACCGTCACGGGCACCGGCGCGCGCTTCCAGGTGGCACGAAGCGCACGCATGCTCGCCGAGTGGTCGGACTACATGGGCAACTGCATCGCGGGCACGCACTACCTCGACGCGGCCCGAGCGGGCCGGTGCGGCCTGGCAGGCCTGTACGACAAGAACGGCTTCCTCCTCGTCAACGCCGAACTGCAGCCCCGTCGGCCCGCCACCCGAGGGTGGAAGGTCACCGAGATCGCGGCAAGGTTCAACGACACGGCTGACCCGGCCCTTGAACAGCGGTTCCGCGACTGGGTCGCCACGATCCCCGGCATCGCGCCCGGCGAGACCGACCCCCCGGTGCCGGAGGAGCTACCGACCAAGCGGCCCGCTAGGCGGAGCGCCGCAGCCCGCCTGATCGAGGACGCCGGCCCCGCGCTCGGAGCGCTCGCGCAGCGGGCATGGGCCGACGAGGTGGACGGCGAGGTGATGGAAGTCTTCGCCGTCCTCGCGGGAACCCCGCCGGAGGCCGCGCTCGTCCGGCTGCGCCGCCTGGGACCCGAGCACCTGACCGGCGCCTGCCGTCGCGCGCTCGACAGCGGTGCCGTCGACCTCGATCGGCTGTGGGCCACGAGCGGGATTCGTCCGATGAGTACCGCAGTGCAAGACCTCGACCCGGCCTTGCGGCAACGCTTTCACCAGCTGCCGCTTCTGCTCGCTGAACCACCTCTGCCCAAAGCGCTGCGCAAGCTCGTCAAGCTGCCCGCGCTCGCCGACCCCTACGCGCTGGACCTGGCGGCGCGCCGCACGCGCAGGGCGATCGGGGAGCTGGCGAACCAGGGTGATCCGGTCATCTCCCGTGTCCTCGCCCGCCGGCCGACCGAGCCGCTGCTCTGCGCGCTCACCGTAATGATCACCTGCCGCGCACCGGCGATCGATCTCACGCCCGTGGCGGCCCCGCGCGCCGTCACCGTTCCCGGTTATCCCGCCACCGTCCTGCACGACAAGAACGGCCCATGGCAGCGAGCCTTCCCCGTCGCCCGCGAACTCGGCGCCGACACCGAGGTGTTCTGGGAACGGATCGCCGAACACGGTCTGCGCGTTCCAGCCTCGTGGCTCGTGCCCGGCGGCTGGACAGCGCTCTGGTCACGCGCTCACACCCGCCGCCGCTGAGGAGCGCGCCCGAGCAGCCCGCCGCCTCGCCCCGTCACCTCGCACTCAGCCGGCTCCGTCGGCCGGTGCGTCCATCCGGCTGAGCACGTCGAAGCCGACGAAGGTGAACATGCGCATGCCCGAGGCCAGGGGCTGCGGCCGACCGGTGAAGCGGTGCACGCCGACGCCGAAGCCCGCGTCCGGCTCGGACACCCACCGCTGATCGAAGCCATGCTCGGCGAACCACTCACAGATCAACGGCACCCGGTCGGGCAGGCTGCGATCCCGGGTCCAGATCACGGTGCCGCCGGTCCCGCAGAGCTGGGGGCAGGAGGCGATGGTGCTTTCGATGTCCTCGTCGGTGAGGTTGCCGAACACTCCGCAGATCAGCACGAGATCGGCCGGAACCATGCCGCGGTAGTGATCGGTGATTGCGGCGTCAGCCGTCACCACCTCGATCTGGTGCAGCCCGGCGGCTCTGGCCGACTGCCGCGCGTACGCCGCATTGTCCGCGTCCAACTCCACCAGGCGTCCCCGTACGTCATCGCGACGAGGATGTACGGCGAGCACGTCCAGCAGATCACGACCCTGACCGGCGCACAGGCTGACCACCCGCAACGGACCGGATGGACTGCGATCCAGGGCCGTACCGATCTGTTCCCGAACCACCTGCAACCGCCGTGCCAGCGGGGAACCGGGACGATCGTAGTCGTCGTGCCAGCGCATCCAGTCCATGCCGGCACCCTACGACCCACGGCTGCGCCACCCCGTACGGCCCAGGGGGAACGGAAAGATCCTGAAGTCTTGGGTTCAGAGCCGGATGTCGGGTAAAGGGCGGAGAGTCGCATGAGGAGGGAAGCGTGAAGGCTGACCTGCCGTCAGGGGTGGGGCCGCTGCGGCTCGAGGATCCGTCCGCGATCGGCGGCTACCATCTGCTGGGCCGGCTGGGCATCGGGGGCATGGGGGCGGTGTACCTGGCCATCGACGCCCTGGAGGGGCAGATGGTCGCGATCAAGACTCTGCACCCGGCTCTCGCCGACCATCCCGAATCGCGTCTGCGGTTCAGAGCCGAGAGGGACTTCGGACGGCGGGTCTCGTCCTCCTACATCCCACCGGTGCTGGATGACGAGATGGACGGGCCCCGTCCGTACATCGTGACCCCCTACATCAAGGGCTTGTCGTTGGAGGAGCGGGTCGGTTCCGCGGGTCCGCTGCCGAGCGACACTCTCGAGGCGGTCGCCATCGCGGTCGCCGCCGCGCTGGTGGCCATTCACAGCGCCGGGCTGGCGCACCGCGATCTCAAGCCCGCCAACGTGATGCTGTCCCCGGACGGCCCCAAGGTGATCGATTTCGGGATCGCCCGCGATCTTGAAGCGGCGGACTCCCTCACACAGACCGGGGTCGTCATGGGCAGTCCCGGTTGGATAGCGCCCGAAAGGCTGGCCGGACGGCCCGGCTCCAGTGCCTCCGATGTCTTCGGGTGGGGTTGCCTGGTGGCCTTCGCGGCGACAGGGCGATCCCCGTTCGGTCCGGGGTCGGTGGCTGAGCGCACCGAGATGATCCTCAGCGGCCGCCCGCAGCTCACCGACCTGGACGCGCCATGGCGTGGCCTGGTCGCTCTCGCCCTGGCGACGGACCCGGAACTACGCCCTGCGTCCGACGGCCTGCTGCAGACGCTGCTGGCGCAGCGAGGTGGCGTGCCCGGCCCGGAGTCGGCGGCCAAGGCCGTCACCGACCTATGGACCGTCCCCGAGCCCGTGACACACCTCGAATCGCCGTCGTCACCGCCTCACCGGGCACCAGCACCGTCCGACCGGCCGTCCTCGCCGTCTCACCCGCCGTCCTCGCCCGCACCGCCGCCGCCGAGGCGCCGGGCCACCGTCACGGCGTGGGCGATCACCGCCGTCTCGGCGACCGTCGCGGTGGCGGTGACCATCGCCGGTGCGGCCGACCCGGACTCCGCACCCGGATCGGGCGGTGGTCCCGCCCAACGTCCGGCGACGTCATCGGCCACTCCTGCCGGATCGGCCCCCTCATCACCGACCGCCACTCCCTCGAACCGCCGCGTACGGACGGCACCCGGCCCGGGTGACGCCGCAAACCATCCGGCGATACGGCCGAATTCCCCTCCGTCTCGCGCCAAGGTCAAGAAGTCCGAGGGCAACAGAGGGAAATCCAACTCCGGCAAAGGGTGACCCTGGCGACGTACCGAGATCACCCTCGTACGGGCGCGGGTCGCGTTGAAGGCGTGCGGTTGGGGATGAGCGACCACCAGGTGAGACAGCGCCAGACCCATTCCACGGGGCCGTGGCGGAAACGGCGCAGCCAGGCCATGCTGACCGCGGCCGAGGCGATGAGGATCGCGACGCCGAGAGCCATCACGGTCCCGTACCGCGGAGCCTCTCCCAGCCGCAGCACCTGGTCTGCGGCGATCACCGCAGGCGTGGCGACGACGTAGTTGGTGAGCGCCATCCGGCCGAGCGGTTCGAGCACCGCCCCCAGCGGCCTCCTCGCGGTCGTGCGCAGCAACGCCAGCAGACCTGAGGTGTACGCGATCGCCGTCACCACTCCGGCCGTCGCGGCGAGAGGTGAGCCCGACGGCTCGGTGCCCGAGCGGATCTGCCAGGTGTTCAGTGCGACCGCGAGTACGGCGGTGACGCCGAACACCGGGGCCTCCCACCGGCCGTGCCGGTCGAGACCACGGTGCAGGCCGTACTGAGCGGCGGCCATCCCGAGCAGGAACAGGCCGGGGATGAGCCAGGCGCCGCCTCCGGCGAAGAGTGCCGCCGCCGTCGCCGCGAGCCCCGCGATCAGCGTCGCCGCGCGGGGCAGGAACGACGCCGGAAGCAGGACCACGATGCCGGCGACTGCGTAGACCAGCAGCACCTCACGCGGTTGCAGCGCCTGGTGGACCAGCCCGATGGGGATCAGGAAACCGAGCCGGGCCAGCAGCGCGAGCCTCGGATGGCGGGTACGACGTGCCGCGGCGCCCAGGAAGAGCGCGAAGCCGAGCCCGAAGAGCATGCAGAAGATCGGGAAGAACCGCTGGTGCAGAAGGGTCTCGTACGCATGGTGGCGAAGCGAAGGAGCCGCGCCGGCGTCGGGACCGGTGGGCATCCCGGTGATCCCCACGATGTTGACGAACAGGATGCCGCACAACGCGAGCCCACGGAGCGCGTCGATCTCGCGGACGCGCCCGTCCTCCGGTGCGGTCATCTTTCCTCCGCCGGGCACCGCGTACGCCACCCCTAGGCCGAGACCTCCGTCGCGCATGCCGTACAAGGAACTGGAGCCTAGCCGACCACCGGTCAGCAGGTGCTGTGGGCGCCCGCGAGGGCGGAGCCGCGGGCTCGGCCCACGACCGGCGGCCCGAAGCGGCCCGGCGGCACCGCGCCGGCTTACGTCGGTGAGGATGTGGGTGTGCGCATACGGCCGATCTCTCCTTCGCTGCTGGTCGACGAGCTCGCCGACCGGATCGCCGCGACGGCCCGGTCGTCCTGGGTGCGCGTGGCGATCGACGGCGCGCCGGCGGCGGGCCCGGACGGGCTCGGGGACGCGCTGGTCGACCCGCTGCGCCTGCGCGGCCGCGAGGTGCTGCGGGTCTCCGCCGGCGACTTTCTGCGCGCGGCGTCGCTGCGCTTCGAGTACGGCCGGACCGATCCGGACGCCTTCTACACCGACTGGCTCGACACCGGTGCGCTGGAGCGCGAGGTGCTCGGTCCGCTCGAGCCCGGTGCCTCGGGCAGGGTGCTGCCGTCGCTGTGGGACAGCGTCGCCGACCGGGCCACCCGCGCTCCGTATGTGACCATGCCGCCGGGCGGGGTGCTGCTGCTCGACGGGGCTCTGCTGCTGGGCCGAGGGCTCCCGCTCGACTTCGCCGTACATCTGTGGCTGTCACCGGGTGCGCTGGCCCGCAGGACTCCGGCGGAGCTGCGGTGGACGCTGCCGGCGTACGAGCGGTACGAGAGCGAGGCGGAGCCCGCGCGGGTGGCGGACGCCGTCGTGCGTGTCGACGATCCCAGGCATCCGGCGCTCGCCGAGGAGTCATGACGAAGAGGAGCCATGACGAAGAGGACCGGTCCACCGCGCACTGCCGTGATGGCCGCACGCCGGCCCAGAGTCAGGTGACGATGCCGTTGGCTCGTGCGGCGGCGAGCCAGCCCGGGAACTCCTTCATGAGCTCACCGTAGAGGTCGGCGTCCTCGATGGAGCGTGGATCCTGGCCGGCCTCGAAGAACCCGGCGTTGTCAACGGCACGCTTTCGCGGGACCGGAAGCTCGTCGAGCTTGTGGAGGAACGCGAACTCGTCATCTCCGAATCCGACGAACTGCCAGAAGATCGGCAGCTTGGACGCCTCGCAGAGGATCTTCTCCGCGGCGCTGCGGGAGTTCGGTGATCCGTCGGTCTGGAAGATGACGAAGGCCGGAACGGTGGCGCCGGACGCCGCGTAGTGGTCGATGACCGCCTGCATCGCCGCGGCGTAGTTGGTCGTGCCCAGGTGCTTGAGACGCTTGTGCTCGCGGTTCACGCGACCCTCGTAGTCGGTGAGGCCGACCTCGACCGGCGGGTGCGCGAAGGTGTCGAAGAAGATCACGGGCACCACGCCGTCGTCGTCCAGATTCGCCGCGAGGGCGAGGGCCTGTTCGGCCAGGTGCTGTACGGTCCCGTCCTTGTAGTACGGGCGCATCGACCCGGACCGGTCCAGCACCAGGTAGACGGCGGCGCGCTCGGTAGCCAGGCCATGCTTGGTCAGGTTCACCTTGGCGGCCTTGTACAGCTCGACCAGGCCGGGTGCCGAGGACTGGACCTTCTCCAGAT
>NZ_JABVEB010000061.1 GCF_014323665.1 Actinomadura sp. HBU206391 | reverse complement strand
GCTGGCCAGTCCGCCGGACAGATAGAGCCCGCTGCCACCGGGACCGCCCGGGTTGCCGAAGAGCACGCCCCGGTACTGCGAGTCGGGTGCGGTGTGCTTGACCCGGGAGACGGCGACCGAGATCTTCTTGCCGCGCGGGTTGCGGTAGTCCAGCGGCACCGTGACCTGGGCGCACTGGGCGTTCGCGAGGTAGGGATCGTCGGCCGGGCACGCGGCCCAGGCGATGGACTCCTTCGCACCGGACGCGGACTTGCCCGAAGCACCTGCCGGAACCGCGAGAGCCAGGCTGCCCAGCCCAAGGCTCACCGCGGCAGTGGTGAGTACGAGCTTCTTCACGAAACCCCCTTATCGGCGCGGGCACACCAATGTGCCCACGTTCATGCCAAGGGGAGATTGTGCTGCCAAGGGGCGATTAGCGATAGATGTCCATGGAAGGTATATGAAACCGTAATAAAAATCCGGGAACCATAAATGCCGAGCCCCGATCGGCTCGGGGCTCGGCATCGGTTCAGCGAACGAGCGGCGGGTCGTAGGCGGTCGGCCCGCCCGCCGTTCCCACCGTGACGACCGCCGGGCCGGGCGCGGGTTTGGCGGCGCAGACGGCGTCCGGGCCGGGCCGCGACGCCGGCCGCGTCCCGCTGCCGAGGTAGGCCGAGACGAGGTCGTTCAGGCAGGCGTTGCCGTTGCCCGACAGCGAGGCGCCGTGGTTGTTGCCGCCCTTCTCCAGGATCAGCCGTGAGGACGGGAACCTCTTGTGCACCTCGACGGCGCCGCCGTACGGGGTGGCCGCGTCGTTCTCCGCCTGCACCAGGACGATGTTCGGGCCGCCGGCCTCGCCCCCGACCCGCACCGGCGGCCCGCCCTTGACCGGCCAGGTGGCACAGGGGGCGTTGTACCAGGCGTTGTTCCAGGTCAGGAACTTGTAGCCCTTTCCGTACTGCGTGGAGTGATCCGCATGCCACTGGCTCCAGCTACGCGGCCAGGGGGCGTCTCTGCACTGGACCGAGAGGTAGATGGCGTAGCTGTTCTGGTCCAGCCAGGCGGGCTCACCGAAGTTGTCCCGAAGGCCCTGCGGGTCGTCGCGCAGCACATAGTCGGCGAGCACCTGAGCGTGGTCGGCCCACGTGTAGTTGCGGTAGCCGTCGGGCACGAAGATGTCGTTGTACTCCGACGGACCGATCTTGCCGTCCACCGGGTTCCTCTCGATCCTGGCCATGCCCCTGTAGTAGTTGCGCTCCACGGCTGCCGCGGTGGAGCCGAGACGGTAGACCGCGTCATGCCGCGCGATCCACGCGAAGAAGATGTCGGCGCGCTTCTCGAAGGCCTCGTTCTGGTCGAGGTTGTCCTCGTACCAGGCCCCGCTCGGCCGCACGACGCTGTCCAGCACCATGCGACGCACCCGCGTGGGGAACATCGAGGCGTACACCGATCCGAGGTAGGTGCCGTAGGAGTAGCCGAAGTAGTTGATCTGCCGGGCGCCGAGGGCCGTCCGGATCCGGTCCATGTCGCGCGAGACGTTCTCGGTGCTGATGTGCGCGAGCACTGAGCCGTACTTCGCACCGCAGTCGGCGCTGTAGGCACGGGCTCGTGCCCGCCAGGCGTCCTCCTCGGCCTTGTTCGCGGGCACGAAGTCGGCTCGGGCTTTGCCGGGGTAGAGGTAGCTCGGGTCGCAGGCGACGGTCGGCTCACTGCCCGCCACGCCGCGGGGGTCGAAGCCGATCCAGTCGTACTGCGCGCCGATCTGGGTCGGCAGGCCGAACGTGCCCCTCGCGAACCGGGTGGGCAGATCCCGGCCGAACCCGCCGGGGCCTCCACGGTTGAGCAGCACGACACCCTGGTACTGCGAGTCCGCCGACGTGTGCCGGGCCCGGCTCAGCGCCAGCTTGATCTGCCTGCCGTGCGGCTTGCGATAGTCGAGCGGAACGCTCAACGTGCCGCAGTCCAGGCCCTGCAGCAGCCCTCCGAGAACGGGGTCGTTGAGGGGGCACGGGGCCCAGGCGACGGAACCGGCCGATCCGGCCGACGCCGTGGCGGGCACGGCCGCCGCTCCCGCGGGCATCGCCACCGCGGCGCCCACGAGGCCCACGGCCGCGGCCGTCATGACTGCGAGTCTCTTCACGAAAGTCCCTCCGCCGTGGGCTCGTGGGCGAGCCCACGATCTCGTCAGAGGAAGATTGTCAGCTTTGGTCGCTATGCGAAGGAACTTGTGACCAGAAGCGGTCAAAGTGCCCGTGGGGCGGTCTTGGACCCGCTTTTCACCTGGGACATCATGCCCGGCGATCACGCCGCACGCCCGGTGGCGGTGTGCCTCCAGCGCGCGGCCGAGCCGTCCTCAGGCCGCGCCGTGCACCGGCCGCGAGCGCACCATCGGGACGTGCGGAATGCCGTCTTCGACGAAGGTCTCGCCTTCGGTGACGAAGCCCCGCCGCTCGTACAGGCCGGTGGCGTGGACCTGAGCGTGCAGTCGCACCGGCCGGTCGCCGACCGTCTCGATCGCGGCGTCGACCAGCCGCCCCGCCAGTCCGGCGCCGCGCGCGTGCGCGGCGGTGACGACCCGGCCGATGCGCACGCCGCCGGGCTCCTCGATGATCCGCAGGTACGCCACCGGCTCCCCCGACTCGCCGGTCAGCCACAGGTGCCGCGTCCCGGGTTCGGTGTCGCGTCCGTCGAGCTCCGGATAGGCGCAGCGCTGCTCAACGACGAACACGTCGACGCGCAGACGCAGCAGCCCGTACAGAGTGGCGGCGTCCAGGTCGGAGAACGCGGCGATGCGCAACCGCGGGTCGGCCAAGGTCTTCATCCTCACATCAGGGATGCCGGACAGATCCGGCGCGGGCCGGCGAGGCCGGAGAGGTCCCTCGGGGCCGGGCGACCGGAGGGATCCGCCGCGGCGAGTTTGCTGGCGGGTCAGGAGACGACGACCTCGGGGGCCGGCCCCTCGCCGTCGAGGTCCACCTCGATGCCCATCTCGTCGGCGAGGCGCATCGCCTCCTCGATGAGCGTCTCCACGATCTGCGCCTCGGGCACGGTCTTGATCACCTTGCCCTTGACGAAGATCTGGCCCTTGCCGTTGCCCGAGGCCACCCCGAGATCGGCCTCACGGGCCTCGCCGGGACCGTTCACGACACAGCCCATCACGGCGACCCGGAGCGGCACGGGGAACCCGGTCAGCCCCGCCGTGACCTCCTCGGCCAGCTTGTAGACGTCCACCTGCGCACGGCCGCACGACGGGCACGACACGATCTCGAGGCCGCGCTCCCGCAGCCCGAGCGACTCCAGGATCGCGTTTCCGACCTTGACCTCCTCGACCGGAGGCGCCGAGAGCGACACCCGGATCGTGTCGCCGATCCCCTCCGCCAGCAGGGCGCCGAACGCGACCGCCGACTTGACGGTGCCCTGGAACGCGGGACCCGCCTCGGTGACACCGAGGTGCAACGGGTAGTCGCACTGGGCGGCGAGCTGCCGGTAGGCCTCGATCATCACCACCGGGTCGTGGTGCTTCACCGAGATCTTGATGTCGCGGAAGTCGTGCTCCTCGAACAGTGAGCATTCCCACAGCGCCGACTCGACCAGGGCCTCGGGCGTCGGCTTGCCGTACTTCTCGAGCAGCCGCGCGTCGAGGGAGCCGGCGTTGACCCCGATCCGGATCGGCACGGCCGCGTCCTTGGCGGCACGGGCGATCTCACCGACCTTGTCGTCGAACTTCTTGATGTTGCCGGGGTTCACCCGCACGGCCGCGCAGCCCGCGTCGATCGCGGCGAAGACGTACTTCGGCTGGAAGTGGATGTCGGCGATGACCGGGATCTGTGATTTGCGGGCGATCTGCGGCAGCGCGTCGGCGTCGTCCTGGGACGGCACCGCCACCCGTACGATCTGGCAGCCCGAGGCCGTCAGCTCGGCGATCTGCTGCAGCGTGGCGTTGACGTCCGCGGTGAGCGTGGTCGTCATCGACTGCACAGACACCGGGGCGTCCCCGCCCACCGGCACCGCGTTCTTGTCACGCCCCACCATGATCTGGCGGGACTTGCGGCGCTGGGCCACCTGGGCCGGCCGGGCCTGTTCGGTCCGGATCCTGGGCATTCCGAGTTCGACGCTCACTTTTCCTCTTATCGCGGGAGTGTCAGCGGATTGAAGACGTCTGCGAGTATGAGCAGCACCCCGAGGCCGATCAGCAACACCACGGCGATGTAGGTCACCGGCAGCAACTTCGCAAGGTCCACATTACCGGGATCAGGCAGGCCCCTGATTCGCGCCAGCCACGCGCGGGCCCGCTCGTAAGCGAGCACGGCGAGATGACCGCCGTCCAGCGGCAGCAGGGGCAGCACATTGAGCGCCCCCAGGAAGACGTTCACCGAGATCACCAGGGACAGGAACAGGGCGATGCGATCGCGCCAGGAGTCCTTGGCCGAGAAGATCTGGCCGGACACCTGGGTGGCGCCGACCACGCTGCCCACCTGGCCGCCCGGAGTGTCCGCCCGCTCCGGCGAGAAGAGCCTGGGGATGGCGGCGGGCAGGTCCGCGACCGCGGCGCCGACCGCACCGAGGATCCGGCCGATGCTCTCCGTGGCGAAGGCCGTGGCGCTCACGGGTCCGAGCCGCTCGTACCCCTCCCCCGTGACCCGCGCTGTCACGCCGAGGTAGGGACCACCGCCGACCTCGGCCGGGCGCACTCGCAGCTCGACCCGCCGCCCACCGCGCTCGACGACGATCGGCACGGGGGTCCCGGCGGACTGGGCCCCGATCGCCTGCCGCAACTGCTCCCAGGTGGCGACCGGCCGGCCGGCGAGGGAGATCACCTTGTCCCCGGGCCGCAGCCCGGCCTCGGAGGCGGGCGACGGCGGGTCGCCGGCCGCGCACGGGTTCTGGATCTGGGCGGGCACGCAGGCGCTCACCGCGTCGACCGTGGTGGTCCCCGTGCCGGGGGTACGCAGCCCGACGGCCATGGCCAGCACCGTGAGCAGTACGAAGGCAAGGGCGAAGTTCATGACCACACCGGCGACGATCACGGCCGCCCGGCGCGCGGCCGGCTGCCGGTAGAACGCGCGCGGTTCGTCCGCGGGATCGATCGGCTCCAGTGGCGTATATCCGGTGATCTTGACGAATCCGCCGAGCGGGAGGGCCTTGACGCCGTACTCGGTCTCGCCGCGGCCCCACGACCAGAGGGTCGGGCCGAAGCCCACGAAGAACTGGGTGGCCTTCATGCCGAACCGCTTGGCGGTGAGGAAATGGCCCGCCTCGTGCAACATCACCGAGACCAGGAGCGCGACGACGAAGGCGATCACGCCGAAGAGATAGGCCATCCGCCCCCCTGAGTCAGATGAGCTCCCGAGCCCGGGTCCGGGCCCATTCGTCCGTGGCCAGGACATCGTCGAGCGTCAGATCCCTGGTGGCCGGGCCATGTTCGTTGACTACCCGGGCGACCGTGTCGACTATCCCGAGGAACGGCAGCCTCCCCTGCCGGAAGGCCTCCACGCACTCCTCGTTGGCGGCGTTGTAGACCGCGGGCGCGGTGCCGCCGAGCTCTCCCACGTGGCGCGCGAGGGCGACGGAGGGGAAGGCCTCGTCGTCGAGCGGGTAGAACTCCCAGGTGTGCGCCCGGCTCCAGTCCACGCCGGGTGCGGCGTCCTCGACCCGGTGCGGCCACGCCAGCCCGAGCGCGATCGGCAGCCGCATGTCGGGCGGGCTGACCTGGGCCAGCGTCGACCCGTCGAAGAAGTCCACCATCGAATGGATCATTGACTGCGGGTGGACCGTGACCTCGATGCGGTCGAACGGAAGGTCGAAGAGCAGGTGGGCCTCGATGACCTCCAGCCCCTTGTTGACCAGGGTGGCCGAGTTGATGGTGACGACCGGGCCCATGTCCCAGGTGGGGTGCGCCATCGCCTGCTCAGGTGTCACCTCCGCCAGTTCCGAGCGGTTCCGCCCCCGGAACGGACCTCCGCTGGCGGTCAGCACCAGCCGCCGGACCTCCTTGGCCGCACCGCCGCGCAGGCACTGGGCGAGCGCGGAGTGCTCGGAGTCGACGGGCACGATCTGGCCCGGCTTGGCCCGCTCCTTGACCAGCGCGCCACCGATGATGAGGGATTCCTTGTTGGCGAGCGCCAGAGTGCTGCCGGCGTCAAGGGCGGCCAGCGTCGAGGCGAGGCCGAGTGCGCCGGTGACTCCGTTGAGGACGACGTCGCACGGCAGCGCCGCCACTTCGGCGACCGCCTCGGGACCTGCGATGATCTTGGGTATGCGGTAGTCGCCGGAGGCGTAGCCCCGTCGCTGCGCCTCCCGGTAGAAGACGAGCTGCAGGTCCTGGGCCGCCGAGGCCCTCGCCACCGCGACGATCTCGGGCCGCAGGTCCAGAGCCTGCTGTGCCAGCAGCTCGACCCGGCCGCCGCCCGCGGCGAGCGCGGTGACCCGGAACCGGTCCGGGTTGCGGCGGATGACGTCGAGGGCCTGGGTGCCGATCGAGCCGGTGGAACCGAGAACGACGACATCGCGGATCACAGTGGAGGCAGGCATCACGGATCTATTCTCACCCCTGCGCACCACGGCCGGGTTCGGGCCCGGTGCGGAGCGGCGAGAGACACGGGCCCGCGGCGCCCGCGGGCCGGCGGTGGGAGGCCCCAGGGGCAGTCGGTGGGAGGGCCCGGGGGCGGCGGTCGAAGTCCCGTGGGCAGGCGGCGGCCGATGGACATGTCCATGTAACGCCGCGCTAACACGGCGGACGTACGTTCGGACTGTGAAGCGAAACACCCTGTTCGTCGAGGTCAGCGCCGCAAGGCCCTACGACCCTGCCGTCATCGCCCTCTGCGCCGAGCAGCGAGCCGAGTTGGCGGGCGCGAGCGCAGGCCATCGCGACGCCGCCGTCGACTCGCTGGGACTCCGGCCGGATGTCTCGTTCCTGGTCGCCAGGGCCGACACCGAGCCGGTCGGCTGTGCCGGGCTGCAGTTCCTCGAGCCCGGGGTGGGCGAGATCAAGCGCATGTACGTCCGGCCGGCGCACCGCGGGCAGGGAATCTCCCGGCTGCTGCTCGACGCGATCGAGCGGTTGGCCCGGGACCGGGGGGCGTTGACGGTGCGGCTGGAGACCGGCGACCTGCAGCCCGAGGCACTGGGCTTCTATCAATTCTCGGGATATGTCCGAATACCCCATTATCGACCGTACGTCGGCAGTGCCCTCAGTTTGTGCTTCGAAAAACGACTGTGACCGGCACCTGGAATCGGCGGCTCCCGGTCGAGGCGATCACACGTTCAAACACTCCGCGAGCGGGCCGGCCCCACGCCGGACCAGTGCGCCCGACCACTCCTTGGGGATCGCAGGATTCGCCGATAGAAGGTTTTGCCCGTACTTGCATCACAGCTCACGAAGACCACACATCGCCCCCCCTATAAAGGAATCCATGGAGTTGGGCTCTAGCCGGGTTGGGGGTAAAAATGAGCCATACCGACGAGCTGACGTTCGATCCCGGCGCACTGAGCGCCGAGCAGATCTACGGCGACGCCTGTGTCGTCTGCCATAAGAAATGGCCGCGGCCACGCGTGCGCGTCGGCCGCCTTCCCGACGGATCAAGGGTGCTGGCCTGCGCTGACTGCGCGCCCGCCCTGCCGAGACCTCGCGCCGCGGGACCGGTCGCGGGCGCCGCAAGGCGTCAACGCGAACCGGAACTGACGACGCTTTAGTCCGCTCCTGGAAAAAGGGCGCCTCGGGCCATCTGGGGGGACGGCCCGAGGCGCCACCGGGTGCGCGTCCGGCAGGGGGCGGTCGGGCGCGCACCTGAAAATCCTTCGCACGCCATCGTCGACCACGCCGCCGGCCCGTGTCTCCCTTTCGATCCCGGCCTACCTGAGCCGACTTCAGCAGGGCTCAGCCGGAGCCTTTCAGCGCCTTGTTCCAGGCCCGCATCCAGTCCTCGTAGTCGGTGCAGTCGCGCCGCCCGCCACCGCAGTCGCGAGAGGGCGTGTGCGCGAACACCACCTTGTCGATGTAGGCGCGGTCGCCGACGTGGTAGGTCGAGCAGAACTCCGCCTTCAGCCGGTCGCGCGAGCACGCCTCGGGGTTCGCCGGCGCGACCCCGTCCCACTCGGCCACCTGCTGCTGGATATCCGGCGAGGTCATCCAGTTCAGCCACTGGTACATGCAACTGGGATGTTCGGCGCGGGCCCCGATCATCCAGGCGTCCATCCACCCGGTCACGCCCTCCTTGGGGGTGACCCCCACGGCGGACCGCCCGGCGCGGCTCAGCACGTCGACGTGGTAGGGCCAGACCTCGCCGATGACGGCGTCTCCGCCGGCGAACGAGTTGATCGCGTCCGAAGGGTGCAGCCAGTAGGACCTCACATAGGGGCGCTGCTCGGCGAGCACCTTCGTGGCGGCGTCGAGCTGCCTGCGGGTGAGGGAGTAGGCGTCGGTGATGTCCAGCGACCGGTTCCTCGACCGCAGGTAGAGGGCCGCGTCCGCGAGGGTCAGCGGGCTGTCCCGTACGATCATCCGCCCGGCGTACTTCTTCGCCTCGGCCGGGTCGAAGAGCGCCGACCAGCTCGTCGGCGCCGACTGCACCGCCTTCGGGTTGTACATCAGCTGGTTCACGCCCCAGACGAAGGGCACCCCGTAGACCTTCTCGTCCTTGATCACCTGGCTGCGCAGGTCCCGGTCGAGATCCTTGTAGGCGTCGATCAGATCCGGGTTCACCGGGGCGGCCTGGCCGGCCGCGATCAGTTGCCCGGCCGCCTCGGGCGGCGCCGACACGCCGTCGTAGCGGCGGTCCGGATTGGACATGAGGTCGACCATCTCCTGCGCGGTCGCCGCGCTCTTGACGCTGACCTTGCACTTGGTGCGCTCCTGAAACGGCGAGACCCAGTCGACCCGGGGGTCGCTGGCGCCGTACTCGGTGTACCCCGGCCAGGCGACCAGGTTCAGCGCGCCCTCGCCCTGCCCGATGGTGCGTGCCACCCGAACAGTGCTCGCCTGCTTGTCGCCCTCGTCGCTGCACCCCGCCAGAACCGCCAGTGCGACGGCGAGTGCCATGATCGCACGTAGTGTCCTGTGTGGATGCCTCATGTCGCTCCCCGATGAAGTTCCAGAGCTCTTCCGTGGCGCCGCCGTGGCCGGCCACCGATCATCGGGGACGCCACCGCCGCAGGCACCGAGCGTACCGATCTCGCGGCGGGCCGGATTCCAGGGTCCCGCCCCGTAGGTCTCGAAAAGGGTACGAGAAGTCTCGGTTCGGTCTCCTGTGCAGCCCGGTTCACCGGCGCGGCGTCGGAACAGCATGAGGATCCGACGCACTGCCCTTGCCGTCACCGCGCTGAGCATCGCGCTCGTCGCCACCGGCTGCTCCGGCGATGGGAGCCGCTCCACCAACGGCGAATCGGGAAAGGCCGCGAGCGCGCCCAAGGCGGGCGCCGATGCCGGCCCGAACCGGCGCCCACCCGGAGAGGGCCGGCCCGGCGAGGCCCCCTCCCGCTACCTGTCCACATTCGCGCTGGACGTCGACACCGCGTCGTACGGCTTCGCCCGCCGGGCGCTGACCGAGGGCCGCCGGCCCGATCCGAGCACCGTCCGCCCGGAGGAGTTCGTCAACCAGTTCCGCCAGGACTACGCGGAGCCCTCGGGGAACGGCTTCTCGGTCGCCGCCGACGGCGGGCGCCTCACCGGCTCCGGTGGCGAGGAGGCCTCCGATGGCGACGTTCGCCTGCTGCGGGTCGGCCTGCAGACCCGTTCGGCCTCGGCCGGCACGCGGCGCGACGCCAACCTCACCTTCGTCGTCGACACGTCGGGCTCCATGGCCGAGCCCGGGCGGCTCGACCTGGTGAAGGACGCTCTGCACACCCTCGTGGACCAGCTGCGGCCGAGCGACTCGGTGGCGATCGTGGCGTACGAGGACGACGCTCGGCTGGTGCGCGAGATGACGCCCGTGGCCCGGAAAGCCGAACTGCACAAGGCGATCGGCTCTCTGTCGGCGGGGCAGAGCACCAATCTCGAGGCGGGCATGGTGCTCGGCTACCAGGCGGCCAGGCGCGGTTTCCGTGAGGGCGTCACCAACCGGGTGATCCTCGCCTCCGACGGGCTGGCCAACACCGGAGCCACCGCCGCGGCCCCCATCCTGCGCCGTGTCTCCGAGGAGGCCGCCAAGGGCATCTCCCTGCTCTGTGTCGGCGTCGGCAGCGACTACGGCGACAAGCTGATGGAGCAGCTCGCCGACAGCGGCGACGGCCGCGCGGTGTACGTCTCCGACCAGGAGAAGGCGCGGAACCTGTTCACCAAGGAGCTGCCGGCGACCGTGGAGCTGCGCGCGCGCGACGCCAAGGCGCAGGTCGGGTTCGATCCGCGGCAGGTGGAGTCCTACCGGCTGATCGGGTTCGACGACCGGGGACTGAAGAACGAGGACTTCCGCAACGACGCGGCCGACGGAGGCGAGATCGGTCCGGGCCACGCGGTGACGGCACTGTTCGCCGTACGGCTCAAGCCGGACGCCGAAGGACACCTCGCCGACGTCACCGTGCGCTGGACGGACCCGGACACGCGCGAGGCACAGGAGACCGGGCGGACCGTCACCGTGGCCGATCTCGCGCCCGGGCTGTGGACGGCCGGTTCGCCTCGGCTGCGGGTCTCGGCGGCCGCGGCGTTCTTCGCCGAGAACCTCCGCGACGGACACCCCGGCTACCAGCCGCAGACCCCGTACGTCACGCCGTCGGCGGGCCCGTTCGTCTCCCGAGGGCTGGTGCCGGGAGAGCCGCGGGTCGGCCTTGACGAGCTGGCCGGCCGGGTGACCGAGCTGGCCTCGACGACAGAGGACGACGACGTGGCCGAGCTCCGCGATCTCATCCGCCGCGCGCGCGAGGCGTGATCCGCAGAAGCGCGCTTCCCGTGATCATGCGATGGTCCCCCGGGGGCATGGGGACCATCGCATGATCACCGCAGGTTGGCCTCGACACGCTGCAAAGACACGCTTCTGACGAGACACCGCCACGGGCCCGGGCAGCAGTGGGTGCGCGTCCGCGCCACACACGGAGGTTGGTGGAGGGGATGTGGCGCGGTTCCTGCTGCCCGGAGCCGCAGCGGCACCGGTGGTGTGGCCAGGTTGGGGACAGCGGATCACCTTGAGACGCTGCCTGGCCACGCGGCCACCGGCACCCGGCGGAACGGCGGGGTGGCGGCGCCGTCCAAGCGGAGGAGATGAGGGGGACGCCTCCCCTTCTGCCGGGGGTTGTCCAGGATCACGGCGTACTGCATCACCTCGATGCGCGCGATGAGGTTTGCGGCGGTCTCCGCCTCGACGAAGTCGCCGACGTCTCGATCGTCCGGTGGCAGCGCCCACCAATGGCCGGTGAACAGACCGAACCAAATGGTCCAGCGTGGATAGCGCCTCCGAAGCACATCCATCTCGGCGGCGCGGTCGTCAGCAGGCATGACACCGCTCCCTGCGACCAGGGCCTTTACAGCTTTCGCCCCATATCAATCAAGACAGTCATACTGTGTCGCATGACACACTTCGGGTCAAGCACTGTAGAAATTATTTACGCCCATTGAAAAGGCGGAAACCTAGTGGCAAACACCTCACAGGCCGCAACTCAATGAGCCGGACTCAGTAACTCGCGGTCATTGTTCGTTCACCACGATGTCATCTGGGCCGGTTACCGTGACCGCCCTCATATGATGATCAAAATGGCGCTCCAGCGCACAATCTGGATGAAGCAGGGGACAGTTAGTGCTTTGCGACATCATGGGGTATTCGCCCTAGCCCTGCTCGGCGGAGCGCTGATCCGCCTGGTCACCATGCTCGGATATCCGGGCGTGCTGTGGTTCACCGGCGACTCCTACTTCTACCTGGGCGGAGCTCTGCGGCCATGGCCGTCGCCCAGCAAGACGCTCGGGTACTCCTTCATGCTGTGGCTGCTCGAGCCGTTCCACAGCCTGACCCTCGTCGCGTTCCTGCAGCACCTCATGGGGCTCGCGGTCGCCGTGATGGTCTACGCGCTGCTGCGGCGTGCCGGCCTGCCCGGGTGGGCGGCCACGCTGGTCACCCTCCCGGTCCTGTACGACGCGTACCAGATCCAGCTCGAGCACCTGCTCATGGCCGAGTCGATCTTCACCTTCCTGATCGCCGCCGCCGTCACCCTCGTCCTGTGGCGGCGCCGCCCGCTGTGGTGGGTGGCACTGTTCGCCGGGCTGCTGCTCGGTTATGCGGTGCTCGTGCGCACAGCGGGCGCGGCGATGATCCCGGTCGCCGTCGGATGCCTGGTCGTCCGCCGGGCGGGATGGCGCGCCTGCGCCGCCGCCCTCGTGGGCGGTGTGGTGCCGCTCGCCGCCTACGCGCTGTGGTTCCACTCCGCGCACGGCACGTACGGACTGACCCTGAGTGACGGGATCTACCTGTGGGGCCGCACGTCGACGTTCGCCGACTGCGACCGGATCCGGCCACCGGCTCAGGAGCGAAAGCTCTGCCTGCACGACCGTCCGGAGGACCGGATCGCCCCCGGCACCCTCATCTGGCGAAAGGAGGTGCCGCCCCGGCGGCTGCGCGGCGGCCCGGTGGACCCCGGGAACAACGATCTGCTGCGCGGCTTCGCACTGCGCGCGATCGTGGCCCAGCCGCTCGACTACGCGGGCGCCGTCGCTCGCGGCGTCGGCATGGCGGTGAGCCCGCACCGGATCGGGCACCCGAACCCCGGCACCGAGAGCCTGTACCACTTCCGGGACCGGCCCCAGCTGTTCCCCGCCGGCAAGTCGTGGGCCGGGGGCGGCACCGCGCTCAGTGACGCGCGGGCCTACGGCGGGGATACGCCGAGCCGGGTGGTCGAGCCGAACGCCGGGCGGATGCGCTGGTATCAGGAACACCTCTTCCTGCCCGGCCCGGCGCTCGGCGTGCTGCTGGTCGCCGGGGCGGCCGGGATCGTCGTCGCGCGCGGCCGGCGGACGGAGGCGCTGACGGCCTGGTCGGCGGCGGTGACGCTGCTGGTGTTCCCCATCGCCACCGCCGACTTCGACTACCGGTACGTGCTGCCCACGCTGCCGTTCGCCTGCCTCGCCGCCGGCCTCGCCCTCACGCCGGCCCGGGAGTTCGGCCCTCGGGTCAGCCGTTGGTGGGGAAGCCGAGGTTCACGCCGCCGTGACTCGGATCCAGCCACCGAGCCGTGACGGCCTTGGTCCGCGTGTAGAAGTGCACGCCCTCCATCCCGTGGGCGTGGCTGTCACCGAACAGCGAGGCCTTCCACCCGCCGAAGGAGAAGTAGGCCATCGGCACCGGGATCGGCACATTGATCCCGACCATGCCGACCTCGACCTCGTTCTGGAACCGCCGGGCGGCGCCGCCGTCGCTCGTGAAGATAGCCGTGCCGTTGCCGTACGGGTTTCCCGCGATCACTGCCATGGCCTCGTCGTAGGAACCCGCCCGCACGACCGACAGCACCGGTCCGAAGATCTCGTCCCGGTAGCAGTCCATCTCCGGCGTGACGTGGTCGAGCACCGACGGGCCGAGCCAGAAGCCCTCTCCGCGCTCGCCGAGCACCGGAGTCTCGCGGCCGTCGATGGCGAGGGTCGCGCCCTGCCCGACGCCGCCGTCCAGATAGGACGCGACCTTGTCGCGGTGCTGACGCGTGACGAGCGGCCCCATCTCCGAGCGCTCGTCGTCGCCCGGGCCGATCCGCAGCCTGGCCACCCGCTCGCCGATCTTGGCCATCAGCTCGTCGCCCACCGGGTCGACCGCGACCACCACCGAGATGGCCATGCAGCGTTCACCGGCCGAGCCGAAGCCCGCCGACACCGCCGCGTCGGCCGCCAGGTCGAGGTCGGCGTCGGGCAGCACCACCATGTGGTTCTTCGCGCCGCCGAGCGCCTGGACGCGCTTGCCGCCGCGCGCGGCGGTCTCGTAGATGTAGCGCGCGATCGGAGTCGACCCGACGAAGCTGACGGCCTTGACGTCGGGGTGCTCCAGGAGCCCGTCGACGGCGGCCTTGTCGCCGTGGAGGACGTTGAACACGCCGTCCGGCAGACCGGCCTCGGCCCACAGTTCGGCGATCCGGATCGACGCCGAGGGGTCCTTCTCCGACGGCTTCAGCACGAAGGTGTTCCCACAGGCGATGGCGACGGGGAACATCCACATCGGGACCATGGCCGGGAAGTTGAACGGCGTGATGCCCGCCACCACCCCGAGCGGCTGCAGGATCGAGTAGGCGTCCACGCGCGAGGAGACGTTCTCCGAGAAACCGCCCTTGAGCAGGTGCGGGATGCCGCAGGCGAACTCCACGACCTCGAGGCCGCGCGCCACCTCGCCGGCCGCGTCCGACTCGACCTTGCCGTGCTCGGAACTGATGATCTTCGCCAGCTCGCCCCTGTGGGCGGTGAGCAGCTCACGGAACCTGAACAGGATCTGGGTACGCCGGGACAACGACGCGTCACGCCAGCCGGGGAACGCCGCCTTCGCCGCCGCGACCGCGGCGTCGACGTCCGCCGGCGCGGCGAAGTCGACAGCGCCGGCCACCCGGCCGGTCGCGGGGTTGAAGATCTCGCCCTGCCGCTCCGCTCGCGCGTCGGACGGCTTGCCGTTGATCCAATGCGTCACGTGCCTCGTGGCCGAACCGTCGGTCGTGGCGTTCTGGGTCGTCGTGTTCTGGGTCGTGTTCTGGGTCGTCGCGTGCTGGGGCGGGCCGCCGGCCGCTGCGCTCACTGGGTCACTCTCACTTCACGGTCGATCTCTTCGAGGGCGTCCACCAGGATGCCGAGGCCCTCCTTGGCCTCCGCGTCGGTCAGGGTCAACGGCGGGGCCATGCGCAGCACGTTGCCGTACAGGCCGCCCTTGCCACCGAGCAGGCCGCGTTTCCTGGTCTCCTCCATCATGCGCGCCGCGAGCGCCGGGCTCGGCTCACCCGTGGCCGGGTCGACCAGTTCGACGGCGAACATCAGTCCCTTGCCGCGCACGGCGCCGACCACCGGCAGCCCCCTGGCCGCCTCGCGCAGGCCCTCGAGGATCAGCGAGCCGGTGCGCGCGGCATTGGCCTGGAGGTCGTGGTCCAGGACGTAGTCGAGCGTGGCGTTGGCCGCCGCCATCGAGATCGGGTTGCCGCCGAAGGTCGAGAGCCCGACCGCGTGCAGGGAGTCGAGCAGATCACCGCGGGCGACCACGCCGCCCACGGCGAACCCGTTGCCCAGGCCCTTGGCGAACGTCATCGCGTCCGGCACGACGCCGTGGTCGACGATCCCCCAGAAGCTCTGGCCGGTGCGACCCCATCCGGTCTGCACCTCGTCGGCGACGAACAGGATGCCGTTCTCGTCCAGCACGTCCTTGTAGGCAAGGAACAGCCCGTCGGGCGGCATGGTGAAGCCGCCGACGCCCTGGATCGGCTCGGCGATGAGACACGCGACGTCGCCGCCGGTCGCGGTCGCGAGCACGTGCCGGAGGTCCTCTACGCAGACCTTGATGTAGTCGGAGTCCGAGAGCCGCGCGAACTGCGGCAGATGCCGATCGGCCCCGTGCAGGAAGTGCACGTTCAGCGGCGAGTAGGAGTTGTTCTTCCAGTTCCGGATGCTCGTCACGCCGATCGCGCCGAAGGACCGGCCGTGGTAGCTCTGCCGCATGGCCAGCACCTGGTCGGTCTTGCGCGCGTACGTCGCCAGGAGTAGTGCGGTCTCGTTGGCCTCGGTGCCCGAGTTGGTGAAGAAGACCTTGGCGTCCTTGATCCCGGACAGCCTCGCGATCTTCTCGGCCAGCTCGACCTGGCCGCGCAGCAGGTAGGCGGTGGACGTGTGCACGACGCCGGTGCCGAGCTGACGCTCGACCGCGTCGCGCACCTCGGCGACGTCGTAGCCGATCATGTTCGTCAGGATGCCCGCGAAGAAGTCGAGGTAGGTGTTGCCCTCGGCGTCGGTCACACGGTTGCCCTTACCGCGGACGATCTCGATGGGGTGGTCGTAGTAGAGCGCCACCCAGTTCGGGATGACAGCGCGGTGACGTGCCAGGAGGTCCTCTGTGCGATCCGACATGGGGGAATTCTTCCCTTCCGGCCCCTGTGGGGCCAGAGGCACAGTGACGGACTTGCGCCCTGACGGGTTACACGGTGTCAGGCGTCCGCACGAGACCAGAGGATCATCGGAGAGCGTCGAGAGACCGCGCCAGCCGGAAGTCGAACGGCGTGAGCCCGCCGGCCGCGTGCGTGGAGAGGGTCAGCGTGACCTTGTTCCACTGGATCGTGATGTCAGGGTGATGGTTCTGCGCCTCGGCGACCTCCGCGACCCGGTTGACGAAGTCCATGGCCCCGTTGAAGTCGGCGAGCTTGACCGTCGTGACGATGGCCTCGCCGGCGCGTTTCCACTCAGGGAGATCCGTCAGCTCACGTGCGATCGCCTCGTCGTCGAGCAGCTCCATGTTCCGAGCCTCGCACACCGCCGGACTCCCGGTCCACCGCGGTTGTCAGGGTGTAAGCCGATGTACCGGGCGGCTTGACAGCATGTCGAGACCCATCGCTTAGTATCGCGGTAGATGCTTCCCACCTTGGCCGACTTCCTCAAGCTAGAGCCGGTGCGACGCGGCCAGCCGCGCGTGGTCGCGGGCGCCGACCGGCTGGACGCACGGGTCCGGTGGGTGCACGTCGCCGAGGTACCGGACGTCGCGCATCTGCTGCGCGGCGGTGAACTCGTGCTGACCACGGGCATCGCGCTGCCCGACGAGCCGGAACGGCTCCGGATCTACGTCGCGGAACTCGCCCGGGTCGGGGTCAGCGGGCTCGTGGTCGAGCTCGGCCGGCGCTATGCGAGCGAGCTGCCGGGCGCGCTGGTCGCCGCCGCCGAGGAGTACGGCCTCCCGGTCATCGCGCTGGCCCGGGAGACGATCTTCGTTGACGTCACCGAGGCGCTGCACGCCCGGATCATGGACGCTCAGCTCACCGAACTTCGTGCCTCCGAGCAGATGCACGAGATCTTCACCCAGCTGTCCGTCGAGGGCGCTTCGCCCGGCGAGGTCGTCCGGCAGGTCGCCTCCATCAGCGGCCGGCCGGTGGTGCTGGAGAACTTCTCCCATCAGGTGCTGGCGGCCGACTCGGCCGGCACCGACACCACCGACCTGCTGTCCACGTGGGAGACCCGCTCCCGGGTGGTGCGGCCCGAGGGGCGCACGGCCTTCGACGACGCCTCGGGCTGGCTGGTCACCGTTGTCGGCGCACGGGGCGAGGACTGGGGGCGGCTCATCATCCTGTGCGGCGCCGCCCCGTCGTCACGCGATGTCGTACTGGTCGAGCGGGCCGCCACCACGCTGGCCCTGGGACGCTTGCTGGACCAGCACGCCGAGAGCCTGGAACGCCAGGCGCACGGCACGATCATCGCCGGCATCCTGGCGCACACCTACTCCGATCCCCGCGAGGCCGCGGCGCGGGCCCGCGCCCTCGGGGTGCCCCTCTCCGGGCGCCGGCTGCTGGGCGTGGTGGTGCGCCCACGCCGCCCGGACCCGGGCGATCGATCCGCCGCGCTCCACGGCCCGGCACCGCTGCCGGAACGGCTGACCGAACTCGCCGAGGCGACCGCCGCCGCGAGCCGCGAGGTGAACCTGGCCGCCCTGGTCGGCGTACTCGGCGAGGGCACCACCGAGGGGCGGGTGGGCGTGCTCGCGTCACTGCCCGCGCGTGCCGAGGTGGAGGAGATCCTCGGCGAGGTCGGCTCCCGGCTGCGCAAGCAGTTCGGGCAGGGTTACGTGATGGCCACCGGATCGGTGGTCGAGTCGATCCGGGACGTGCGCCGCTCGTTCCTCGAGGCCGAGCAGGTCGCGGACGTCGCCGCCCGCGGCGCCGGCGACCGGCCGTTCTACCGGCTGCCCGACCTGCGGCTGCGCGGTCTGCTGCATCTGCTGCGCGACGACGCGCGGCTGCAGACCTTCGTCGAGAGGGAGCTCGGGCCCCTGCTGGAGTACGACGCGGAGCGCGACACGGACCTGGCGCACATCCTGGCGCTCTATCTGGACAGCGGCCGCAACAAGGCCGTCGCCGCCCAGCAGGCCCATCTGTCCCGCCCCGCCTTCTACGAACGGCTGCGCCGGATCGCCCGGGTGCTGAACGTGGACCTCGACGACGTCGAGTCCTGCGCGTCCCTGCACGTCGCCCTGCTCGCACTGGATTCCGTACGCCGCGAACCAGGCTGAGGCGTCTCGGCCGTCGCCCGGTCACCCGCCTGTGCTTTGCGTAACATGGGCTACAGACGCCGGCCGAACCCGTCGGCTGCATCTGGCAGCAGCCATGACAGCGGCACCTCTACCCGATCCTCAGCTGGATCTCCAGCCTATGGACCTGATGATCCCTTTGGCGTAGCTTTCGCGGCATGAGGCAGCCACGGATCTTGCTCGCCACCGCCCTCGGCGCGGCCCTGTCCGTCCCCCTCGCGCTCCCCGCGACGGCGGCGACAGGCGCACCGCGACCTGCCAGGCTGAGCTGGGAGATCGAACCGACCGGCAGTACGGCGCGGCTGCGCGGCCTGGCCGCCGTGAGCCGGGACGTCGCCTGGACCTCGGGCAGCGCGGGCACCGTTCTGCGCACCACGAACGGCGGCCGCACCTGGCGGAACGTCGCGCCTCCCGGCACCGGGGACCTGGAGTTCCGCGACGTGGAGGCGTTCGACGCCGACAACGCCGTGTTGCTCTCGATCGGCGAGGGCGAGGCCTCCAGGATCTACCGGACGTCGGACGGCGGCAGGAGCTGGGACCTGACGTTCCGCAACGACGATCCCAGGGCCTTCTACGACTGCGTCGCGTTCTCCGGCCGCAGGCGTGGCCTGGCCGTGAGCGACCCGGTGGACGGTCGGTTCCGAATGCTCTCCACCCGGGACGGCGGACGGAGCTGGAAGGTACTGCCGTCGGCGGGCATGCCTCAGGCCCTGCCAGGCGAATTCGCCTTCGCGGCCAGCGGCCAGTGCCTGGTCGCCAAAGGCCGGGACTTCTGGCTGGCGAGCGGTGGCGGCGCCCAGGCCCGGGTCTTCCACTCCCGTGACCAGGGACTCACGTGGACCGTGAGCGCCTCACCGCTGCCGAGCAGCGAGGCGCAGGGCATCTTCGCACTGGCGTTCCGCGACGCCCGCCACGGCATCGCGGTGGGCGGTGACTACCGCCCGGACGTGCCGTCACCGGACGCCACCGCGACCACGGCCGACGCAGGCCGCCGGTGGGTCCTCGCGCCCAGGCCGCCGGAGTCCTACCGGTCCGGCGCCGCCTGGCTCCAGGGCTTCGCGGCGATCGCCGTGGGCCCGACCGGCAGCGACGTGAGCCTCGACGGCGGGCGCACGTGGCGGCGGTTCGACACGGGCAGTTTCGACACCGTCGACTGCACGTCGCACGGCGCCTGCTGGGCCTCGGGCGAGCAGGGCCGGGTGGCCCGACTGCGGTCGTGACGCCCGGGAGCGCCCGGCCACGAGCGGCGTGGCGGACCGGCCGTCAGGCCGCGCCCACCAGCTCGGGTGTGGTGGCCGGCGGTGGTTTCGACGGCACCCCGCCCATCCGGCGCCGAGCCCACGGCATGGCGATGACGAGGAGCGGGATGACGTAGACCGAGCTCACGGCCCACCAGCGATGGTTGATCCACCACTGCGTATCGTCGAACTGCGTGAGGTAGATGTAGCCGAGCCCGGCCCACAGTGCCGACGCGCCCATCGCCAGCGGAGCCCATCGAGTCGGTCTCGCCACGAGGAACGGGACGAACCAGAGCAGGTACTGCGCTCCCATGCGCGGTGTCACGACCATGAAGATCAAGAGCATGGCAAGGGTCATGTCGACCCGGTCACCCCGCCGCCACAACCAGGCGACGATCGCGAGACTGGAGTAGAGCACGATCTGCCCGATCTGGGAGTACGTGGGCTTCAGCTCCCAGTTCCCGCCGGTCAGCACCGCGGTCCAGCCCCACTCGCCCACGATGGGACGGACCCCGCCGAGGTATTGCGCGACGTTCAACAGGCTCTTCAAGGTCGTGTGCACGAACAGCGGCTGGGTGACGAGGAACAGCAGAGGCACCGCGCCCGCCGCGACCAGCCCGTAGAAGCGCTGCCGCCAGGTCGGCAGCATCGAGAGCACCACCGGCAGCAGGATGATGGGCCAGCTCTTCGCCGACAACGCGAGGCCGAACAGCGCCCCGGCGCCTAGGCATCTCAGCAGCCAGCGTGCGGATTCGGACGCCTCGTGAGCCGATCGGGCCGAGCGCGCCGTCACGTACGCGGCGACGAGGAACACCAGGGCCACCGGCTCGACCTGCGAGTGGATGACCGCGACCATCAGCGCGATCGGATTGCAGGCGTACTGGAAGCGGGCGAGCGCCTCGTGCCTGCCGGCGAGCCGCCCGACGAGCACGATGAGCACCACGTCGGCGGCGACGGTGATCAGCCGCCCGCTGATCTCCCACGGGATGCCGAGCGACATCGGCAGCACATAGGCGTAGGGGATCATCGGTAGGAAGTGCCACGCGCCCTCTGTGGTGAGGACGGGGTCCTGCCCGGCCATGACCGCCTCGGCAGCGGGCTTGAAGCTCTCCATGAAGTCGACCGGCTGCCAGGAGTCGGCCGCCGCGAAGATCAGCAAAGACAGCCGGAGACCGATACCGACGGCGAGAGCGACGCGCAACGACGGCCGCCAGCCGCGCCACTGCGCGATCAACGCGAGCGCGAAGGCACCGACGAGTATGAGCGTCGTGAGAAAGGGGTGATCCATTGCAGGTCAAGATTGCCATGGATGTGGTCGCAGCGCATTGATCGAGACTGATTTCACAGAGAGTTCTCAGCTTGGCGCACGCCCACAAGCCATATCAATGCGTGCGGCATGCACTTCCCGCACTACGGCTTGATCGTCAGCGAAGGGTTCACGGACTCCCCGCCGGCCCTCGGCCTCTCGGTCGCTCGCGCCACTCGGGCCGGCTCCGCCGTGGGCAGGTCTGGACCGCCCCGTGCCGCTCCGTGCCGCCGGAACGAGGCCGGCGGCACGGACTAGTGGCCGGGCGGAGGCGCGCTAGGCCGCGGCCCTCCGCTGGAAGGGCAGGAAACGCTCGGCGAGGTGCGCACGCGCCGGACTGCTCGTCGGTTCGACCGCCAGCACCCGGTCGAACCGGAACGCCCGGATTCCGCGGCGGAGCCGGCACCAGCCCACGAGATACCAGTGGTCGCGGTGCACCAGGCAGGTGACGGGCTCGACGTAGCGAACCGAGTGCGTCCCCTTGGCGTCGCTGTAGTGCAGGCGAACGGCGAGCCGCTCGCTGATCCCGGCGGCCAGGACCTTCGCCCGCTCGGCGGTGTCACCGTCGAGAGGCGTGGTCAGGGTCGCGAGCGTGACGGCGATGAGCTCATCGGAGCCGGTACGAGTGTCGCCGGAGTCGGCGGCGAGGTCGCGCGGGGCATGGGCGGCGAACGGCTCGTCGGGCTCCGCGTCGAGCAGCCGGCTCAGCGCCCGGCGGGCCACGGCGGCCTGCGGCCCGGTGCCGAGATGGGCGAGGGACAGCGCGAGAGCGGCGATCTCGGCGGCCGTCAGCGGACTGATGTTCGAGGTCGTCGACGTCGTCCGGGTCGGGGTCGGCGGGGTGGCGTGCAGTGCGACGTTGGCCATGACTCGATAATACGTTCGATCCCTGACATTATGCAGGGGTAACGATGGGTGTCTTCGTACCCGCCGAAGTGCGGTTCGGCCTCCGCGGACGGCCGGAGCTGAGTTACGGTTGAGCCGGATGGATCATGGCTGACCAGGCGAGGCGGTCCTACCTCACATGAACCTGAACGACCTGATGGTCATCCGTGACATCGGTACGCGCACCATCGACAAGTACCTGATGTCCTACGAGGGCAAGCCGGTCGCCGTGCGAAGGCATCCGGCGGTGCTGTTGCGGCCCGTCGGCGAGGTCACCGCCGGGCTGATCGTCGCCGGATTCGCCAGCACCACGATCGGCGGGGGCCCCGCGTTCATCATCTGGTGGCTCTGGCTGGCCCTGCTGGTCCGGCTGACGTGGAAGGTCTTCGCGTGGTCGCTGGAGTTCTTCATCGTCACCGAGCATCGCGTGATGCTGATAACGGGTGTGCTCAACCGCAAGGTCGCGATGATGCCCCTCGCCAAGGTCACCGACATCGCCCTCGAACGTCCCTTCGTCGGCCGCATCATCGGTTACGGCACCTTCGTCATGGAGTCCGCAGGTCAGGACCAGGCGCTGCGGGAGGTCGAATACATGCCCTATCCCGAGCAGCTCTACCTCGAGGTCTCCTCGGTCATCTTCCCGGTGCAGGATTAGGCGCGGGGGCGAGCGCAGGCCGGGCGGACTGCCAGGGCCGCCGATTTCGACCGCCCCAACGGGATTCGGTCACCCGAAAGATACGGCGCCGTCATAATCACCGCCGACAGGGGTAGCGCCATTTGAGGCCTGGGTTACGTCTGCGAGCAGAGGAGACCGGTCATGACGGCATCGGCTCAACACCATCTCCCGTTTTCCGGTGACGACGGGATAATCGGCATCCGGACCACCGCGGACCAGGACGTCCTCATCCGCAGGGCGGCCGAGCTGTCCGGCTGGACGGTGAGCGAGTTCGTCCTCTGCGCAGTGCTCGACCGCGCCGAACGCGATGTGCACACGCACGCCGCGGTGACCGGTTGGGAGAACGCGGCGCCGACCCCCGTACTCGAACCCGTTGACAGCGTCGTGCGACTTCTCGGCGAGATCTGAACCACCACGGCCGGAGACGGTCGGGGACGGTCGGAGACGGCCGCGGCAACGCACGCCGTCGCCGCTTACGGCCGAGGCCGAATCATGGCGGGTAAAGCCGATAATCGGCTGCGCAAGCACGGCGAACACATTCATCGCGGTAATGGCGAATGACATCTGTTCCCGCTTATGGCCCACGGATCGGGCCGGCGCACCTCACGTCGCCGCCGGCACCTCGTGTGCGCGGGACGTCGGCCACAACGGCACACCGGCCGGAGTCTGCTTCACCCGGTCCCGGAAGGCGAGGTAGTCCGGGTCGTTCAGCACCGCCTCTTCGCCTTCGCAGGAGCGCATGTATCCGTCCGTGAAGGCGAGCAGATCGTCGACGGGCACCACGGCGTCCTCGGCGGCGAAGCAGATGAGCAGCATCCCGTGGACCCTCGCGAGCCCGGGGCGCAGCGCGGGCTGGAAGTACGGGAGCGGCAGCAGCCGCCAGCCGGTACGTCCGTACATCCGCAGGCGGGCCACCGGGTCTCCGTAGGGGCCGGGAGCGTACGAGCGCGGATCCTCCACCTCGGCGAGGATCGCCACCGGATCGTTGGCCGCGCGCCACCGTGGCAGCACGTGGGCGAGCAGGGCACTCCCGATCCCCTGGCCGCGCAGGTCAGCGCGTACGGCCAGGTAGGCGAGCAACATGATCCCGCTGACCGAGTCGAACTCGCCGAGGGCGCCGGCCACCGGCTCGCCGGAACGCATCGCGAGGGTGCCCTGCGCGCCGGGCAGCGGGGTCTGATACGCGGTGCGCATGAGGTCGAAGCCGGTCAGCTCGTCGGGCCGGAACGACGGCTCCATCACGTCTCGGTAGAAGCGTTCAAGGGTGGCGGCGTCGACGTCCACGCAGTCGACGAAGGCGACCTCGTCCGCGTCCGTGGCGGATCTCCATGATCCCTCTGCTGTCATAGGCCCATCGTTGCCCCACCCGCCGCCCTTGGCCACCCCGGGTCCGGATTCCCGGATCCCGGATCCGGCCGGCCCGGACGAGCCTGGCCTGCGTGATCGGCAAGGGGTCCGGCACAGCGGATCACAGCGCGTTCCGCAGTCGCTCCGCGTACTCGGCGGCCTCCTGCTCGGAGGCGTACTTGCGCCGCGGCCAGAAGAAGCCGCGCAGCCCGTCCTTGCGGTTGCGCGGAACCACGTGGACATGAAGGTGCGGCACGCTCTGACTGATCCGGTTGTTCATGGCGACGAACGAGCCGGCCGCGCCGAGTTCGGTCTCCATCGCCCCCGCCAGCCGCTGTGCCTGCGCGAAGAACGGGCCGATCGCCTCCGGCGGCAGGTCCGGCAGCGTCTCCAGATGGGTTCGCGGCACCAGCAGCGTGTGCCCCTCGAACAGCGGCCGCGCGTCCAGGAAGGCCACCGCGTCGCCCGTGTCGAGCACGATGTGCGCCGGTCGCTTTCCCTGGACGATCTCGCAGAACACGCAGGCTTCCATGACCGGCATTGTGCCGCTTCGAGTGACCGGCACGGCCCCCGGACCGCTGACGGCGCGCTTACGAGTCCGCCGGTAGGGTTCCCCGCTATGCGCCTGAACAGCGTCGGCTACCGCTACCACCGCCGGTCCGAATGGGTGCTCCGCGACGTCACCCTCACGCTGACACCAGAGCGGATCACCGAGGTGACGGGCCCCAACGGCGCCGGCAAGTCGACCCTGCTCCGGCTGCTCGCCGGGATCCTGCGACCCCGGCGGGGCGAGCTGGAGGGCCGGCCGGCTCGGGTGGGTTACGCGCCCGAGCGGTTTCCCGTGGACCAACCGTTCACGGTTCGCGGCTATCTCTCCCATATGGCGCAGATGCGCAGGGCCCCGACCGCACGTGTCGGAATGTGGGCGGAACGGCTGCGGTTCGGCGAGCTCCTCGACGAGCCGTTGCGCGAGCTGTCGAAGGGCAGCGCGCACAAGGTGGGGCTCGCCCAGGCGCTGCTCGGCGACCCGGAGCTGCTCGTGCTGGACGAGCCGTTCGCCGGGCTCGACGCGGCCGTCCGGGCGGAGCTGCCCGCCCTGCTCGCCGAACTGCGTTCGGGCGGCGCGATCGTGGTGGTCAGCGACCACCAGCAATGCCTGCGGCTCCTGCCGGGGATCGACCGTCTCCAGGTGGCCGGCCGCACCGTCACCCGCGCCCCGTCCGCCCCTGAGCGGCTCACCGACGTCGGCACCCCGAGCGGGGAGGATCCGGACGCCGAACAGGCGATCATCGAGGTGGTCGTTCCCGCCGACCAGGCCTCGACGGTGCTCGCAAAGCTCCAGGCCGACGGCTACACAGCGAGGGAGCAGCAGCCGTGACGGCACTGATCCGGTTTCATCTGTCGGGTTACGTGAGGTCATTGCGGGTGCTGCAGCCGGTTCTCGCGGTCTTCCTGCTGGTCTCGGTCGTACTGGTGAACGGCCCGGCCGGGCTCGACCGGGCCACGACCATGAAACTGCACATGGGCGGGTACGCCGACGTGGCCGCGTTCCTCTTCACGATCTGGGCATGGGCCGCACGGGGCGTGCTCGACACCGAACCCGACCGGCAGCGGGAACTCTGCGCGCTCGCGGTGGGCCGGCGCACGGCGATGGCCGCGGGCCTGCTCGCCGCCTACGTCGTCAACCTCGGCCTGGCCGGCATCGCCCTGGCGGTGCCGGTCGGCCAGGGAATCAGCGCCGGTGTCAGCGGTGGGACGCTGCCCGCCGCGGTGGCGCTCCATCTGGTGGTGGCGGTGCCCGCGACGCTCGTGGGGGCCTTGACCAGCCGGGCGGTGCTGCCGTCCACGGCGGTGTCGATCCTGGCTCTGCTGGGCGGCTGCCTTGTGCTCCTGATACTGAGCATGGGCCCGCTGGCCTGGCTGTCGGTGCCGATGATCGGGTGGCTGCGCGCGGCCCACGACGGGCCGGCCGCGCTCACCGCCGCGCTCCCCGGGCTCGCGGCGCACATCGCGGCCTGGTCGGCCGTGGCCGCGGCCGGTTACGCCTGGGCGCGGCGGGCCCGTACGTGAAGTGAGGTACGGGCTCAGCCACCGTCGAGCGCGGAGGCCAGCTGGACGAGGAAGGCGTCGACCTCCCGCTCGGTATAGCCAGGGCCGAACTTGACGGTGCGGAACACGCACTCGCGCACGTCGGTGGCGCTCACGGGCGGGGCCACACCGCGCAGACCGGCTACCACCCGGTCGAGGAACGCGTCCACGTCGCGCACGTCATAGCCGGGCCGCATCCGTACCCCGGTGAACTGCGCGTTCTGGACCCAGTCGATCAGCCAGCCCTGCCGCACCTGGGGCCGCTTCGGCCGCGACGGCCTCGGGCCGCTCGCCGCCAGCCGCCGGATGTGCTCGTGCAGCGCCTCGTCGACCGCCCGGCGGTCGTACCCGCGGGTGGCCACGTCGAAGCGGCTCGCCCGGATCTCGTCAGCGGTGACCGGCGCGGTCTGCGGCGATCCGGGGGCGGCGACCCCCGCGATGCGATCGAGGACCGCGTCGACCTGCGCGCGGTTGTAACCGCGCAGCACCACCGGGAAGCGCGACATGGGGCTCCTCAGGTCTGGGTGGCGGCGGCCAGCTGCCCGCACGCCCCGTCGATCTCCCTGCCACGGGTGTCCCGAACCGTGACGGGCACGCCGTGTGCCTCAAGCCTCGCGACGAACTCCTTCTCGTCACGTGGGCGGGAAGCCGTCCACTTGGACCCCGGCGTCGGGTTCAAGGGGATGAGGTTGACATGCACGAGCTTTCCGCGCAACAGCCGGCCGAGCAGATCGGCCCGCCATGCCTGGTCGTTGATGTCCCGGATCATCGCGTACTCGATCGAGACCCGCCGGCCGGTCGCCGCCGCGTAGGCCCAGGCGGCGTCGAGCACCTCGGCGACCTTCCACCGGGTGTTGATCGGTACGAGTTCGTCGCGCAGTTCGTCGTCGGGCGCGTGCAACGAGACGGCCAGCCGTACGGACAGCTTCTCGGCGGTCAGCTTCTCGATCGCCGAGACGAGTCCCACGGTCGACACCGTCACCGATCTCTGCGAGATGCCGAGGCCGCCCGGAGCGGGATCGGTGATGCGCCGCACCGCCCCGAGCACGGCCTTGAAGTTGGCGAGCGGCTCGCCCATGCCCATGAAGACGATGTTGGAGATCCGCCCGGGCCCCCCGGTGATCTCGCCGCGGGCCAGCGCACGTGCGCCGGCGGCCACCTGCTCGACGATCTCGCCTGTGGACAGGTTGCGGGTGAGGCCCGCCTGCCCGGTCGCGCAGAACGGGCAGTTCATGCCGCAACCGGCCTGGGAGGACACGCACATGGTGATCCGGTCCGGATAACGCATCAGCACGGACTCGATCAGTGTTCCGTCGAAGGCCTTCCACAGCGCCTTGTGCGTCCTGCCGCCGTCGCAGGTCTGGGTCCGCACCGGATTGAGCAGGGTCGGCAGCAGCTCACCCGCGAGCCGGTCGCGCACGGCGGCGGGCAGGTCCGTCATGGCCGCCGGGTCGTCGACCAGGCGCGCGAAATAGTGCCGGGAGAGCTGATCGGCGCGGAACGGCTTCTCACCGAGCGCGGCGACGGCCTCCCTGCGTTCGGCCGGGCTGAGGTCGGCGAGGTGCCTGGGCGGCTTCGCCCGGCGTGGAGCGGCGAACGTGAGCAGCCCCGGCGGCGGCGGAGTGCCCCGCTTCGGACCGTCCGCGTCCGCGATATCGGGACTCGGGCTCTCCGGGCCGGGGGTGCGCGGCGTCGGGGCGGCTGGACTCGGCATGGCTGACATCACCCGTCAGTGTCTCAAACAGAGCGAGGTGCTCTGGCCAAAGGCGTCCCTCCACGTGCGGGGACTGCACTAAAGTCATGATCTATGCCGGTATTGCGCAGGGGCCCCGCTTCGCCCAAGGCTTCTGCGACCCAGGTCGTCATCAGCGACACGAGCCCGTACCAGAGCCGCAGGCTGTCGGTGGAGACCGACGGCACGACGACGGTCGCCTACCTCAGGGACTCGCGCGACACGATCGTGGGCGCGGTCTGGCTGGCCAACCATGAGGCGGCGCCGCAGAGCGTCGACCTGGAGCGCCTTGAGGCAGGACTGCCGCCGACCATGCCGGCGGCCGGGACCAAGCACCCAGCGGGCAGGCCCGCCTTCGACGCGGCCGCCCTCGAGGTCGTGTGGTTCCAGGAGGGCGACGGAGCCGCGGTGCTCGAAGCCGGCGATCCCCTGTGCGTGATCCCGGTGTGGTCGGACATGACCCGGGGCATCCCGGGGTACAGCCGCGACGCCATCGCCCAGAGCCCCTTCGCCATCCCGCTGGACGAGGAGATCGAGGAGTTCGGCCCGCGGATCCGGGAGGCCAGGGCCTATTGGGGCTGGCGTGCCGACGAGGGCTCCTGGGCCGGATTCCAGCAGTCCGCTCTCGGCCACCTGCTCGGCCGGCTCGGCCCCGGTGGCCACTACTGGCACGACGTGGGCAGGCAGTCACGCGGCGGCGCGGCCCCGGTGCCGATCGTGGGAGTGACCGAACGGCCGCAGCAGACGGACCGTCCCTACTCCGTGCTCAGCACGATCGGGATGAGCTGCCAGCGGATGCCGACGATCGAGCTGTACGAGGACGACGTCTCGCCGCTCTCCCGCATCGAGCTCGCCGTGGCCACCACGCTGCCGAGCCAGCGGGCGGGCAGCGTGTTCCCCTGGCTGGCGCAGTACCCATGGCGATCGGTCACCTGGTTCGCGCCGGGCGACGTCGTGAAGTGGTACCACGAGGCCCGTACGTTCCCGCTCAACGGCTCGGGCGCGGAGGACTCGCCTTTCGAGGGCGTGCTGCTGCTCGACGACCCCACCCGGCTGCCCGGGCCGTACGCGCCGGATCTGTCCGGGTTCACCGTCGGCGACGATCCGGTCAAGTGGCTGTGGCTGGTCCCGATCACCGATGAGGAACGGCGGTACGCCAAGGCGCAGGGGTCGAACGCCCTGATCCGGCGCCTCGCCCAGCAGGGCCGCAGCTGGCTCGTGCAGTAGCCGCAGGCGCTGCCCCTGCCCCCTGTACGGTCTGGCCGTGCCACCTGTACGGTCCCGAACCTGCCTGGCGGCTCGGTGACCTCAGAGGCGGTCGGTGTTGACCTCAGGGGGTCGGGCGACTCAGGGGTGGTCCTGCGGCCGCTCCCGCCCGCGGTGGCCGCCGTGCCGACGACCGGAGGTCAGATCCCGAACACCTGCAGCGCGATCCACACGATCGGGACGCTGGCCAGCAGCGAGTCGAGGCGGTCCATGACGCCGCCGTGCTCGGGCAGCAGATTGCCGAGGTCCTTGACGCCGAGGTCCCTCTTGATCATGGACTCGATGAGGTCGCCGAGGGTCGCGGAGCACACCACGGCCACGCCCAGGACGGCGCCCTGCCAGATCTGCCCGTCGAGCAGCCAGGGCATCAGCCATGCCCCGACCAGCATGCAGGCGACGGCCGAACCGGCCAGGCCCTCCCAGGTCTTCTTCGGGCTGATGGCCGGCGCCAGCTTGTGCCTGCCGAGGAACGTCCCGGCGAAGAAGCCGCCGATGTCGCTCGCCACCGTGATCGCGATGAAGGTCACGACGCGCTCGGCGCCGTCCCCGGGCTCGAGCAGGAGTACCGCGAACCCGCCGAGGAAGGGGATGTACGCGGCGGTGAAGATGCCCGCGGTGACGTCGCGGACGTAGTCCTCGGCGCCGGCGGCCATCCGCCAGACGAGGAGGACCAGGATCGTCAGCGCGAAGGATCCGATCAGTCCTTCGGCCCCGTAGACGTACGAGGTCACCAGCATGGCCAGGCCGCCGACGGCCAGCGGGATCAGCGGGACGCGAATGTCACGAGCCGCGAACGCGTCGGTCAGCTCCCGCACCGCGAGGCCGAGGAACACGACCAGGACGGCGAGAAAGATCTCTTTACGCGTGTAGAGGGACACCACCACGAGGGCGCCGAGCCCGGCCCCGACGCCGATGGCGATGGGGAGGTTGCGGCCGGGACCGCGCTTCTTGCCCGGCGGTCGTTTCCCGTCCGCTGCGTCGGACTCCTGCGAGTCCTCGCCGGACGGATCCGACTCCCGGGCCTGTTCCAAGGCCAACCCCTATACCTCGAGCAGCTCGGCCTTCTTGTGCTCGAGCAGGTCGTCGATCTTCGCGACGTACTTGTGCGTCGCGTCGTCGAGCTCCTTCTCGGCACGCCGAACCTCGTCCTCGCCGGCCTCGCCGTCCTTGGACAGCTTGTCCAGCGTGTCCTTGGCCCGCCGCCGGATGTTGCGGATCGAGATCTTGCTGTCCTCGGCCTTGCCGCCCGCGACCTTGATGAACTCGCGGCGACGCTCCTCCGAGAGCTCGGGGAAGATCACCCGGATGACGTTGCCGTCGTTCGTCGGGTTCACGCCCAGGTCGCTGTCGCGGATGGCCCTCTCGACCGCGCCGAGCGACGACCGGTCGAAGACCTGCACGATCACCATGCGCGGCTCGGGCGTCGTGAAGGACGCCAGCTGGTTGATCAGCGTCGGCGTACCGTAGTACTCCGCAGTGATCTTATTGAACATCGCGGGCGTGACCCGGCCGGTCCGGATGGCGGCGAAGTCGTCCTTGGCGACCGCGACCGCCTTCTCCATCTTCTCCTCGGCCTCGAGGAGGATCTCGTCGATCACTTCGGCTCCCGTCGCGCGTGTAGTTGTCGTGCCTGCCCTCGGCCTCGGCCGGTCAGCCGTCGGCGGGGCCGACCAGCGTGCCGATCTTCTCACCTCGGACGGCCCGGATGATATTGCCCTGTCCCATCAGATCGAACACGACGATGGGCAGCCCGTTGTCCATGCAGAGGCTGATGGCCGTGGCGTCCATGACCTTCAGGCTCCGGCGCAGGACCTCACCGTAGTCCAGCCGGTCGAACTTCACCGCGTCCGGATTCGTGCGCGGGTCGGCGTCATAGACACCGTCCACCTGGGTCCCCTTGAGCACGGCTTCGGCACCGATCTCGAGCGCCCGCTGCGCGGCCGACGTGTCGGTGGAGAAGAACGGCTGGCCCAGGCCCGCACCGAAGATCACGACTCGGCCCTTCTCCAGGTGCCGGATGGCGCGCCGCGGGATGTACGGCTCAGCGACCTGTCCCATCGTGATGGCGGTCTGCACCCGGGTGTCGAGTCCGAGCTTCTCACAGAAGTCCTGCAGCGCCAGGCAGTTGATGACGGTGCCCAGCATGCCCATGTAGTCCCCGCGGGCCCGGTCCATGCCCCGCTCGGACAGCCGGGCCCCCCGGAACATGTTGCCGCCACCGCAGACGACCGCGACCTGCACGCCGTCGCGTACGGCGTCCGCGATGGCCTGGGCGACGTGGTGCACGACCGCCGGGTCGATTCCCAGCGGCTCGGCTCCTGCGAAGGCCTCTCCGGAGAGCTTGAGGAGCACGCGCCGCCAACCGTGCGGCGCCGGAGACGACGACGAAGAGGCCGCCGTCGTGTCAGTGGTTGTGGTCTCCTGCACGGCGGCGGCCTCCTCGGTCACGTACTGCTTGATGTGGGACTCCCTCAGCTTCAGGATGTCTCCTCAGCCGAAGGCGTTCAGAGTTGACCCACCTTGAAGCGGGCGAACCGCTTGACCTGGACCCCGGCCCCGTCGAGGACCTTGGCGATCGTCTTCTTGCCGTCCTTGACGAACGCCTGCTCCAACAGGACGAAATCCTTGAAGTAGGCGTTGACGCGGCCTTCAACGATCTTCGGGATCGCCTGCTCGGGCTTGCCCTCGTCGCGGGTGATCTGCTCGGCGAGCGCCCGCTCCTTCTCGATCGCCTCGGCCGGGATCTCGTCCCGGGTGAGGTACTTCGGCGACATCGCGGCGATCTGCTGCGCGATGTCCTTGGCCACCTCGGCGTCGGCCTTGTCCAACTCGACCAGCACGCCGGTGGTCGGCGGCAGCTGCGGGTCGGACTTGTGCAGGTAGCTGGTCACGTAGACGCCCTGGAAGCGGGCGAAGCGGCGAAGCTCGACCTTCTCGCCGATCTTGGCGCCGTTCTCCTCGATCAGCAGCTGCACGGTCTTGCCGGGCTCGATCTCAGTGGCGAGCAGGCTCTGGGCGTCGGTGGCGTCACTCGACGCCACGAATGCCGCGATCTTGTTCGCCAGCTCGATGAACCGCTCGTTCTTGGCGACGAAGTCGGTCTCACAGTTGAGCTCGAGCAGGACCCCGTCGGTGTCGCCGTTGAAGTGCGTCACCACCAGGCCGTTGCCGGCGGTGCGCTGAGCGCGCTTGCCGACGTCCTTGGCGCCCTTGAGGCGCAGGAGCTCGACGGCCTTGTCGAAGTCGCCCTCCGCCTCCTCGAGGGCCTTCTTACAGGCCATCATCCCCGAGCCGGTCAGCTCCCGGAGCCGCTTGACGTCCGCGGCGGTGAAGTTCGCCATCGTTTTCGCTGTCTCTCTCGTCGAATTGTGCGGCCTCCGGCGGCCCCCGTATGGGGCCGCCGGGACCAAGACTCAGATCAGGCGTGCTGAGGTCGGCGAGCCGAGCCTCAGGCGCGCTCTCCCTCGGCGACCGGCGCCTCGGCTGAGGCGGCGGGCACGGCGACCTCGTCGGCTGCGGCCTCGGCCGGTGCCTCGTCGGCCGGCGCCTCGGCGGCCGGCTCTGCCGAAGCCTCCGCCGCGGGCTCGGCCGGCGCCTCGGTCTTCTCTTCGTCGTCCTTCTTGCCCTCGAGCAGCTCGCGCTCCCACTCGGCCAGCGGCTCGGTCACCGCGCCGCCCTCGGCGGGCTTCTCGTCGCCACCGGCGGCCGCGCCCGCACGGGCGATCAGGCCGTCGGCGACCGCGTCGGCCACCACGCGGGTCAGGACGCTGACGCTGCGGATCGCGTCGTCGTTGCCCGGAATCGGGTAGTCGACCTCGTCGGGGTCGCAGTTGGTGTCGAGGATGGCCACGACCGGGATGTTCAGCTTGCGGGCCTCGTTGACGGCGATGTGCTCTTTCTTGGTGTCAACGATCCAGATGGCGCTGGGCACCTTGGCCATGTCGCGAATACCGCCGAGCGTGCGCTCCAGCTTGTCCTTCTCGCGCTTGAGGCCGAGCAGCTCCTTCTTGGTCATGCCGGAGCCGGCCACGTCGTCGTAGTTGATCTCCTCGAGCTCCTTGAGGCGGGTGAGCCTCTTGTGCACGGTGGAGAAGTTGGTGAGCATGCCGCCCAGCCAGCGCTGGTTGACATAGGGCATGCCGACGCGCAGCGCCTGGTCGGCGATGGCCTCCTGGCCCTGCTTCTTGGTGCCCACGAAAAGGATCGAGCCGCCGTGTGCGACCGTCGCCTTGATGAACTCGTAGGCACGGTCGATGTGCGACAGCGACTGCTGCAGGTCGATGATGTAAATGCCGTTGCGCTCGGTGAGGATGAAGCGCTTCATCTTCGGGTTCCAGCGGCGAGTCTGGTGTCCGAAGTGCACGCCGCTCTCGAGCAGCTGCCTCATGGTGACGACGGGTGCCATGCCCGTGTTCTCCTGTCCGGCCCAGTACGGGCCAATTTCGGTTACCTGTTGCGCCCGGACCCGCCCCGCCGCGGCTGGGCCGCGGACCTGGAGGCGTGCCCCACCGGAAT
>NZ_JABVEB010000060.1 GCF_014323665.1 Actinomadura sp. HBU206391 | reverse complement strand
GTGGGTGGTGGCGTTTGTGCTTAGTGGGAGGGGGCGGCGTCGGGACGGGCGCGCCGGGGGAGCAGGAACGAGAAGGCGCAGGTCAGCAGGAGCAGCCCCATCTCGAGCAACAGCGTGAACTCCAGCGCGCCGATGAAGCCTCGCTTCGCGCCGTCCTGCCCCGCCTGACCGACGGCGGCACCGATCCGGGCGGCCTCCTGGGGGTTCGCGGCGATGGTGGACCGGACCGTCCGGTCCACCATCGCACAGCTGGCGGGGGTCGTCGCCGGATCCTCTTCCTCGGCCCGGTCGCGGGCGCAGACCTTCAGGTCGACGGCGATCTGCTGCCGTACGGCGGTGGGCACCCCGGCGGAGGCCAGCTCGGCACGCAGCCTCGGAGCCGTGTCGTCGGCGCCGCCAGACACCTGGCCGCCGAGCAGGCCGAAGAACAGCGTTCCGAGCACGGCGATGCCCAGGGCGCCGCCGAGTTGCTGGATCGCGGTCAGAGTGCCCGATGCGGTGCCGGTCTCGTGCGCGTCCACGCCCGCCAGCACGGTGTCGAAGAACGGCGCCATCACCATGCTCATCCCGAAGCCGATGACCAGCAGGGCAGGGACGAGCTGCCACAGGGTGACGCCGACGCCGGCCGCCTTCAACGTGGCGTACATCCCGATGATGCCGAGGGTCATGACCAGCGTGCCCAGTTGCAGCACCACGCGGCCGTGCTTCTGGGCGGCGCCGGCGGTCGCGCCGAAGCCGATCACCATGCCCACCGCCCAGGGCGCTCCGGCCAGCCCCGCCTTGAGGGGTGAGTAGCCGAGGCCCATCTGGACGAACAGGTTGAACACCAGGCTGTAGCCGATCATGCCGGCGAAGAACAGCACGGCGAAGACGAGCCCTCCGGTGAAGGCGCGCTTGCGGAACAGGCTCGGCGTCACGAGGGGGTCCCCGCCGGCGCGGTGCACCCGCAGCTCGTACCAGGCGAAGATCGCGAACACGACGGCCGAGGCGGCCGTCGAGACGAAGGTCCAGGCCGGCCAGCCCAGTTCGCGGCCCTGCACGAGCGGGAAGATGATCAGGGTCGCGGCCGCGGTCGCGAGCAGCGCGCCAACGATGTCGAGCCGTGGCGCGCGGGGCGGGCGGAACTCCGGCAGGAACTTCAGCCCCGCGACGATGGCGGCCAGGCCAAGTGGCAGGTTGATCAGGAAGATCATCCGCCAGCCGGTGCCGAAGAGGTCGGCCTCGACGAGCCAGCCGGCCAGGATCGGGCCGCCGACCGCCGACAGGCCCATGACCGGCCCGAACGCGCCGAACGCCTTGCCCATCTCCTTCTCGTCGAACATCTCCTTGATGATGCCGAGGCCCTGCGGGATCATCACGGCGCCGAAGAGGCCCTGGAGCACGCGGAAGGCGATCAGCATCCCCGGTTCCTGGGCGACGCCGCACAGCACCGAGCCGGCGGTGAACCCGGCGGCTCCGATGAGGAACATCCGCTTGCGGCCGAAGATGTCGCCGAGGCGGCCCCCGGTGATCAGGCCGACCGCCATCGCGAGGACATAACCGGCGCCGAGCCACTGGATGGTGGTGTACGAGCCGCCGAGCTCCAGCCGGATCGTGGGAGAGGCGATGTTCGTGACGGTGGAGTCGAGCAGGTCCATGACCTCCGCGGCCAAGATCACGAACAGGGCGACCCAGCGCCAGCGGTAGGGCTGCGGCACCGGTTCGGGTACGGGCGAACGGGCCGAGGCGAGTGTTCCGGACGCTTCGAGAGCTTCTGGCATGAGGTGACCCCGTAGTAACGACGTTCGTATGACGAACGCTGTTCTACGCTTGAACGGCATTCGTGTCAAGAGCGTCGTTCGACCCGAGAACGCTGTTCGCCTCAAGTACGATTCCCGCCATGGGCCCAGCAGAGGGAGACGATGAGCTGACGGCCGAGACCGGGCGATCGGCCGACCAGCGCGTTCCGGTCCCGCCGTGGCGCAAGCCGCGCAAGGCCGCCCCGCCGAAGCAGCCGCTCAGCCAGGAAGCGATCCTCGAGACCGCGCTGCGGGTGTTGCGCGCCGAGGGCCTCGACGCGGTCACCATGCGCAGGGTCGCCCAGGAGCTCGGCACCGGGCCGGCCTCCCTCTACGCCCACGTGTCGAACAAGGACGAGCTGCTCGAGCTCATGCTCGACCACATCGCGGCCGAGATCTCCGTACCCGAGCCCGACCCCGCCCGCTGGCAGGAGCAGATCAAGGAGGTCGCCCGGGAGGCGCGGCGGGTCTGGAGCGCCTACGCCGACATCTCGCGTGTATCGCTGGGCAACATCCCGACCGGCCCGAACCAGCTGACCATCGCCGAGGGCCAGCTCGCGATCATGCGGGCGGGAGGGGTGCCCGACCAGATCGCCGCGTGGTTCGTCGACCGGCTCGGGCTGTTCATCGACGCCGACGCGCTGGAAGGCTCGATGTACGTCTCCAGGCTCAAGGAGGGATGGGACGCCGAACGCTACTTCGGCCAGATCCGGGAGTACTACATCAGCCTTCCGCGGGAGCGGTTCCCCCTCATCGTCTCGATGACCGACACGCTGATGACGGGCGGAGACGAGGAGCGGTTCGAGTTCGGGCTCGACCTGATGGTGCGCGGCCTGGCGTCCTACGTCACCGAGTGACCGGGTGCGCCGCCGACCTCACGCGAACGTCCGGCGGAAGGCGGCCAGCCGCGGTTCCCCCGGCACCGTGTCGTACACCGCGAAGACGACGTGGCCGAACCGTCCGGTGAACTGCCCGCCGCCTAGCAGCTGCCCGGCGAAGGCCTCGGCGACCTCGGCCGGATCGTTGCGGAACACCCCGCACCCCCAGGCGCCGAGCACCAGGCGCCGATGTCCGTTCGCCTCCGCCATGGCGAGCAGCTTGGCGGCCCGCAGTGCCAGCACCTCGGGGATCCGATCCGCGGCCGCCGGGTCGCGGATGGCGCCTCGGTTGGGCGCCGGCGAGGTCAGGAAGGCCACGTCGTACGGTTCTTCGAGCAGCTCCCCCGAGTCGTCGCGGAATACCGGAACGCCGGGCGAGTAGATCATGTGGTCGCTGTAGAGCAGATCGCCCTGTGCCCGGTGGAAGTCGTAGAACTCGCGGCCCGCGCGCAGCGATGCGTACAACCCCGACGACCTGGCGAGGCCCTCCTCCTGGGCGTGCGCGCCGTTGAGGAAACCCCCGCCCGGGTTCTTGGCCGAGGCGAAGTTCAGGCAGGCGACCTCGTCGTCGGGCAGGCCCGACAGCCTCCGGGCGGCGGCCAGCGTGGTCTCGCCGGTCACCTCGATCATGGTCGGCAGCGCCGGGGACGATGAGGGCCGGGAGAGGAGTGTGTTCAGCTCCGCCGGGCGGTAGACGCGGGTGCCGTCGACCGCGCGGGCCAGCCGTGCGGACACGTCCACGGTGCGTCCCGAGGGCGTCGCGTACGAGCCCTGCTCGAGGATTTCGACGGTGTGCTGGGCGATCGCTCGCCGGGGATGTCTGCTCATGTCGGAATGAGTCTCCCGAATGATCACTACATCCGCCAGCCTATTTGTTACCATTCCGAGACGTTTTCCCCGGTAAACCTCTCTTTACTGTCGGACGTCAAGGAATTGTGAATATCTCTGCACTGATGACGCGTTGCGGTGCCGCGGCGGCCATGACGGCGATGGTCATCGTCACCGGCGCCTGTGGGGACGACGGCGCGAACAAGGGCTCCGCTGCCCCGCCGGCCAAGGCCACTCCCACCGCTCCGGCCGACAACGGAATCGCGGCCAAGTCCGCCGACGAGATCGTCACGGCGGCCAAGAACGCGTTCGGCACTGCGACATCCGTGCATGTCAAGGGTCGCTTCGAGGAGGAGGGCGACAAGATCGCCATCAACCTGGTTCTGGGCCGCGACGGGACCAAGGGCACGATCACGGCGCCGATGAACGGCAAGAGCTACCTCGTCTCGCTCATCAGCGTTGACGACAAGTTCTACATGAAGAGCCCGAAGCTCTGGCGTGCCGTCGGGGGCGCAGCGGCGGCGAACCTGATCGGCAACCGCTGGGTGCTGATTCCCAAGAAGGACTCGAAGGACTTCGAGGACTTCGAGCAACTGGCCGACCTCGAGAAGTTCTCGGACGAGATGTTCGGGTTCGACGACGAGGTGTTCACCAAGGGAAGCACCACCGTGGTGGACGGCAAACCGGTCATCACGCTCAAGGGGTCGGACAGCATCGTGTACGTCGCGACCACGGGCACGCCCTACTTCATCAGGCTCGAACCCAGCTCACCGGCGGAGAAGGGTCAGGCGATCCAGTTCCTCGACTACAACGCACCCGTGAACGTGACGGCGCCGACCGACGTCCTGGATCTGGCCGAGCTCCAGTCCTGATCTCACGGGGGCCTGGCCCGACGTCGGCTGCACCCGGGTACGGGTAGATCGCTAGCCTCGAACGTGGCATCGGGTCGAATGGGATCGACGTTTGTTGCGGACATTTCGGGAATACCAGTTTCCTGTTTCCCAAAGCGACAAATGGTGTCGATGTGGGGCGGCTCAGCGCGCCCGCCGCTGAGCGTTCGGAAGGCAGGTCGTCGGCGCGGGCAAAACCGGTGGGCCGTGAACGCGGCCGTCGGGAAGAATGCGGCGCGTGCTGTTGACGATCACGACCACCGTCTCGCCTGCGACCGATCTGGGCTTCCTGCTGCACAAGCACCCGGACCGGGTACAGGTGTTCGAGCAGGCCTTCGGCACCGCCCACGTCTTCTACCCGGACGCGAGCCCGGATCTGTGCACGGCCGCGCTGCTGCTGGACGTGGACGCGGTGAGCCTGGCCCGGACGCGTGGCAAGAGCTCGCCGGACTTCACACTCGGCCAGTACGTGAACGACCGGCCGTACGCGGCCTCGTCGCTCCTGGCCTCGGCGATGGCGGGCGTCTTCCGTACGGCCATGCGCGGGCGGTGTGACACCAGGCCCGACCTGGCGGGCGCGCCGATCCCGCTTCGGCTGGGGCTTCCGGCCCTTCCGTGCAGGGGCGGACCTGAGGCGGCCCGGCGGCTCTTCGAGCCGCTCGGCTGGACCGTCGACGCGCGTCCGGTGCCCCTGGACGAGGAGTTCGCCGAGTGGGGCGACTCCCGCTACGTCACGCTCGGCCTGACCGGTGACGTGCGCCTCGCCGACGCCCTCAACCAGCTGTACGTCCTGCTGCCGGTGCTCGACGACGCCAAGCACTACTGGATCGCTCCCGACGAGGTCGACAAGCTGATCCGGGCGGGGGACGGCTGGCTGGCCGCACATCCGGAACGGTCCCACATCACCCGCCGTTACCTGGCCAACCGGCGCGGCCTGGTGCGTACGGCGCTCAGCCGGCTCGCCGAGGCCGACGACGGCCCCGAGGACGGGCTGGAGCGCGACCCCATCGACGAGGAGCCGACCCTGGGCGCCCCGGCGGCGGCCGGACAAGGCTCGCCCGAGCCAGGCCCAGAGCCAGAGCCCGCATCGGAATCCGACCCCGGACCCGGACCCGGACCGGAACTCGGGCACGAGCCGGGCACGGAGGCGGCGGCACCTCCCATGCGGCTCGCCGAACGGCGCGCACAGGCGGTGATAGAGGCGCTGCACGCCGAGCGCGCGCAGTCGGTCATCGACCTCGGATGCGGCACCGGCAAGCTCCTCACCCACCTGCTGCGGGACCGGTCCCTCCAGCGGGTCGCCGGAACGGACGTATCCCACCGTGCGATCACCATGGCGGCCCGGCGGCTGCGGCCCTCCCCGGGCGACCGGGCACCCCGGCTGGAGATCTTTCAGGGGGCGCTGACCTACACCGACGAGCGGTTCCGCGGCTACGACGCGGCCGTGCTGATGGAGGTCGTCGAGCACGTCGACCCGCCCCGGCTGCCCGCCGTCGAGCGCGTGGTCTTCGGCGACGCCAGGCCGCGCGTCGTCATCGTGACGACGCCCAACCGGGAGCACAACGTGCGGTACGAGGGGCTCGCGTCCGGTGCGATGAGGCATCCCGACCACCGCTTCGAGTGGACTCGGGCGGAGTTCCGGGATTGGGCCGGCCGGGCGGCGGCCGCCTACGGCTACCAGGTGCGGCACGTCGCCGTCGGCGACGACGACCCCGAGGTCGGCCCGCCCACCCAGATGGGGGTTTTCACGCGATGACGCAGATCAGGGTTCCCGAGATGGGGCTGGTCGTGCTGGTCGGGGTGTCCGGGTCGGGCAAGTCGCACTTCGCGCGCAGGCACTTCAAGCCGACCCAGGTGGTCTCCTCGGACTATTGCCGGGCGGTCGTGTCGGACGACGAGAACGACCAGGCGGCGACAGGGGAAGCGTTCGAGCTGCTGCACTACATCGTGCGCACGCGGCTGCGCCGTGGCCTGCTCACCGTGGTCGACGCCACCAACGTGCAGCCGAAGGCACGGCAGTCGCTCGTGGCCATCGCCAAGGAGCACGACGTGCTGTCGGTGGCGGTCGTGCTCGACGTGCCGGAGCGGGTGGCCATGGAGCGCAACGCCGCCCGCCCGGAACGCGACCTGCCCGGCCACGTCGTGCCCCGGCAGCGCCGCGAACTGCGCCGCGGTCTGCGCGGCCTCGGCCGCGAGTTCAAGCGGGCGTACGTGCTGCGCGGCGTCGAGGAGATCGACACGGCGACCGTCGTCCGCGAACGCGCCTGGACCGACCGGCGCGACGTCACCGGGCCGTTCGACCTGATCGGCGACGTGCACGGCTGCCGCGCCGAGCTGGAGGACCTGCTCGGCGAGCTGGGCTACGAGCTGTCCCTGGACGCCCTTGGCCGGCCCGACGGCGCCCGCCACCCGGCCGGCCGCACCGCCGTGTTCCTCGGCGACCTCGTCGACCGCGGGCCGGACACGCCGGGCGTCCTGCGGCTCGCGATGGGCATGGTGAGCGCGGGCACCGCGATCTGCGTGCAGGGCAACCACGAGAACAAGCTCCTGCGGGCACTGCGCGGGCGCAAGGTCACGGTGTCCCATGGGCTGGCCGAATCGCTCGAGCAGCTCGAGGCCGAGCCACCGGAGTTCCGGGCCGCCGCGATCGAGTTCATGGACGGCCTGGTCAGCCACTTCGTGCTCGATGAGGGGCGGCTGGTCGTCGCGCACGCGGGGCTCAAGGAGGCCTACCACGGGCGCGCGTCGGGACGGGTCCGGTCGTTCGCGCTGTACGGCGAGTCGACGGGGGAGACCGACGAGTACGGGCTGCCGGTGCGCTATCCGTGGGCGGAGGACTACCGGGGCAAGGCCATGGTGGTGTACGGGCACACGCCCGTACCGGACGCCGAGTGGGTCAACAACACGATCTGCCTCGACACCGGCTGCGTGTTCGGCGGCCGGCTGACGGCGCTGCGCTACCCCGAGCGCGAGCTCGTCGCGGTGCCCGCGCGAAAGGTCTGGTACGAACCGGTCAAGCCGTTCCCCGCCTCGGCCGGGAACGCCGACGTCGGTGTCGTACCCCGCGCGGCGGACGTGCTCAACATCGACGACGCCCTCGGGCTGCAGGGCGTCGAGACCCGGCTGATGGGCCGCGTCACGGTCCGCGAGGAGAACGCCTGGGCCGCGCTGGAGGTGATGAGCCGGTTCGCCGTCGATCCGCGCTGGCTGGTCTACCTGCCGCCGACGATGGCGCCGTGCGCCACCTCGACGCTGCCGGGTCACCTGGAGCACCCGGCGGAGGCGTTCGACGCCTACCGCTCCCAGGGCGTCGACCGGGTCGTGTGCGAGGAGAAGCACATGGGGTCGCGCGCGGTCGCGGTGGTGTGCGCGGACGCCGAGGTGGCCGCCGCGCGCTTCGGCGTGCGCGACGGCACGAGTGGCGCGCTCTACACCCGTACCGGCCGGCCGTTCTTCAGGGACCCCGCGCTCGTCGCGGGGGTGGTGGACCGGCTCGCGGCGGCCATCGGCTCGGCCGGACTGTGGGACGAGCTCGATACCCGCTGGCTCGCGCTCGACTGCGAGCTGATGCCGTGGTCGGCCAAGGCGATGGAGCTGATCCGCACGCAGTACGCCGCGACCGGTGCCGCCGCCCGCACCGCCCTGCCGGTCGCCGCGGACGTGCTCGAGCGGGCCGCCGCACGCGGCCTCGACCTCGGAGCGCTGCGCGACCGTACGGCACGGCGGCTGGTCAACGCGGACCGGTTCAGGGACGCGTACGCGCGGTACTGCTGGCCCGTCGAGGGCATGTCCGGACTGCGACTCGCGCCGTTCCAGGTGCTCGCCGGCGAGAGCCACCCGTACGCCATCACCCGCGATCACCTGTGGCACCTGTCGATCGCCGACCGGCTGGCCTCGGCCGACCGGCTCACGGGGGCGGACGAGGCGGGCGGGACGGGTGCGCTGCTCACGACGACCGGGTTCCGGGTCGTCGATCTCGCCGACGCCGGGGAGGTCGCGGCCGCCACCCGGTGGTGGGAGGAGCTCACGGCGGGCGGCGGCGAAGGCATGGTCGTCAAGCCGCTCGACCCCGGCCTGGCGGGGATCTCCACGCCCCCCGCGCCCGCCGGCGAGACACCGGACGGCGACCGCCGCAGGCTGGTGCAGCCCGGCGTCAAGTGCCGTGGCCCGGAGTATCTGCGGATCATCTACGGCGCCGACTACACCGAGCCCGCGAACCTGGAGCGCCTGCGGGATCGCTCGCTCGGGCGCAAGCGGTCCCTCGCGATGCGCGAGCACGCCCTGGGCGTCGAGGCGCTCGAGCGGCTGACCGCGGGAGAGTCGCTCTGGCGGATCCACCAGCCGGTCTTCGCCGTCCTCGCACTCGAATCCGAACCGGTCGACCCCCGGCTCTAGCCGGTCGCGGCGTACGGCGGTGCGACACTGTGGGGCGTGACGCTGCTGGATGACCTCGCCCGGGCCGTGCTCGCGGACCTCGGCGACGGGGAAGAGCCCGTGGTGCTGTCCACGCGGCGCGGTGTCCTGGTCGTACGGACCGGCGCCGTCGTGGTCAAGGCGCACCGTGCCGGCACCGACGAGACCGCGCTGCGCCGCCGGCTGGCGATCGCGGCCGATCCGCTGCTCAGCGAGATCCTCCTGCCGCCCATGGAGCCGCTGCGGAGGGTCCGCGACCGGTGGGTCACGGTATGGCCCGCCGGCCGGCCGGTGGACCCGGCCGGTTCGGGCGAGGTCCCCTGGGCCGACGGAGCGCGGCTGCTGGCGCGCCTGCACGCGGTGCCCGCCGAGGCGTTCACCAATGGTGCCGCCGACGGCCCCGTCGCTCTTGCCGGTCCGCCGCCGCTCGCGGGAGGCCCGGCCAGGGTCGCCCGTTCGGTCGCCAGGATGCCGAGCGGAGACCCGGCCGCCGACCAGGTCAGGTCGGCCTACGCGGCGCTGCCCGCGTGGGCGCGTGGCGAGCCGGGCATCGCACCTGCGGGGCCGCGGGCGCTCACGCACGGCGACTGGCATCTCGGGCAGCTCATCGCCACCCCGGGGTCCGGCTGGCGGCTCATCGACATCGACGACCTCGGCGTCGGCGACCCGGTCTGGGACCTCGCGCGGCCGGCCGCGCTGTACGCCGCCGGCGTGCTGCCGCCGCCCGACTGGGAGACCTTCCTCGGCGCCTACCGCGCCGGGGGCGGCTGCGCGCTGCCCGCCGACGGCGACCCGTGGTGGAGGCTCAACGTCTCGGCCCAGTCACTTGCCGTCCAAATGGCCGCTACCTGCGTCGTGATGGCGGCCGACGACGGCCGGCCGCTCGACGAGAACGAGACCGCGCTCGTGCGAGCCTGCGAGAGAATCGCGGCGATGAGCAAGGCGCTATGACATAGGCTGCGCCCTAGTGGACCTTGTACGGGGGATCAGGGAAGGACGGCGAACCGACCATGCAGTGCCCGAAGTGTCGTGGTGCGATGCGCACCTACAACCGCAACGGCGTTCATATCGAGCAGTGTGACCAGTGCCGCGGCATCTTTCTGGACTACGGCGAGCTGGAGGCACTGAGCCGGGCCGAGGCCCAGTGGGTCCAGCCCGCGCCGCCGCCTCCCGCGCACGGAGGACACGGCTACGCGCAGCCGCACTACGGTCACCACCGGCAGAAGAGCATGTTCGGCATGCTCTTCTCCACGTGATCGCCTAGCTGTATATCTCGTTCGGTGGCAGCGCCCTGACCTGCACGGCAGCGCGCTGCCGCCGGACGGGGGCGATCATGACCGACCCTCAGAGGGCACATCGAGGGCCCTCTGTCGCTCTGTGTGCCTGATCGCGTCGGGTTCCTGATGGTGTTGAGGAAGGCGTCCCTGGTCAGCACGCCCGGGAGTCTTGGTGTCGCGCCTCGGATCTGGGACTTGTCGATGCCTGCGGCGCGCACCAGTGCGGGGAGCGGCCCCACGCCGCGGGGGTCACACGACGGCGATGGCGTCGATCTCGACGAGGAACTCGGGGCCTAGACCGGCGACGACGTGGACCGTGATGGCCGGCGGCGGGTCGGCCGGATTCCACACCTGCTGGAAGGCGGCCACACCCTCGTCGAACGTGTGGCCGTCCACCACGGCGATGGACCATTGCACGATGTTCGCCAGGCTCGCCCCTTCGCTCTCGAGGATGGTCGCGAGGTTGCGGAACGCCTGCCTGGCCTGCTCCCCGACCGTGGGGCCGACGACCTTACCGTCGGCGCCGACGCCGTTCTGGCCGCCAATGTAGATCGTCTTCGCCGGCTGTTCGACCACGACGGCCTGGCTGAAGGCCGGGCTGCGGTGGAGTCCCTCGGGGTTGATGTGCCGTACGCCCATGTGTTGCCTCCTCATGTAACCACTTATAGCGGTTCGTACGTGACACCAGTTATAGTGGTTTCATGCGAGCGAGTGCAACCGGGCGGGTTCTGCACGACCCCCGGGGAGGGTCTTTCCGGTTCGACGCCGGCGCTGTCTGCCTGGACTTCGCCCACACGGGCGGCGACGGCCGGTACGCGGTGTTCGAGACCCTCCACAAGCCCGCCGACCTGGGCGAATGGCTGGCCCAACCGCCGCTGGCCGCGGTCATGACGGTCCCCGTGACCGCCCGCGAACTGACCGCGGCCAAGGCCCTGCGCCAGGCGATCTGGGACGCGGCGCACGCCCGGGCGGCGCGTCGCCCGCTCCCCGCCGGGGCGGTGGCCACCATCAACCGGGCCGCGGCCGCGGCGCCGCTGGTCCCCGAACTGGCCGCCGTCGGCACGACCGCGGGGTGGGCGACGCCGGTGCGGGCGACGCAGGCGCTGTCGACCCTGGCGCGGGAGATGATCGAGCTGCTGTCCGGGCCGCTCTCGGGACGCATCCGCGAATGCGCGAGCGACGACTGCCCGCTGGTGTTCGTCGACTCGTCCCGCCCCGGCGCTCGGCGCTGGTGCGCGATGGAGCGGTGCGGTAACCGCCACAAGCTCCGGGCTCTCCGCGCCCGGCAGGCAACAGACCCGTGACGCGGCCTCAGGAGATGCGCGGACAGACGGCCGAGCGCCTGCCAACGTCAAGGCGGCCGGCCCCTCATCACTTGTCGTAGATCTCGAACTCCCACGGTGAGTAGCCCCACTTGGTGCCGCGGGTGGTGCCGTACATCCGCACATAGCGGGCGTCGCGTGGCGTGAAGCCCTGCGTGTCGACCTTGCCGTCGCCGTTCTTGCGGTTGATCACGGTGGTCCAGGTCGTGCCGTTGGCCGACACCTGGATCTGGTAGTTCTTTCCGTACGCGGCCTCCCAGCGCAGGATGAACCGGCCGACCCGCTTGCTCGAGCCGAGGTCGACCCGGAGCCACTGCGGGCTGCTGTACTTGCTGGACCAGCGCGTGTTCAGCTTGCCGTCGACCGCCAGTGCCGCCTCGCGGCCCGGCCCCCACACGCTCGAGGCGGTGACCGGCCGGCCCAGCGCAAGGTTGGTCTTGCGCCGGTACGTCGCGGTGTAGGTCGTCGCGACCTCGGGCGCGGTGATGTTGTGGGCGGCGCTGCCCCCGTCGGACCAGGAGGCGAACTCGTACGGCTGGTCGGCCACCCACTGTGTGCTGGTCGACGCCCCGATGGAGATGCTGGAGCCGACGATGACGGTGGTCTTCAACGGTGCCGCCGCCGTCGTGTCCAGCGCGGTGACATTGAAGCCGGCCGGTGCGGTGTTCAGCGTGATGTCGACCGTCTTCGGATCGAGTCGCAGGCTCGTGGTGTCGCTGAGCCCGTCGGCGTCGGTGACGGTGAGCCGCAGCTCCAGCCAGGACGGGTAGTCGTGGTCGGGCGCGGTGAAGTCCCCGCCGGCCCCGGTCTGCCCGGTGATCTGGTGTTCGTGGCAGTTGCTGGGGCAGTGATGCATGATCAATTTCCAGTCGAGGGCGGAGTCGGGGAGTGCCCCGTCCTCGGGGTCCGTACCGGTTCCGGTGAAGTCGATCTTGTCGCCGACCGCCCACCTGGTGCCGGTCGAGGGACTGGTGATCACGGCGGTGGGCGGGCTGGAGCCCGCCGTGATGGAGGTCTCGGCGATGTCGGTGCCGCCGCGCGGATCGCCGACTCTCAGCCGTACGGTGACGGCCGACCGGGAGGTGTAGGTGAAGCTCGGCTTCGCCGCGGTCGAGTCGTCGTACTCGCCGTCGCCGTCGAGGTCCCACGCGTACGTGAGCGCCTCGCCGTCGGCGTCGCTCGAGCCGGTGCCGTCGAAGTTCACGGTGAGGGGGAGGGCCCCGTAGGTCCGGTCGGACTTGATGGCGGCGACCGGCGGGTTGTTGACGCCGTTGTAGACGAATCGGATGATTCGGCCGCCCGCGAGGTCGACCCCGAAGATGTCGCCGCCCGGGCCGGCCTGGAGGTCGATGAGCCCGCCGGTGTTCGTTGCGAACGTGCTGAGCGCGGCGGTGCTCGGCAGGCCGTTCGTGCCCGGTCGCATCACCCACACGCAATTGCGGTTGTAATCGGTGAAGAAGAGCGCACCTCGGTAGGCCGCCGGGTAGGCGCCGGTCGAGTGGAACGCCACCCCCGTGATCGACGAACTGCCGGTGACGCAGCTCTCACCCGCGACCACCTTCGCGGTGTGGGCGTAGCGGTAGTACGGGGACGTCACCGCGGACGCTCCGGCGGTGTAGAGGTTCTCGCACAGGGTGAGGTTCGCACCGTCGTAGCCGGCCTGCCGCGCGGTGCCCTCGTAGCACGGCCAGCCCAGATTGGTGAGCTTGGCGGTGGCCGACGGGATGCGATTGATCTCTTCCCAGGTCTTGTACCCCACGTCGCCGGCCCAGATCTCGCCGGTGCCCGGCCGAAAGGTGAACCGGAACGGGTTGCGCAGCCCGTAGGCGACGATGCGCTTGGCGTTGTCGTCGCCCGTGGTGGTCGGGTTGCCGGGCGCCGCCTCGCCGCTGTCGGGATTCACTCGGATGATGCCGCCGTCCAGCGTCGTCGGGTCGGCCCGGGTGCGCAGGTCCTGGGAGCGCAGCGCGCCGCCCTCGGCGGTCGGCGGTGCGAGGGCCGTGCCGACCTTGCTCGGCGGGTCACCGCAGGGGTTGTCGGGGGTGACGTCGCTGGCGGTCTGGCTGTCCTGGCCGTAGTCGGTGTAGCCGAAGCTGGCCCCGTCGCCGCCGCCGGCGTACAGCATGCCGTCCGGGCCGAACGCGACCGTGCCCACCGAGTGGCTGGGGAACTGCTGGCACCAGTCCTCGATCAGGACCCGCTCGTCGGCGAGGCCGCCCGCCTGCGCCGGGGGCGTGAGGATCGAGACCCGGCCGCTGACCACGCACCCGTCGCCGGTCCCGCCGGGTGGGCTCGGGCACTGGTCGTCCGTGCCGTTCGCCGAGGGCCACTTCGGATGCGCGCCGCCTATCTCGCCGTTGTAGGCGTACGCGGTGTAGATCCGCGGGTCGGCCGGGAAGTCGGGGTGCAGGGCGAGCCCGAGCATCCCCCGGTCCCAGTAGCTGTGCACCTTCGGGCGCAGGTCCGCGTACAGGGTCGCGGTGGTGTCGGTGAGGGAGTCGAACACCTTGATGCGGCCGTTCTTCTCCGCGACGAAGACGCGGCCGTCGGGGGAGAACTCGATGTTGGTCGGCTGGGTGAGGCCGGTGAAGATCGTCTTCTGCTGGAAGCCGGCCGGGAGCGCGGCGGCGGCCTGCGCACCGTCCCCGGTCACGGCGAGTACGGCGGCGAGCGGCACGGCGAGCGTCACCGCCAGCAGGATCCTCGTGCGACGACCGAACCGGCGCAGCACCGTGGTGACCATGATGAACCCCCTCCACACCCGACCTGAGCAAACGATGCGGCATCTCCCCGCCGAAAGGGACATTCAGGCCGGATGTGGCCCCGACGCCAACCAACCGCCTCGCCGGGGAGTCTCAGGCGCCGGCGCGAACGAATCGAGATCTTTTTCGAGGAGGATCCATAGAGCGGCGACAGGCACGAGGATCTGAAGAGTGTCGACCGGCGGATGGGATGGTGCGCGGATGAACAGAACCGTCAAGGTTCTGGCGGCGGTCGTCTACGCGGCGCTGGCCGTGCTCGTTTTCCCGGTGCTCCAGGGCCTGCTGGGCAAGCCTCTGGAGAGCTGGGCGGGCAAGCACGGCCCGATCGTGGTCGTCATCGCGCTCGTCCTCGGGGCGCCCTTGGTCGTGTTCACCGCCCGCCAGTTGCTGCGCGGCGACTCCCGCCGGGCGGGCGGCTCCCTGCCCGAGGTGATGAACAGGCTCGCGCGGGTCGTCAGGGACAAATGGCGGAAGGAAGCGAAGAAGCGCGACGTGTACGGCCATGGGGTGCTGCTGCCCGGCCACTGGTCGCCGACCGGGCGAGACGTCACCGACGGGACCGGCGCCCATGCCGCCGGCGCGGAGCGGGTCCGGCTGGACTCGCCCGGGGCCATGGTGGCGGCGTTCCGGCGGCAGCAGGCCCCGAGGCTGGTCGTGCTCGGCGAGCCGGGGGCCGGCAAGTCCACCGTGGCCCTGCTGCTGACCCTCGGGCTCCTGAACGAGCGGGTGGCGGAGGCCGACGCCGCGGAGCACGGAGAGAGCACGGAGCCGGTGCCGGTGCTCCTGACGCTCGCGTCCTGGGACCCCGGCGGGGAGTCCCTGGACGCGTGGGTCAAGCGCCGCCTGGTGGAGGACCACCCGTTTCTGCGGGATCTCCCGGTGCGGTACGACGGTGAGGACGTTCTCCAGGGACTGCTCGACGACGGCGCGCTGCTCCCGGTGCTCGACGGGATGGACGAGATCAAGCGAGAGCGCAGGACGGAGATGATCACATTCGTCAAGCGTTCCCGGCTGCCGCGTCTGGTCCTGACCTGCCGCGCGCGGGAGTACGAACGGGCGGTGGCCGACGGGCAGGACACTCTCGCGGGAGCGGCGGTCATCGAGCTGGAACCGGTCGTGCCGGCGGACGCGATCGAGTTCATCTCCCGGGGGCTGCACCAGCGGCGCAGGGAACGCTGGCAGCCGGTCTTCGACAGCCTCCGTGACCGTCCACGGGGCCCGCTGGCGCGGGCGTTCTCCACCCCCTTGATGATCTCGCTGGCGCGTCAGGTCTACCGGGGCCGGTCCACCGATCCCGGTGAGCTGGCGGACGAATCGCGGTTCCCCACGCGGGCCCGGATCGCGGGCCACCTGCTGGAAGGCCTCATCGCCACCGCGTTCCCGAGCCACCCCGCCTCCGAGCGGCAGAGATGGAAGGGCGACGACGCCAGGAGGTGGTTGACCTGCCTCGCCGAGCTGATGCACGGCCGCCACGTGAGCGAGATCGCGTGGTGGGAGCTGTCGCAGCTGGCGCCGCGACCGGTGCGGATCCTCATCGGGCTGGCCGGAGGAGTCATGGGGGGTGCCGCCATCGGTCTCGGGTTCGGCGGTCTCGCGGCCCATCGCGCCGAGAGCGCGGTCGCCGGCTGGGCGGTCGGCGGGGCTTTCGGGCTGATCACCCTGATCGTGCTGGGCATCGCCTCGGCAAGGAACGCCCCCGCGCCGTCGGTACTGCATTTCGGGGTGACCGGCCGGCGTCGTGCCGCGCTGGCGAGCGGACTGATCGTCGGGGCGATCGGCGGCGGGGTGGGACTGCTCCTCGGCGGGCCCGGGTTCGCCGTGGTGGTCGGCATGCTGTGCGGCGGGCCGATCGGGCTCGTCTACGGCCTCGCCGCTCCCGACGCCACCGAGGACGCGGTGGCTCCGCGGCACCTGCTCGTACAGGACAGGCGTGTGGCGCTCACCTTCGGCATGGTGTACGCGCTCACGGTCGGGATGGTCGGCGGGTACGGGATCGCCCCGCCGTTCGGCGTCGTCATCGGGGCCGCCGCCGGTCTGGCGGGCGGCCTGATGTACGGCCCGGTCTGGGCGTTCTCCCTGGACAAGGGCAAGGCGGGAGTCGTCTCCTGGCTGCACCTGCTGGTGGTCCGGCTCTGGTACGCGCCGAGGGGCAGACTGCCCTGGCGGCTGATGGACTTCCTTGAGGCGGCCCACGACAGGGGCGTGCTGCGCCGGTCGGGTGCGGTCTACCACTTCCGGCACGCCTTCCTGCAGGACGTCCTGGCCGGCGTGCCGCCCCGGCCCGAGAGCACCGCCGCCGACGACTGAGTCCGGCCGCCGGGACCTCCGGCACGGTCGTGCCGACCGGCGGCCCGCCGGGGACGGGGCTCAGCGCCAGGCGCCGGTCCGGAACGAGAACGACCGGAACCGGGTGTGGACCTGGAGACGCCCGGTGTCCACGCCGAGGGCGCGCAGATATCCTGCGGGCCGGTGACCGCCGGGCGCCGGGACGCCGCCGGTGTGGGGATAGGGCAGCACTCTCGGATCCCGTACCGAGGGTTCGGGTCCCCGCAGAGCATCGAGCTTGAGCTCGGCCCGCCGCCGCCACAGCTCGAGCCAGCCGCCCTCCGGGGGCCGCGCGAGGGCCGGGTCGCCGGCGCTCGGGTAGCCGAGGTGCTCGGCCCACAGGTCCCGGCGGAGCCGGGCGGCCTCCTCTCCCGCGCAGGTGACGTTGACCTCCGTGGCTCTGGCCTGCCAGGGGTCGCCGCCTCCCGCGCCGCCGAACAGCCGCGCCAGCCGGACGAGCGGCGGCCGGTACAGCTCGTGCTCGCCACAGGTCAGCGACAGCCCGTCGAGGTTGGCCGAGCCGACGGTCAACCATTCGTCGTCGACGATGGCCACCTTGGAGTGCACGTGGTCGCGCAGGATCCGGGTGCGGCCGACGGCCTTCTCATGACTCCACAGCGTGAAGAGGCCGGCACGGTGCCGGTCATCACCGAGCCCGGTGAGGAGCCGCTCGATGGCCCGGCGCTGCCAGCGGACATAGTGCGGGACGTCCGGCCTCATGTTGATCAGTGCGATCAGCCGCAGCCTCGGAGCCCTCTTGAGCGCGTCGATCAGCGCGTCGACCATCTCCGTACAGGTGAGGTACTGGTTCTCGAGATAGACGTAGTCCCGGGCCGTCGCCAGGGCCCGCAGGTACGACTCGTGGATGCCGGTCTCTCCCACCGGCAGCCCGGCATACCGGCCGGCACCGCGCAGAGTGCGGGTGACCTGCAGTGTGGCCGCGCCCGGCGGTCCGCCGGCCGCGGGCGGCCGGAACGGCGGCATCGCGTCGCCCGCGACGGGGCGGCAGCGGTCCCAGTGCAGCCGGACGGTCCGGTCGAGGTCGGCGACGGCCGGCCCCTCGATCCGGACGCTCACGTCGTGCACCGGCGCGCGGAGGGAGCTCCGCCACCGCAGGTGCCCGCGCCGCGGGTCATCGATCAGGTGTTCCCGGCCGTCGAAGTACTCCTGCGCGAACACCGAGCCCACGAGGTAGGCGACCCGGTCGTCGATCACGTACACCTTGCCGTGGATCGGCAGCGTCTGCGGTGTCCTCAGGCGGCGCAGCCGTACCCGCCGCAGGGGGTCGCGGGTGCGGAAGAAGCGCTCCACGGGGTGCGTGGTGTTGGCGGGGGACAGCGCGGGGGTCACGTGGTTGAGCACCAGGTGGACGTCGACGCCGCGCCCGGCCGCCGCGAGGAGTCGTTCCTCCAGCCGTACGCCTGTGACCGGTCCACCACCGTGGACGGGGTCGCGCGCGAAGCCCATGCGCACGTGGGGGACGTCGAGCATGAACAGCAGCCCCCGGACCGACGACTCCGCCCCGGCGATCTCGTCGGCGAGGCGGCCCCAGGCCGCCTCGTTGTCGACCAGGAATTCGACCGCGTTGCCGTGGGTCGGCGGCGGGCCCTGGCCGGCTGCCCACCCGGAGTCCAGGCGCGTTCGGGCGGGCAGCATGGTCAGGGCGCCGGGCCCGCGCCGCCACAGCGCGGCGAGCCGGTCGCGGACCGCCTGGTCGGCGAACTCGTGGCCCCGTCCGGCGCGGCGGAGCAGGCCGCGAGCGGTCATGGCGTCGAGCAGGGCCTGATCCGGCGCGAGCCGCCGGCGGCGCGGCGTCCACAGCCGCGGATCCCACGGGTTCGGGCGGTAGGGGGCACCGGGCGGCCGAGCGGCCAGCCAGCCCAGCCGGCGGCGGGCCGCGCCGGCGGTGAACGGATCGTCCCCGCACGCCTCGTCGATGCCGACGTCGAGCTCGTCCGGTGTCATGGGCCGGCGTGCTCGCCGTTCCTCCGGAGCGGCACCGGCCCTCCGGTCAGACGGCGCGCTGCCAGGCAGGCCGAGACGGCCACCACCACCCCGCCCGCCACGTCCGCCACATAGTGCTGATGCACGAAGATCGTGGAGAGCACGATGAGCCCGCACCAGGCCGCCACGTACCGGCCGATCCGCAGCCGAAACCACATCCAGTGGATCCCCATCAGCACCGAGAAGGCCGTGTGCAGGCTCGGGAAGCAGTTGTAGGCGTTGTCGCCGCCGTACACGAACCGCAGCATCGCGGAGAACACGTCGTCGCCGGTCACGCTCGGCCGCGGCACGTGCGTCTGCGCGAAGGCGTAGAACAGATAGGCGACGATCAGCGTCAGGACGGCCGCGAGCAGGGCGGACCGCGCGATCCGCGCCGACTTGAGCAGGAACGCCGGGAGCGTCACGGCGGCCACCACGAAGATCGACAAGTAAGGGACGACGAACGGCTCGACCAGGGGAATCCGCTCGTCCAGCCAGGTCTTCAGCACCCACCGCTCGGGACCCTGGTTCAGCGGCCCGTACAGCGTGAAGAGGCCGGCCAGCACCGCGACGAGCATGATCACGATCACAAGATCGCGGCGGCTCTGGTGGTGGATGCCCTGTCCGGAAGGCTCCGGGCGGACGGCCGTTTCCATGTTCCCCCTCGGGCGCGTGCACCGTACGACGGCCGATCACTCCGTTCGGTTCCGCCGAGCCTACGGGGAGCCGAACGGGCCGTCACGGGGCGCCGGATGGGAAACGCGCTGGCACCCTCCGACCCGACTAGGCCAGGCTGGTGCCGTGAACGATCTCGGGGAGCGGCTGGTGCGCGAGCATACGGTCCTGTCGGTCGTGGTCGGCTCGCGGGCGTACGGGCTCGCGATCGAGGGCAGCGACGTCGACCGGCGGGGCGTGTTCGTCGCGCCGACACCGCTGTTCTGGCGCTTCGACAAGCCGCCGACGCACGTGGACGGGCCCGGTCCGGAGCAGTTCTCCTGGGAGCTGGAGCGCTTCTGCGGCCTCGCGCTGGACGCCAATCCGACCGTGCTCGAATGCCTGTGGTCGCCGCTTGTCGAGCAGATCACCGACGTCGGTCGGGAACTGGTCGCGCTGCGCGGTTCGCTGGTGTCCCGGCACGCCCACCGCACGTTCCTGCGGTACGCCGACAGCCAGTTCCAGCGGCTCAGGGCGGACCTGCGCACCCGCGGTGAACCGCGGTGGAAGCACGTGATGCACCTGCTGCGGCTGCTGATCAGCGGCCGGCACCTGGTGGAGCACGGCGCTCCGCTGGTCGACGTCACGGACTTCCGCGACCGGCTGCTGGCCGTACGGCGGGGCGAGGTCGGCTGGGCCGAGATCATGGCATGGCGGTCGGAGCTGACCGCCGAGATGGAGGCGGCGCTGGCGCGAAGCCCGCTGCCGGCCGAGCCCGACCGCGCCGCCGCCGAGGAGTTCCTGGTGTCGGTCCGTCGCAGATACGTGGAGGTGGACGGTTGAGACTGCCCGAGGGGGTCATGGCGAGCACGGAGGCGGAGCACCCGTACCCGCGCGCGTTCATGACGGTGAGCGGCGCGCACCTCTACGGCTTTCCCTCCGTCGACTCCGACATCGATCTGCGCGGTGTGCACCTGCTCCCGCTCGAGGAGGTAGTCGGCCTCACGCGGGGACAGGAGACGGTCACCTGGACCTTCGACCAGTCCGGTGTGGAGATCGACCTGGTCACACACGATCTGGTGAAGTTCGGCCAGATGCTGCTGACCCGCAACGGTTACGTGCTGGAACAGGTCATGTCACCACTGGTCGTGGAGTCCGGGCCGATGCACGAGGAGCTGAAGGCGCTGGTGCCGTCGCTGGTCACCCGCATGCACGCGCACCACTATCTGGGCTTCGCGCGCAACCAGTGGAGCCTTTTCGAGCGCAAGGCCGAGCTCAAGCCGCTGCTCTACACCTTCCGGGTGCTGCTGACCGGCGTCCACCTGATGCGCACCGGTGACGTCGTCGCCGACCTGAACGCGCTCGCCGCCGAGTACGGACCGGCCTATCTGCCCGAGCTGATCGAGGCCAAGCGGGCGGCCGAGCACGCGCGGCTCGCCGCCGACGCCCCGGACCGGGACCGGCTGGGCGCCGACGTGGTCGCGCTGACGCTCCGGCTGGAGGACGAGCGGGACTCCTCCGCGCTGCCCGAGGAGCCGCCGTCCGCCGGCCCCCTGAACGATCTGGTCGTGCGGACCCGTCTCGCGGCTAGCCGCCTGTGACCTCGACGGGGTCGAGGACCCATGGGGCGTCCCCGGGCTGGAGGCGGTCGCGGCTGACGCAGGCCCGGGCCAGCACGTCGAGGACGCGCCGCGGCTCGCAGCCGTAGATCCCGGCTCCCCAGGCGCTGTTGGCCTCGATGACGGCCCAGCCGCGCCCGCGCACCCGCCCGATGTCGATCACGATTGCGGGCGGCATCGACACGTCCTTGTCGGCCAGCAGTTCCTCGGCGTACGCGGCGGCCTGCCCGGCGTCGCCGGCGTCGGCCTGCCAGGTGCCGTCCGCGCTGAGGGCGAACCTGCCCTCACGCAGGTACGGCGACATCGCGGCGATCCGCCGGTCGAGCACGAAGCACCGGAACTCGACCTCCCAGGCGACCGGCTCGGCGGTGAACACCGGGGTGTCATCGGGCTGTGCCTCGGTGGAGGGCAGTTCGGCGTCCGGCCCGTACACGGCGCCCTCGAAGCCCTTGCGGCCGTCGGCCGGCTTGACGAACACCGGTTCCCGTACGGTCCGCGCGTGGCCCATGGTGGTCAGTTCGATCGTGCGCCGGCGGTGCCGTTCCGGCAGGCCGAGCAGCCAGTCGAACGGCGCGTCGATCAGCGCCCGGCCGAGCCCGGCCGCGATCACCTCGACGAACAGCGGTTCGCCGTAGAGCACCACGTCGTGGTCTCGCAACCGGTCCGGCGGCCGCCAGCCACCGAGCCGCTCCACCCTCCATCCCGCCGCGACGGCGGCCGCGCGCAGGTCCCTGGAATCGGAGGTGTACCGCGGAGACAACACGAGCGTGGGCACGGAGGCGGGCCCCTTCCTCATCGGCTTCGTGTGTTTCGACGCTCATTTAGCGCTCAAGGTTGCCCTTCGTCCGCGTTCGGCCGCCGAAAAAGGCGTTGCCGCTTCGTGTGCGGTTCCGGCATGGTGAGACAAGCGCGGCGGAGACCGCGCCACGAAACCGCGAGGGAGGCACCGGCAATGCGACGCACGCACACCCATCAGGGAAGCCTGCGGCACGCCATGCGCGACCGGAGTCACCGCACGTGGTCATCGCGCCTGAGTTGATCGGCTTTCTACCCGGTTCTGGAGGGTTGGCCGAGTCCGGTAAGGCAGCGGCCCGCTAAGCCGTGGTCGGGTTCACCCCCGCGCGAGTTCGAATCTCGCACCCTCCGCTTTTATCCATGGCGGGTAGGGACGCTGGTGCGTTCGGCGGTCTCATAAGCCGCGGCAGGCAGGTTCGATTCCTGCACCCGCTACGAAATTGAGGTTTCGCCGGGCCGTACTTCTGTACTGTGCGTGCTCGGTCATGGCGGCCGTGGTGTGGTGGTCTGCACACCAGGTTGTGGCCCTGGAGGTTCTCGGTTCGATCCCGGACGGCCGCCCTGTACGCTCGATCCGCCGATGTGGCGGCGTCGAATTCGAATCGAATCGACACCCATTCCGCCGGGCGATTATCGAGCCTTATTGACACTGCCCGATCAGCGTGTGAAAGTCGGCATTGTTCACGCGAAAGCCGCCGGAAAGTCCTCGCGCGAGTAGAGCCCTCGCGCGAGTTCACCCCGCGCATCTCGCTCATGCACGCCCTCGGCGTGGCGGTCGTCCGGGCCCGTCCCTGACCGTGCGTGGCGGTTGCCCATCAGACAGGGAACCGTCCATGCGGAAGAACCTCGTCAGCGCGCTCGCGGCCATGCTGGCCGCGGCGCTCGCCGCGGTGATGGCGCTGGTGGCATACGCCGCCGGCACCACGCCGGCGTCGGCGGCGGCCGCCGACACCTACTCGTGGAAGAACGTCCAGATCGCCGGCGGCGGCTTCGTACCCGGCATCGTCTTCAACCAGGGTCAGAAGGACCTGATCTACGCGCGCACCGACATCGGCGGCGCCTACCGGTGGAACCAGGGCTCACAGAGCTGGACGCCGTTGCTCGACTGGGTGGGCCAGGCCAACTGGGGCTACAACGGCGTCGTGAGCCTGGCCACCGACGCGGTCGACCCGAACCGCGTCTACGTCGCCGCGGGGATGTACACCAACAGCTGGGATCCGAACAACGGCGCGATCCTGCGGTCCACGAACAAGGGCGACACGTGGCAGACCAGCCCGCTGCCGTTCAAGCTCGGGGGCAACATGCCCGGCCGGGGCATGGGCGAGCGCCTCGCCATCGACCCCAACCGAAACAGCGTGCTCTACCTCGGCGCTCCCAGCGGCAACGGTCTGTGGCGCAGCACCGATTCAGGGGCAACCTGGTCGAAGGTCTCCAACTTCCCCAACCCCGGCAACTACGCACAGAGTCCGGGCGACGCCTATCTCGGCGACAACCAGGGCGTCGTCTGGGTGACCTTCGACAAGCGGACCGCGACCGCCGGCAACCTCACCCAGACCATCTACGTGGGCGTGGCCGACAAGCAGAACACCGTCTACCGCACCACCAACGGAGGAACCTCCTGGGAGCGGGTGGCCGGACAGCCGACCGGCTACATCGCGCACAAGGGCGTGCTGGACACCACGAACGGCTACCTCTACCTCGCCACCAGCGACACGGGCGGGCCGTACGACGGGGCCAAGGGCGACGTGTGGCGCTACGCCACCGCGACCGGGACGTGGACACAGATCAGCCCGATCCCCTCGAGCAGCGCCGACGACTACTTCGGCTATAGCGGCCTGACCGTCGACCGGCAGCGGCCGGGCACGCTCATGGTGGCGACGCAGATCTCCTGGTGGCCCGACGTCATCTTCTTCCGCAGCACCGACAGCGGCGCCACGTGGACCCGGGTGTGGGACTTCACGAGCTATCCGAACCGCAGTTTCCGCTACAAGATGGACATCTCGGCCGCGCCGTGGCTGACGTTCGGTACCAACCCCGCACCTCCGGAGACCTCACCGAAACTGGGCTGGATGACGGAGTCCCTGGAGATCGACCCGTTCAACTCGGGCCGGATGATGTACGGCACGGGCGCGACCGTCTACGGCACCACGGACCTCGGCCAGTGGGACTCCGGCGGCCAGTTCACCATCAGGCCGATGGCGAAAGGCCTGGAGGAGACCGCGGTGCTCGACCTGGTCAGCCCGCCGTCCGGGGTTCCGCTGGTCAGCGGTCTCGGTGACATCGGCGGCTTCAGGCACAACAACCTCGACGCCGTGCCGGCGATGATGTTCACCCAGCCCGGCTTCACGACCACGACGAGCCTCGACTACGCCGAGACCAACCCCAGCGTCATGGTGCGGGCCGGCAACTTCGCCGACGCCGACCGCCCCAACGACAGTCACGCGGCGTTCTCCACCGACGGCGGGGCGAACTGGTTCCAGGGCACCGAGCCGGGCGGGATCAACGAGGGCGGCACGATCGCGGCGGCGGCCAACGGCAGCCGGTTCGTGTGGGCTCCCAAGGACAGTCCCGTGGTCTACTCGGTCGGCTTCGGAAACTCGTGGACCCACGCTTCAGGTGCTCCGCAGAACGCGGTCGTCGAGTCCGACCGGGTCAACGCGAACAAGTTCTACGCCTACAGCGCCGGCCGGCTCTACGTCAGCACCAACGGCGGCCAGAGCTTCGCGGCGACCGCCGCGACCGGGCTGCCGTCGTCGGGCGTGCACTTCAAGGCGGTGCCCGGCCGAGAGGGCGACCTCTGGCTGGCCGGTGACACCGGGCTGTTCCACTCCACCAACTCGGGCGCGAGCTTCACCAAGGTGGCGGCCATGTCGAAGGCCCTGAACGTCGGTTTCGGCAAGGCGGCGCCGGGCCAGACCTACCCGGCCGTCTTCGCGGTCGGCACCGTCGACGGCGTCACGGGGGTCTTCCGCTCTGACGACGCCGCAGGCACCTGGGTGCGGATCAACGACGACCGCCACCAGTACGGCAACATGGGCGAGGCGCTAACCGGCGACCCACGTGTGTACGGCAGGGTCTACCTCGGCACCAACGGCCGCGGCGTGTTGTACGCCGACCGGACCGGCGGGTCCACCACCCCGCCCACCCCGACGCAGACCCCCACCCCGACGCCGACTCCCACGCCGACGCCCACCGATCCGCCGGCGAGCGGTGCGTGCTCGGTCGCGTACACCGTGACCGGCGAGTGGGGCGGCGGCTATCAGGCAGAGGTGACGATCACGAACACCGGTACGTCGGCGGTCAACGGTTGGAACCTCGCCTGGCGGTTCCCGGACGGCCAGCGGATCACCCAGACCTGGGGCGCCGCGCACACCCAGACGGGCGCCGACGTGACCGCGAAGAACGCCGGTTACAACGGGACCGTCCAGCCGTCCGGCACCGCGACGTTCGGCTTCATCGCCGACCGATCCGCCTCGAACGGCGAACCCGCTGCCTTCACGCTGAACGGCACGGCCTGCACCGTCCGATGACCGCGAGCCGAGCCGCCCCCGCCGCCACAGGCGCGGGGCGGCTCGGCCGAGAATGCAGGGCGGCTCGGCCGAGAAGTGCGAACACCCCATGTTCCCCTCGGGATTGGGGACGACGGCGTCTCGCCCGAAAGCCGCCGTGATCATGCAGTTATTCGCGTGCCCGGCCAGCCGGCGGGCGGGTACGTACGACCAAACCGCATGATCACGCTGGAGCATGGAGGCTATGCCCGGCAGACGGGCGGGCAGTGGCCCCGCTACCAATGCAGTTTCTGGCTCTGAGGTCGCTTGCCGTTTGAGGCTTCCCGCTCTGTGGCCGTGCGTCATGCTCCTTGTCGAAATCGGCCGCCCGGGCTCCGACGGCTGGCCGAAGCGTGTTCGGTGTCGGCGTATGCACGACGCGGGGTGGCTCTTGGTGGTGCATATGCCGACACTGAAGGTTGCTCGGTTCTTGTTCTCGGCGCGCGGGCACGAACGCAGGCAAATGCCTGAGCGTCCTTGCGCCGATGACTGCCTGATCAGGACTGGTCGACAGCCGTGCGCCGTTCTAGCTGTCACGATCCGAGTCGATCAAGGATTCGGGCGCGCCCAGGTGCTCAAATCGTTGATCGACTGTGGCCTCGTCGCCGCAAGAGACACGTGGCGGCGAATAACTGCATGATCACGGCCGAAGGGGGAGCGCCTCGCGAAATGCCGGCGTCCACTCCTCCCGTGATCATGCAGTTGTTCGCGTGCTGGGGCTGTCGCGGGCGAACGGCTGCGAGCAACTGCGTGATCACGGGCGGAGGGGGATCGCTTCGGTGGTGATCACGCAGACGTTCGCTGGGGGCTCGCCCGAGGACCGCGAATAACTGCATGATCACGGTGGTGTTCGGGAGCTACTGCGTGATCACAGCAGTGGGCGGGAGCATGCATGATCTGGTGGCTGTGGGGCTGTGGGGCTGTGGGGCTGTGGGGCTGTGGGGCTGTGGGTTCTAGTCGATCAAGGATTTGGGCGCTCCCCGGTGTTCGTATCCTTGATCGACTGCGGGCTGGGGTGACGCACGTGACGCTCTGGGATCCTTGGCATCTAGCATCGCCTGCATGGCACAGCCGGGCGGGGGTGCCGCCGCGGTGTGGGTGGCTGCTCTGAGAGCGCTTAGAGGGGACGAATTTGGTACTCGAGGTCGATCGCGAACGGGTAATGGCGTACCGCGTGGCCGCGCACGGTCTGGACCGGAAGGCCGGTGACCTGGAGGATCTGGCGGTGTTCGACCTCGGCGTCCAGGACACCCCGTCGGGTTCGGCGCGGCCGGCCCTGGCCGCGCGGTCGGCGACGCCGCCTGCCGGCGATCTCGAGGGGCTCTCGCTGGTGTGGACCTTCCGCGGCGCGCCGCACCTGCACAGGACCGCGGACCTGCCCGGGCTGGCGACCGCGCTGTGGCCGCTGAGCGACGCGGACGCGACCGCGCGGTTCACCAGTACGCGGATCAAGGAGGGCGCGCGGCTCGGGCTGGCGGCCTTCACGGCCGCCGCCGAGGCCATGCGCGAGGTCGTCGGCGAGCCCCGGCCGCGGGGCGAGGTCAGTACGGAGGTCACCGCCCGGATCCCGGCGTCACTCACCTACGACTGCGTGCCGTGCAAAGCCCGGCACGTCTCCGGCGCACTGTTCCAGCAGGTCGGGCTGCCGGCCGGCGTGCTCGTCCAGCCCGGTACCTCGCCCGCCGTCCTCGCCCCGATCGCCGGCCGGCCGGAGGTGCCCCGTGAGGCGGCAGGCACTGCGGCGCTCGTCGAGGCCTACCTGCGGTTGCACGGCCCGGCCACCCTCGCTGAGGTGGCCTCGTACATCGGTACCACCCAGCGGGAACTGGCGCCGGCGTGGCCGGACGGGCTGGCGGAGGTACGGGTGGACGGACGGCGCGCGTGGCTGCCCGCCGACCGCGTCGACGTGCTGCGTTCGGCGGCCGCTCCGAGCCTGGTGCGGCTGCTGCCGCCCTCCGACCCGTTCCTGCAGGCCCGCGATCGCTCGCTGCTCGTGCCCGACAAGGCCCGCCACTCGGAGCTCTGGAAGGCGATATCGAAGCCCGGCGCGCTGCTGGTGGACGGCGAGATCGACGGCCTCTGGCGGGCCCGGAAGGCGGGCCGGACCAGGTTGGAGATCACGGTGACGCCGTTCCGGTCGTCGGCGGCCCGCGTCCGCGCCGCGATCGAGGAGGAGGCCGGCCGGGTCGCCGCCGCCCGCGGCGTCACCGACGTCCGGGTGCTCTTCGACGGGTGACCGGGCCCCGTCCGGCGATCGGCCCGTGTCCAGGCCACCCCGCCGGCCGGGCTCGCCCGGTCACCGGCCGCGCCGAGTCACCGCTCGTCGACGCCCGCGTAGTGCCGCTCCGTCGGCCCGACGTAGACCTGGCGGGGCCGCCCGATCTTCAGCGCCGGGTCGGCCATCATCTCGCGCCACTGCGCGATCCAGCCGGGGAGACGGCCGAGCGCGAACAGGACGGTGAACGCGTTGGTCGGGAACCCCATCGCCTTGTAGATGACGCCGGTGTAGAAGTCGACGTTCGGGTAGAGCTTGCGCTCGACGAAGTAGTCGTCGTTCAGCGCCACGTCTTCGAGCCGCATCGCGAGGTCGAGCAGCGGGTCGGACTTGCCGAGCCGGTCCAGCACCTGGCGCGTCGCCTTCTTGACCACGGCGGCGCGCGGGTCGTAGTTGCGATAGACCCGGTGCCCGAAGCCCATCAGCTTCACGCCGGGCTCCTTGTCCTTGACCCGCCGTACGAACGCGTCGACGTCGTCGCCGCTCTGGTGGATCCGTTCCAGCATCTCCAGCACAGCCTGGTTGGCGCCGCCGTGCAGCGGGCCGAAGAGGGCGTTGACCCCTGCGGACACCGACGAGAACAGGTTCGCCTGGCTGGAGCCGACGAGCCGCACCGTCGAGGTCGAGCAGTTCTGCTCGTGGTCGGCGTGCAGGATGAACAGCATGTCGAGGATCCGGGCGATCTCGGGGTCGGCCTCGTACGGAACCGTCGGCAGCCCGAACGTCATGCGCAGGAAGTTGTCGACGTAGCCGAGGGAGTTGTCCGGATAGAGCAGGGGCTGGCCGATGGAGGTCTTGTAGGCGTAGGCGGCGATCGTCGGCAGTTTGGAGATGAGCCTGATGCTCGAGATGTCGACCTGCTCGGGGTCGGACGGGTCCAGGCTGTCCTGGTAGAAGGTGGACAGCGCGCTCACCGCCGACGACAGCACCGCCATCGGGTGCGCGTCGCGGGGGAACCCGGAGAAGAACGCCTTGAAGTCCTCGTGCAGGAGGGTGTGCTCGCGGATCCGGCCTTCGAAGCTCGTGAGCTGTTCGGGCGTGGGCAGCTCACCGTAGATCAGCAGGTAGGCCACCTCGACGAAGGACGACCGCTCGGCGAGTTCCTCGATCGGGTAGCCGCGATAGCGGAGGATGCCGGCCTCACCGTCGATGTAGGTGATGGCGGAGGTACAGGAGGCGGTGTTGACGAAGCCGGGATCGAGGGTGACGTAGCCGGTCTCCTTGAGCAGCGACCCGATGTTGAGCCCGGACGGCCCGTCCGTCGCGCTCGTCACTTCCAGGGAGATCCGTCCACCTGCATGGTTGAGCTCGATGTCTGACACGCTGTCCCCTACTCTGGCCGGTTTACACCTGTCGAACATACCGACACCGTGGGTGGCGGCACATCGGGGGGCCACGTCATTTGGCCGGAGTCGTCCCGATTCTGACGTAGAGCGGCCCTGGCCGCCTCTGAGGAGCGGCAAGGGCGTGCGCGATCACCATAGGCGGTACGCGCGGATCGTCGTCTGGTCGACCTCGTCGCCGTTTCCGCCGTCCGCGTGCACCCGGATCGAGACGAATCCGGACCCGGTTCCCTTCGGGGATGCACGACGTCGGCAGTCCGTCGGTTGACGCCGCGTCGGGGCTCTATCCGAAGGGAACGCCTCTGCGGTCGATGCCGGTCACGGTGTGCCGGCCGGGCTCGCGCACGGCGCCGACCGCGACGGTGAGGCGTCGCCGCCCGTCCGCCGAGGTCGCGGTCAGCCGGCCGCCGTACCGCCCGTCGGAGCTCTTGGCCGGGTCGGCGGTGAGCGTCGTGACGGCGGTGCCCCGGGGCGGCACCGTGACCTCGGTGCGGATCGCCGGCCGGCCGACCGGCCTTCGGCGGGTGCCGCCGCTGCCGGGCCCGCGGCGGCCACCGCGGCGGCCAGTACGACCGCCCAGAGCACTGCCGTTCTTCGTCGCATCGCCCGAGTACTCCCGTCACGAGATACGCCCTCGCGGGCTACGTGGGTACTCGCCCGATCGGTGCGGGATACTTCTCGGGTCCTCGTCAGGCCGGCGCGGTGACCGGCTCGCGGGCCACCTCCTCGACGTTCTCGCGCAGGCCGAAGCGTGCGTGCACGCGGCGCAGCGGCTCGGGCGCCCACCACGTGGCCCGCCCGCCGAGCCGCATCATCGCGGGCAGCAGCGCTCCCCGCACGATCGTGGCGTCCATGAGCACGGCCAGCGGCAGGCCCACGCCGAACGCCTTCATGAACGTGACGTCGGAGATGAGGAACGCGAGGAAGACGATCGAGATCAGCACCGCCGCGGCCGTGACGATCCGCCCGATGCGCTCCAGACCGAGCGCGACCGCGGTCGTCGCCGAGCCCGTACGGTCGTACTCCTCCCGTATCCGGGAGAGCAGGAACACCTGGTAGTCCATGGCCAGACCGAACGCGAGAGCGAACAGCATCACCGGAACCGTGGCGACGGTCGTGCCGGTGACGGTGAAGTCCCCGAGCAGGCCTGACAGGTTGCCGTCCTGGAAGATCCATACCAGCGCGCCGAACGTCGCCGTGAGGCTCAGGGCGCTGAGCAGGAGCGCCAGGAACGGCACCAGGACGCTGCCGGTGAGCAGGAACAGCAGGACCAGCATCACGGTGACGACCAGGCCGAGGGCGACGGGCAGGCGTTCCGTCAGGGCGGCCGTGGAGTCGTGGTTCTGGGCCGCCGTCCCGCCGACCAGCACCTCGAAGGGCGCGGGTTCGGTGCGCAGGTCGCGGACGAGGCGATCGGCGGCCTCCTCGGTGGTCCCCGCGGCCGGGATCACGGAGAGGAACGTGGCGGCGCCGGCGGTGAACCGCCGGTGCTCCGGTCCGATGGGCGCCACCGGCCGGCCGCGCTCGAAGCCGCCGGCGGCCGAGTCGACCCGGGTGACGTGCGGCAGCAGCGAGAGCCGGGCGGCGTAGGGGCCGACGGCCGCCTGGCCGGTGCCGGCTCGCGGGGCGACCACCTGGAGGGCGTTCTGCTCGCCCGGGTCGAAGTCGGCGCGCAACGTGGCGGCCACCTGCCGGGACGTCGCCGATTCGGGCAGCGTCCGCTCGTCCGGGTACCCCAGCCGGACCCCGAGGAAGGGAGCCCCCAGCAGCAGGAGGAGGAGCGTCGCCGCCGTCGCGATCGGCACCGGGCGGCGCATGACCATGAGCGCCAGCCGGTGCCAGAACCCGTCCTCGGCGCTGCGCCGCGGACGCCTGGTCTTCGCGATCCGCGGTCCGCAGACGGCGAGCAGGGCGGGCAGCACCACCAGCGACGCGACCGCGGCGAGCAGCGCCGTCACCACTCCCGCGTACGCCATCGACCGCAGCGCCAGCATGGGGAACGCCGCCATGGCCGAGAGCGCCACGGCGACCATGACGGCCGAGAAGACGACGGTGCGGCCGGCGGAGCGCATCGCCGCGCCGATCGCCTCGGCGTGCGCGTCCCCGGACGACACCTCCTCGCGGTATCGGTTGACGATGAGCAGGCTGTAGTCGATCGCCAGGCCCAGGCCGATGAACGTGACCACGTTCGCCGCGAACACCGACAAGTCCGTTGCGCTCGCCAGAACCCACATCAGGCCCAGCCCCAGCAGCATCGTCACGAGTGCCACGGCCAGCGGGAGCAGGGCGGCCACGACGCTGCCGAAGACGAACACCAACGCGACCAGCGTCAGCGGCAGAACGATCATCTCGCCCATCGCGACGTCCTCCTTGGTCTGCGCGTTGAGCTCGCGCTGGACCATCGCGTCGCCCCCGACCCGCACGTCCAGACCGTCGCGCGGGCCCTCGTACCGTGGGAGCAGCGTCTCGACCCGCCGGTCCACGGCGCTGGAGTCACCGCCGACCGACGCGAGGACCAGGGCGCTCCTCCCGTCGTCCCCGCGCAGCGGCGGGAGCCGGCCGGCCGTCCAGTAGGACGTGACGTTCGTCACTCCCCGCTCGGCCGCCAGCCTTCGGGTCAGCGCGGTGCCCGCCGCCGCGGCGGCCGGATCGTCCACCCCCGCCTTCGCGCGCACCAGCAGGATCAGGTCGGGCCGGCCCTGCCCGAGCACGTCCTCGAGGACGGCCGTCGCACGTGCGGACTCCGAGCCCGGGTCGTCGAAACCCCCGCCCTTCAGCTTGCCGAACAGCGTCGACCCCGCCAGCGCGCCGACGATCGCGAGCAGTACGACGGCGGCGAGCACCGGCCTGCGCCTGCGCACGACGAACGCCGAGAGTCTTGCGAGCATCCTGGTCTCCTCCCGTCTGGGGACCACCCCCACGAATGCCTAAGAGTCGGCGCGCGCCCCGAATGTGACATGGCCGGCCGAGGCGCATGTCACACTCGCCCACCGGCCGCCGTCTCAGTTGCGGAGCGCACGTCTGACAGGGGAGGCGGCCGGTGACGGCGGAAGAGGAATCGGGCACGGCGCAGGACGGCCGGGACGACGCGGCGGCGGAGGATTTCTTCACCCGGCACCGGGAACTGCTCTTCGCGGTCGCCTACAACATCCTCGGCACGGTCTCGGACACCGAGGACGTCCTGCAGGAGACCTGGCTGTCCTGGACGTCGGCGCGGCGGTCCGCGATCGCCGACCCGCGCTCCTATCTCGTCCGCATCGCCGTCAACGAGGCGCTGGGCCGCCTGCGCCGGGCACGCGGCAGGCGGGAGGTGTACGTCGGCCCGTGGCTGCCCGAGCCCCTGGTGACCAGGCCGCCCGAGACGGGGCCGCACCCCGCCGAGGACGTGGCCGAGGCGGTCGGCCGCGCCGAGTCGGTCTCGCTGGCGCTCATGGTGGTGCTCGAGACGCTGACGCCGCTGGAGCGCGCGGTGTTCGTCCTGCGGGAGGTGTTCGGGTACGAGCACGTCGAGATCGCCGAGATCCTCGGGCGGAGCCCGGCCGCCGTACGACAGCTCGCGCACCGCGCCCGTGAGCACGTCCAGGCCCGCCGCCCGCGGTACGAACCCGATCCCCGCGTACGCCGGGCCGCTACGGACCGGTTCCTCGCCGCGTCCCTCGGCGGGGATCTGGGCGCCCTGATGGAGGTGCTCGCGCCCGACGTGGCCCTGTGGACGGACGGCGGCGGCAAGCGGCGGGCGGCGCTGCGGCCGATCGAGGGCAGAGAGAAGGTCGCGCGTCTCCTCGTCGCCCTGTCCGGCATGTACGCCGGGGACCTCGACGTCCGGCACGTGGACGTCAACGCCGCACCGGCGGCGGTGGTCTTCGGCTCCGCCGTCTTCGCCGTGCTCGTCGTCGACCTCGATCCGAGAGACGATCGCGTGTGCGGCATCTACGGCGTGATCAATCCCGACAAGCTCGGCTCCGCCAGGGAGGCATTGTCGATCGTCAGCTGCCCTTGACCGGCCGCGGTCCGACACGTCGTGGGCGGCCACTAGCGCTCGAAGACCCCGATGGCGTCGTACACGTGCCAGGAGCCGGTGTTCTTGTCGATGGTCAGCACGTTCTCGCCGGCGACCAGAGCCGCTGTGGGCAGCGCGAACTCGACGTACGACGGCTTGAGGACCGTGCCCGGCAGCGTCGCGTCGCCCTCGAGCGATCCGCGCGTGGCGCCCCGCTCGAGCGGCACCTCGCGCACCTGGGTCCCGTTGAGCGCGAAGACGGCCGCGCCGGGACTCGACGCGTGCGTGTCGATCAGCCACATCGCCAGCCACGGCGCCCCCGCCGGCACGGCCTCCAGCCGGAACCGGAACGTGAAGCGGTGCGATCTGCGTCCCGCCCACGAGTCCATCGGCCCGGGGTGGATGTACGACCAGCCCGCCTCGGCGCCCGGGCCGGCGGTGACGTCGACGCCTCCGGGGAACCGCGCCGGGAACTGCGCGGAGCCGGCGGGGGCGAGGGCGAGCTCCAGGCTCTTGTGGTCGAACGAGCCGACGGTCGCGAGCGGGCGGCCCGGCACGGTGACCGACTCGGTACTGGACCCCGAGAACTCCGGGCTCGGGCGGCTGCGGTCGCCGGCCGCGTCGACGACCACCACCCGGTAGTGCCACGTGCGCGACCGTCCGCCCATCCCGTTGTGGACGAACGTGCTGTACACCGTCTTGGCGAGCAGGGTCTGCGGGTCGATCGGAAAGCCCGCCGACTCGGAGCCGTACACCGCGTAGTGGTCCACGAGCGGCTCGTACGCCTCGCCCTCCCAGGT
>NZ_JABVEB010000006.1 GCF_014323665.1 Actinomadura sp. HBU206391 | reverse complement strand
GAGCCTCACCCTGGCTGCTGCCCTCCGGACGCCCCGGCCAGCCGATCAGCTCCTATCGCTTAGTGGTCGGCTCGAAGTCCTTCGGGGTTGACCTTAGGGTCCGCGCCGTGCCGAGAAGACAGCGTCGATCTGGTGCCATGCGGCGAAGATCGGCACTCCCGCGCCATGTTCGGTCGGACTGCAGGTCTCGTGACGTTCACGCCGACACGGCCTGGCCACCGCCGTCGGCATCCTCTGCGCAGGCTGTGGCCAGGTCGTCCAGCGATAGGTCCAGCGCGTGGGCCAGGGCCGCCACGGTGAAGAAGGCCGGGGTCGGGGCCCGGCCGGTCTCGATCTTGCGGAGTGTCTCCGCGGACACCCCTGCTGTGGCGGCCACATCCACCATGCTGCGGTCACCGCGGGCCTCGCGGAGCAGGGCCCCGAACCGCTCTCCACGTTGCCGCTCTTGCGGGCTCAAAGGAACTCTCACCATGCCCGTGATACTAATACCGGTATAGGTATTGGGTAGATTCGCGCCGCAGGGAGTCACGACACATGGTGGAGATCAAGACCGACACGGCACTGGAGACGATGCGTGAAGCCGGACGCGTCGTGGCCCAGGCCCTCGCAGCGGTCCGCCAATCGGCAGCCGTGGGGGTTCGCCTGCGCGAGCTCGACGAAGCCGCCCGCACCGTCCTGGCCAAGGCCGGGGCGCGCTCTCCGTTCCTTGGCTACAAGCCCTCCTTCGCCCCCATCCCCTTCCCCGCGGTGATCTGCGCCTCCGTCAACGACGCCGTCGTGCACGGCATCCCCGACGACTACCGCCTGTGCGACGGCGACCTGGTCAGCATCGACTGCGGGGCCGAACTCGACGGCTGGACCGGCGACGCCGCGATCAGTTTCACCGTCGGCACCCCCCGTCCCGCCGACCTGGAACTCATCGCCGCCACCCAGCAGACGCTGGACGCCGGCATCGCCGCCGCCACCGTCGGTCACCGCATCGGAGACATCTCCCATGCCATCAGCACCGTCGCACGCAAGGCCGCCTGCGGTATGCCGGCCGACTTCGGCGGCCACGGCATCGGCCGCCAGATGCACGAAGACCCCCACGTCCCCAACCACGGACGACCCGGCCGCGGCTTCCCCCTGCGCCACGGCCTCGCCCTCGCCATCGAACCCATGCTCATGGCCGGCGGACGCAACGACTACCGCACCGACCCCGACGGATGGACCCTGCGCACGATCGACGGCAGCCGCGCCGCCCACATCGAACACACCATCGCCATCACCCAGGACGGCCCCCGCATCCTCACCCTGCCCTGACCTCGAACCCGCTCACACGCGGCAGCGGACGACGCCACTCTCGGAAAGCACAGACCTGCGATCACAGGCTCCCACCGGCGTCGATTCCCTGGCAGGCAGCCACGCGCCCTTGACCGCGGAGCGGATCGCGCCTCGGCGCACGCAGGCGCCTTGACCGTTCCGAACGATGCCCCGAGATTGGCCGTCGCCCTTCCATGCCTGTGGCCCGAGCCGTGTCGCTTACCTTGACCGCCTCCGAGCGCCACCGGTTGAAGACGATGGCCTACGGTCACAAGACCGAGTATCAGGCCCGGCGGCGGGCATCGATCGTGCTACTGGCAGCCCGCGGGCACTCCAACGCACGAATAGCAACACGATCTCGGCGTCCACGGTGCGCCGCTGGGTGCACCAGGACGCGATCAAGCCCTGGCAGTACCGGTCCTGGATCTTCATCCGCGACCCGGACTTCCGCGCCAAGGCCCAACGGGTCCTGGACCTGTACGCCCGCACCTTCGAAGGCGTGCCGCTCAGCGACGATGAGTATGTCGTCTCCAGTGACGAGAAGACCTCGATCCAGGCACGCTGCCGCGTCATAGCCGAGGGCTTGGGCGATGACAGGTGCGGGCCTGGCGGGACCGGTTCTGGCTAAGCGGGACCGGTTCTGGCTAAGAGGCCGCGAACGCCCGCATCACGACCTCGCGCAATCCCGCCACGTCGTGCCCCAGGTCCCGCCGCGCCTCGTCGGCGTACTTGATCGCCCGGTACGCCACGACCACGGGCGCGGCCGCCTCCGTCGCCTGGTGGAGCGCCTGGACCGCCATGGCATGCCCGGGCTCAGAGTCGGAAACCCCCTCGGGATACCCGCGCAGCCGGCGCGCTATTTCGAGATCGGCAGGCCGCACTGCGGGCGCCGTCTCACCCGCCCTACCCTGCGCCCGCATGGGCCCGGGGTTAGAGCGTGCCGGTCGTGAGCCCACTGACTGCGCCATCCGCTCCAGGAGCGCGGGCCGTTCAGGCCAGGCCGCCAGAGCCTCGGCGATCACCGGATGACCAGAGATCCCCGCCATGGTCACGGCGTACTCCGCTGCGGCGAACGCGGCGCGCCGCAGCGGCCCTTCGCCCGCCGAGCGCAGCGCCTCACCCAGCGCCCCGTCGAGCTCAGGCAAAAAGAGCCGCCCGTCAGCGTCGCGTCGCGGCCACCGGACCAGCGGAACGGCCAGGAACTCACCGTTCAGCCACTCGGGCGTGAACACCTGCCCGGTGAGCCGGCCCGCCAGCGTGAACATGGCGCCCAACCTGCTCTCCCAGCCCAGCCCCTCCAGCGCCGCGTCAATGCGACCGGGGTCAGCACCGTGCACCGAACCCAGCGCACCGTCGGAGAACTCCGCCAGCACCCGCCCGTTCTCGGCGAATGCGAACTTGGTCAGCATGTTGACGTTCCAGAACACGCTGACCGACCGACACACGCGCGACGCCCGTTCAAGGACCGCCGCGCGGGTGCCTTCGCCGCCGTTGTCCTCGAACGTGACCGCCCAGCCGTCTCGGCGGGCGAACAACGCCACCGGCAGGCCCTTGCCGAACCTGGATCCGGGGATCCGCTCGGCGACGACGGCCAGCGCCTCGGCGAGCGGCCGGACTCCCTCCACGGGTAGGGCGTGGTCCAAGCGTCCGCCGAACGCGGCAGCAACGCGGCCTACCTCATCGTCTTCCGTGAAGGTGACACACGCCGCCTCGCTGAGGCACGTGGCATCGATCCAGCCGAACGCGTCCTCCCCAAGCTGTCCGTCCATGCCCGACATCTACCACCCGCTACCGTCATTCCTTCTCGGGAAAAGACGACGGTCAGCCCGACGGTGCCCCACGGGACGACCACTGTCGCTGGCGAGGCGGTGGGCGGCCGACCGAAGCCCTCAGCCGAGCTGCTCGGCCAGTGCGACGATGATGCCCTTGGGGCCGCGGACGTAACAGAGCCGATAGCTGTCCTCGTACTGCTCCAGCTCGCCAACGAGTTCGCCGCCGTGGGTGTGCAGGCGGGCAAGGACGTCCTCATGTCTTCGACGGCGAACATGATGCGACGTATGCCCAGCGTGTTCGCCGGTGCGTTTTCCGGCTCAGCGCTGACCGCCTTCAGCGTGCGACATGGAATCACTAATCGACCTGCTGCGCATGTGCAATCGCGAGGGCATGGCCGCCGCTCGCGCCAAGGACAAGCCGCGCGGCAAGCAACCCAAGCTCTCCCCGAATCAGCAGGCCGAACTGCGCCGCATGCACGCCACCGGCGACTACACGATCACCGATTCTCGGCGAGTACTACGGCGACCCCTTGAATGCTGCAGCTACACGTCCAAGCGTCCTTCGTCGGGCTTCAAACGATGGATTTTTGAAGATCAGCCGCCGGCGATCCGCCTTCGGCGGGGGCCGTGTCCGGGCATCGCCGGCCTTCCGGCCGGACGCTCCCGACACCGCCTGTGCGATCGAACGGAATCCGGCGTTAAACCGCCACGGGGATCCATCGGCGCCGACGGAGCGCTGACCAGCGGAACTCGCTGTCGCCGGCTTCCGTTCCGAATCCCTTCGACCCCCGGCTCCGATCGGTCCGCGAGTCATGTCGAAGACGGGCGCCTGGCTCCGTCCTAGCGGGTGACAGAGCCTCGACGCGAACGCGGAGCGGCGGACAACGACTGGTAGGAGGCCGGGATGCGGAAGTTGATCGCGAACGAGTGGATGACGCTGGACGCGGTGGTGCAGGCTCCCAGTTATGCCGATGAGGACGTGACCGGTGGCTTCGGGCACGGTGGCTGGCATAGCCGCTACTTCGATGACCTGTCCATGAACTGGGTGATCGAGAACGTGCGCGGCGCGGGCGGCTACCTGCTGGGGCGCGGCACGTACGAGATCTTCGCCGCCCACTGGCCGAACACGCCGGCGCCATCGGCACCACAACCGCGTGGCGTTATGTGCGGGAGTCGGTCGACCTGCTCGCCGTCCTCGCCGACGACCTGAACGCTGCTGCCGTCCGGGTCTGTCGGCTGGCCTACGCGATCCTCGACGGCACGCTGATTCCGATCGACCGTGTCGCTGACCAGAAGTCGTACTACTCCGGCAAGCACAAACGTCACGGCATGAACGTCCAGGTCCTCGCCGACCCCGCCAGCCGGCTCGTCTGGGCCTCGCCCGCTATGCCGGGAGCGGTGCACGACCTGACAGCAGCCGAGCTGTCGGCCTGACCGACGCATTGACCAGCGCCGATGTGATGACCTTGGCGTACAAGGGATACCAAGGCGCGGGCGGCACGATCCGCACCCCCTTCAAGCGTCACCGGCATCGCCCAGGGTTGTCACGCGGGCAGAATGCCGTCAACCGCTCTCATGCCCGCATCCGAGGTTTGGGCGAACGCGCTGTATCCACGCTGAAGACCTGGAAAGTCCTGGCCAAGCTCCGCTGCTGCCGGCACCGCGCCGCCGCAATCGTGCAGGCCAGCCTCGTCCTGCAAGCCATCGAAGCCGACCACCACTCAGGATGAAGAGGATGTACCGACTTCGATCGCATCGCGCAGGGCTGCGAGCGTCAGCGCTACGACAGCCGGTCGATCTCAGCGAGCACCTCGTCTACGTGCGGACGCACCTGTGCCTTCAGCTCATCGCTCCAGCTCTCCTCGGAGTACCGGCAGCTGAGATACAGCTCCTTGGCATGCTCCAGGACGCGGCGGCGCTCCGGTGGGAGCTGAGCGAGGGCCCACTTGGCGGCGGCGTCCTTCGACCTGATCTCACCGGTGGCGAGCGTAGTCCAGATGCGAGCGAAGGTCAGCACGACGTTGCGGGTGTCACCGTCCAGGTCGTCGAGCAGGCCAGGGATGCCCGCCACACTCGCCCGGACCAGGTCCGCGTGCGGGACGGGGTCCAGGACCTGCGCCGGTGGCGGGCCGGTGAGGGGATGGTCGCCGGCCAGTACCATCGTGATCAGCAGGGCCAGATCCGGCATCGGTTCCGGCTGAGGGGCTCCAGTGGCCTCGAGTTCGTCACGTAGCCACTCGCCGTACAGGAAATCACCGGTCGGCGGGAACCGCCACGGGCGGACCTCGGACTGGACTACAACGGTGAGTTCGACCGGGCGGGCCCCGGCCGTGGAACTGGAGATCTTGAACAGTCCTTCAAGGATCGCCCTCGTTCCTGACCGTCCATACGCCGCTGGGAGACGACGAGGACGTCCAGATCGCTAGCCGGCTTGAGGCCGCCGAGCAACGAGGATCCGTGGAGATAGGCACCAATGGCCTCGGGGCCCAGTACGTCGCCGACCAGCCCCACGATCTCCTGAATCTGATCCATTACGCCAGTGTCGGCCATCAACCGGAGGAGCGCACCCCGCGTTTACCGGTCGGCGCGCGTGCATGTTTCAGCGCGTCGATCAGTCCGGCGGGTGGGCGGCGGTCAGGTCGTGGGTGCTGCCCCGGGTGATCCGCAATCGGGTCGTGACCTGCGCCTTCAGGTTGGAAATACCTCACTGCTCGATCCGTCAGCGGTCGGTGTCGTGCACAAGGCCGCCGGGCAGCGGGACGCGGTCAGCCGCGCAGTCGCACGCGATAAACCCGTGGCGACGTCGGTGGTCATCCCCGCGATAATGGCCGACGTGGAAGAGGTCGAGGTCGTCGTCGCCCATCACGAGCGCGCGACCCTGCGCGTCGGCGACGTGTTCCTGAAGATCGACGCTGATCAGACGCGCACCGACGTCGAGGTCGAGGCGATGGCTATGGCGCCGATCCCGACTCCGGAGGTCCTGTGGCGGAAGCCGCCCGTGCTCGCGCTCGCCGCCCTCCCAGGGACGGCACTCGGCCGCCTCGGCGAGCCGTCGATCGCGTCGTCGGCGGCGTGGGCCGCAGCGGGTGCCGCCGCACGGATGCTGCACGACGCGCCGCTGCCGCCATGGCCCGGTCGGAGCCTCGACGAGTTGGCCTCGCACCTCGACGGCGAATGCGAGTGGCTCGTCACGAATGGCGTCCTTCCCACCGACGTGGTCACGCGCAACCGCCGGGTTGCCGAGGCTGCGCTCCGGCCGTGGACACCGGTGTTCACGCACGGCGATTTGCAGCTCACCCACGTGTTCGTCGATGTTGACGAGATCACCGGCGTGATCGACTGGTCCGAGGCGTGCCAGGGCGATGCCCTGTTCGATCTCGCCACCTTGACGCTCGGACACGAGGAGCACCTTGGCGACGTCGTCGCCGGCTACGGTACCGACGTCGACCTCGACGTGATCCGCGCGTGGTGGTCGTTGCGAAGCCTGCTGGCGGTCCGCTGGCTGGTCGAGCACGGCTTCGACCCGTCCTCGCCAGGCTGCGAGGTCGACGTGCTGAGATCCCGGCTGTGAGGCTGCACGAGTCCGACGGCTACGAGTGCCGGAGCGGAGAGCTTGATCCTTGGGCTTTGGCCCGGAGAGGTTGTCCCTCGTGTCGCGTCCTTCGAAGTATCCACCCGGAGTTTCGGCAGCGTGCGGGCGATCTGGCGCGCAGCACCGACCGCCCGATCGCGCATGTGGCCCGGTAGCTGGGCGTCAAACGAGACGCTGCGGACCTGGGTGCGTCAGGCCCAGTTCGATGACGGTGAGTGGGAAGGCTTGACCAGCGATGAGCGGGCGGAGCTGGGGCGCTGAGTTTCGCCGATCGGGAGAAGATCTCCCGCGGTGTCGCGCGAGGTGAGTCGATGCGTTCGATCGCTCCCCGGCTGGGCCGCCCCGCGGCAACGATCAGTCGCGAGATCTCCCGTCACAAGGGCCGGGCCTCATGCCATCGACGCCCGGGCTGGCGCGCCAGGGCAGCCATCTGTGTGGCTTCCACCTGTAGCTGGGTCCGTCCAGATCGCTATGCCACTCACAAGCAGTATCGACTGGTGACGCTCCACGACCAGTCACTGTCACCCGAGTGACCAGCGACCTGTAATCCACCACTCAGATTCAGTGCCGCGTCGTCAGCCGGTTGATCGGCCCGGCTCGTTTCGCCGCTCCCGAAAGTCGCGTCGCGGTTCTTCAATGAAGAGGTGCTCACGAGTCGGCTCCCGGGCGAACGATCATTAGGACGACGACGACCGCCCACAGCAGGTTGTAGATACCGGCGAGCATGGCGAGCGTGCGCAGCCGCCCGCCATCGTCGGGTTCGGTGAGCGCATCGCGTTGAAGCGGATAGATCTGCACGGCCAGCAGGCCGCCGGCGATGGCGGTGAGGATCATGGCGAGGGTGATCCAGATCTCGCCCATTCGGCCTTGGACGAGGGCCAGGACGATCCCGACGACGGGCACGACAATGCCGAAGATGCCGTACACCCGGGTGATGCGGTGCAGCGTGACGGCCACGGCCCGGTTCCGCTCTCCCGAGGCCTCCGGCGAAGCGACGGGAGCACCTCCGCCGGCCGGCCCGGCGGAAACGCCGGTGGCGACCGGCGCATAGCGGGGAAACAGGCTCGTCGCGACGGCCGAGCCCCCGACGAACACGATGCCGGCGAGCACATGCACCGACAGCAACAGGTCGTCCATGGATTCTCCTTTGCAACCTTCAGCCAGACTGAAGGCCAACAGGAAGCTTCAGGTGGGTTGAAGCTAACGGGGAGGCTCGGTGCACTGCCGACTGCGTCGCCTTGCGAACAGGTCAGGACGTGGAGTCGCCCTCGAACGCGGCGCGGATGGCACTGGCGACCTGCCGCTGAATCGGGTCCGCGTCCGGGCCGAACAGCCGGTCGTCGACCCCGGCCACCGCGTCTTTCGCCGCATCGAGGAGGCGCGCACCGTCAGGCGTTATCTCGATGGTCGAAGCGGAGCCGGCGCGAGCGGTGTTATCGCGCACTAGTCCGGCGCGGGCGAGCACCTTCACCGCGGTGTGGACGCTTGCCAGTCGCTCTGCGAGGGAGGTATCGCGTCCGACGTCGAGACCTGCAAGAAGGAATTCGCCCCCATAGAGAGTCTTCTCAACCAGACATTCGGCGGCAGGAGCGAATTGTTGACGATGGCGCTATACGGCTGGAAGGTGCAGTACAACCCGCAGGGCAGCGGGGTGACGATGAACCACGCCGACAAGGTGGTGGAGATCGGCCCCTCCCGATCCCCAGAGCAGAACGCCTTCGAGTTCCGGGTGGAATGGGATGATGACCTCCTGGAGGACGACGGTCCTTCAAAGCTTAAGAAGATGAGTTCTGGGGGAGATTCTTGGCGTAGACCCCAAGGAGCATTTCCTCAAGGACTACAAGGGCCCTGAAACCATTTATTTCCGCACCGGCGAATCTTCGGCACTCCGCGGCCGTGGCCACGGGCTCATCGACATGCCGTGGTTACGGGAGTGCACAGGGCGGGTGGCTATGAGCCGTTCGCTCGTGTTCGCACCGCGTTCAGGCTTCTGACGACCGACAGCACGCCCTGATGTATAGCCACGCCGACAAGAGTGTTGAGCACCGCCAGGCCGGCCCCTCCGGCCAGGGTCGACAAGGACGTGGTCACGTCGCCCGCTAGGAGTACGACGGGCCAGATGACGGCGGCCGCCAGGAGCGATGCGCGCCACCAACGCCCGAAGACGAGCCCGAACAGGATCATGGTGGGAATCATCGTCCACGCCCTCGATGCGGTGATCTGCTGACACCGCCATCATGGCTTGGGGCGCGGGGCGCCGTCACCTGCCACGCTTCACGTAGCCGAAGACCTGGATCTCGACGCCGTCCAGCGTGGTGGTCGTCCGCACCTCCACGACCCCCTGTTCGTACCGGACGATCTCGCGCGGTTCGGTGCTGAGCGCTTGGGCGTAGCGGCCGACGATCTGACGGATCTGGTCCGCGGTACGGATCTCCTCCACGGCCCGGATCTCCGCCACGGCCTGGTCGACGTCGGTGACGTGCCCCAGGCCCACCCATCGGCCGTCCAGGTGGATCGCGCGCCAGCGCAGCACTGGCAGGTCGGGATGCGCCCGAGCGATCCAGTGGCCGATCACCTCGCCGGCCGCCTCGGCCGCCGCGTCGCGCACCGCGTCGCCGAGCCGCTCCCGATCCTGGTCGCTCAAGGGAGCCTCCCTGTGCGCTGCTCGGGGCCGGCGATCACCTGTTGGCGGGCGTGACGTTCGGGTCGGCGGGGGAACCGCTGTGCCAGGGCAGGACCTTACCGTCGCGGACCAGTTCGCCATAGGTGGCGGGATCGATCGGCTCGGCCAGGATGAAGTCGAGCAGGGGGGCGGCCGCCTGTGCGGGGGTTCGGGCTCGGCTGAAGTCGGCGAACCACGGTCGTGAGGTCGCCGTGTCGACCAGGCCGGGGCAGACCGCGGCCACCAGGGTGCCGTCCGGCAGGTCGGTTCCCCTGCGTTCGCGGGCGACGGCGCGTACCGCGGCGACCTGGGCGACCTTGGACGGTACGTTGATCCACTTCGGCCAGCCGAGGTCCTGTGCGGTGCCGGCGTGTACGGCAGTGCGCCACGACTCGACCAGCGACTCGACCGCCTCGAGCGAGGCGTTCTCGAGCAGCGGGTGCAGGCGCTCGTCGAGGTTCCCCAGGGTGCCCAGGGAACTGGCCACGACGATCAGGCGCCCGCCCGGGCGGACCGTCGGGCCGAACGAGCGCAGCATCGCGTGCGTGGCGCCGTTGGCGACGTCGATGAACTCGTCGGCCTGCTCCTCCTGCGGCAGGTCGGGGGTCATCCTGGCGATGGCGTTGGAGACCACGACGTCGATCCCGCCGTACCGCTCGCCCAGTTCGGCCGCCATGCGGGCGATCGCGCCGGTGTCGGTGACGTCGAGCTGCGCGCCCTCGACCCGGGCGACGGTCGTGGCGGCCGCAGCGGCGCGAGCGGTGGCATCGGTCACCCGGGCCGGATCACGTCCGGTGAGCAGCACCAGGTCCTGTGGGCTCCATCGCGCGGCCAGCCCCTCGACGAGCGCATAGCCGATGCCTTGGTTCGCTCCAGTGATCAGAGCGATGCGTTGAGCAGTCATGTCGCCCACGCTAGGCAGCCGCCCACCATGCGTCCAACGAGACTTTCTCATCCGTGATATGCGTAAAAGTCATGGACTTCACCGCTGTGTCGCTCACCGGGCTGCGGGTCGTACGCGAGATCGCCGAACGCGGCACCTTCAGCGCGGCGGCGGACTCGCTGGACTACACCCAGTCCGCGGTGTCGAGACAGGTCGCCGCCGTGGAGCGAGCCGCCGGTACGCCGGTGTTCGAACGCCGCCGCGACGGCGTGCGGCCCACCGCCGCCGGACGCGTGATCCTCCGGCACGCCGCGGCCGTGCTCGACGAGATCGACGCCGCCGACCGCGAACTGCGCGGCCTGCCCGCCGAGACCGGAACCGTGCGGCTGGGCGCCTTCCCCACCGCCGGAGCCGTCCTGCTGCCACAGGCCCTCACCCTGCTGCGCCGCACCCATCCCGGCATCTCGGTCGTCACCCGTGACGGCGGTACGCCGTCACTCGTACGAGGCCTGCGGGCCGGCAGCCTGGATCTGGCGATCCTGGGATCGGCGCCGCCGTTTCGGGCACCCGACTCCGAGGAACCGGCCCTGACCATCGAGACGCTGGCGGAGCGAAATCTGTGCGTGGCGGTCCCCGCGACGCATCCGCTGGCCGCGGGCGACTGGGTCGATGTCGGCGACCTGCAAGGACAGCGGTGGATCGCCGGCAGGTCGTCCAGTGACGAACCGCAACTCGGCGCCTGGCCCGGTCTGGCCGGCCGGCCCGACATCGTGCACACCTCCAGGGATTGGCTGACCAAGCTGCGGCTGGTGGCCGCCGGGTGCGGCCTGACCACCGTGCCCGCCGTCCTGGCCGCCGCGGTGCCCCCGGGTGTACGGGTCCTCGCGGTGCGGGGCGGCCCTGAGGAACGGCGCCGCGTCATCGTCGCCCATCTCCCGCACCGTCTGCCCGAGGCCACCGCGCGCGTCATCGAAGCCCTACGGGCGGTCGCCGGCACCCAGGCCTCCTGACGGGCCGGAGGCCTGGTGAGCCGTGCCGCATGTCCCCGGCGCCGCCACACACCGCGCGGCAGCCGGCGGTCGGTGGTGCCGCTCAGCCCTTGCGTCGCGCGCCGGCCAACCCTTCGACGACACCGAGGAGGACCAGGGACGCGATGACCGCGACGACGAAGCCGAGAACGTTCAGTTCGAAGATGTCGCCGGTGCCCAGGAGATTGGCGACCGTCCCGCCGATGACCGAGCCCACGACGCCCAGCAGGAGTGTCCAGAGCAGCCCGATGCGCTGCTTTCCGGGCTTGATCAGACGAGCAAGGGCACCGATGATGAGGCCCGCGACGATAAAACCGATCATCTGGTGTACCTCTGCTTCCGGTAGAACTGACGTAAAGGTCGCCACGCACATGCCCTGGAGGAGCGGTCACAAACTCGCCTCTCGTCGCAGGTCGGCCGCCATGACGCGGACCAGGAGCGCTGCGGCCCGCGTCGGCTGACGAACGGGTGACCGAGGCTCAGAGGCGGGCGACCCGCGTCACCTGCCCGCCTGGTCGAGCAGGTCCGAGATCGCTTGGAGGACGGCGTCCGGCCGTTCCTCATGTAGCCAGCCGTGCCCGGCGTCGTGGAGGATCCGCTGCTCACCGCGTGGAACCGATGCGGCCAGCTCCGCGTGCAGGAGTCGTTTGCCGTCGTTGATCTCACGCAGGAGTTCTTCGGACCAAAGACCGGCCTGGGTGGCGTCGTGTCCCAGAGCCGTCAACACGATCATCGGCACGTCCGGAGTGCCTGGTGCGTTCCGGAGTTCGTCGGACACCTCGTCGTACAGGTTCTTGCCTTCATGCCAACCGGTCCGCCACGAGGTGAGGTGGTACTCGATGAGCGGCCGGCGTACGGGCTCGGGCCACTTCGCGAAATGCGGTGCGATCAGGCCGCGGGAGCGCTCGATCTGTTCCTCGGTCGGCTCCGGCAGCTCCGGGTCCTTCATCCGCTCCAACTTGTCCAGAACCTGCCGGGGTGCCCGGGCGGCCATGTCCTCGTGAAAGGGATCCAGCAGGAGCAGCCCGGCCACGTCGCCGGGGAAGAGCCGCGCGAAGTGGCGCGCGTAGGCCCCGCCCAGCGAGTGGCCGACCAGCAGGTAGGGGGCGGGCACACCGGCGGTGCGCAGCAGATCGAGCAGCTCCGCGGTGACGTCGGCGGCGGTGCGGGGCAGTTCGGCCGGGTCGCTCCAACCGGTGCCCGCGCGGTCGTAGAGCACGCTGGTCGTCAGCCGGGCCGCCCGGGCGTGGATGTTCACATAGTCCAGCCCGACCATGCCGTTTCCGGGGAGGAACACCACCGCCGGGCCGCCGGTGCCGGAGCGATGCAGCATCAGCCCCCGCCCTCCGACGTCGTACCGGCGCCCCAGCGGCGACGCTTGCGCGATGGCCGGCTCGCGCCGGGATGTGGGCGATCGGTCTGGCATTGTCGGCTCCTCGGGCTAGCTATTCTCAACTTTGAGAAAGATAGCAGATATGAGATCGTTCATCCCATGGACACGGTCGACCTGCTCCTGCATCCGGTACGGCTGCGCATCGTGCACGCCATGTCGGGCGAGCGGCCGCTCACGACCTCGCAGTTGTGCGCCCTCCTGCCCGACGTCTCGAAGGCGACCGTGTACCGGCACGTCGGTCTGCTCGCCGACGGCGGCCTCCTCGAGGTGGACGGCGAGCAGCGGGTGCGCGGCGCCGTCGAGCGCCGGTACCGCCTGCACCGGGCGCGGGCGGTGATCGACGCCGACACGGCCGCGTCGGTGTCGCCGGAGGACCACCGCCGCGTGTTCGCCGTGGCCATGGCCACCCTGCTCGCCGAATTCAACGCCTACCTCGACCGGGACCACGCCGATCCGGCCGCCGACTCCGTGGGCTACCGCCAGCACACGCTCTGGCTCAGCCAGGACGAGCGCGCCGAGATGATCAAAGCGATGCGCGGCGTGATCCTGGCCCGGAGGGGAAACGGACCCGCGCCCGACCGCACGCGGCACCTGCTCAGCCCGATTCTGTTCCCCACCGAGGAACCGCCCCCGCGCACCTCCGGCGAGCAGGCCGAACCCCGCCGCTGAGCCCCGCGTGTCGTCTGCACGCCTCGCAGGCCGGCCGTCGCGGCAGAGATCAGGCCGCGGCCGGTTCGGGGACCGTCGCCCCGGCGGGCGGGGGGATGCGTCGCCAGAACGGGATGGCCACGGTTACGAAGAACAGGCCGGCGAGGCCGGCGAAGGCGAAGGACCAGCGAGTGCCGTAGGTGTCGATGATGTGGCCGGTGATCGGACCCGAGACCGCCAGGCCAAGGGTGAGAGCGGTGCCGTGCAGGCCCATGGCCTCACCTCGCGCGACGGCCGGCACCCACTGGCTGAGTGTGTCGATGGTCGTGGAGAGGGCTGGGGCGCAGAGGATTCCCGCGGGGATCATGGCGACACAGAGCAACTGCCAACTGCCGATCAGGCCGACGGGCACGGTCAGTGCCGCCATGGCGCCGATCATGACCAGCGGGGAGAAGCCTCGGGGCAGGGCGCCGTACACGAAGCCGCCCACGATCGACCAGAAGCACCACAGTCCGATCGCGAGCCCGGTCCACCGTGCGGCGTCGTCGGCCGTGAGTACCGCGACCAGGCTCAGCTCGGTCGCGATCAGTACGAACGTCGCCGCGAAGGTGAGCCCGAGCAGGGAGAGCAGGGCCGGGGTGAGCCATTGCCGGCGCGGTACGACAGCGCCCAGGGCCTCGTCGCCCTTGGCGCGAGTCGGCGGGTTCAGTACGAGCATCGCGACGCCGGAGCCGACCATGCCCACCCCGACCGCCGACATGGACCAGCCGCTGCCGAACGTGGTGGCGAAGGCCACCGCGAGAGCCGGGCCGATCATGTACGCCACTTCAACGATCATCGAGTCGAGCGCGTAGCCGGTACGGCGCTGCTCGGGCGGGACGGCCGCCGCCATGCATTGGCGGATCAGGCCGAAGACCGGGAGCGACAGCACCCCGCCAAGAACGGCACCGGCCAGCAGGAGCGCATAGGGCAGGAAAGGAGCCGACACCCAGAACGCGAACTGCGCGACCGTGGTGACGGCGACGATGGGCCTGAGTCCGTGCCGGTCCATGAAGCGCCCGGCCACCGGCGCGCCGACGGCGGTGCCGACGGTGGCCGCCGCGCCGACCAGCCCCGCCTGGAAGAAGCCCAGCTTCAGGTTGTTGAGCACATGCAGGGTCAGGGTCAATCCGGTGGCCGTCACCGGGATCCGGGCGACCAGCCCGACGAGCAGGAGGGCTCGTACGCCGGGGATCGCCAGCACCCGCCGGTAAGGCTCGACAGTCATTTAGTTGCTTACCTCCGCCGGACATTGTGGCAGCGCCCACCGGCATGCCGCGCGCCTATTACCGCCGAGGCCCCCGCGGGCCCTCTTGCCGACGGATTCCCCATGACGGCGGCCGCGACACGAACGGCGAGGTCACGGCTGTGGGCGGCGCCCACAGCCGTGACCTCGCAGATGTTCCGTCGCGGTGACGGAGGGTCGTGACCACCGCACCGTTCCGGCCTCCGGGCCGGGCGGTGCTGCGGTGGTCAGCCGATGAGCCGGTCGAGAGGATGGCCCGGATCGGCGAGTTGCCGCTCATCGATCGTGGCGTTCGAGTGGATCAGCGCCTTGATCTGGTCGGTGACATCCCAGACATTGACGTTCATGCCGGCCAGCACACGCCCGCCGGAGCACCAGAAGGCGATGAACTCACGGCCGGCCACGTCGCCGCGGAAGACGACCCGGTCATAGCCGCCCGGTTCGACGTGGCCGGTGTACTCCATGCCGAGGTCGTACTGGTCGGTGTAGAAGTACGGCAACAGGTCGTAGACGGCCTCGCCGCCGAGCATGGTCGTGGCGGCGACGGCGGGCTGGTTGAGCGCGTTGGCCCAGTGTTCGACGCGGATGTTCCTGCCCAGGATCGGGTGAGCGGCGTTGGCGACGTCACCGGCGGCGCAGATGTCGGGATCGCTCGTACGCAGCGCCGCGTCGACGACGATGCCGTTGTCGACCTTCAACCCCGCGTCCGCGGCCAGCCCGGTGTTGGGGCTGATCCCGATTCCGGCGATCACGGCGTCGGCGTCGATGACGGCGCCGTCGGCGAGCCGTACACCGGTGACCTTCCCCTGCCGGGCGTCGATGGCCGCGATCTGGGTCTGCAGGCGCAGGTCGACGTCGTGGGCGAGGTGCAGGTCGGCGAAGACCTGGGCGGCCTGCCGGCCGAGTACACCCAGCAGGGGCAGTTCGGCGGTCTCGATCAGCGTGACCTGGAGGCCGGCCTCGCGGGCGGCGGCGGCGACCTCCAGACCGATCCATCCGCCGCCGATCACGGCGATCCGGGAGGACGTGGCGAGGGTGTCCTTGATCTGGTCGCTGTCCTCGATGCGCCGTAGGTAGTGCACCCCGTCGGCGTCGGCGCCCGGGACCGACAGTCTGCGGGGGCTGGATCCGGTCGCCAGCAGAAGTCTGTCGTAGCCGAGGCGGCTGCCGTCGGCGAGCACGACCTGGTGGACGTCGCGGTCGATCGCCGCGACGGCCTGTCCTGACCGCAGGTCGACGTCATTCTCGCCGTACCACCCCTCCGGGTGGACGAAGACCTGCTCACGTTCGCTTTTGCCCGCGAGGTAGTCCTTGGAGAGCGGAGGACGCTCGTACGGGCGGTGCGGCTCGTCACCGAGCAGGACGATCCGGCCGTCGAAGCCCTGATCGCGTAGGGCCTCGGCGGCCTTGGCGCCGGCCAGGCCGGCACCGACGATCACGAATGTCGGGGTGGGTGCCACAGCTTCTCCTCTTCCTTGCGTCGTTCCTGCGTTGTTCCTTGGGGTCGTCAGGCGTTCACGCCTGCCAGCGCGAAGAACTCGCTGCGGGAGCGGGCCTCTTCGCGCAGGACGCCGAGCATGGTGGAGGTGACGGTCGAGGAGCCCACGGCCTGAACACCGCGCAGGGTCATACAGGTGTGTTCCGCCTCGATGACCACGCCGACTCCTCTCGGCTGGAGGTGTTCGGCGAGCCAGTCCGCAATCTGCTTGGTGAGCCGCTCCTGCACTTGCGGACGGTAGGCGAAATGCTCGGCGAGGCGGGCCAGCTTGGACAGCCCGAGAATGCGTTCGGCGGGCAGGTAACCGATGTGGACCGTGCCGACGAACGGGAGCAGGTGGTGCTCGCACACCGATCGCAGCGGGATGCCCCGGGCCAGGACCAGTTCGTCGTATCCCTCGTCATTGGGGAAGGTCGTCAGGTCGAACGGGCGAGGGTTGAACAGCTCGGCGTAGGCCCGGGCCATCCGGCCGGGAGTGCCGCGCAGGCTCTCGGACTCCAGGCCGATTCCCAGTGCGCGCAGGAGATCGGCGGCAGCTCGTTCGGCCGCGACCAGATCAACACCGTTTACCTCGCCGACGACCCGCAACGCCGAGCTTGAGAGCACAGCATCTTCCTTTCCCTGACCGAGCGATGGACACCTGTCGAACCACGCCTGCCCGAACCACGTCTGCCGAACCCGACGAGAGCGGTGCCGTGTACGGGCCGGCATGCGGTGGACACCGCGCCGACCCGCCACCTATTTCGCTAACAAGTACTAGTCTTATTTTGTAGATCCGTCAACGAGCCGGTGACATCGGCATACTTTGCTGTTTTATCCAGCACTGATGGGCGTTATTGTGAGCGCGTGACCTCTGACGCCTCGACGATCGCGGCCGTCGCCGTGCTCAGCGACGAGTTGCGGCGCCGCATGTACGCCTTCATCCGCCGGGCGGGCCATCCGGTCACCCGCGACGAGGCCGCGGCCAGCGTCGGCATCTCCCGGAAGCTGGCGGCCTTCCACCTGGACAAGCTGGTCGCCGCCGGCCTGCTCAACGCCCGCTACGCCAACCTCACGGGAGTGCGGAAGGCCGGTCGTAGCCCCAAGGTGTACGAACCCGCCGACGTCGACGTCCAGGTGAGCATCCCCCAACGCGAGCACGGGCTCCTGGCCGACATCCTCCTGGATGCGGTGCTGAGGCAGACCCCTCGAACGGACGCCCGCGCCGCCGCGCTCGAGGCCGCCGTTGAGCACGGCCGGCGGCTCGGCCACGCCGAACGCGCCCGGACGCGCGGCAGGCTCGGCGCCGAACGCGCGCTCACCATCGCCGACCAGGTCCTGGAACGGCACGGCTTCGAGCCCGTCCGCCCGACGCCGACCTCGCTGCGGCTCGAGAACTGCCCCTTCCAGCCCTACGCCGCCAAGGCCACCGACCTGATCTGCGCGATCAACCACGCGTTCCTCACCGGATTCCTCGACGGCCTCGGGGCCAGGACCGTCCAGGCGTCACTCGTCCCCCGCCCGGGGGCCTGCTGCGTCGAACTCGCCGCCCCTGGTTTTGCCGGCGAAAAGTGACCGCGCTTGTTCGTGAGTTCCGACCGCACAGGATGGCCGGAGCCGGCTCGGCGCTGGGGGCTGGGCAGGGCGTCGACGGCGTTGGCGATCACAGCGACCTCGGCTGCGCCCGGTGTGTCCTGCAGCGTCAGCAGCTGTTCCGGGTGGTCGCCGGTGCGCCAGGAGGAGAGGTACATGCGCAGCTGTGAACCTTGAATCGGGGCCCTGATCCGCCGCCCGACGCGCCGGGTCAGCGGTCTTCCTGAGAGCCGGGCGGTTCAGTGAAACTGGACGCGGCGCCGATGCGTAGGCGCGTCCGGCCCGGGTCGAGCAATGGCAGGCGCAGGACGAATCGGGCGCCTTGCGGTGCGTCCTCGGCCTTGAGCGTTCCGTTGTGGGCATGGGCGATGTCGGCGGAGATCGCCAGGCCCAGCCCGCTGCCCTTGGGGTCGCGGCGCTGTCCGTCGGCCAAGCGGGTGAAGCGTTCGAAGACGCGTTCCCGATCCCGTGGTGGGATGCCGTCGCCGTCGTCGGCGACGCTCACCACGGCGAGGTCGTCCACGCGTTCGGCGGTGATCTCGACACGGCTGTAGGCGTGCCGTTGCGCGTTGTTCAGAAGATTGTCGATCAACCGGGTCAGCTGCATCCGGTGGCCGTGGACGCGTACCCCTGGAGCGGCTTGGGCGACCACGGACACGCGTTGGGCGTGGGTGGCGGCCTCTTGCGTCACGAGCTCGCCGACGTCGATCGGCTCAGGTGGCGCCGGGTTGGCGCGGAGCCGGGCGAGCAGCAGCAGATCGTTGATGACCGCGTTGAGGCGATCGGTGGCCGACAGGGCGGTGCGGATGACCTCGTGCGGGTCGACGTCCTCGGGATAGAGCAGGGCCTCTTCCAGCTGCAGGTGCAGGGAGGTGATCGGCGTTCTGAGTTCGTGGGAGGCCTCGGAGGCGAACTGTTCCTGCTGTTGGAGTGCGCCTTCCAGCCGATCCAAGGCCTGGTTGGCGGTGTCGGCGAGCGCCGAGATCTCACTCCCGCCGAAGGGCGAGGACAGCCGGACGCTCATATCGCCGCCCGACAGTTTGGCGATCTGAACGCGGACGGCCTCCACACGGCGCAGTGATCGGCTCACCACACCCCAGGTCACACTGGCCGATACGGCTGTGAGTGAAAGGACGCCGATGGCGATGAAGAACTCGAGCCGGTGCGTTGAGAGGATCGCAGGAGCCATCGCACCCGCGTAGACGAAATGTGGATCAGTGTTCCCCGGTGTGTTCTGCAGGGCGAAGCGGACGACCGTGAGGAGGACGCACCCGCCGTGCGACCGGCAGACGGTCACGTTGTCGAGCCGGTCCGTGGCCGTGGGCCGAAGGGTGCTGAACGGCGCCATGGTCGACGCGGCCGCGCTGGCGTCGAGGACCCTGCCGCGGGAGTCCACCAGTTCGAGCAGCTTGACGCGGGATGGAGTGGACACCGTGTGCGGCACACTGCCGGTCCGTGCGGCGGCGATCCACTGGAGGGCCGACCGCTGCGTGTCCGCGAAGATGCTGTCCCGGATGTTGTCCCGGATCGCCAGGCCGAGGCTGAGTCCGATGATGGTCAAGCCGATCAGGGACAGCGCCGCTGCGGTCAGCGTGTAGCGAACGCGAGTCGAGCGTGGTCGTAGAGCCGGCATGGACTTCCCCGATGCGTCTTCGCCATGGCCTACTTGAGCGCGGCGCCGATTATCGGTGCCTTTGCAACAATATGCCCCGTTTTGCACACGGATGGCGGCACTGTCTGGTTCTTTGTCCAGACATGACCATCGTGTTGCCTGACCTTTCACCACCCCGGTATGAGTCCATACCCGCGACGGGGCCCGCCTTCCTTGATCGGTCGGACGGGCCCGGACGCCTGTCGTGCTCAGGCCGGCACCCCCCGGGCCGACGCGCTCAGCCGGCCCAAGCAGCCGGCCCAAGCAGCCGGCCCGCTCAGCCGGGCGCCCTCAGGAGAGGGTGGGGGCGGCCTGGTTGTGGTCGATGCTGCCGGGGTTGGGCGGGGTGGGCGCCGGGGCGTCGCCGGCCTCCTTGTGGAAGCGGCCGTCCTTCATGAACTCCGCGCGCGCCCTGCCGGTCTGGGGCAGCCTCAAACAGCGCACGTTCACCCCCGACCGCCGGGCCTGCTACCACGAGGACCACACCGCCATCGTGGAGGACCTCCACGACCGCGACCCCGAGACGGCCCGGGAACGCATGCGGGACCATCTCATCCGGGTCTCCGACAACCTCCTTGGCCGCCACTGACCGGTGGGGAGGACGCCCCACGCCGTCCGATCAGGACACACCGCACAACCGGAGCAGTGCCGTGGTGGCGGTCGCCGCGATGACCACCGCGGGGAACGGCACGCGCCGGACCGCGAGCAACCCGCCGACCAGCACGCCGGCCGGCCTCGCCCAGCCCGCGAAGCCGTGTCCCTCGGTGAGCGCGGCGGTGGCCGCCAAGGCGATGAGCAGCACGGCCGCGGCGATCGACAGCAGCCGTTGCAGGTGGTCCGGGATGCGCATCCGGTGCCGGAACAACGCCCGGACATCTACCGGATAGCGGTGCAACCGGGCGAGGCCCGGGCCTCCGAGCCGCACATGTCCGGCACGACAGAACACGTGGTGCTCAGCACCGGGCGCGCGCTGGTCGGCCCGGCCGGCGAGCCGGTCGAACTCGGGCCGGGCGACTACGTCACCTATCCCGGCGACACGCCGCACGTCTTCAGAGCCCTCGAACCGGACACCACCGCGGTGATGGTCATGGAGCACGTGTGAGCCCCGAGCCGTACAGCCGGTGACACCGGCAGGTCGGTCATGAGCGAGCGGGCGTCGGCGCGGCGCCGGGCAGCAGTGCGGCCACCTCGGGCCTGATGAGATCGGCGATCTCGGCGTGGGGCACCTTGAACAGGCGCACTCCGGCGACGGTCGGATAGTCCAGGCTCGGCAGCGCGATGCTGAACTCGACGTTGCGGGCCGTGAACATGAACTCCACCGGCGGATTCTGGTCGGTGAGCTCGGCGGGCGTCACGGCGCGGCAGACGCGGGGGGATGTCAGGTATCCCGGGCAGAAGTCCCGTTCCGGGTCGTGGCGCCGCAGCATGCCGGTGAGCGCCGTCATGCCCGATGCGGTGAGGGTCCGGGCACGGAACACTTCGCGGGCGCCCAGCCGGCGCCCGGTGGTGAGATCGACCGTCACCGTTGTGCTGAGGCTCTCGAACTCCCGGAAGAAGAAGATTCCGGAGCTTGCGGGCGGGTCGAACGCGTACCTGAGCGACAGCAGGCGTGGGCCGCGCAGGCCCCACACGACGTCCGAGCCCGCCGACGTGGTCTCGGTGGCGAACGGAGTGGCGGTGGGAAACGCGTTGCGCGACCGCGCCAGCTCTGACCGGTAGTGCTCCATCATCTGCTCGACGGGGGCTCGAAGGATCTGGTTGACCCTCTGCTCGACCGCCGCATCAGCGAGGCCGCTCACCTTCACGTACTGCGCCCGTACGGTCAGGCCCGCCTCGGTGTGGTCGCCGGTGAGGGACGCCAGGTCGAGTGCCAGCGTCGGGCGCGGCGTCGGACGTGGTGCGGGCGGGTCAGGTCTCCCGCGCACTCCGGTGACGACGACCGCGCCCGTCGTGGCGACGACCACGGCGGTCGCGGTGGCCAGTGCCGCCTTCGCGCCGCCGATCTTCGCCAGCAGAGATCTGCCGGAAAGATGTCCGACGGCACTGGCGGCGCCCTGCCCGACCGCGCCGCCCATGGCCCCGCCTCCCGATGCGGCGACGAGCAGGGCGAGCGGGAAGACCGCCGCGATGGCGGCGGCGCAGGCGGCGAGGCCGCGCAGGCCCCGTACCTCCCAGTCCGGCCCGTATCCCGCGACGGCGGCCGCCTCCAGTTCGGCCACGAACGCGGCCGCGCCGGGCACCCGCTGGGCCGGGTCCTTGGCCAGGCCGCGGGCGACCAGCGGGCGGACCGGTTCGGGGAGATCCTCGACCGGTACCGGGGCGTTAATGTGCTCGCTCATCAGCGCCGACGTGGTGTCGGCCCGGTACGGCCGGTGACCGGTGACACATTCGAAGAACACGCAGGTCGCGGCATAGACATCGGTGGCCGGAGCGACGGGTTCGCCGCGCCACTGCTCGGGCGCCATGTACGCCGGGGTTCCGGCCCGCGCTCCCGCCTCACCCGAACGCACCGCGATGCCGAAATCCACCAGCTTGCTGCGACCGTCGCCCTGAACCAGGACGTTCGCCGGCTTGTAGTCCCGATGAACGACACCGCTCGCGTGCGCCGCGGCGAGCCCCAGCAGCGAGCCCTTCAGTACCACCAGCGCCGCCTCGGGCCCGAGGGCGCCGTGTTCCCGCAGCACCGCGGCGAGCGACGCCCCGTTCACCGCCTCCATCACGATGGCGGCGCCGAGGGGAGTCTCCGCATAGCCGTACAGCCGGGCGATGTGCGGATCGCGCAGCCGCGCGAGCGTTCGCGCCTCCGCGCGGAACGCTGTCACGAACTGCCCGTCCTCCAGCAGCCGGGGGGACAGGTACTTGATCGCGGCCAACGACCCCGAGGCGTCGTGACGGGCCAGCACCACCCGCCCGAAACCTCCCGCACCGAGCTCACGCAGTTCGGTGTAACCGGGCAGCGCCCACGTGCCCATCCGCACCTCCCCTGCGACGCCCGGCACCGGTGGGAGAATCATGCTCCGCGAGACGACCGGCCGCCACCGGTGAGCCTCGTCACCATCGGCCTCCCGATCTTGCCATGCGGAGCCTCGAGGGGTTTCGTTGACACATGTGAAACCTTGGCGGTTTCACTCCGGACGAGGTGCGCCGTACCCCGGTCAGGCCAAGACGACGCGACGCCAGCCGTAGGTCGATGTTCCGGAGGTGGCCGCCATGGCCTGGATGCTCATCATCGTCGCGGGCCTGTTCGAGGTCGCGATGGCACTCTGTCTCAAGCTGAGCAAGGGCTTCACCGTGCTCTTCCCCTCGCTGGGCGTCGTCGTCTTCGCAACCGTCAGTTTCGGGCTGCTCAACCTTGGACTGAAACAACTCGAGGTCGGCACCGCGTACGCCGTCTGGTGGGTATCGGCGCGGTCGGCACCGCGCTGGCCGGCATGCTCCTCATGGACGAGAGCACGTCTCCACTCAAGATCGCGGCACTCACGATGATCATCCTCGGGGTGGTCGGGCTGAACCTGGCGGACGCACGCTGACCGTGTGGACGCCGTGACGTTCCATCACCGCACAAGGCTCTGACCTGCGGGAACGGCGGGCTCGGCGGCAAGGCGGCCGTACTGCCGTACCCTCTCCACCGATCCTCGTAGCGCGCCAGGTGGTGTACGGTTCGAACGGCTGGTCGCCGACTGGCGAATGGGCCCTGCTGTGGCTGTGTACCGACCCCGGTGAGGTGTCGGTACGGCGAAAAGCGAGGAGTGCCCGATGACGGATGCCGTGCGACGGCTGAGGATCCTAGTGGTCGAGGACGACCCAGGCGATCAGATGCTGATCGGCGAGGCCTTCGCGGAACATGGTGCAGATCATGAGGTGACGATGGTGGCCGACGGCGCGGAGGCGCTCGACTACGTACACCGCCGTGGCTCGCACACGGCCGCGACGCGTCCCGACCTGATCCTGCTCGACCTGAACCTGCCCAAGTACGACGGCCGGGCGGTGCTCGCCCAGATCAAGGCCGACGAGAGCCTGTGCACGATTCCGGTGGTCATCTTCACCACGTCCTCGCGCGCCGAGGACATCAGCGGCGCCTACGAGCTGCACGCGAACGCCTACGTCACCAAGCCCGTCGACTTCGATCACTTCACCAGCGTGGTGAAAGTCATCAACGACTTCTTCACCTCCGCCGCCCGTCTTCCGGGCCCGCCCGCAGCCGCCTGAACCGGCGCCCGCCCGACCCCCCGGCCCCGAACAACAACCGTCCGCGTATGTGCGGGTGCCGCCCGGCCACGGCCTGAGCCCTGACTCCGAACAGTAACTGTCCGCGTGTGTGCGGGTGCCGCCCGGCCACGGAGCGTCGACTGCCGACGGGTGACACCGCGCGACCCGGGCCCAACGCGCATAACTGCGTGATCACGAACGGTATGCGCGGCATACGGAAATCCCACACCGAGGGATCTTCGCAACAGAACACCACACCACCCCAGTCACTGGACCCAACCACCCCCCGTGATCATGCAGTTGTTCTCGCGCCCACCCCCCGTGATCATGCAGTTGTGTTCTTGCGTCCCCCGTGATCATGCAGTTGTTCTCGCACGCGGGCTCCCGTCTCACGCCGACCGGCGGCCTGAGCACCTGGCTCCGGACGCGCGCATCACAGCCCCCCGTACGGCCCGGTCGCAGGCGCACGACCGGCCGGGCCCGTAAGCCGCTCGAACGGCCGGGCCGCAGCCGTTCGAACGGCCCGACCGCGGCCGCTCGAACGGGCGAACCGGGGCCGGCCCCAACGGCTCTCATGGGTCGCCGGCTTTACCGGCCGGGCCTTGCGCCGGTCACCGGCATCAGCGCTTGCCGTAGCGCTGGTTGAAGCGGTCGACCCGGCCGGCCGTGTCCACGACGCGCCCGCGACCGGTGTAGAACGGATGGCTCGCCGAAGACACGTCGACGTCGACCACGAGGTAGACGTTCCCGTCCTCCCACTCGATCGTCCTGGCGCTCGTCATGGTGGACCGGGTGAGGAAGGCGAAGCCGGCGCTCGGGTCGCGGAAGACGACCGGGCGGTAGTCAGGGTGGATGCCGATCTTCATGGTCAGCGCTCCTCTCGGTAGAGCACGTGCTCGCGGGCGACGGGATCGTACTTGCGCAGCGTCAGCCGCTCAGGGTCGTTCCTTCGGTTCTTGCGGGTGACGTATGTGTGGCCGGTCCCGGCGGTCGAGCGCAGCTTGACCACGGGACGCAGCTCGTTTCGGGTCATCGAGGTTCCTTCCTCCGGTCGTGCGCATGCCATGATAGCGATAACGGTTATCGTTTTATTCCATGGAGGTGGGCACGTTGTCCGTCCCTGTCGTCCTGGTGTCCGGGCTGCACGGCCCGTCCCGTGCCGCCGTCGTCGATCGGCTGTTGCGCGAGCATCCCGGCTCGCTGGCGATCCATCACGACCTGCGCGGGATCACCAGCGGTCTCGTCGTACGGATCGTCCGCGACGCCGCCGTGGTGCTGGAGCACGCCGTCGTCCGGCCGGCGCACGGCTGCATGACGTGCGCGGTCCGCGACGACCTCGTCCCGCAACTGCGGCGGCACGCCGCCCGCGCACGGCTTCTGATCGTGGATCTATGGGACTGCGTGGAGCCGAGGTCCGTGGCCGAGTGCCTGGACCAGGCCGAACTGCACAAGGAGCTCCGGCTCACCGCGGTGCTGACCGCGCTGGACGCCGAACTGACGCCCACCGACATCTGCCGGGGCGAGCGGCTGGCCGAGGTGGGCAGATCGGGCGCCGTCGGCGATGAACGCCATCTCGCCGAGGTGCTGGCGCGGCAGATCGAGTACGCCACCGCGCTCGTGCTCCCGGAGGTGCTGCCGGACCCGCTGCCGGGCGTCGGCGACGACGAGCTCGACCTGTGCCGCGATGTGCTCGGCCACCTCGCACCCCAGACGCCGGTGACACTGCCCGGCGAACCCCTGCCGGCGCTCGCGGGAGCCGCGCTCTGCACGCGCGAACTCGCGGCCCGGGTCGACCAGCCCACGGCGCAGTTGCCCTGCGATGCGCACACGCCCGCCGCCGACACCGTGGTCTGGCGCCGGGCACGCCCGTTGCACCCCACGCGATTCTTCGACGCCGTGGACTCCCTCGCCACCGAGTCCGTCCGGAGCCGGGGCCGGTTCTGGCTGGCCAACCGGCCCGACCGGCTGCTCGCCTGGGAGACGGTGGCCGGTGTCGTCACGGTGCAGGACACCGGCCCATGGCTGGCCTCACTGCCCGAGGCGGCCTGGGACCTGGTGCCGCCCGCTCGCCGGGTGGCCGCATCCCTGGACTGGTCGCCCGACCACGGCGATCGCGTGCAGCACCTCGTCCTCACCGGCCCCGACCTGGACCGGGACCGCATCCACGCCCTGCTCGACTCATGCCTGCTGGCCCCGGGCGAACCGGCCATCGGCCTCGACGACCCCTTCGCCGGTCTGCTCGACGTCGGGGAGGCCACCTGAGTCATCCGGCCCGGGCCGGCATGGGCCCCGTGACTCGCGCCCGCCGGGAAGGCGATACGGTCGTTCGACCCCATGCGGGTCAATAGACGTACAGAAGGGGGTCGCCACCATGACCACGGCCAGCACTGTCAGGGTCACCGACGCCGAAGGCAGCGACCGCTTCGAGGCGCGCATCGACGGCGAGCTCGCCGGATTCGCCGAGTACATGCGGACCGGCCGCCTGGTCGTCTACCCGCACACCGAGGTCGAGCCCGCCTACGAGGGCCGTGGCATCGGCAGTGCGCTGGCCCGCGCCGCGTTGGACGACGCCCGCCGGCGTGGGCTTCCGGTCCTGGCCATCTGCCCGTTCATCGCCGGCTGGATGAGCCGCCATCCGGAGTACCAGGACCTGGCCTACCAGAACCGCAGCACCGCCACCGACTGATCCGCTCTACCGTGCCGGGCCGTCGGCCCGGTGTCACCGATCACCGCGCTGCAACTCCCGCTTACGGCGCAGGAGCGCCGCGCGATGGGCCCGTGCCCGCACGAGCAGCGCCGTCGCCGCGGAGACGAGGACCAGGCCGGTCGGCACGGCGATGAGCAGCATGGTGAGCTCGCCGCGCACAATCGCGATCAAGGCGATGCCGCCCGTGGCCACCGTGGAGAAGCCGAGCGCGAGCCCGCCGGCGATCACCCGGTCGCGGGCGAAGAGGGGACCGCGCCGGCTCAGGACCCAGGCGGCGAAGCCGGCCCAGCCCAGCCCGGCCGCGGTGAGGGCGGCGAAGGCCACGTGGGTGCGCGCCGGCAGCCCGCCCGGCTCGGTGGCCCACAGCGAACCGACGAGCGCGGCGACCGTCAGCCCGGCGACCCCGAGCAGTACGTACCTCAGCCGCTCCCATCCGGTCAGGCTCAGGTTCGCCATGACCTGATCCGCGGACAGGGTCGGCTCGTCGAAGCGGTCATCGGTCATGGCTGAAACCCTTTCCCAGCAGGTGGGAGCGCAGCATCTGGCGCGCGCGGAACAGTCGGGACTTGACGGTGCCCTCAGGGATCTGAAGCACCTGAGCGCAATCCCGCAGCGACAGATCCTGCAGGTGGAACAGCACCAGGACCTCGCGTTCGATCACCGGCAGGTCGGCCAGCCCGGCGAGCAGTTCCAGCCGATCGACCGTGATGTCGTCGGAACCCGCCTCGGGCCGCCCAGCACCCGACTCGGCCCACCCGGCTCCCGCCTCGGCGTCCCGCTGCTCCGCGTACTCCTCGCGCAGCCGGTTCATGACCACCCGGCGGGCGATCGTGAACAACCACGGTGCGAAACGCTCGGGCTCCCGCAGCCCGGGCAGCCCCCGGAACACCCCCACCCAGGCGTCCTGCGCCAGGTCGTCGGCGTTGTCGGCGGAGCCCGCCATGCGCCGCAGATAGTTCCACAGCGGCGTGTGCCATGTCTTCACCAGCTGTCTCAACGCCTCGCGCTCGCCCAGCTGGCAGCGGACCACCAGCAGTGCCACGTCGTCGGTGCCGTCCACGCGACCTCCTCATCCGGTCACCAGCACAGTCGTGGTTCGGCCCCGGCGGGTTCATCGTGAGCGTCAGCGACATCTCGGGACGTGCCCGCGAGGACCGGCTCTCGGCCAGTGGGCACGAGCCGGATTCGCGAGCTCTGCGGCGCGCTCTGTACGGCGCCCGCTCAGAGTCTGTACGGCGCCCGCTCAGAGTCTGTGCGGCGCCCGCTCAGAAGAGAGTCCGCGCCGCTCCGATCAGCGTGCGGTCGGCGTCGACCACGGGGATCAGCCGCCACTTGTCGAACGTGGTGCACGCATGTGAGATGCCGAAACCGACCAGGTCGCCCACCTGCAGGTCCAGCGTCGGCGAGGTCGTCGCGTCCGCTGGCTCCAGGTAAGCGTGCTGGTCGTTGAGGGCCGTCACCCTCGCATCGGGCGCCGGGCCCACCACGGTGTCCCCGCATCGGAGGACGTGCTGCGGCACCGGCATTCCGGTATCGGTCCCAGTGTCGCGCTTACCGAAGTCGACGATCGCCAGGCCCGCCTCCGGCCTGGACAGCACGCGAGCCCACAGTTCCAGCGCGGGCCTCAGCTCGAGGGGATCGCACCGGTGCGCCATCAGCTCCCGGAAGTCGCGCATGGCCACGGAGTCGTGCGCGACGTAACAGCCGCTGCGCAGCACCGGCCTGATCGGGCGGCCAGCCCGCCACCGCGCGTCGAAGACGTCGCGCACCAGCTCGAAATAGGCGCTGCCGCCCGCGGTGACGATGAACTCTTCACCCTCCGGCCCCTCACCCACATGAAGGTCGAGGGCGAACACCTTGTCCGCGACGTCCCGCATCACCCGCAGGTAGGCCTCGACCTCGTCGAGGTCCTCCGGCCGCAGGGAGCCGCCGATGAGGCCTTCGTAGCCGCCCACCCCGGCCAGACGGAGCCACCGCGACCGGCCGATCCGCTCGGCCAGCCGCACCGCGTCCGCGGCGTCGCGCAGCCCGGCACGCCCGCCGGAGGTCCCCAGCTCCACGATCACCGGTAGCCGCCGGCGCCCGCCCCGAGCGGCCAGCGCCTCTTCCAGCACCCGGACACCCGCCTCGGAGTCGGCGTAGCAGTAGCCGGTGAAGCCGTCGTCGTCATCGAGCTGCTCCGCCAGCCACGAGACGGCCGCCGGGTCGACCAGCTCGTTGGCGATGAGGATCCGCCGCACGCCGATGGCGCGGAGCGCCCGTGCCTGGGTGACGGTCGCGACCGTGACCGCCCAGGCGCCGCCGTCCAGCTGCCTGCCGATGATCTCCGGCGACATGGTCGTCTTCACGTGCGGTGACAGCGAGAGGCCGGACTCCTCGCACAGCCCCTGCAGCGCCCGTACGTTGTGGTCCATCGCCGCCGAGTCGAGGAGCAGCACCGGTGTCAGGAATCCCCCGGCCGCGAGCCGCAGGTCTCCACGCAGTTCGGCCACCGGCCGGCCTACCGCGTGGGCCGGGAAGCCCTTGTGATGAGCCTGGACGACGAGGTCGTCGCCCGGCCGCCGGCCGGCGTGTGGCATGAACGCCCACCCTTCTTGCGCAGATCGTGGAACTGGAGCTACTTCTCGTCGGCCAGGCGGAAGTCCCGTAGCCGCTCGCCTTCCATGACGGCGGTCAGTTTCCGGCCGGCCAGGTCGTCGGCGGCCAAGCCGACGTCGCGGGCGATGTCGGCCGCCGGCACCCGCATCGGATCCTTCGGGCCGCGCATGGGCGTCACGAGTTCGGCCTGATCGCCCACGGTGAGCAACACGGTGATGGGCACGCGAGTCGATGCGGTCATCGGTCCGTCCAATCTCAGGGACTCGGGAAGAGAATCGTCGTGCGAGCGAACGCCTGCCTGGCCCACGGCGGATTCTTCCATGCCGCACGGCCGGTGCCCCCGGCCCATGAGCACCCCGAGCGCGGCCACGGCCATCCCAACGAAGGCGCGGGGCCAGAACAGTTAGACGGCGGGTTTCGGTGCGGACCGGCCGGTGTCCAGAGGTGGCAGTCTGAGGACGAATCGGGCGCCGTGTGGTGAGTCCTCGGCCTTGAGGGTTCCGTGGTGGGCGTGGGTGATGTCGCGGGAGATGGCCAGGCCGAGGCCGCTGCCGCCGGGGTCGCGGCGGCGTCCGTCGGCCAGGCGGGTGAAGCGTTCGAAGACGCGTTCGCGGTCGCGGGATGCGATGCCGGCGCCGTCGTCGGTGACGGTGACCACGGCCTGTCCGTCGACGGGTTCGACGGTGACCTCGACGGCCGATTCGGCGTGGCGGTGGGCGTTGTCGAGCAGGTTGTCCAGTACCCGGATCAGCTGGATCCGCGACCCCATCACCCATACCGCCGTCGCCTGCTCGACCCGCACCCGCAGGCCCTTGACGCGGCTTGTCGATCTCTTCGCGTACGAGTGCGCCGAGGTCGATGGGTTCTGGTGGCGCGGGGTCGGTGGCCCGCAGCCGGGCGAGGACGAGGAGGTCGCTGACGATGGCCTCGAGCCGGTCGGTGGTCGACAGCGCCGCGCGGATCGTGTCGTGCGGATCGATCTGGCCCGGATACAGCACCGCCTCCTCCAGCTGCGTACGCAACCCCGCGATGGGGCTCCTGAGCTCGTGGGAGGTGTCGGAGGCGAACTGCCGCTGCTGTTCGACCGCTCCTTCGAGGCGGGCCAGGGTCTGGTTGGCGGTACGGGCGAGCAACACGATCTCGTCCTCGCCCGGCGGCAGCGGCACCCGCAGGCTCAGATCCGAGCCGGTGAGCTCCGACATCCGCGTCCGGATCGCCGCCACAGGGTGCAGTGTCCGGCCCACCATGGACCAGGTCATCCACGCCGCCAGAGCCATGATCAACGCAGCGCCCCCGGCGATGCCGTACTCCAGCCCATGGGTGGCCAGGATCGGCGGTTCGGCCATCCCGGCGTAGACGACCGGCGAGTCGGGCGCGGGCGTGCCCCGGATGGCCATCACGCACCCGTGCCGACGCGCGCACTCGTTCACATAGTCGAACCGGTCATCGGGCGAGGGCCGATGCCTGCTCAACGCGGGCCGGCCGCAGCGCTGCTCGCGCTCAGCACCCGGCCCTGACGATCCACCAACTGGATCAGATTGATCCGGGTCAACGCCGGAATCGCGTGCGGGACGACCCCGATCCGCGCCGCCGCGCTCCACTGACCGGCGACCCGCTCGGACTCCTCGAACACCCCCACCTCGGCCCTGGAACGGATCACCAGGTCGACGCTCACGCCGATCGCGACCAGGACGACCAGCGACAGCAGGGTCACCAGCCTGGTGTAGCGGGCCCGGATGGAGGACGCGTGCGGCAACAGGCTCACGCCGCCCTCCGCGCAAGCGGTGCCCGGGTCACGAGGGCCCCGCGAGCACGTCCACGCGCGGCCTCTACCTGGGCCTTTACCTGGTCTGGGTCAGGATCTGTGGCCCTTCATTGCTTCAACGGTACGGTCGGACCGGCCGATGAACGTGGCCGTGATGCACCCAGGCTCAGCCCTCCGAGGGGCCCGCGCGCCCGGCCCGTCGGGGGCGGCGATGAGGCCGGTCAGAACCCCAAGGTGCGTGAGACGGCCGACTGGACGACCTCGGTCATCTCGCCTCCGCGCTGACGGACGGCGTGCTGCAGGTCGGCCCCGGTTCCGCGGCGCAGCAGCCCGCCGAGCAGTTCCCGTACGGCGTGGAGATCTCCGGCCTGCTCCAACGCGGGTGTGACATGGTCCACGAGGGCGCTCAGCACGTCGTGTGCGGGAGCCGGCCGCTGAGTGACAGGATGCAGGAGTTCGCCCTGCAGCCCGGAGCGGGAGGCCCGCCACATGGCGAGCCGGAGCACCTCAGGGCGTACGGGGTCCGGTAGCTCGCCCGCACGCCACCCGAGGGCCGCCGTCTCGGCCAGTGCCCTGGCCAGCGCCGCCAGCAGGACCGCGTCGTCGGCGAGCAGGCACACGTCAGCGACTCTGATCTCGACCGTCGGATAGTTCCTGGAGAGCCGGGCGTCGAAGTAGACCATGCCTTCGTCGAGCAGGCCGCCCGACCTCACCATGTCCTCGACGGTGTCGCGGTAGGCCTTGACCGACTCGAACAGCCCCGTCGGACCCGCCGACGGCCACCGGCTCCACAACTGCTGCCGGAAGCTGGCATAGCCGGTGTCCTGGTCCTGCCAGAACGGGGAGTTCGCCGTCAGGGCCAGCAGCGGCGGCAGCCAGGGCCGGATGCGGTCGAGCACGCCGACGCCCTCGTCCGGCGACTCCACGCTGACATGCACATGGCACCCGCAGGTGAGCTGTTCTTCGGCCGTCTTGCCGTACGCGCGCGCCATCCGCAGGTAGCGGGAGGACGGGGTGACGGACGGACTGACCGCCACCGGAGAGGTGGCCAGCGCGGCTATCTCCGCACCCAGCCCGTGCGCGGCGTCGGATGCGGCCCGCCGCGCCGCGTGTATCTGCTCCGCAAGCTCCTCAAGGGAGAGGCACGGCCGGGTGGCCGTCTCCAGTTGCTCTCGCTGAAACTCCGCCTCGAGCGGTTCGACGTCCCCGCCGTCGTCCCCTCCGTCGTGCCAGTCGTCGTCCCCGCCGTCGTCCCGGTCGTCGTCCCGGGCGTCGTCTCCCTCGTCCCCGTTCTCCCGGGCGAACCGGATCACCCCGCCGGCGATCGCGCGCGGAACCCCACTGCTTGGATCGATGAGCAGTAGTTCCTCTTCGACTCCGACACTCCGTACATTCACGGAACGGTTGTGCCCATCCTCCGGCGGTTACACCTCAGCCGCCTGTCCGGCCGGGTCACTCGCGTCCGCGGCCGAGGTAGTCGCGGACCCTGTCGGTCAGGCCGGCGCCGGGGGCCTCCCTCCTGGCGGATTCGATCTGCTCACCGAGCCGGACCAGGTCGTCGGATTCGAAGTGGTCGCTGAGCGAGGGGAACAGGTAGTGCTCCTCGTCACGGATGTGCGCGTTGATGTCGTCGATCAACGACGCCACGACGGGTTCGAAGTCCACGCCGGACGGATCGGCGGTCGCCAGCCGATGCAGGAGTTTGTCGATCTCGGTGTGGTCGGTCAGTTCCTTGTCAGCGATCACATCTCCACCGGGAACCTGCCGCCGTACGGCCGGGTAGAGGTGCCTCTCCTCGACGACCGAGTGCCGTAAGACCTCGATCGTCAGCTCGTCGGCGAGCCTGCGCCGTTCCTGCGGCTCATCCGTCGATCTGAGCTCGCTGAGCAGTTCCTCGAACCGACGATGATCGCGAGTAAGGACCCCGATCACGTCATTTCGCTGTTCGACCATCGCACTGGTCCCTCCAAAATGGATATTTCGGTCATTTCCCTACCCCTCGCCGCCGAACGCAATCGAGAACCGGCCGTCGCCGGTCCGCACCAGGTCAGACGGCCAAGATCTTTGAAGTGTCGTGCAACCCGGGCCGTGGTCCATGCGTATAGGACGAGCGCAGGGGACTTACCGGGAAGAAGGCGAGCTGCGATGGAGAGGGCCGATCTCGTCGGCGAGTTGACCGCACCGGTCTGCGACTCACCGCGGGTCGGCGGACCTGCCCGGCGGGCCCCCGCGTTACACCCGAATTCACGATCTCTTGGAGTTTTCGTGAGCAATCCTTTCAAGAACGCTCTCCTGGGCCGGCCGACTCCTCCGCATGCCCCCGCCCGTGGCTCAGGCCGTGCGATCGCGGCCCTCGCAGCCTCGGCGGCCGCCGCGATGCTGATGACGGGCTGTGGAGGAGGCGAGGGCGAGGGGAGCGAGAAGAGCGGGGGAAAGCGGTCCTCGCAAGGGCAGCCGGCCGCGGCCGCGAAGTTGCCGCAGGCGACGACGTACGCCGATCTCCGGGAGATCCCCCAGGACACCGCCCCCTTCGCGGGCAGCGATGGGACGGTGGTGCATCCGACCGTGCCGACGCCCGTCTCCGCGAGCCCGGGCGGGCCGGCCGTCGCGACACTGCCCGTCACGCAACTGGGCGGACCCACCTGGGTGCCGGTCGTGGAGACCAGGCCGGGGTGGCAGCGGGTGCTGCTGCCCAGCCGGCCCAACCGCGCGACAGGATGGATCCCGGCCGGCGGCGGACTGCAGAAGGCGCGCAGTTCGCACGTGGTCAAGGTCGACCTGAGCGCACGCCGGCTCACCATCCTCGACGCCGGCCGCACGGCCGGAACGTGGAGCGTCGCCGTGGGCGCGGCCAAGACTCCCACCCCCACCGGGCGGACGTTCATGCTCGCCTCACTGGCGCCCGCCAAGAAGACCTACAGCCCGCTCATCCTCCCCGTCGGCGCGCACTCCGCGACGCTCGACACCTTCGGCGGCGGCCCCGGCACGGTCGCCTTCCACGGCTGGCCGACGAAGTCGGTGTTCGGCCGGGCGGTCACCCATGGATGTGTACGGGTGCCCGCAGACGCGCTGAAGCGACTCGCCCGCGTCCCGCTCGGTACGCCGGTCCTCATCACGGACTAGCCCCGCTGCGGCGCACGGCACCAGAGCCGTCCTTCAGCTCGATGTTCCACCCCCAAAGAGAAATCACCCCCCCGAGGAGATGATCATGCGTTTGACGCAGCTGACCAAGGCCGCGGCCGTCGCCGGCGCGCTGGTCGCGCCGCTCGCGGTCGCGGCACCGGCCACGCACGCGAGCACCGGCGCGGCCTCCTCCGCGTACGGCATCGCCGCCAGCGGGCTCGTGTCCCTGCCACCGGTCTCCGCCGTGGCCTCCTTTGGCCGGCCGGCCAGAGACAGCGTCGCCGAACTGCCCGCCAACCCGCTGCTCAGGGCATCGGTCCTGAGCGCCGCGGCCGCCCCCGGGCACGCTCGGGCCAGTGTCGCCGACCTGCGCTCCCGCAAGCTCGGCCTCAGCGCGCACCTGATCACCGCGCGGTGTGAGAACGGCGTCGGCAGCTCGAACCTGGTCAAGGTCGTGCTGGGCGGCCGGCCGCTGGACGCGACCGCGTCCCCCAACACCGCTCTGAACGTCGGGCTCGACTCGCTCGGCGCCGCCTCGGTGGTGCTGAACAAGCAGGGCCGCGACGTTCACGGCCGTCTCACGGTCACCGCCGTCGAGGTGACCGTGGCGCTCGCCCCCGGCAGGACCCAGACGATCAGCATCGCCTCGGCGACCTGCGGCCCGGTCAGCGGGCCGGCCGAAGCGGCCCCGGTGCCGACCCCGGTGCCGGGAGACCTCCCCGTCACCGGCTGACGACCGGCGGCGCCGAAAGGCGAGACCGAGGGTCCGTGCGCGGCAACGCACGGACCCTCGGTCGTAATGCACGGACCCTCCGTCGTACCGCATCGGCCCGAGTGATCGTCTATGCCACCCGCACGATGGCCAGCGAGGTGCCGGGGAGGCGTTCGCCGGAGCGTACGGCCGGGTCGGACGCCAGGAGCACCTCGCCTGGCGGTGGCGGCGGGCCCGGCTCGGACGCCAGGTTGGCGACGACCCGCAGCCGTCCCCGGTGGAGAACGAGCGAGTTCGCGTCGTGCTCCACGGTGACCTCGTCCAGGCGCCCGTCGGTCAGCTCGGGCCAGGCGCGGCGCAGCGCGATCAGCGCGCGGTACCACTCGTGCAGCTCGCGGTGGTGCGGCTTGTTCCGCTCGGCCCAGTCGAGCACGGAACGGCGGTACGTCCGCTGGTCCTGCGGGTCGGGCACGTCCTCGGACGCCCATCCGTGCGAGGTGAACTCCCTGCGCCGGCCTTCGCTGACATCGCGAGCGAGCCAGGGCTCCTCGTGGTCGGTGAAGTAGCACCACGGGGTGCGGGCCCCCCATTCCTCGCCCATGAACAGCATCGGCGTGAACGGCGCGGTCAGCAGCAGCCCGGCGCCGACCTTGAGCAGCCCGGGCGGCAGGCCGGCGGAGATCCGGTCCCCGGCCGCCCGGTTGCCCACCTGGTCGTGGTTCTGCAGGAAGCCGAGAAAGCGGTGGCCGGGCACGCGCAGCCGGTCGACCTTCCGGCCGTGCGAACGACCGCGGAACGTCGACCACGACCCGTCGTGGAAGAAGGCGCCGGTGAGCGTCTTGGCCAGCGCGCCGAGCGACCCGAAGTCGCCGTAGTACCCCTGGCGCTCGCCGGTGAGGGCCGAGTGCAGGGCATGGTGGAAGTCGTCGTTCCACTGCGCGTCGAGACCGTACCCGCCCGCCTCGCGCGAGGTCACCAGCCGGGGGTCGTTCAGATCCGACTCGGCGATGAGGAACAGCTCCCGGCCGATCCGCGCCTTCAGCCGCGCGACGGCGCCGGCCAGCTCCTCCAGCAGGTGCACCGCACGGTTGTCCTTGATGGCGTGCACGGCGTCGAGCCGCAACCCGTCCACGTGATAGTCGCGCAGCCACATCAGCGCGTTCTCGACGATGAACGCCCGCACCTCATCGGATCCGGGCATGTCGACGTTGACCGCCGGGCCCCAGGGCGTCTTGTAGGCGTCGGTGAAGTACGGGCCGTAGCGGCCCAGGTAGTTGCCGCTCGGCCCGAGGTGGTTGTAGACCACGTCGAGGACGACCGCCAGCCCGCGGCCGTGGCAGGCGTCGACGAACCGCTTCAGTCCGTCCGGCCCTCCGTACGGCTCGTGCACCGTCCACAGATGGACGCCGTCGTATCCCCAGCCGTGCCGCCCGGGGAACGCGGCGACCGGCATGAGCTGTACGGCGTCGACGCCGAGCTCGACCAGCCGGTCCAGCCGCTCGACGGCCGCGTCGAACGTCCCCTCGGGCGTGAACGTGCCGATGTGCAGCTCGTACAGCACGCTGCCCACCAGGGGGCGTCCCCGCCAGAGCCCGTCGGTCCACGGGAACCGGTCGTGGTCGTACACCCGGCTGAGCCCGTGCACGCCGGCGGGCTGCCAGGGCGAGCGCGGGTCCGGGAAGGGGCCCTCGCCGTCGAGGACGAAACCGTAGTCGCCGGCGTCCGCCTCCGCGGTCCACCATCCGCTCAGCTCGGCGGGCGCCATCGGGTGCCGCAGGTTCCCGGTCGCCAGCTCGACGGTCTCGGCTCCCGGCGCCCATACCTCGAACCTCATCCCTCCTCCGTCAGGACGGCGACCGGCATGGCGGCGAGCAGACCGGTCAGCGCGATGTCGGGGCCGTACGACCGGCCGGTCAGCAGGTCACGCCACGGGCCACCGGGTAGTGAGAGCACCGTGTCGCCCCAGCCGCCGCGCCGCTCCAGTCCGGCCGGCAGCCGGGTCACCGCGACGATCGCGCCACCGCGCCGGTAGGCCAGGGCGTTCCCGGCGGCCGGCCCGGTCGCCGCCAGCGGCTCGTATCCGCCGGAGAACCAGTCCGGATGCAGCCCGCGCAGCCGCAGCGCCCGCGAGGTGACGAGGAGCTTCTCGCCGTCGAGATCCGACGGCGCCGAGCCCGCGTCGAGGTCGGCGAGCAGTTCGCGGCGGCGACCGTAGTCGACCGGGCGCCGGTTGTCGGGGTCGACCAGGGACAGCCCGGCGAATTCGCAGCCCTGGTACACGTCCGGCACGCCCGGCATGGTGAGCTGCACGAGCTTCTGCCCGAGGGAGTTGACCCGGGCGTACGGAGCGATGCGGTCGCAGAACGCCTCGAGGTCGGCGGTGAGCACGGGGTCGGACAGGACGGCGCCGGCGTGGGCGTGCACCGCCGCCTCGTACGCGGGGTCCTGGTCGATCCAGGACGTCCGGGTCTTCGCCTCGCGCATGGCCTTGGTGAGGTAGGCGTTGAGCCGGCTCGCCGACAGCGGCCAGGCTCCGACGATCGTCTGCCACATCAGGTAGTCGAGGTCGGCCTCGACCGGCCCGGCGGGGGCGCGGGACCGCCAGCGGGCGACCGCTGCTGCCCATTCACCGGGCAGTTCGGTGAGCACGGCCAGCCGGGCGCGGACGTCCTCCTGCCGTTTGGTGTCGTGCGTCGACAGCGTCGTCATGCCCTGCGGCCACTCGCTCACCGCCCTCGCGCAGTGGGCGTGGAACTCCTCGGGCGGCACCGCGAACCGGGCGGGGTCGCCGCCGACCTCGTTGAGCGCGGCCAGCCGCGACCAGCGATAGAACGCGGTGTCCTCGACGCCCTTGGCGGTCATCGGCGCGGCGGTCTGCTGGAACCGTACGGCGAACTCGTCGCGCAGCGGGTCGCTGCCGCCGAGCCCGAGCAAGAGCGGCACCACCCGGTCGAGCAGCTCGCCCGTGGGCAGCGCGGCGCGGGCCTCGGCAGCGGCCAGGGCGACGACCTCGAGCGCCTCGGCGGGCGGCTGCTCGCCGGGCACGACGTACGCCCGGTAGACCGGCATGGCGATGAGGAGCTCGACGAGCACCTCCCGCAGCGCATCCGGCTCCTCGTCGGCCAGGATGCCGGCGAGCAGCGCCGTCAGCCGCCGCACCTCCGGCACCAGCAGGCGCTCGGCGGCGTATCGCTTCGCCTCGCGCTCGACCTCGGTGAAGTCGCCGGGCCCGCCGGTCAGGCGGTTGTAGACGTCGGTCAGCGGTTGCTCGCCCGCCGGGTCGGCGAACAGCCCGCCGACCATGCCGAGCGCCTCGTAGCCGGTCGTTCCCGCACACGGCCAGTCGGCGGGAAGCTCCTCCCCGGCGGCGAGGATCTTTTCCACGACCACCCACGCCCGCTGCCCGGCCAGCGCGCGCAGGTAACCGCGGGGATCGGCGAGCCCGTCCGGGTGGTCGATCCGCAGGCCGGCGATCAGCCCCTCGCGCAGCAGCCGCAGCGGTACGGCGTGCGTCCGCTCGAAGACCTCGGCGTCCTCGACGCGCAGCCCGATGAGCGTGGAGATGTCGAAGAACCGCCGGTAGTTCAGCTCGGGGTCACGCCAGTACACCAGCCGGTAGCGGCCCTCTCGCGGGAAGACGTGCTCGTGGTAGCGCACCACGTCGCCGTCGGGCCTGGCCTCGTCGCCGGGCGCGCCGAGGATCGGCACCACGAGGTGGCCGACCGACCAGTCGATGTCGAACCAACGGGCGTACGGGGAGTCGGGGCCGTCCCGCAGCACGCTCCACAGCGCCCCGTTGAGGTCCTCCGGCACGGGCATTGCCATGTGGTTGGGGACGAGGTCGACGACGATCCCGATGCCGTGGTCGCGGAGCCTGGCGGCCATGGCGCGGAACGCCTCCTCGCCGCCGAGCTCCTCCGACACCCGGTCGTGGTCGACGACGTCGTAACCGTGCGCCGAGCCCGGCGCGGCCTGCAGGATCGGCGACAGGTAGGCATGGGACACGCCGAGCGCCGCCAGGTAGCCGGCCAGCGCCCCGGCCTCCGCGAACCCGAAGCCCTTACGCAGCTGCAGCCGGTAGGTCGCGCTGGGCGCCCGCGACCCGGCCTTCGCCCGCTTCGTCGACTCAGACACGGCGGAGCACCTGAATCGACCGGGCCTCGACCGCCAGTTTCTCCCCCGCCCGAGCCGAGGGGCCTTCGTAGGTGTCGAAGAGATAGGTGGTGGTGGTGTCGAGCACGCACGTCCAGAACCCGCCGGCCTGCTCGGGCACCGCGAACGACAGGTTCTCGGGCGAGGCGTTGAACAGCAGCAGGAACGAGTCGTCGCGCACGGGCTCGCCGCGCCGGTCCGGCTCGTGGATCGCGTCGCCGTTCAACAGGATCGTGATCGCCTTGGCGTACCCGGTCTGCCAGTCGCCGTCGGTCATCTCGTCGCCCATGGGGGTGAACCAGCCGATGTCCCCGTCGCCGGACAGGAAGCGGCGGCGGCGGAACACCGGGTGGTCGCGGCGCAGCGCGGTCAGCCGGCGCACGAAGTCGCGCAGCGCCCGTTTCTCCGGCGCGTCCGACCAGTCCACCCAGGTCAGTTCGTTGTCCTGGCAGTAGGCGTTGTTGTTGCCCCGCTGCGTGCGGCCGATCTCGTCGCCGTGCGACAGCATCGGCACGCCCTGCGACAGCAGCAGCGTGGTGAGCATGTTGCGCTTCTGCTTCTCGCGCAGCGTCTGGACGCCCGGGTCGGCCGTCTCGCCCTCGGCTCCGTGGCCCCACGAGCGGTTGTCGTCGGTGCCGTCCCGGCCGCCCTCGCCGTTGGCGTCGTTGTGCTTGTGGTCATGCGACACCAGGTCGTGCAGGGTGAACCCGTCGTGACAGGTGATGAAGTTGACCGAGGCGCTCGGCAGCCGCCCGTCGTCGGCGTACAGGTCGCTGGACCCGGTGAACCGGCTCGCGAACCACGGCAGCGTGCCGTCCCGGCCGCGCCAGAAGTCGCGCATCGTGTCGCGGTACTTCCCGTTCCACTCCGTCCACAGTGGCGGGAAGTTCCCGACCTGGTACCCCCCGTCGCCGACGTCCCACGGCTCGGCGATCAGTTTCGTCTGTGACACGACCGGGTCCTGCTGCACGAGCTCGAAGAAGGTCGCGAGGCGGTCGACGTCGTGCAGTTCCCGGGCCAGGGTCGAGGCCAGGTCGAAGCGGAACCCGTCGACGTGCATCTCGGTGACCCAGTACCGCAGCGAATCCATGATCATCTGGAGGGAGTGCGGGCGCCGGACGTTGACGCTGTTGCCGGTGCCCGTGGTGTCCATGTAGTACTCCGGCCGTCCCTCGACGAGCCGGTAGTAGTTGGCGTTGTCGACGCCGCGGAAGCCGAGGGTGGGCCCGAGGTGGTTGCCCTCGGCCGTGTGGTTGTAGACCACGTCGAGGATGACCTCGATGCCCGCCTCGTGCAGGGTGCGGACCATCAGCTTGAACTCCTGCACCTGCTCGCCGCGCTGCCCGCTGGAGGAGTAGGCGTTGTGCGGGGCGAAGAAGCCGATCGTGTTGTAGCCCCAGTAGTTCGACAGGCCCTTCTCGATCAGCATGTCGTCGTGGACGAACTGGTGCACCGGCATCAGCTCGACGGCCGTCACACCCATATCGCGCAGGTAGTCGATCATCCCGGGGTCGGCCAGCGCCGCGTAGGTGCCGCGCTGCCGCTCCGGAACGTCGGGGTTCCGCCTGGTGAGGCCCTTGACGTGCGCCTCGTAGATGACCGTCTCGTTGTACGGCGTGCGGGGCGGCCGGTCGGCTCCCCAGTCGAAGTACGGGTTGATCACTACGCTCTTCGGTACGTACGGGGCGCTGTCGTCGTCATTTCGGGTGGCCGGATCGGCGAACCGGTAGGCGAACACCGCCTCGTTCCAGTCCACCTCTCCTTCGATCGCCTGGGCGTACGGGTCGAGCAGCAGCTTCGCCGGATTGCACCGCAGGCCGCGCGCCGGGTCGTAGGGCCCGTGCACGCGGTAGCCGTACCGCTGACCGGGGTTCACGAAGGGTAGATAGCCGTGCCAGACGAAGCCCTGGACCTCCTCGAGATCGACCCGGGTCTCCCGGCCTTCGTCGTCGAAGAGACACAGCTCGACCCGGGTGGCGACCTCGGAGAACAGCGCGAAGTTCGTACCGGCGCCGTCGTATTGGGCGCCGAGGGGATAGGGAGCACCAGGCCAGATATGCGTCACATCAGGTCAATTGCCCGAGAATGATCGAATCACACGTCACGGTCCGGCACCACAGGGTCCCTGGCTGCGACCGGATCCTGCCAAAGTGGCCGTTGAGCCTGCCGGTTCAGCCGAGTCCGGCCAGCGGCGGAGCCCCCTCGGACCAGGTGAGCACCCGGACCGCCTTGCCGACCTCCGTACGGGGAACCGTGCCCTGCGGCACCACGCGCACGTCGGCGCGCACTCCGAGCCGGTCGGCCAGGGCGCCCTCGACCTCGGCGCGCACGCCGTCGCCTCCGGCCACCTGTTCACACGCCACGATCAACCGCGTAGGCCCGCGCCGGTCCATGACGATCACATAGTGCGGTGCCAGCCGGGCGTCGCTGAGCAGCTCCTGCTCCACCTCGCTCGGATAGACGTTCACCCCCCGCACCACGAGCATGTCGTCGCGGCGGCCGAGCACCTTGCTCATCCGCACCAGCGTCCGCCCGCACACGCACGGTTCCCGCGACAACGTCGCGATGTCGCCGGTGCGGTAGCGCAGCAGCGGCAGCGCCTCCTTGGTGAGGGTCGTGAACACGAGTTCGCCGGGCCGGCCCTCGCCCGCGGGCTCCCCCGACTCGGAATCGACGGTCTCGACCAGGAAGTGGTCCTCCTGGACGTGCAGGCCGCTTGCCGCCTCGACGCATTCGACCGCGACGCCGGGGCCGAGCACCTCCGACAGCCCGTAGATGTCCAGGGCCCTGAGCCCGAGCAGGCCCTCGATCTGGGTCCGCAGCGCCTCGCTCCACGGCTCGGCGCCGAAGATCCCGATCTTGAGCCGGAGCCGGCCGGGGTCGATGCCGGCCTCCTGCGCCGCCTCACCGAGCCGCACGGCGTACGTCGGTGTGCAGGTGAGCACGTCGGGCTCCAGATCGACGAGCAGCCGCAGCTGACGGCTGGTCATGCCGCCGCTGAGCGGCACCACCGTCGCGCCGAGCTCGACCGCTCCCTGATGGATGCCGAGCCCGCCGGTGAACAGCCCATAGCCGTACGCGTTATGGATCACGCTGGACGGGCTCGCGCCCGCGCAGACCAGCGAACGCGCGCACAGCCGCGCCCAGAGGGCGAGATCGGCGCGCGTGTAGCCGACGAGCGTGGGGCGGCCGCCCGTGCCGCTCGACCCGTGGATCGCGACCACCTCTTCACGGGGCACCGCGAGCATGCCGAGCGGGTAGCTCGACCACAGATCCTCTTTGCCTGTCATGGGCAGGCGCTGCAGGGAGGCGAGATCCACGTCGTGCCCCGAGTCCACCCCGGCCGCGCGCAGCCGGCGGCCCTGCTCTCCGCCGGCCTCCAGCAGCCGGTCGACCAGCCGGCGGAGCAGACCCTCCTGCAGTGCCGCCCGCTCGTCCTGCGACATCGTCTCTGCCCGGGGTTCGTACATGGCTTCCTCCGCAGCGACGATCACGCGATCACCCGATCGTAGGGTCAGCGCGACCGGCGTGCCACAGGCCGCCGTCGAGAATCACCCGCCGCTTCGCCCTAAGGCCCGATAAGGCCCCGGCGGTCGCCCGCACGTCACCGGCCGGCGGTCGCCCACACCTGCAGCCTGCGGGAGGGGTACTCACCCTCGTACGGCTCGCGGGCGTGCTGCTCGACCAAGGTGAACCCGGCGGCCTCGACCGCCTCGGCCAGCTCGCCGGGCGACATCAGGGTGGCCCGGATCGGGACGGCGTGGCCCAACCACTCGTCGGTGCTGATGATCCCTTCGCCTCCGTGCATGGCCAGGAGGAGGGCCCCGTCGCGCGCCAGCACCCGGCGAAACTCGGCCAGCGCCTCCGGGATGCGCTCACGCGGCAGATGGATCACGGAGTAGAACGCCACGATCCCGGCGAGGGACCCGTCCTCGGCCGGCAGGTCGCACATGTCCGCGACACCGAACCTCAGATCGCGCTCGCGACTCCGGGCGACGTCGACCACCCGTGGGGACAGATCCACTCCGGCCACGTCGACCCCGCGATCGGCGAGATAGCGGGTGACGTGGGCGGCGGGGCCACAGCCCACGTCCCAGACCGCACCCTGGCCCGCCACGGCCGACGCGTAGCGGTCCAGCAGCTCACGGTCGAAGGGCTTGCCCGCGAGTTCGTCGGCGAACGCCGTCGCGTAGTCGTCCGCCACGACGTCGTAGGTATGGGAGATGTCGGGCCAGTCGACGGACTCCGCCGCCCTGAGCGTTCCGGGTTCCTCGACCATGGCTCGCGATCATAATCGGGCGGACGCCCGGGGTGATCCGCCGCTCAGTCGCCGAGCGCGTCCTCGAGCTGCTTCTTGGTCATCGACGAGCGGCCCTTGATGCCCTTCTTGCGCGCCTCGGCATAAAGCTGGTCTCTGGTCCGGCCGCGCGGGCCCGGGCGGCCTGATCGCTTGCCTCCGCGCCGTTGCGGCGACATGTCGTCGGTCGAGGTCCTGCTCGCCTGCTTGGCCTCGCCCGACTGCGCCCGGTTCTTGTTCACCGTGCGCGCGGCTATCTCCTCGGCCCGGTCTTCACCGACACCGCGGCTCTCCTGCGACTCCTTGATGTGCTCGTACTGCCGTTCGCGCTTCTTGCTCCACGCCCGCTGCGGCATTTTTCGTTCCTCCCGCCGATGACGGCCGGCGCCGATGCCGGCCTCGAACAGGGCTCTTGAAACATTCATGTTCCCTCTGTGTGCGGCTGAAACTGCCACGCTCTGTCGTTTAGTCGCGACGGGGAGGGTATGGCCCCATCTCCGAAGAGAGGCCATCCGCGAACTCGGCGGCCGCTTCGGCCCGATCCGCCCACGCGACAAGGAGACAGACACGATGGTTCCCCTGGCGGCGTCACCCGTCGGCGATAACTCCCTGCTCATCGTCGGCCCGATAGTGCTCGTCCTGGGCATCATCGCCTTCGTCGTCGCGACGACCGTGATCGCGCGTAAGCGCGGCCGGCCGGCACGCGGCTCCGATGACGGCCCCCACCGCGGCGCCGTGCAGGGCGGGGTGATCGAGGGCGATCCGGGCCAGCGGAACCGCCGCGACGAGGCCCCGCGGCAGAGCTGAGGCGGTGACGAGCATGCCGTGGGCTCCAGAGCCGTGGCCCGCGAGCGGACCGGCCCGCTCGCCGTCCGAGGCTAGGATCTGCGCAGCGTACGACCCGAGGCCGTCGCACTCAACGAGCGGGTGATGAAGTGCCAGAAGGCGCCGTGGGGGGCCGATTCCGGCATCTGGCGTTCTTCTATCGCGGCGCTCGCGACTACGTCACCCGCACCACGGCGTTCATCCATGGCGGGCTCGACGCCGGGGAGCCCGTAGCGGTCGCCGTTCCCCAGCCGAAGCTCGACCTGCTGCGTTCCGAGCTCGGCGCGTCGGCTGCCCAGGTCTGGCTGGTCGACATGAGCCGGGCGGGCCGCAACCCAGGCCGCATCATTCCGGCGATCGTGCGGAAGTTCGCCGACGCCCACCCGCGCACCCGCGTACGGATCGTCAGCGAACCCATCTGGCCGGGTCGCAATGAGCAGGAGTACCCGGCGTGCGTACAGCATGAGGCCCTCATCAACCTGGCGCTCGCCGACCGCGCCGTCACCAAGGTGTGCCCGTACGACGCCGCGGCGCTCAGCGCGAAGGTCATGGCCGACGCCGCCGGTACCCACCCGATCCTGATGGACGAGGCGGGCGAGCACCTCAGCCCCGACTACTCCCCCGAACAGGTGCTGGACACCTACAACGTGCCGCTGAGCGAGCCGTCCGCCGAACCCGTGGTGCTCACCTTCGATTCCGGAATGCTCAGCGCGGTGCGGGCCCTGGTCCTGCGGGAGGCCCGGCGCGCCGGGCTGGCGGCCGACCGCACGCTCGACCTGGAACTCGTGGTCAGCGAGCTTGCCGCCAACACCTTCGAACACGGCGGCGGGTCGGGCACGTTGCGGACCTGGCGGCAGGACGGATACCTCATCTGCGAGGTACGCGACCTCGGCGTCATCACCGATCCGCTGATGGGCCGCCACTCGGTCGATCCCGCCGTTCCCGGCGGCCGCGGAGTTCTGCTGGTGCACCATCTGGCCGATCTGGTGCGCCTGCACACCTGGCTCGGCGGCACGACCACCCGCGCCTACTTCGCGCTCTGACCCTCTCGCCCCGCCGGGGTCACCGTGCCGCTATGCCCGCTCGCGGCTCTTGGGCAGGTGCGCGAGGGCGTCGTCGACGGTGGGGTAGACGGGGATCAGGCGCTGGACACCGGTCGTGTGCAGCAGCCGCACGAGCCGTTCCGGAACGGCGGCCAGGCAGAGGGAACCGCCGACCGCCTGCAACCTGCGATACAGGATGATGAGGGAGTTCAGCCCGCTGGAGTCGCAGAACGGAACCCCGGCGAGATCGAGGATCACGTGGGCGTGGTCACCGGCCTCGGCCTGCGCGGCCGCGCTCAAACCCCCGCTGGTGAACAGGTTCAGCTCGCCGGAGACGGCCACGACCGCCGCCGCTCCGCTGGTCTGCGTCAGACTGACGCCCAGGTCATCGCTCTGCACATGCCGTCCTTTCGTCCAGCGACCGAATCAGGGCCGGCACCGTGACCGTATCCTGTCCCCACTGAGACGCCGGAATCGGGACACTGGTTCTGCGGCTGACGAAGCGGACCGGCAGGCCGACGGTGCGGTGAACGCCCAGGCCCCCGACCGGCCTCCCCCACGTCATGGGCATCGATTCCACGTAGCCCTGATGCCCAGCATGTGACGAGTGAACCACCGCGGCCGGATCGGGTATGACCCGCTACTCCACGACGCTCCGCTCTGCGGTGCTCCGATCCGGCGTGTCCGGGCCCACGGTGATCCGGCCTGCGGCGTTCCGGTCGGCCGGGCGACGGTCGCCATGGCGTGCCGGGGTGAGGCCGCGCAGCATGAGCTGCAGCCAGCGGTAGCGGGCTCGCGTGTCGATCTCGTGTCCCGGCATGGTGGTCAGCAGGAGCGCGATGTCGGCGCTGGTGACGTCGGGGTGCAGGTCGCCGTCCGCGTGGGCTGCGGTGATGAGCCGGTCGAGGCCGGCCCGTGCCCGCATCCGCTGTTTCGCCTGGTCATCACCATTGATCCCGAGTGCGGCCGCCGCGCTCTTGACGGCGCGGTCCTCGCCGCTGACGTCCACGAGCTGGGAGAAGACCGCGGTGATCTCCTCCAGCGCGCGCCCGCCGCCGCGGACCCGCTCGACCGCCGCCTCGACCGAGTCGACGACCCGGGTGGTGCGGTCGGTCAGGGCCGCCGAGATCAGGTCGGCCTTGGTCGGGAAGTGGCGGTACAACGTGCCGACGGCCACTCCAGCGGCCTCGGCGATCTCGTCCATGCCGGCGCGCGGACCGTAGCGGGCGATCTGGGCCCGCGCCGCTTCGAGGATGCGCGCGCGGTTACGCGCGGCATCGGCGCGCAGTCCCATGGCTCACCATCCTTTACCTGCGGTTTCCACTTCCCGGTATAATATGAACTATAGTTCATATTGATGATGAACCATAGTTCATCATCGGCTGAGTGATGACGGCCGCCACGCGACCCGCCCGCGTCGATCCACTCGACATCCGTTCGGCGTCCGTACGAGATCCGTCCGAGATCGGTACGGCATCCGTACGGCGGTGCCCGCGCGTACACCGGATGACCGGACGCTCTTCGCCACCACCAGGTGACCTCGAGCGGCCCCTGCCGCCACCGCTCGACCGACAACTCGGGCGATCAGTGGGTGCGAAGCGCCGCGGCCGGCGACCCGGCGCTTTGTGACACCCGGCGATATTGCGAAAAGGAGGCGGGGATTCATGTGCGGAATCACCGGCTGGGTGAACTTCGAGCGCGACCTGAGCCGTGAGGGGCAGATCGTACAGTCGATGACGGACACCATGGCGTGCCGCGGGCCGGACGCCGAGGGCATCTGGTTCTCTCCTCACGCCGCGTTAGGCCACCGGCGCCTGTCCATCATCGACATCGAGGGCGGCCGCCAGCCGATGACCATCGAGGAGGACGGGCGCACCGTGGCCGCGATGACCTACAGCGGCGAGGTGTACAACTTCCGCGAGCTCCGCGAGGAGCTGGCCGGGCACGGTCACCGATTCCGCACCTCCAGCGACACCGAGGTGGTGCTCCACGCCTACCAGCAGTGGGGTGAGGACTTCGTCGACCACCTCAACGGCATGTACGCCTTCGCCATCTGGGACCCGCGCATCGAGGAGCTGCTCCTCGTACGCGACCGGATGGGCATCAAGCCCCTCCACTACTACCCGACCCCCCATGGCGTGGTCTTCGGCTCCGAGCCCAAGGCCCTGCTGGTCAACCCGGAGGTCGACGGGGTCGTGACCAACGACGGACTGCGCGAGCTGCTCGGCTTCGTGAAGGCCCCCGAGTCGACGGTCTTCGACGGCATGTACGAGGTGCGCCCCGGGCAACTGGTGCGCGTCAAGCGCACGGGCGTCGGCAAGCGGCGCTACTGGCGGCTGGAGGCGCGCGAGCACACCGACGACCTCGACACCACCGTCCGGACCGTACGAGAGCTGCTCGACGACATCGTCGACCGCCAGCTGATCTCCGACGTGCCCCTGTGCACCCTGCTGTCCGGCGGGCTCGACTCCTCGGCCGTCACCGCGCTCGCCGCCAAGGCGCTCGACGCGCAGAACGCCGGCCCGATCCGGTCGTTCTCAGTGGACTTCGTCGGTTACACCGAGCACTTCAAGGCCGACCCGCTGCGCGAGACCCCGGACACGCCGTACGTCCACGAACTGGCCGAGCACATCGCCGCCGACCACACCGACATCGTGCTGTCGACCGCCGACCTGATGGATCCGGCCGTACGGCGCACCGTGCTGCGCGCCAACGACCAGCCCAACGGCATGGGCGACATGTACACCTCGCTCTACCTGCTGTTCCGGGCGATCCGGAGCCGGTCGACCGTGGCCCTGTCCGGTGAGTCGGCCGACGAGGTGTTCGGCGGCTACCGGTGGTTCCACGACGCCGAGGCCATCGAGGCCGACACCTTCCCGTGGCTGGCCGCGATGTACTACAGCCTGCGGGCGGACGACGACGAGGGCGCCAGCCTGCTCGACCCCGGCCTGAACGAGCAGCTCGACCTGCCCGCCTACCGCGAGGCGAGCTACCGCGCCGGGCTGGCGGAGGTCCCCTACCTCGACGGCGTCACCGGCCGGGAGCGCCGGATGCGGGAGATCTGCTACCTGCACCTCACCCGGTTCGTCCAGATCCTGCTCGACCGCAAGGACCGCATGAGCATGGCCAGCGGCCTGGAGGTACGGGTGCCCTTCTGCGACCACCGGCTCGTGGAGTACGTGTTCAACACCCCCTGGTCGATGAAGACCTTCGACGGGCGGGAGAAGAGCCTGCTGCGGGCCGCGGCCTCGGACATCCTGCCGGAGTCGATCCTCCAGCGACTCAAGAGCCCGTACCCGTCCACCCAGGACCCGACGTACGAGCGGGCGCTGCGCGACGAGCTCGCCAAGCTCCTCGCCAAGGAGAACGCACCCGTCAGGAGCCTGATCGATGTCGACCGCGCTCGCGCCGTGGCGGCGGGGCGGACCGGCTCGATCGGCCTGGAGCACTACCGCAGGAACATCGAGCTGGTGCTTCAGCTCAACACCTGGCTGGAGGACTACGACCTGAAGCTCGACCTCACCGGCTGACCGCCCCCGGCGGCTCATTGGCCCAGGCCGGCCGATCGTGCCCGCACGATCGCCTCGGCCCGGCTGGCGACCTGGAGCTTCGCGAAGATGCTCGAGATGTGGTTGCTGACGGTGTTGGACACCAGCTGCGCCCTTGAGCGTGTAGACATCGGTGCGGGCCCGCGGTCTCGACCAGGTGCGTGAGCTGCTCGTGCATGACTTCCGGGCCGCCGCCGACGGGCCGGTGCAGTACGCCCCTCGGCCGCACGGGGCCGGGCACCGCGTCGGTCGGCCTCAGACGGCGTCGGTCATCGTGCTTTCCATGACGGAAAGTTCGCGTTATGCTTTCCGTCATGGAAAGCAGCTCTCCCCGGGCCGAGATCCCGGACGCGGCGGCCGCCCGTGCCGCTCTCGACGGGGTCGCCGACGCGCGTGCCAGGGTGGCCGACCGCATCACGATCCCGTGGTGGTACCACGTGGGGCTCGGCGCGGCGATCGCCTTCGCCCTCGTCTCGATGAGCCTGCGCTTCGCGTCCTTCGGGGTTCCGCTGCTCACCCTCGTGGTGCTCGGGCTCGGCTGGGCGGTCAAGCGCTCGACGGGGATCTCCTTCGACCCCTACACGGCGACGCCCACCGCCCGTCGGCTGAGCGTGGCCTGGGCTCTGGCCGGTCTCGTCGTCGCCGCGATCGGGATGTACCTGGAGTGGGGGGCCGAGGTGCGCTACGCCATCGCGGTGGGCGGGGTGCTGATCGGAGTAATGACGATCGTCGTCGGCCTCCGCATCGACCAGGCCGTACAGCAGGATCTACGGGCGGATCATGAGCGAGCCGGTCTTTGACGAGCTGATCCACGCGCCCCACCGGCTGCGGATCTGCGCCATGCTCGCAGCCGTCGACTCGGCGGAGTTCTCCGTGATCCGGGACACCCTCGGGATCGCCGACTCGGTGCTCAGCAAGCATGTCAAGGCGCTGCAGACCGCCGGCTATGTGACCGTGACGAAGACCTCGGGCCAGGCGCACAGGCGCACCTGGCTAGCGCTCAGCCCCGAGGGCCGGCGAGCGCTGGCCGGCCACCTCGCCGAACTGCGCCGCATCAGCGACCTGGCCCAAACCGGTAGACACTGACCGGCAGACACTGACCGGCAAGAGCTGACCGGCACCGTGGAGCGCGAGTGGGCGCGGCACTGTTGATCAGAGGTTCCCGGGGCGGGGAGCTCACCCCGGCCGGCGCCGTCCTGCTCCGCTCCGCCCGCGAGACGGTGCGCGCCGCCCAGTAGGCCGTACGTGAGGCCCGTCGCGCCGCGGGCGTCACCGACCCGGTGCTGCGCCTCGGACTGCTCAACGGGGTACCTCCGTGGCTGCCCGCACGGCTGGAGGAGCTGCTGCTCAGTCATTGTCGGCGGCAGCTCCGGCATGGGTCTCGCCCCTGGCCGAGACCCTGCTCGCGGCGGGCAGCGAGGTCACGATCGTCGGCCGGTCCGCCGAGCGGCTCGCAGCCGCCGAGAAGCGGCTCCCCCAATACCGGCAGGCTGAGCACCGCGGTCGCCGACATCGCCCGCGAGCACGAGATCGAACGGCTGCTGACGGCGGTCACCGCCTGGTCTGAGGCCGCCATCCTTGATCAAGGCTCGCGTGCCGCGCTGACCAGGTGCTTCCCCGCCGGATCGGAACAGGCAGCATGGAGGGCATGACGCGGGTAGTCCGGTTCACCGTCGCACGCTGGATGATCGTCGTCCCGGTGACCGCGATCGTCGCCCTGGTGCTGACGTGGGGCCGTCACCTGCCCGGAGCCGTGGTGGTGATCGTTGCCTGCCTTCTCGCGGGCGCGGTGCTGGCCGCCGTACACCACGCCGAGGTGGTCGCCCACCGCGTGGGCGAGCCGTTCGGCTCGCTGATCCTCGCGGTGGCGGTCACCGTCATCGAGGTGGCGCTCATCGTCACCCTGATGGTCTCGGGCGGGCCGAAGGCGTCGTCGCTGGCCCGCGACACGGTGTTCGCCGCCGTGATGATCACCTGCAACGGCATCGTGGGGCTGTGCCTGTTGGTCGGCGCGCTGCGCCGCCGGGTGGTGGTCTTCCACGCCGAGGGCACGGGCGGAGCGCTCGCGACCGTGGCGACGCTCGCCACGCTGAGCCTGGTGCTGCCGACCTTCACCACGAGCACGCCCGGGCCGGCCTTCTCCCCGCCGCAACTGGCGTTCGCGGCGGTCGCCTCACTGGCTCTGTACGGCCTGTTCGTGATCACCCAGACCGTCCGGCATCGCGACTACTTCCTGCCCGTCGGAGCCGATGGCACCGCCGGCGAGGTCCCGGTCGAGCACGCCGCTCCACCCCCGGCACGGGCCGCCATGACGAGCCTCGGCCTGCTGCTGTTGGCCCTCGTCGCCGTGGTGGGGCTCGCGAAGGTCGAGTCTCCGGTGATCGAGTCGGCGGTGGTGTCCGCCGGGCTGCCGCCCGCGGTGGTGGGCGTCGTGATCGCGCTACTGGTCCTGTTGCCAGAGACCCTCGCCGCGCTGCGAGCCGCCCGCCGCGACCAGATCCAGATCAGTCTCAACCTCGCACTCGGCTCGGCCATGGCGAGCATCGGCCTCACCATCCCGGCGATCGCCCTCGCGTCGATCTGGCTGACCGGCCCACTGCTACTGGGCCTGGGCGCCACTCACATGGTGCTGCTCGGCCTGACGTTCGTGGTGGCCACCCTCACCGTCGTCCCGGGGCGGGCCACCGTACTGCAGGGCGGAGTGCACCTCTCCCTGCTCGCGGCCTTCCTCTTCCTGGCCATCAGCCCCTGACCACCGACCCATGCCATGATCGCGCGCTGACGGGCGTACGCATGCCGAGAACAACCGCGTGATCACGACCGGGGACCCGGCCGCCACCTGGCCGACGCTCCGGCGTGGTTCATCCCGGCTCGAAGTCGCGGGTGGGGCCGTCAACGGAGGGCGTCCGATGATCCATGCCGCGCTCGCGCGACGCTACGGGCGCTTCCACCTGGGCCGCCTTCCGGACGCGCCGGCTGCGTCGGAGGGCGGCGAGAGCACGCCGTGCGGCGGTCATCGCCGCCTCGGGGGGCGCGCCGGGCGGCAGGCGGTCGGCGGGCGATCTCTCCAGCCAGCGGTCGACCAGGTCTGCGACCACCTCGGGGACTCCCGGGACGAGCCGGTCGACACGCTCGGGCCGGCCGCCGAGGTCGAGGAACGAGACGACACCGAACGGGCTCGCAGACCGGCCGAGCTCCCGTGCGAGAGGCGCCTCGGCGGTGATGAGCCAGTACAGGAGGGCGCCGGCACCGTAGAGGTCCGCCAGAGGCGTGCACCACCCGGGTTTCTGGGCGATCTGCTCAGGGCTGGCGAAGAAGGGGGTGCCGCCCGTCATCGGTTCGCGCCCGGGGTCTGTGTTCCGCCAGCGCACCGAGAGCCCCCAGTCGATGATCCGTGCCGCGTCGCCGTCCAGCACGACGTTGGCCGGTTTGACGTCGAGGTGGACGAATCCGTCCGCGTGCGCCGCCTCGAGCCCTTCGAGCACCTGGTCGGCGATCTCCAGGCACCAGCCCAGACGACGGCCCGCCTCGGGAGAGGCCAGGTGGCCGCTGAGGCTGCCGGGACCGTACTGTGGCATCACCAGATAGCCGAATCCCTGGTCTTCGCCGGAGTCGACGATCTCGCGGATCCGCCTGCTGCGCGTGTTCATCCGCATGTCGTTGCGCAGCGCCCTCCGGCGCAGCACGCCGGTCCTGGTCGCCGAACCCAGGCTGCCCGTGGGAACGAGCTTCACCACGACGGGCGTCTCGCCGGCCACCTGAACGGCGTCCCACAGAGTGCTCGTCCCAGCCCGGTCGATGTTCTGGCGCAGTGCGACCAGCCGCCACCGACCGTTGAGAACGAGATCGGAGGCGGCCTGCCACACCTCTCTGGCATAGATCTCCTCCAGATAACCGGGCCGGCCGAGAATGGAGGCCTCCCCCCGCCAGCGGTCCACGCCCAGGGGTGCGGGCGAGAGCGCCTCGGGGTCTCCGGCTCGCGGCTCGGGAACGTACGGGGACGGCGGGATCTCGAAGCGCGGATCGGTCTGGTCGCGATCAGGGTCACTCACCCGAGGCTCTGCGACGCCGAAACCGGCAGGCGGAGACGGCGGAGACGGCGGGATCTGGAAGCGCGGGTCGGTCTGGTCGCGATCAGGGTCACGGGGCCGCTCATCGCGTTCGGCGGACATCTCTCGCTGACGCTGGCGGAGGCCCGGTGGGCCGTACCTCATGGATCCGCCGCTCATCGGTTCTTCCACTCGCATCCCGCCGGTCGTGTCCGACGGGGTCCACGGGCGGCCCGGGGCGAACTCGTCGAGCCGTCCGGCATCGGCGGCGTGCTGCAGCACATGCCTGATCACGTACGGCTCCGCCACGTCCCAGTCCCGGGCAGGCCCGGCTCCGAGCGGTGCGACCAGCAGATCGAGGAACACCGACGTGCGGAAGGCCTCCTGGATGCGCATCGAGGAGTTCCGCCCGCGGCCCAGCAGATGATCGGCCAGACCTTGGTGGAACAGCCGGTAGAGCGTCGTCCCGTCGGTGTCGGTGACCTGCCGGAGATAGAAACGTCCGAGGTCGAGCGCGTTGCGCAGTTGGCCGGTGGTCGGTTCGGAGATTCCGGTGAGGTAGGCGCCGCACACCCTGCGCAGCACCGAGAGCGGCATCCCGTCGCCATACGTGCGCGCCAGCGCCAGCAAGGCGGGCCGCAGGAGCGACGACGTGGTGGCGTCGAGGTCGAGGGCGAGCACCTCCGGGAGGCTGCGCGGCACTCGCCTGCCCAGGTCCCTGGCCTCGCGGGCCTTGCGGATCGGCCGGTCGAAGGTGGTCGCGACCACATGCCGTGCGTACAGGCCGGCGACCAGGAACTCACCCCATCGATTGCGGACCCCCTCCGCCGGAGGCGCGGCGAGCACCCCCGCCACCTCCCGGGCGAAGTTCCTGCGTACGGTTTCGCGCTGCTTGTAGACGTCGCTGGCGCTGAGCAGCTCGGTGACGTACTCCTCAAGATCGTCCTCGAGCACCTCACGAGGCTGGTCGTCGAGGTCGGCCAGCAGACCGTGGCCTGCCGCGAAGTCGCGGAGCGGGGCGTAGTCGCCGTACTTTCGCACGCCCACGACCAGCCGCACGAGCGGTGAGCCGTCGTCTCGCTGCGCCCTCGCCAGCGGAAGGACGAGCTCTTCCATGATCAACGGGCCGTTCTCGGCCTCGTCGAGGGCGTCCAGCACGATGGCCGGCGGCGGCAGGTCGCGGATCGCGTCGACGAGGTCGTCGGGAAAGTCGAGTTCGCCCAGGCCGAGCTGGCGGGCGATGGAGGCGACGATCTCGTCGAGCCGGCGCCCGCGAGCGTGCACCGCCGCGAACCTCTCGTCCACCGTGTAGAGGGCGCGGCGCACGTGATCCCAGACCTGGTGCGTCGTCTCCCGCAGGCTCGGATGGGACGAGCAGACGAGCACCCCGAGCAGTGCGGACTTGCCCGCCCCCGGGCTCCCGGTGACCACGCCCAGCGCCGGAGCGGGCCCGACCTCGGGGAACTCTCCGCTGAGCAGCCAGGAAAGTCTCCGCAGCTCCTTGCGGCGGCCGGTGAAACAGCCCGACATCCGCGAAAAGCCCGGTGTCCGGTTGAAGGGACTCGATCCGGTGGCGCGCTCGATGAAATGACGGGCATCAAGGCCCTCGTCGAGATCATCGAGAAAGGGCAACAGGCCGGCGTCGAGCCGTGCGCGGAACCGCCTCCGCGAATCCGAAGGGTCGTGCGCGGGATTTGGAAAGAATGCGAGCTTTGTCAGGTCTGCACTGGAATCGATGAGTGTCGCGGTCACCTCCTGGCGGGACCCATCGGCCTTTGCCGCGAGGAGATTGACCTCCTCTCTGACCGCGCGGGCCACCGCCGGATACGGCACATTCGGCAGGGCCGGATCGATATCGAGCTCTTCCCGCCTGATGCGGTCGAGTACGTTGATCACGGCCTGTGAGAAACGACCGTCGAAGGCGCCCTCGTCGCTCTGGCAGGCGGCGAGCACCCAGGCGCGAGCCCGCCCATCGGCGAGAGCGATGTGCCAGGGCAATCTGGCCGCCGTACCCGATCGGCACAGATCCAGCAGAAACAGCACCATCGGCCCGTCCGGGCCACGCTCCACCGCTCTGAGCCAGCCCTCGATCTCCGTGGCACCGTCACCGGGCTCGCCGTCCGACCCCGCGACCCAGAGCGCTCCCGTGCGCTGCTCGATATCTCCATGGCTGATCACATGCACGATGACGACACTGTCCGCATCCGCCTCGCGGAGCCGGGACAGCACCGCGTCGCCGAGCGCCCGGGTGGAAAACGGCACGTCATCACGAATCGTGCATTCGTACCCGAGCGCGCCGAGAGAACTCGCCAGCTCCCGTGCCAGCCGGGCGGCGAAAGGCAACGGCAGAAGATCGCTTCCGTTTTCGGCGGCATCACCGAACTCCGTGACCCCGATGGCCAACGCGCGCCGCTGCGTCATGACGACCCCGTTCCCCATCCATCCGCCCCGGAAAGAGAATAGACCGGCGACCCCATGCGGCGAGAAGGGCCGTGGTGAGGAGGTGTCGCCGTGACCGATGCTCTCGCCGTCGACGACATGGGCAACGCGCTGGTGGCGTTCCATCGCGTCGCCGAGAAGACCCGCTTCGACGACGCGCCGCTGCCGGCCGCGCTCGTGGCACTGTGGCATGGCGACCGGCTGCTCATCGTCTTCGATCGGTTCCGCCAGCGCTGGGAGCTGCCGGGCGGAATGATCGATCCCGGAGAGACACCGCGTCAGGCGGCCCGGCGTGAGTTGCGCGAGGAGGCCGGCATCGACGTCCCGGACCTCACCTTCGCCGGCTACGCACGATTCGTACTCGGGCCCGAGCGGTGCCCCGAGTACGCGGCCCTCTACACCGCAGAGGCGACGCCGGGCGACGGCTTCGTCCCGAACGACGAGATCAGCGCGATCTGCTGGTGGGACGGCGTCCAACCCATCGACGGCCGCGTCCAGATACTGGATCTGACGTTGGGCCGGCTGGCCAGAGACTCCGCTGCGCCCCCTCGCCCGTAGTCGTCGGACGTGGTTCCGGAGCCGTGTGCCGTTCGTATGCAGCGGATTGTGGCCGGTCACATCGGTGATCGCTTGACGGCCCGTCCGAACGATGATGAAATCCCACGTCAGCGTCGCGTGTACCCGGCAACGAGTCCGTCGTGGGCATGGAGGCGCCGAATCATGGGACCTCCATGGAAACACCCACCGAACCGAACGGCCGCCTCACGGCGTTCGGGAATCAGCTGATCGAAGTCCACCTCTGGCTCCGCGAGGAGCTGGACCGGCTCCGTGCGGACGTCGACTCCTACCTCGACGGCGGCGCGCGGCCACGGGAGCTGCGGGCGCACTGCCTGACGTTCTGCTCGGCACTGAGCCGGCATCACACCGGCGAGGACGACGGGGCGTTCCCCGTCCTCGCGGAGCAGTTCCCCGAACTGCGCCCCGTGCTCGAGGAGCTGGGACGCGACCACCAACTGGTGACCGGGACCCTGCTCAGGCTGGAGGAACTGCTCGGCGGCCTAGGAGCGGCGGCGGATCCGGGTCCGGACGAGGCGAAGCGCGTGCGCTCCGAGTTGGACACGCTGGCCGCCCTGCTGGAGACGCACTTCGTCTACGAGGAGAAGCGGATCGTCGCGGCACTCAACTCGCTGAGCATCCAGAGCTGGGCCGGCGCCAAGCCGGACTTCCTGCTGACCACATCCGCCGGGTCCGACCTCGGCGTGCAGGCCGGCGGAGGCACCGGCCCGTGACCCGGGTCGCGGCATCATCGCGGCCGGCTTGAGCAGCGTTCAGGAGCGGGTGCGGTCCTCGCGTCTTCTCAGCCGTGAGGGCCGCGGTTCGGTGTGGGCCCGATCGCACGGTCGCGCCATTGCTGGAAGTCATGCCAGCTTCCCGCGCTTCCTTCCCGCAGGATCTCTCCGGAGGAGCAGTCGATCGCCACGCATCCGAGCGTCCTGGCGATGTGGTGGATCACCGCGAGCACTTCGTCACCCGCTCCACGAACGCACAACATGACGCCCTTCACCGGGTCGTCCCGGCCGACCGACACTTCAATCGACCACGTGTCGCCCTCGACCGCGCCCCCGGTCGAGCCCCTCGGGCCGAACTCGACGGCACAGTCGGTACGCAGGCGCTCCACGACCTCATCGACCGGGCCGACCGGACTCTCGCGGAAGTCAGGCTGGAGTTGCTCCACGGAGGTCACACGATCCGGAAACCCGACAAGAAAGACATCCCAGCTCATCGCCCACCTTTGGAAGCCGCGAATTCGGACCGTCATCCGGACCCTATTCATCGGGTAGAGTCCGAACAATACCGCGAAGCACTCCGAGCCGGAAATGTCGCGCGCAGTGGCCGAAGCCGGCCCACTCCCGAGATCGGCGGAGCACGCCGAAGGCGACGTCAGAGAAGGACGAAGTAGTCGTCCAGCTTGGTGATCTCCATTAGGCGGAACATGGACGGATGGACGCCGGCCAGTAGCATCTGCGTGTTCCGCCGCCTGGCGTGACGCTGCACGGCGACCAGCGCGCCAAGTCCCGTCGCTCCGATGAAGGACACCGCGCTCACGTCGAGGATGATCCGTTCGTGTCGGCCGAGGAGAACGCGCTCCATGTACGACCTCAGATCGGGTTCGGTGGCGATGTCCAGTTCCCCGGCCACCGTGACGGTCGCGGTGCCGTTATAGGTACGGATCGACAGACGCAGTACTTCCACGATCGGCTCCCTCGCAGCGGTTCAGACAAGAACACCTGCCGGCCGGCGGGAGGGGTCGTGAGCCCCACGCTCGGGCCTCACCTCGCCTGGACGGACCGTAATCTGGCGTGGCGCAAGGTCTGAGCGCACGAAAGATCGCGATATGCGAAATGCACCAAATGCAGTTTTTTTACTGATTTTTGTGACTAAGCAAATTCGTTATGTACTATAGGGCGGGTCGCCGCGCCGTTTGAGAGGAATGGAAAAATCTCACAAGGACGCTGCCCATGTTATAGCCGCCACCGCGAAACCCGGTGTCCCTGGTAATCGGCATCCGTGATGAGTTCTGCTCGACTTGCTCATTTCCGTGGCATTCGAAATCGGCTTCACTGAACCGATCAGGCTGAGGAGCCCGCTGATGACGACGCACGGAGAATCAAAACAGGACGCGCCGACGACCCCGGCGGCCAGGGAGATCGGCCTCAAGGTTCACGCACCGGAAATGGCCACGCGAGTGACGAAGAAGGTCACCGCTCAGAGCCACCAAGCCGTTCCTTCGGCCAAAGAGCGTACGAGTCACGGTCGTCGGAAACAACAGGCCAAGGTCGGCCGGTTCCACAGCGGTCTCTGGGAGGACGCCTCCCCCGAGAACCGGCCGCACGCGGTGCGGCGTGGTGCCGATGCGGTGATCGCGCGCATGGCCGCGCCTATGGTGTGGGTGCGCCGGCGCCGGAGCGCCAGGAGACGGACTCGGCTGGCCTCGGCCATGAAGACCATGCGGCGGATGCGCGCCAAGGCGCGCGCCGCCTCGATACGAGCCCGCGAGTCCGCCGCGGCCGCCGAGCCGGCGCCGAAGGCGCGCAGCGGCCGCACGGCGACGGCCATCGTCGGTGTGCTTGTCGCGATGACCTGGTGGCGGCGTCGGAGCGACCCGGACGGGCGGCCGGGTCGCTCCCGGTGACGCCGGACACCGTGTGCTCACCGCGGGCGGCGGCGGTACGGCCCGCCCCGTCTGCGGTGGGCGCGCCGGCCAGGGCACCGTCCCAGCCTGCCCTGAATCCCACAGAACCAGCGCAGGCGCTAAGGGGCAGTGCAATCCCTGGCGCACAACTGCATGATCACGGCAGGGGGTTCTCCGCCGTGATCATGCAGTTGTGCGCATGGGCCTTACTTCATTTCATGTGCTCGGCTGCAGCGCGGCCGGGAACAACTGCATGATCACGGCGGGTGGGAGGGGTCACCCCCGAACGGCTGTTGGGCACCACCGCCGCCTGACTCTCCAACACGGTCGTGGGCCTGCTGATTCTCCAAGTACGGTCGTGGGCCTGCTCGTTGCCGCCTCTGGGCGGTATGTGACCATTTCCTCGTGACAGACGAAGACGACCGGCAGGCGCCGGCCACGGCCGGTCCGAAGTCGGTGCGGCTGGTGCCGCTGCCCCCGGCGGCGATGACGGCGCTGCTGGAGGGAGATCTCGCCGGGGCGGGCGCCGAAGCCGGGATCGCTCTCACCCCGTACTTCACCACCGACGTCTCGGCGCGGGTGTGGCGGCTGCGCATCGACCAGCTGGCCGCCGACCCGGGCGGCGCACCGTGGAGCACACACGCGGTGGTGGCCGAACCCGAGGGCGTCGCCGTCGGATATGCCGGCTTTCATGGATCGCCCGACGAGACCGGTACGGTCGAGATCGGCTACTCCGTGGACCCCGCCTGCCGGCGCCGGGGATACGCGAAGGCGACGGTCCGCGAGCTGCTGCGCCACGCCGGCGAACGCTCGGTCAGGACGGTACGGGCGTCGATCAGTCCGGGCAACGCCGCGTCGTTCGCGACCATCGCCGGCTTCGGGTTCGTCGAGATCGGCGAGCAGTGGGACGACGAGGACGGCCTCGAAATCGTTCTCGAAGTCCCGCTGAAAGAAATCGCTCATCTTGATATAGAGGCACCTATGACGGAATCTTCGTACGCCGGCGGCCCCGAGATCCTGCGGTATGCGGCCTTCACCGCCGACCCAGCCGGCGGCAATCCGGCCGGAGTGGTGCTCGACGCCACCGGGCTGGACGACGCGGCGATGCTCGCGATCGCCGCCGAGCTCGGCTATTCGGAGTCCGCCTTTCTGACCGCGCCACCGGCGGACCTCGGCGAGCCGGGCAGGGCGTTCACCGCGCGGTACTTCAGCCCCAAGGCCGAGGTCACGTTCTGCGGCCACGCCACCGTCGCGACCGCCGTGGCGCTGGCGGAGCGGATCGGCCCCGGCGAGCTGCACTTCGCGACCCTGGCCGGGATCGTCCCGGTCGACGTGGTGGCGGACGGCGACGGTGCGCTGCGGGCCACACTGACCAGCGTCGAACCGTACGTCGAGGAGGTCGGCGCGGCCGATCTGGCCGAGGCGCTGGCCGCGCTGGGCTGGCGAACCGAGGAACTCGATGCCGGGTTGCCGCCGCGGATCGCCTACGCGGGGGCACGCCATCTGGTCCTGGTCGCCGCCACCCGGGAGCGCCTGGCCGACCTGGACTACGACTTCGACCGGCTGGAGCGGTATATGACCGGCCGGGATCTCACCACCGTGCAGCTGGTCTGGCGGGAGTCGGCGGACACCTTCCACGTACGCGATCCGTTCCCGGTCGGCGGCGTGGTCGAGGACCCTGCGACCGGGGCGGCGGCGGCCGCCTTCGGCGCGTACCTGCGGGAGCTGGGCAAGGCGGACTCCACTGCCGTGCTGACGCTCCATCAGGGAGCCGACATGGGACGGCCCGGCCTGCTCCGGGTGGAGCTGCGGGACGGCGACCCCAGGATCCGGGTCTCGGGTGCGGCCGTGCGCATCCCGGCGGAGGGCTGAGGCCACGAAACGGTCGGCGCCGTGCCAGTGACCGGCGTGTTCGGGTTCGCGTTCGTAGCGGCGGCGGTTTCGGCGTCCTCCACGTTCTTCACGCACGTCCGCGAGGAGGTCCTGACAGACAGCGGCAAGCCGCCCTGTCGGTGATCAGATGGATCTCCGACGCGTTCTGGCCCAGAGGACAACTGCATGATCACGGCAGAATTTCGTTTGCGGTGATCATGCAGTTGCTCGCACCGGAAGCACCGCCACGCCAGGCGACGAGACACCACCAAGACACCGTCGCGAACAACTGCGTGATCACGGCGGGGATTGTCTGCGGTGATCATGCACTTGGAGGTCGACATTCCTGCGATCCTCCCGGCCGTCCGGCCGTTCCCTCGCACGGAGCGTGGCATGCCACGGGCCGGAGCCGACGCACGAACGCCGTGGCCGAATGGCGATCTCTCACCATCGGCCACGGCGTGGGTCGTGCCGTGCTCGCGTTCCGCCGGTGCTAGGCGACGGCGGTACGGCCCGTGCCCGCTTGCGAGCCACCGTGACGTGATGACGTACGGCGTCCGGCCGACGGGCGGCCACGGCCACGGCCACGGCCGGACGCGCCACCGTTACGCGTCCTGGGACGCTCGGCGACGGTGGCGACGGTGACCGGCACTCCCGAAGGGGTCTCGGCGCCGGTGATGCGAGCGAGCTCGGTGTCGCCGGGACGTACCCGCGTGGTCTCGGGCCGGATCGCGGCGGTCATCATCATCCGGTCGAGCTCCCGGCGCTGGCTCGGGGTCACGAGCGTGACGACGGTGCCCGACTCGCCGGCGCGCGCGGTGCGGCCACCGCGGTGCAGGTAGTCCTTGTGGTCGACGGGCGGGTCCACGTTGACGACCAGGTCGAGGCCGTCGATGTGGATGCCGCGGGCCGCGACGTTGGTGGCCACCAGGACGGTGACCTGCCCGGTCCGGAACTGCTCCAGGGTGCGCGTGCGCTGCGGCTGGGACTTCCCGCCGTGCAGCGCGGCCGCGCGTACGCCCGACGCGAGCAGCCTGCGGGCGAGACGGTCGGCGGCATGCTTCATGCCCACGAACATGATCGTCCGACCGTCACGAGCGGCGATGTGCGTGGTGACGTCGTTCTTGTCCGCGTCGGTGACGTGGAGCAGGTGGTGCTCCATGGTGGTGACCGTGGCCTCGGACGGGTCGACCGAGTGGGTCACCGGGTCGCTGAGGAAACGGCGGACCAGCCGGTCGACGTTGCGGTCGAGCGTCGCGGAGAACAGCATCCGCTGCCCGCCCGGCGCGACCTGGTCGAGCAGGGCGGTGACCTGGGGCAGGAACCCCATGTCGGCCATCTGGTCGGCCTCGTCGAGCACGGTGATCGTCACCTGGTCCAGCCGGCAGGCACGCCGGTCGATCAGGTCGGCCAGCCGGCCCGGGGTGGCGACGACGACCTCGGCTCCGCGCTTGAGGGCGTTCGCCTGCTTGGAGATGGACATCCCGCCCACCACGGTGGCCATGCGCAGGTGCACGCTGTTGGCGTACGGGGTGAGCGCGTCGGTGACCTGCTGGGCCAGCTCGCGGGTCGGGACGAGCACCAGGGCCAGCGGGGTGCCCGACTCGGCGCGCCGGCCGGCGGTGCGGGCGAGCAGCGACAGCCCGAAGGCCAGGGTCTTGCCCGAGCCGGTACGGCCGCGGCCGAGCACGTCACGGCCGTCCAGGGCATCCGGCAGCGTCGCCGACTGGATGGGGAAAGGCTCGGTGACCCCTTCGCGGGTCAGGGTCGCCAGCAGGGCCCCGGGCATGTCGAGCTCGGCGAAGGTCGCCGCCGGCGGGCGCGCCGGGGTCGAGGGGACCAACGACACGGGGGCCGGACGAGCGGCGGCCGAACGGGCGCCGGACGAGCGAGTGCCAGACGAGCGGGCACCGGACGAGCGGCCGGTGCCGGTGGAACGGGACGAGCGCTTACGAGGCATACGTTCGGTACTGATGATCTGCCCTTTCTGGGGCTTCACGAGCGTCTTGGGGCGCGTCGAGACGACGTTGCGCATGGCGGCCCGAGCGCAGATCGCGCCGACGAGCCGTGGTGGAGATCGAAACAGTGGGGAGGACAGAGTCGCGCCGACGCGCCGGCGTGCTCAGGGGCTGCGGACGGTCGCGCGGCCCTCCCGCTCGGCCTGGTCGGCCGCGGTGCTTCAACCGCGCCTGGACCCGCCGTGTGAGCGGCATCTCCCGTCGTGCACGCGGCGCGCGGCCCAGAGGGGCCGCAGCGTGCCGCGTTGAAGCGACAGCCGAAGGCCCGCACCGACGGTGCGGGCCCGGCCGCGTGTTCTGCGTGAGTTCTCAGACCGTGCGGATGTTCTCGGCCTGCAGGCCCTTCTGGCCCTGCGTGACGTCGAACTCCACCTTCTGGCCCTCCAGAAGCTCACGGAAGCCCTGACCGTTGATGTTCGAGTAGTGGGCGAAGACGTCGGCGCCGCCGTCATCCTGCGAGATGAAGCCGAAACCCTTTTCGCCGTTGAACCACTTCACGGTACCGGTTGCCATATCTATCTCCTTCTGGGGCAGTGCTGTCAGCCCGCACATCGCGGGCCTGGTGTCGCCGTGATGATCGCCCCGTCCGGAGATCCGGAAAAACAAAAAGCGCCTGAGGTTAACCAGCAGGCGCACACAAAGTCCATGGGAACCACAACTGCAACTGTCCAAACAGTAGCACGTCCTGACGACATGCCGGGCACTGCCGTACAACCGGGCGGCCGTACAACGCGATGACCTTCGGCCGCACAGCACGTCCGGCCCTCATGCATGCTCCGCGATCGGTCGGGTAGATGGGGCGGCGTGACAACGAAATCCCGGACGTCGCCGCGTTCCTGGTCGGACCGGCGACTGAACCCCGACCATCGGCTGGGCCTGCGGTTGACGCTCGCCAGCCTGGCCGCGTTCCTCGTCCTGGTGCCGTTCGCCGGACTGCTGGCCCTGGTGGAGACCAAGTGGGGACCGCTGGAGAGGCTCGACGAGGACGCCACCCGCACGCTCAACGAGTACGTGCTCGATCACCGCGGCTTCGTCCATCCGCTGCAGGCCACCTCGTACATCTTCCACGCCTGGGTGTTCCGGCTGATCATCGGCGGTCTGGCGATCTGGCTGTTCGTGCGCGGAGCGCGGCGGCTGGCCGTGTGGGCCATGACCACGCTGGTCGTCGGCGGACTGCTCGGCCTGCTGTTCAAGGTCGTCGTGGATCGCCCCCGGCCCGACCTGGAGTCGCCCATCGCGCACGCGCCCGGCGGCTCGTTCCCCTCCGGTCACGCGATGACCGCCGCGCTCGGCTGCCTTGTGATCGTCCTCATCCTGCTGCCGGTGATCCCCGCCTCGTGGCGGAAGGCGGTGTGGGCGGTCGCCGCCGTGGTGGCCGTGGCCGCCGGCTTCTGCCGGGTGGCGCTCGGCGTGCACTACGTCAGTGACGTACTCGCGGGCTGGGTGTTCGGGCTCGCGGTCGTGATCGCGACGACCACCGCTTTCGAGACGTGGCGGCGAAGCGAGGGCCGCGCGCCCGCCACGCCCGCGATCGAGGGCGTCGAACCGGAGGCGGCACCCGAGATCGCACCGAGCGGCGATCCGAGCAAGGCGCCGGACCGCACCTGACCGGGTTTGGAACCGGGCCGGCCGCCCGCCCCCGGTGGCCGGCCCGGTTCCCGGGCGATGCCCGCGTCAGGTGGTCAGGTGATTCAGAAGTGGTCAGGTGATTCAGAAGGTCAGATGGTGCGCGTGTTCAGGTGACGCGTGCTCGATGACGGCGCCGCCCAGCAGGGCCAGGGCCTGCTCGGACGTGCTGCCGGGCTCGGCCTGATAGACGATGAGCTGCTGGCCGGGAGCCCCGTTGATGCTGAACGACTCGTACGCCAGGGTCAGATCACCGACCTGGTGGTGGCGGAAGCTGTGCGACGCACGGGTCTTGCTCCGTACGTCCTGGCGCGCCCACAGCCGACGGAACTCCGCGCTCCCGACCGAGAGCTCGTCGACCAGCTCGGGAAGGTAGGGGTCGTCGAGACCCGTGCCCGCCGCCGCGCGCAGGTGGGCCGCCTTGTTGATCGCGACCATGTCCCAGTCCTGGAAGAACTCCCGCGCCTTCGGATTCAGAAAGGTCAGCCGCATCAGGTTGTCGTTGTGGTGCAGTCCCTCGTAGAGGGCGGAGCCCAGCGGGTTCCTGGCCAGCACGTCCAACCGCGCGCCGAGCACCAGCGCCGGGGTGCGCGTCCAGTTGTCCATGAGCCGGAGCAGGCCTGGGCTGACCCGCTCCACCCGGCCCGTGGTGCGGCGCTGCCGCGGCCCCGGATGCGCGAGTTCGTGCATGTACGCCGTGGAGTCGGAGTCCAGATGCAGGACGCGTGCGAGCGCGCTGACCACCTGCTCGGAGGGATGGCGTTCTCGCCCCTGCTCCAAGCGCATGTAGTAGTCCGTGCTGACCCCCGCCAGCATGGCCACCTCTTCACGGCGCAGCCCGGGTGTTCGACGATGGCCGAAGTGCAGGAGTCCCACGTCATCGGGGCTGATGGCCTCGCGCTTGGCCCGGAGAAACTCACCGAGCAGCTTGTCGCAGTCCATGAAGCAACGGTACGACCGATTCGAGCCTTCAGGGTGGGCGTAAGACTCCCAGGATATGCGGCTCCCACGGTCGCGTTTTCCCATGTGAAGAGCATCCTTGTTGCCTTGGCCCGGGGTGGTGAAGCTGGGCTCCATGACCGCGACCCGGCGTGTCCGGATGCGCCCCCATTCTCTCCGCGCCCGGATGACCGTGCTCGTGACCGTTGCGGCGGTGCTCCTGCTCGTACCCGCCGGGCTGGTCGCCGGCACGGTCGCACGCCATGCGCTGACGAGCACCGAGTGGCGGGAGGTCCGGCAGCAGTCAGCGGTCACCGCGCGGGCCGTCCGGAGCGGGACCATCACCACCATTGTGGAGCCCCGCGTCGCCGGCGTCGACCTGGTGCAGGTCGTGGCGCCGGGCCACCATGTGATCGCGTCGTCGCACGCCATCCGCGGGTTGCCGCCCTTAACGGACGTCTGGCCCGGCGTGCGGCACCCCCGCAAGGATCTGCAGGTCTGTGCGCATTCGCACATGGGCTGCCTGCGCCTCTCTGCGATGCGCGTCCGGTCCTCGCCGGACTCGCCGGTCGTGTACGCGGGCCGCCGGGCTCCGGGCGTGCTGTCCACGGGGTTCTTCGACTCGCTCTTCGGCATACAGGTGGTCTCGTTGATCGCCCTCGCCTCGTTGGCGACCTGGAAGATCACAGGTCAGACGCTCGAGCCGGTCGAGGCCATCCGCGCCGAGCTGGCCTCCATCAATGTCAAGGACATGAGCAACCGGGTCCCCGAGCCGGACGGTGCGGACGAGATCGCCAAGCTCGCCCGGGCGATCAACAGCACGCTCGACCGTCTGGAGCAGGCCAAGTGCCGGTTGCAGACGGCTTTCGATCAGCAGCGGCAGTTCACCTCCGATGCCTCGCACGAGTTGCGCACCCCGATCGCCGGGCTGCGCACCCAGTTGGAGGAGGCTCAGCTGCACCCGGACGAGACCGATCTGCACGAGGTGCTCGACCGGGCCCTGAGCGACGTGGACCGGCTCGAAGCGATCACTACGGACCTGCTGCTGCTGGCGCGCGTGGGGGTGAACCACCCGGCGACGCTGGAGCGGCTGGACCTGGCCGAGTTGGTCCGCACCGAGGTGTCCCGGCGTTCGGACCGGCTCACCGTGCATCTCCGGCTCGACCCCGGCGCGATCGTGAACGCCGTGCGCGCCCAGGTCCTCCGGGTCCTCACCAACCTGCTCGACAACGCGCAGCGTCACGCCCGCCACGCGGTGTGGACCGAGGTGCGTCACAACGGAGGCAAGGCCGAACTGAGCGTGATGGACGACGGAGACGGAATCGCCGAGGTCGACCGGGAGCGCGTGTTCCAGCGGTTCACCCGGCTGGACTCCGCTCGCAGCCGCGACCACGGAGGCACCGGGCTCGGCCTGGCGATCGCCCGCGAGATCGCGCACGCCCACTGCGGCACGCTCGACGTCGAGGAGTCACCGACCGGCGGCTCCCGGTTCGTCCTCCGGCTGCCCCTCGCGATGCCCCTGCCCGACGAGATCTGACCGCCTCCACGGTCAGCGCGGGCTCACCTTGATGGAGCGGAACTCGGTCTCGGCGTCCTCGGTGTAGACCCCGACGGCACCCGAGAGGTAGGGGCGCTCCTCGTCGGCGTGGACGGTCAGCTCGCGGTCCTTTATCCGGACCGTCATGGTGGCCCCCCGCTGACTGATCTTGACCTGGTACCAGCGGTCCACCGGGAACTCCGGGTCGCCCGTGGCGAGGAACCGTTGCCCGCCGGGATAGGCCGGGTCGCGCTTGCCGAGCTCCCAGCCGTTGGGCTTGAGGGTGAGGTAATAGAAGTGGTGCTCGTCGGTATAGGCCCAGACCACCCAGGCGACCTCCCAGGGGTTCGGCTGCGGCTGCCGGAGCTGGGCGGTCGTACGGAACCGGATGCTCAGATCCATGTCGTGATAGGTCTTGCGGGACACGACCAGGCACGCGTGGGTCTCGGCCGGCTGCACGGCGGGTTTCGGCCGCAGCACGATGACGCCGTCCCGAACGCCGCTGATCCCCTCACCGTCGAAGACCGCGCGCCACGGCCCGTGCGTCGTGCCGTCCCGCCACCGGTGCAGCACGCCGTCACCGGAGTCGGGCAGGAGCGCCGGCACCAGGATCCCCAGTAATCCGGCGAGCGCCAGAACGGCCGGGCAGCCCACCCGCGGCCGGAGCCACCAGCGGCGACGGCCGGGACCGCCGCCGCGCAGAGTCGCGCCGCGGGTGGGCGTCGCCCACCGTTCGTGCAGAGACGAGAACGGCTTCATGAGGCCACCGGGGCTCGGGGTGGTCGGTGGCCGCCCAGTCTGTCAATCCAAGGCGGTCGCCAGCAAGGCATCGGCGCCGGGCCGGCGGCGGTCACGGTCGAGTTCCGCGAGAATGCGCTCGCTGGCCCGCCCGTCGCCGAACGGGTTGGCGGCTCCCGCCATCCGCTGGTATTCGAGCGGATGGTCGAGCAGCTGGGTCGCCGCGGCGAAGACCTCGTCGGCGTCCGTCCCGACCAGGCGGGCCACGCCCGCCTCCACGGCCTCGGGTCGTTCGGTGGTCGCGCGTAGGACGAGAACGGGCTTGCCAAGGGTCGGCGCCTCTTCCTGAACTCCGCCGGAGTCCGTCAGGACCACGTCGCAGGCCGCCAGGGTCGCGGCGAAGTCGGCGTAGCCGAGGGGTTCGGTCACGATGATGTGCGGGTGGCCCACGAGTTCGGGCAGCAGCGACTCCCGTACGGCCGGGCTCTTGTGCAGTGGCAGCAGCACCTCGCAGTCACTGCGGTCGGCGAGCCGCCGCAGCGTCCGCGCCATGCCGCGCATGTCCGTGCCCTGGCTCTCCCTGCGGTGCAGGGTCACCAGCAGCCTGCGCCGTGCGCTGCGGAACGCCGAGGTGCCTCCGCCGCCGGCCAGGATCCAGTGCAGGTTGTCGATGACCGTGTTGCCGGTGACGATCACGTGCTCGGCCGGCACGCCCTCCGCGTACAGGTGGTGCGCGGCACGTTGGGTCGGCGCGAAGTGCCATCGGGCGATCCGGCCGATCAGCCGGCGGTTGATCTCCTCCGGGAACGGGTTGTAGGCGTCGCCGGTCCTTAACCCCGCCTCGACATGGGCGACCGGCACCTTCTCGTACGCGGCCGCGAGGGCGCCGCACAGCGCGGTGGTGGTGTCGCCCTGGACGATGACCAGGTCGGGCCTGCGGGCACGGACGACGTCGTTCAGCCCGGTGACGAGCCGGCCGGTGAGCTCCGACAGCCGCTGCCGGTCGCGCATCACGGCCAGGTCGACCTGCACGCCGACGCCGAGCAGATGGAGCATCTGCTCCAGCATCTCCCGATGCTGTCCGCTGTTGATGACGAGCGGGACGAATCCGTCCGTACGGGTCATGGCGCGTACGACCGGCGCCAGTTTGATCGCCTCGGGTCTGGTGCCAAGGACGATCATGGCGCGTATCACCTCCCCGGACTCGGGCTCCCCCGCCGGGTCCTGGCGCATGGCTGTGGACATGACGTTCTCCTCTGGGTGACGTAGGCGCGGGCGGAACCTGTGGGCGATCGGTCGCGCTCAGGTGCGCGCGGTCTTAAGCCACGTCTGCCGGCCCCTGACGGTGCGGCCCACCGCCCACCATCCGGAGACGAACCAGATGTAGCCGTAGAGCACGTAGACGTGCCCGAGCAGAAGGGATCGCAGGATCCCGAGGTCCGGCTCGCGCTTGCGGTACACGTAGGTGTACGCGCTCGCGACGCCGAAGGTCATCAGGTAGAACCAGGGCAGCCACCAGGGCGACAGCAGCACATGCCCGCTCACGATCGACGCGATGACCGTTCCGGCGAACGCCACGAGGAACGACAGCGGCAGCAGCGAGGTGAGCAGCAGAAGCACCGGGCTCGACAGGTGATACAGCAGGTCGACGGCCGGGCGCGGGGCTATCTTCCGCAGGATGAGGGGCGCCAGGCGGGCGGCCTGCATGTGCCCCTGGAACCACCGGGACCGCTGCCGCAGCAGCCGGCCGAGGGACAGCACGGCCTGCTGGTGGACGGCCGCGGTGAGGCAGTGGCTGTTGCGCCATCCCTGCGCGAGGAGCCGTACGCCGAGATCCAGATCCTCGGTGAGACAGTCGCTCCACGGATCACCCGGAAGCGAATCGAGGGCGGACAGCCGCATGAACTGCCCGTTGCCGCCCATCCCCACGCTGCCGATGTGCTGGCGCGCGCTCTGGAATATGTCGCCGTACACCACGAACTCCATATCCTGGAGCCGGGCCAGCAGACCCTGTTTCCGGTTGTACATACGGACGCCTACTTGTACGGCGCCCGTAGTCGGGTCGTCAAAATGCGGGTTGACTTCCTGGAGAATATGTGGATCGAGCCGCCCGTCCGCATCCACCACACAGACGATCACATCGTCTGGATCATAGCGACGGACAATTTTCGCATCCCGCAAACGACGTAGTCCGGCATTGAGCGCCGCACCCTTTCCGCGTCGTGCATTCGGCAGCTTCCGTTGGTAAAGCGCCACCTTCGGGGAACCGATGTCGCGGACGACCCGTGCGGTGCCGTCGTCAGAGGCATCGTCGATGACCATGGCCACGAAATTGTCACCGTGCAGCGAGGTGATGCGTTCCAGACTCGCCGCGATGACCTTCTCCTCGTTCAGGCAGGCGAGGATGAAGACGTACAGGCGGGGCCGCGACCGACCTTCGGCACGCCGGTGCCGCCGCCGGGACAGACCGAACATGCCCGTGTTGTACGTGACGGCCAAGACGATGATCGCGACACTGCCCGCCATCGCGAAATCCGAGGTCACAGGCCCTCCACCGCATCGCCGCGACGGCGCTCGACGGCGTCGCGCCACCGCATCCAGCACCCCACGAGGAAGAGCACGACGGCACCGGCGCAGTAGAGGCCGAAGCCCACCCCGGTGATCTGGAGCAACAGCCTGGCGACGCGGAACGTCGGGGTGGCCGTGGGCATGGTGGCCGCCCCGGCTACGGCGAGCAGGCCAATGGAAGGCTTGGCGTACATTAATGACCCCGTCCAGAAATGCGGCGACCGTTCGATCGCCCTTCCCGATTCGGATCTTGGCGACGTGGACCCAGGGCTCCCCCCATCGGCCCCTTCCACCCCGACCCGCCGTGCTTTACGGAGGCAAAGTACCCCGAACGGAGCGCTGAGCGAAGGTTAGCCGGTATCTGCGGCCACTGTCGGGCGATGTAGTCCGGATGGATTGCCTATCGGATACTTCCGTGGTACAGACGGAAAGCGATTTCCTATTGCCGGGCATTACGGTGGCCGAGATCGGCTTCAACTATTGCTGGTGGATTTCCCGTTCTTCAGTTCATACTTCGCTTGTGCGCTTCGCGTCTGTCAACACACCGCAAGAAAGGCGGGGGTTACGATCATGAGAATTCGATGGGAACGGGGGAAGGCGGTCGCGGTAATCATCGCGGCCGCCGGACTGCTGGCGGCCACCGCCGGCAGTGCCGCCGGTTCGCCCGGCGGCCGTCCGGCCCCGGGGGAGGCCGGCACCGCGTTCGTGCAGCCGAGGTCCGTCACCACGGCGCTGCCCAAGTGGGCCACGAAGCAGCGCTCGGCCGATGTGGCCCGTCGCAAGCAGCGCCGGACCACAGCGCCCACGGCGCTCTCGGCGACCGTGGCCAGAGCGGTCAAGAGCGTCGGCGCCGTACCGGGCAAGGCCAACGCCCTGCGGGCCGCGAGCCAGCCCACGACCCTGGTCCTCTATGACACGGCGGGGCCGTACGGGTTCCTGGGCGAGCTGTACGCGATGGCCACCGCCAACCTGGCCGGGCACTTCGGCACCGTGACCACCAAGCCGGTGTCGCAGTACACCTCCGGGCAGATCAACCAGTTCACCGCGACGATCTACATCGGCTCCACCTACTACGGGGGTGACATCCCCGACGCGATCCCGAACGCGTTCTACACCGACGTTGCCACCTCCACCCAGCCGGTCATCTGGATGAACGACAACATCTGGAACCTCGCCGGCAAGGTGGGCGTTCCGGCGTTCACGGCCCGCTACGGCTGGGATCCGACCACGTCCTACTTCGACGTCGGCGGCTCGGTCGGCCAGGTGACCCAGGTCGACTACAAGACCCAGCCGCTCGGCCGCAACATCCCGGCCGGCGCCGACAGCGGGATCCTCCGGCCGAACGTCCTCACCGGCCCCGGCTATCCGGCCGTGACAAGCCTGGCCGAGGCGGTCGACACGAGCACGTCACCGAACACGCGATTCCCCTGGGCGGTCCGGTCGAGCAACCTCACCTACATCGGTGAGATCCCCTACACCTACTTCAACGAGTCCGACCGGGCCATCGCCTTCTACGACCTGCTGTTCGACGCACTCGAACCGACCACGCCCACCCGGCATCGGGCCCTGCTCCGGCTGGAGGACATCAGCCCCGGTAGCGACCCCGAGCAGCTCATGGACATCGCCGAGTACCTCACCGAGGAGGGCATCCCGTACGGCTTCCAGCTGATCCCGGTCTACACCGACCCCAAGGGGGCCTACAACGACGGCGTCCCCGAGACCAGGACGCTGCAGCAGGCGCCCGCCGTCATGGCGGCGGTGCGGTACATGCTCGCTCACGGCGGCACGATCATCGATCACGGCTACACCCACCAGTACGGCAACGTCGACAACCCCTACAACGGCGTCACCGGCGACGACTTCGAGTTCTTCCGGGCGCACGTCGACAGCGCCGACAACGTGATCTACGACGGCCCGGTCGCCGAGGACTCGGCCGCCTGGGCGAACTCCCGCATCGTCAGCGCCAAGACCGCGTTCCTGCTCAATCTGCTGCCCACGCCGAAGCTGTGGACGACACCGCACTACGCGGCGTCCGCCACCGACTACGGCGTGATCAACCAGCACTTCACGGCACGCTACGAGCGCAGCCTCTACTACGCCGGTCAGCTCACCCCCGCGCCGATCAACCCGCAGGTCTACATGGGCCAGTTCTTCCCCTATCCGGTCAAGGACGTCTACGGCTCGAAGGTGATCCCTGAGAACCTGGGCAACTACGAGCCCGACTCCTACAACAACCGTCCGCCGCGGCTACCCGCCGACATGATCAACTCCGCCAAGCTGAACCTGGCCGTACGCGACGGCTTCGCCAGCTTCTTCTACCACCCGTACTACCCGGTGGCCCCGCTGCGCGAGACCGTGCAGGGCATCCGGGCCCTGGGCTACACGTTCGTGAGCCCGACGTCCGTCGTCCTCCCCTAGGCCCCTAGTGCCCTAGCCGCCCAGTCACTCGGAGAACAGGTCCGGGGCCGGTGACCCCCGCTCACCGGCCCCGCCACCATCTGCGAACGACCTGCTCGGCCGGCTTGTGGTGCGGCGAATAGGCCAGCGCGTGCGGGGTCTCACCGGCTCCGGGCCAGTCGTCCCACATCCACCAGTGGACACCGGCCCACCACGTCCGGCCGCTGAAGCCCTCGAGCAGTGCGTGGTAGGCGGCGGCCTGCTCCTCGTCGCCGCGCACCTCGCTGATCGTCCATGAGTACGGCCGGGTCGTGGCGCCCTGCTGGCTGACATAGCCGGCCTCGGTGAACAGGATCCTGCGGTGCCGCGCGGCGGAGAACGCCGCCAGCTCCGCCGCGATCGGCTCCCAGGCGCGCCGCAGCGCCGCCCGGTCGGTCGTCGGGACCTGCGCGAGCGGCCAGTACGCGTCGACTCCGATGAGATCGAGCGCGTCCCAGAACCGCACATTCGGGTACTCGTCGTAGTTGGCCGCGTAGACGAGTGGCCCGTCGAAGCGGGCCCGGACCGCCTTGATGACGGCCAGCCATTCGGCCCGCTCGCCCGAGACCCCGGCGAGCTCGGTGCCGACCGCGAACTCGGCGGCGCCCGACTCCCTCGCCAGCTCGGCGTAGTGCACGATGAACCGGGTGTAGGCGGCGAACCAGCGGCCCGGATCCGCGGGTCTGATGGTGGCCCGGTCCTGCCCGTCGAGCAGATCGACATGTGGCTTGAGCAGCACCTTGAGCCCCGCAGCTCGGGCGAGCCGGATGATGTGGCGCACGCTGTTGTCGCTCGCCGTCTCGCCGGTGGTGCGCAGCGCGTCGTCGTGCGGGCTCTGCTGGTACCAGGTGGGATTGAGCTGCAGCCACCGGGCGCCGGTGTCGGCGATCGCCTTGACATAGGCTGCGGCCTCCGGGCCGGCGTAGTCGCCTGCGCTCCACGACGGGAGCGCAAAGCCGCGCTGCTGCGCACGCACCGCCTGCGCGCCCCCCTTGCCCAAAGGGCCTTCGGCCGCCGGCGGCGATAACGGGCCGGGCATGCAGCCGGCCGTGACCGCCAGTGCGGTGGCCGTCATCGCCAGCCATGATCCACGCCGAGATGCCGCCCGTACCCCCATCGGCCACGTCCCCCTCGGTGAGCCCGATCCTCATGATGACCGTGATCGGGCGTCGTGGCGATGCCTATGGACGCACTCGCCGTCCCCGAGTCCTACATGTCACGACCGGGGAAGGGTGCGGTCAGCGGGGGAGCTTGACGACGGTGACGAAGAAGTCGTCGATCCGGCGCACGACGCGGATGAACTGCTCGAAGTCGACCGGCTTGGTGACGTAGGCGTTGGCGTGCAGATCGTAGCTGTGCAGGATGTCCTCGTCCGCGTCGGACGTGGTCAGGACCACCACCGGGATCGAGCGCAGCTCGGGGTCGGCCTTGACCTCCTCGAGCACCTCGCGGCCGTCCTTGCGGGGCAGGTTGAGGTCGAGAAGGATCATGTCGGGGCGCGGCGCGTCGGCGTAGTCGCCCTCCCGCCGCAGGTAGGCCGTGGCCTCCTCGCCGTCGCTGACGACGGTGAGGTTGTTCCTCACCTTGTTGTCGGCGAACGCCTCCTTGGTCAGGAGCACGTCGCCCGGGTCGTCCTCGACGAGGAGGACCTCGATGGGACGGGCTGCCTCGGTCATCACGGTCGCCCTATTCGTCGGTACTGGCTGAGTCGGCGGACCCAGCGGAGTCGGAGTCTGAGTCGCCGGCCCCGGCCACGTCGGGGGTCGCGGCCGGCTCGGGGGTAGCCGCGGGAAGGGTCCAGCGGATGGTCGTGCCCTGGCGGTCCGGGTCCGACTCGGTGTCGAGCCAGATCCGGCCGCCGTGGTGTTCGACGATCTTGCGGCACATGGCGAGCCCGATGCCGGTGCCGGCGTAGACGTCCTGCCCGTGCAGCCGCTGGAAGATGAGGAAGATGCGGTCGGAATACTTGGCGTCGATGCCGATCCCGTTGTCCGCGCAGCTGAACTCCCACATCGCACCGTCCTGCCGCGCGCCGATGTGCACGCGCGGCGGGTCGTCGCCGTGGAACTTGAGCGCGTTGCCGATGAGGTTCTGCAGCAACTGGGTGAACTGTCCCTGGTCTCCGGGCAGCTCGGGAAGCTCGTCGGACGTCACCTCGGCGCCGGTGTCCTCCCGCAACTGGGCCAGGCTGTAGAGGGCCCGGTCCAGGGACTTCTGCATGCTGACCGATTCCTCGCGGCGCTCCACCCGGCCGACTCGGGAGAAGTTGAGCAGGTCGTTGATCAGCGCCTGCATGCGCTTGGCCCCGTCGACGGCGAAGTCGATGTACTGGCGGCCCCGCTCATCGAGCTGGTCGCCGTACCGCCGCTCCAGCATCTGGCAGAAGCTCGCCACCTTGCGCAGCGGCTCCTGGAGGTCGTGGCTGGCCACGTAGGCGAACTGCTCCAGCTCGGCGTTCGAGCGGCGCAGCTCGGTGGCCTGCTCGTCGAGCATGCGGCGTGCCTCGGAGGTGAAACGCCACTCGTCCATGATCCGGTGCCGCATGGCGTCGACGATGGCGGCCAGCTCGACGAACTCGGCCGGGCCGTTGATGTCGAGCGGGTGGGCGAGATCCCCCTGGGCCACGGCCCGGACGTTGGTGGCGAGTGAGGACACCGGGCGCAGCACCGTACGTCGGAGTACCCAGGCGAGCCCGACCGCGACGACCAAGATGATGATCACGGCGGCCGCGAACGACCAGTAGAAGTTCACGACCCGCGCCTGTAGCCGATCGGCGAAGGTGGTGTGCAGAGCGCTCAGGTTCTTCTGCAGGGTGGCGTTGGCCGTCCGGATCTGAACGAACGACTCCTGGCTGAGCTCCTCGCCGTCCGGGGAGGGCCGCCCCGGGCGCCGGCCCGGTGCGGCGAGCGGTTCGGCGAACCGGGTACGCCAGCTCGCGACCGCGGCCTCGACCCGGTCGATGTCACCGAGGGTGCGGTCCGCATCGGGCACATCGGCCAGCAGCCGCCGCATCGACCCCGAGATACGGGCCTGGTCGGTGATCGTCTGTCGGTATGCGGCCAGCTGGGCCGGATCGCCGGACTCCGCGTACTGCCGGATGGTGGAGTCCTGCCGGCCGATCGAACCGCTGAGCTGCACCTGCAGGAGCGCGGCAGGGTCGACCTTCTCGATGAGCAGGTCGCGTGCCACGGTCTGCTGGTAAGTCGAGAGCCCTGCCTGGGCGAGCACGGCTATCAGCAGGAGGGCCAGGATCCCACCGCCCAGGCCGTACCACTGCCCGAGCCGCACCCGGCTCAGCCTGCTGCCCTCGCCCGGCTGGATGAACGGGGCGAGCACCGGCGGCCCGAGCGCGCCGGCCAGAGCGGTGGCGCGGTCGTCCAACGGGTCGGCCGGTCCGCCGTCGGTCAGGTCGGCGGACGCCGAGGGGGGCGGGTCGGAGGATGGCACCGGCATCTCGTCGGTCCTCATGTGGCACTTCCCCGCCCGAGCATCAGTATCGCCAGGTCGTCGGTCAGCACGCCCTGGTTGAGCGCCTCGACCTCGGCCACGAGCGTGTCGATCATTTCGCCGCCGGTCATGCCGCGCCCGAGGATCTGCCGGGTGAGGGTCACGAGGCCCTCGGTGTCGAGCCTTTCACTGCCCTCGCCCGCGTATCCCTCGATCAGGCCGTCGGTGTAGAGCATGAGTCCCCAGGACTCGCCGAGCTCGATCGTGGTCATCGGCCACCCGACGCCGGGGATGAGCCCGAGGGCGGGCCCGCACCGATCGTCGGGCAGTGCGTCGACGCCGGACTCGGTGAACAGCAGCGGCCGAGGGTGCCCGGCCCGGTACATCAGTGCCGTTCGCCGGGACGGATCGATGGTGACCATGCAGAGGGTCGTGAAGATCTCGTCGGACCACCGTTCCAGGGCCAGCACGGTGTCGAGGGTGTCGAGGAGCTTCTCGCCGGTGAGCCCCGCGAGCACCAGCGTGCGCCAGGCCATCCGCAGCCGAACCCCGAGTGAGGCCTCGTCAGCGCCATGGCCGCTGACGTCGCCGATCACGACGTGGATGGCGCCGTCCTCGGTCTGGACGGTGTCGTAGAAGTCCCCGCCGAGCAGGGCCCGCTCGCGCCCGGGCTGGTAGCGGGCGTGATGCCGCAGGTTCTCGTCCTCGATCAACGGGACCGGCAGGAGGCCGCGTTCCAGGCGGGCGTTCTCCTGGCTCAGAATGCGCGCCTCGACGAGCTGCCGCTCGGATTCGTCGGCGCGCTTGCGCTCGAGCGCGTAGCGGATGGCGCGGGCCAGGAGCGGGGCGTCGACGTCCTGCTTGACCAGGTAGTCCTGGGCGCCGGCGGCGACCGCCGACACCCCGACGTGCGCGTCGTTGAGGCCGGTGAGCACCAGCACCGCCGCCCGCGGCGCCATGGTGAGCACCTCTCGCAGCATGTCGAGCCCACTGCCGTCCGGCAGGGAGAGGTCCGCCAGGACGCACTGCGGTCCGGAGGCCTCGGAGATGAGCAGCCGCCGGGCGTCGGCGAGGCTCTGCGCCACCGTCATCCGTACGTCCAGCTCGCTCTCCTCGAGGAACTCCTCGACCAGGAAAGCGTCACCTGGATCGTCCTCGATCAACAGAAGCTCGAGAACGTCCTGCCCCGCGCCCGAGACGGCCAGAGGCCGCGATCGACTGACGGTGCTCACAAGCGGTTGAGCCTTTCGTGGAGAAACCGGCTTCCGGCTCGCATGGACGGCGACTCAGCGGATGGGCCGCCGTGCCGCCGGAGGTGGAGTGGTGTTCGGCCGCCGGTTCCAGACAGGGGGCAAAAAGCCCATATCGGGCATCCCGCCACCGTACCCGTCCCGGCTCGTCGGTGCGCCCCCTTCGATCAAGCCGGAGCGCGCCGGCGTTCAGCCTCGCATCGGCACGATACCCAAGACATTTGCCATGCAACAACTATCGCTGCGTGCGACGACTCCGCTGCTCACCGTGCGAATTCGGATGATCAAGCAGGTCTGGAGACCGAGTCGGAGGCCTCGTTCGCCCGACCGAGCCCGGTCGCCGCGTGAAAATGCGCCAGCCCGGTGAGCAGGGCGGTGCGCGAGCCAGGGGACATGGCCGCCAGCACCCGCTCGAGCTCCTCGCGGCGTGCCCGCCGTACCTCGTCGAGCAGGCTCTGGCCGTCCCGGCTCAGCCGCACCGTGATCTCGCGACGGTTCGGGCCGGGGTCACGCACGAGCAGACCGCCGGCCTGCAGCCGGTCGCACAGGCGGCTGGCCGAGGGCACCGAGGCCTCCAGTTCGGCCGCCAGCCCGCTGACGTTGACGCTGCCCCGCCGTTCCACGATGAACAGAACCCTCATCTGGGTGGCCGGCACCTGCGTCGTGGGGGTCTGATGGGCGCGCTCCCATACCTGGTTGAACGTACCCGCGAAGTCGTCGATAGCCGCCGCCAGCTCGACCAGCCGGGATGGCTCATCCAAGGCGCCCATAACAATACTGTTGCATACGGCACCCGAACCGGTGAGAACCCGCGCCCGCGCGACCCGCGGCGTGCTCGGATCGGTGGCCCCGACTCGAAGGTAGACGTGATGTACGAAGACCGGCTCAGCGACGCCGAACAGGCGATCTGGCAGGCACAGCCCCACGCCGTCGCCGGCACCGCCCTGGACGTGATCGCCGGGCACTTCCCCGTCACCGGCGCCGAGATCTACCTGTCCGACTACCGGATGGCCTTCCTCATCCCGGTCAGTGCGGGCGGCGAGCCGATCCGGATGGACAACACCCCTATCGGCCGCGCCTTCGCCGCCCAGCAGACCATTACCGAGGCCGCCACCGCTCCGGAGGACCGGCCCCACCGGGCCCACCAGACCCATGTGCCGCTCAGCGTGCACGGCGACCGGCTCGGCGTGCTGTCGATCTTCTCGGCCGGCGAGATCGCCGACGACGACCTGCGGCAGCTCACTTCGCTCGCCCACATGATCGCCCGCGCCCTGAAGATCGCCGAATCCGGCACCGACGTCTACCGGCGCCTGCGTCGCCGCAGCCGCCTCACCCTCGCGGCCGAGATGCAGTGGGATCTGCTGCCCGGCCGCTCGTGCGCGTGCGCCGAGTACAACCTGGCCGGGCAGCTTGAACCGGCCTACGACGTCTGGGGCGACAACTACGACTGGTCGGCCACCGCCGACCGCCTCATCGTCACCGTCAGCAACGGCATGGGAAAGGGCACCCAGGCCGCGCTCCTGACCAATCTGGCCATCAGCGCCATGCGCAACGCCCGCCGCTCCGGCGCCGGACTGGTCGACCAGGCGACCCTCGCCAACGAGATGATCTATTCGCACCATGGCGGCGAGATCAACGTCGCCACCCTTCTGCTGGAGTTCGAGATCGCCACGGGGCGCGTGCGGGCCATCGACGCGGGATCGCCGCTGATGTGGCGCCTGCGCGGCAACGACGTCGGGCCCATCGAGCTCGAGGCGCAGTTGCCCCTCGGTCTGTTCCCCGACACCGAATACACCGTGCAGGAGTTCACCGTCGAACCGGGCGACCGGCTGATCATCGTCAGCGACGGCGTCCACACCGCCCTCTCCCCTGCCGGGGAGGCGTACGGAAACCTCGCGCTGCCCAAGGCGCTGCGCCGGACCCGGCTGCTCGACCCCCCGGAGGCCGTCCGCAGCCTCACCCGCGGTCTGCTCGACTACCACGAGGGCGGCGAACTCCTCGACGACGCCGTCATCCTCTGCCTGGACTGGACCGGCAAGAAGTCCGCCCACTCGGAGTGATCGCACCTGCACCCGGTATGACCCGGCGTGACCGGGCAGGACCGGGCCGGGCTCAGGCGGTGAGGGCCGCCACGGCGTTGAGGATGGGCCGCGGGTTGGCGGGTACCGGCAGGCCCTGCACCAAGACGGTCGGGGTGGCCGCGACCCCGCGCTTGAGCGCCCTCTCGGTGACGTACGTCGCCCAGTCCAGGTAGGTGGCGTTGCGAACGCACTCGGCGAAGCCGGGCTCGCGGAGCCCCACCTGCTCACCGAGCGCGATCAGCTCGTCATCACTGAGGCCGGGCCCGCCTTCCGGCGGCTGGGCGGCGAAGAGCGCGTGGGCGTACTCGACGAAGCCGCCCGCGTCGGAGGCGCAGCCCGACGCGGCGGACGCCCGGGAGGAGTAGCGGGTGGTCGACAGTTCGTCGAGGAACCCCATGGGGTGGTAGACGACCTCGATCAGATCCTGCGCCACGAGGCGCTCCAGCACCGGCCCTGTGGTCTGCTCGAACAGGCGGCAGAACGGGCAGAGGAAGTCGAGGTAGACGTCGACCGTGAGAGGGCCGGCGCCCACGACGATGCCCTCGCCCTCCTCGTCGACGGCCGCCGGGACGCGGTTCGGTCGCGGGGACCGGCCGCCCAGGACCTCCGGCCCCGGGGGCCCGATCAGCAGCAGGGCCATCATCGCCAGGTGACGCAGCCCACCGCCGCGCCCAGCGCCCCGCGGCCCGTCCTGCGTTCGCGCCGCCCGACCGGGCCCGGGCGGCGTCTTCTCCGTTGACGCGTTCATCTCGTCCTCCTCAGTCGCGCTCAGTCGCGTGTACCTGCCCGCGAGCGCCTGGGAACGATCCCCCGTACGTCGTCGTCGTCCCGCCGTACGTCGTCGTCCCGCCGATCGATCGGCGGCCCCTCGATCGGAGGTCTACCCGGGCCGTCGACGCCGAAGACACCGGCCGCCGGCGGATCCCCAAGGGCGCGGGCCCATCGGACCCGCGCCCCCGGGCGGGGATCAGAGGCCGGCGGTGATCCGGGTGAACTCCCATTGCTGCTGCGACACGCCGCTGCAGTTCGAGACGACCCCGCCGCCCGGGCACGGCCGGTCGCGGTTGACCGAACCAGAACGCCGGCCGGGCGAGGCCTCTGGCCTTGCCCCAGTCGCAAATCTGGGTCCAGGTGGCCGGTGAGGTGGTCTCCTGCTGGTCCGCCATGAGCCTCGCAATGTCGGTCCTCGGGCGGGTGGGGGCGAGGCAGGAAGGGCGAGCGTTCTGGCTCCCGACAAGGGAGGAGAGGGCGTGCCGTTGACACGGTCACGCCGCATCACGTTTCCGCTGCTCAGGCTGGTTCTGTGGAGGGGAGCGCGGCACGGCAGATCACCTTACTAATAGTAAAGTTTACTGTCTGATGACTGACAATAACCTTTGCTCCTCCTGACGACAAGGCCCAATTCCCGGGTCGGCGGCGGGCCGCCGCCCGCTCAGTCGGCCGGCGTTCTCAGCAGCTCGGCCAGCACTACCGCGTGGCTGTGCTCGACGTCCTTCGTCGCCGTGAGCAGCGTCAGCGTTCCCGACCTCGCGAGCTCCCCGAGCCGGTCGAGCTCCCGAGCGCGCTCGGGGTCGCGGAGCTCCTCCTCATAGCGGTCGCGGAACTCGGCGAACCGCTCCGGCCGGTGGCCGTACCACTGGCGCAGCGAGGTCGACGGAGCGACCTCCTTGCCCCATTCGTCGAACTCCGCGTCCTGCTTGGCCAGCCCCCGAGGCCAGATCCGGTCCACGAGCACGCGGGTGCCGTCCTCGGGCGCCGGCGGGTCGTACACCCGTCGCACGCGGACCTCGGGCGTTCCCTCTGCCGTCCCCGTCCCAGTCCCAGTCATCGCACCCCCAAGCCTGGCGCTACCCGGCCGACGCTTTCCCGAACCGGCCGCGCGTGTAACGCTCGCGATCGTCCGGACATCTGCCGAGATAACCCTCGGAAGGGAGACAGCGTGGGTCACCCGCCGGACGAGCGGCGCCGCTTCGAGGAGATCTACGAGGCGCACTACGAGGCCATCTCGCGTTACGTGCTGCGCCGTACCGACTCCCCCGACGACGCGGTCGACGCGATCGGCGAGACGTTCCTGACCGCCTGGCGCCGCCTCGACGCCGTGCCGCCGGGTGACGGAACGCGGCTCTGGCTGTACGGCGTCGCGCGCCGGGTTCTCGCCAACCACCACCGTGGCGCCGCCCGGCGTGAGCTGCTCATCACCCGGCTGCGGAGCGAGTTCGCCGAGGCCGCGCCGAACGCGCCTCAGCATCGGGAGGAGGTGCGCGCCGCCTTCGCCCGGCTGACGCCCGATGAACGCGAGCTGCTGTCGCTGACCGGCTGGGAGGGGCTGTCCCCCAGCGAGATCGCCGAGGTGCTCGGCTGCCGGGTCGGCACCGTACGGGTCCGCTTGCACCGCGCGCGCAAGCGCTTCGCCCGGCAGCTGGCACTGAAGGGTGTGGACGTGGAGCGATACGGGGCGCGCGCCGTGGCGATGGCCGAGGGGATGGGCAAATGAGCATCAACGAGATCGTCAAGGGCCTCGAACCCGCACATCGCCTTCCGCCCATGGGCGAGGGCACGCGAGAGCTGCTCGCCCAAATCACCGCCACGCCGATCACGGCCGAGCCGAGGGAGCCCGGCCCCGCGGCCGCACCCCGGCGCGGCCACCGGATGCTCCGCAGCAGGGTCGCCGCGCCGCTCGTCGTCGCGCTGGCGGCCGCCGTACTGATCGCTGGCTGGTTCCTGCCCGCGACAACGCACATCGGGCCGCGTCCTGCGGCCGCGCTCGACATCACGAGGGAAGGCGACTACTACATCGTCACGGTGAAGGACCTCTTCGCCGATCCCGAGCGCTATGAGTCCCAGCTCCGCGATCTCGGTCTCTCGATCACGCTCAGGGTCGAACCGGTCTCTCCGAGTCTCGAAGGCGCCGTCTTCCCGCCGTTCGACATGCGGACTAACGGCCTGTCATTCGACCAGCTGTCCCGCCGGAAGGACCTGGTCTCGCCCATCAAGCGCCCGGGCTCCTGCCACGCGATCGTCAGCTGCACGATCGGGTTGAGGATTCCGGTCGATTACCAGCCCTACCGCGACGCGAGGTTCAAGGGGAAGTCGGTCATCGGGCTCGGCCGGAAGGGCCGCCCGGGTGAGCGGTACAACGCCTTCGGCCAGCTCAACAATCCCGGGGAACCGCTCGCGTGCGTCGACTTCGTCAACCAGCCGGTCTCGCGGGTGACGAGTCTGCTGAGGGAACATCACGTGGTCGCGAGCTTCGCCGTACCCCTCAAGGGCTACCGGACCTCGGTGCCCGGCGCCTGGTTTGTCCACGAGGGCTGGCTGACCGAACAGGGCAAGGCGCTCCTGGTGGCCGACTCGACCCGCGTCTCCCAGTCCTACCCGATGAGCAAGGCGTGCCGTAAAGGCAGCTGACCTCGAAGACACCCGGCCCCCCTGCGTCCACCCGAGAGGACTCCTCCATGAATCGTGTCTCGACACTGTTGCTCACCGTACCGATGCTGGCACTCACCGCATGCGGCGGCTCGTCCGGGGACGGCATCGCGAGCGCGGGCGGCGGCAAGGCGTCCGCCTCCGCGTCCGCCCGGGCTTCCGTCGACCCTGACCAGGCGCAGCTGAGATACGCGCGGTGCATGCGCGAGAACGGCGTCGCCATGCCCGACGACCCACGCGACCTTCCGAAGGGCGGGCTCGCCATCCCCGACAAGGCCATGAAGGCCTGCGAGGAGTTCCAGAAGGCCCTGGGCGGCACCCGGATCGACATGAACGACCCCGAGACGCGCGACAGGTTCACCAAGCTCGCCCAGTGCATGCGCAAGCACGGTTTCGACTTTCCCGACCCGCCGAACATGCCGCCGCCCGACTTCGACGGGGGCAACAAGCCCAGGTTCGACCGGTCGCTGAAGGACTGCGGCAAGTTCCTGCCGAGCCGCGGGTGAGACGGCAGGTGGCCGCCGGGGCCGCCGTACTCGTCGTCGCCGGCGCCGGGGTCGCCGTGGCCCGGGCCGGCGGAGCGGGCGAGGCGGCCCCGGCGGGTTCCCCGGCACCCGCCACGGCCGAGGTGACCCGCGGCGACCTGGTCGACACCACGTCGGTGGACGGCACTCTCACCTACGCCGGCGAACGCGGCGTGGCCGCAGCGGCGCCGGGCACCGTCACCCGGCTTCCCGCACCGGGCGCCGTCATCAGGCAGGGCGCGGCCCTCTATGAGGTGGACCGCAGGCGGGTCGTGCTGATGTACGGCACCGTGCCGCTCTACCGGACGCTGCGGCAGGGCGTCGAGGACGGGCCCGACGTCAGGCAACTGGAACGCGCGCTGCGGGCGCTCGGCCACGGGCGTGGTCTGACCGTGGACGCGCACTTCTCCGCGGCCACGGCAGAGGCCGTACGCCGGTGGCAGGGCGACAACGGGCTGGCCAAGACCGGCTCGGTCGACGCCGCCCAGGTGACCTTCCTGCCCGCGCAGGTGCGGGTCACCGGGGCCAAGGCGGCGGTCGGCGACCGCATCGGCGCCGGCCGGCCGCTGCTCGCCGTGACGAGCACCAGGCGTGTCGTGCATGTGGATCTCAAGGCGAGCGACCAGCACCTCGCCCGGAAGGGCGCCTCGGTGACCGTGGAGCTACCGGACGGCGGCACCGTCCCAGGCAGGATCACGTCCGTCGGGACGGTCGCCGAGAAGGCCGAGCCGGCCCAGGGCTCCGGCCCCTCCGGGCAAGGCGGCGAAGCGACCGTCGACGTCGACATCCGGCTGGGCGACGGGCGGCGGACCGGCCGGTTGGACCAAGGGCCGGTCATGGTCACGATGGAGACCGCACGCCGCAGGAACGTCCTCAGCGTGCCGGTGGAGGCCCTGCTCGCGCTGCGCGAAGGCGGCTACGGTGTAGAGATCGTCGACCCGGGCGGAGCCCGGCGGGTCGTCGGCGTCCGCACCGGCGCGTACGGCGGCGGCCGGGTGGAGATCATCGGCTCCGCACTGTCGAGCGGCATGAAGGTCGGGGTGCCGGCCCGGTGAAGCCGTCCACCTCCCCCCACTCCAAGATCATCGAACTGACCGGGGTCACGAAGCGCTATCCCGCGGGGGTCGACGCCCTGCGCGGGGTGGATCTCACGGTCGAGACCGGTGAACTGCTGGCCATCACCGGCCCGTCCGGCTCGGGCAAGTCCACGCTCCTGCACCTCATCGGCACGCTCGACCGGCCCTCGGGCGGGACGGTCCGCATCGCGGGACACGACGTGGGCGCGCTGGCCGACCACCGGCTGTCGGCGCTGCGTGCCGCGCACATCGGCTTCGTGTTCCAGCAGTTCCACCTGGCCGAGGGCAGGTCGGCGCTCGACAACGTGGCCGACGGGCTGCTCTACGCGGGGCGGCCCGTGCGCGTCCGGCGCGAACTGGCCGGGGCCGCCCTCGAACGCGTCGGGCTCGCGCACCGGCTGCGGCACCGGCCGCACGAGCTGTCCGGCGGCGAACGGCAGCGCGTGGCGATCGCGCGAGCGGTGGTCGGCGACCCCCCGCTGCTCTTGGCCGACGAGCCCACCGGCAACCTCGACTCGGCCTCCGGTGACGCGGTGCTCGGACTGCTCCGCGATCTGCACGCCGATGGCACGACGGTCGTCATCATCACCCATGACCGAGAGGTCGCCGCGCGATGCCCCCGGCGGGTGCGCGTACGTGACGGCGACATCGTCTCCGACGAGACGGCTAACGACCCCGGGGGCGGGCCCGCGGCGCTTCGGACGGAGGACGCGCGATGAATCCGCTCGTACCGGCCAGATTGAGCCCCGGCGACGTCGCCAGGGTCGGCGCCTCGGGGCTGCGTGCCCGCCCGGCCCGCGTGGTGCTGTCCGCGCTCGGGATCGCCATCGGGATCGCCACCATGGTCTCGGTGATCGGCATCTCGGCGTCGGGCCAGGAGGAACTGCTGCGCCGGCTGGACCGGCTCGGCACGAACCTGCTCCGCGTGGAGCCCGGCGCCACGTTCTCGGGCGGCGACGTCAAGTTGCCGGTCGACGCGGTGGCGATGGTCGGCCGGGTCGGCCCGGTGTTCACGGCGAGCGCCACGGGAGAGGTCACGGCGACGATCCGGCGGACCGACCGCATCCCCAAGGTCGAGACCGGCGGGATCAGCGTCCGGGCCGCCACGCTCGACCTGCTCGAGACCCTCGACGGGCGGGTGCGCACCGGCGTCTGGCTCAACGCGGCCACGGCCCGCTATCCGGCCGTCGTGCTCGGTTCGGTGGCCGCCGACCGGCTGGGCATCAGCCGCGTCGGCGTACAGGTGCGGGTCGGCGACCGCTGGTTCACCGTCACCGGCATCCTCGACGCGATGCCGCTGGCACCGGAGATCGACCGCGCCGCGCTCGTCGGCATTCCGGCCGCACGCGCGCATCTGGGCTTCGACGGCCATCCCACGACCGTCTACGAACGGTCGGCGGAGGAGTCGGTCGAGGCCGTCCGGGACGTCCTGCCCCGCACGGTGAACCCGGAGAGCCCGCACGAGGTCGCGGTGTCGCGGCCCTCGGACGCCCTCGCCGCCCGGGCGGCCGCCGCCGGCACCTTCACCGGCCTGCTGCTCGGCCTCGGCGCTGTCGCCCTGCTGGTCGGCGGCGTCGGGGTGGCCAACACCATGGTCATCTCCGTACTGGAACGCCGCAGAGAGATCGGCCTGCGCCGCTCGCTCGGCGCCACCCGCGCGCAGATCCGCACGCAGTTCCTCACCGAGTCGCTGATGCTCTCGGCCCTCGGCGGGGCGGCCGGCTCGGTCATCGGCTCCCTCGTGACAATGGCGTACGCGCTCGCCCGGGACTGGCCTCCCGTGGTGCCCGCGTGGGCGCTCGGGGGCGGGCTCGCCGCGACACTCGTCGTCGGCGTGGTCGCCGGCCTCTACCCCGCCGTACGGGCATCCCGGCTCCCCCCGACCATCGCCCTGACCAGCACGTGACGCGACCACCCCGCCGCCAGTGTGGGCTCGCGAACAACTGCATGATCACGACAGAGAAACCTCTGTCGTGATCATGCAGTTGGGCGGCGCGCCGCCGCGGCAATGGTTGATCACCTCGACCCGCACCACGCCCCGGCTGCGGAAGGCGATGACCTGGGGCTCAGCCGGTGGTGTCGAGGAAGTTCCAGCGGGTGGGCGGCCAGACGATGATGAAGGCCTTGCCGATCACATCGTCGACCGAGACGGTACCGGTGAACTGGTCGCTGACGTGGGCCCGCGAGTCCGCCGAGGCCGACCTGTGGTCCCCCATCACCCAGAGGCGGTTCGCGGGGACGGTCACCGGCCCGAACTCCCGGTCCTTGACCGGGTTGTTCTCGTAGATGTACGGCTCAGTGAGCGGTTTGCCGTCGACCGTGACCCGGCCGCGCCGATCGCAACAGGCCACCTTCTGACCGCCGACCGCGACGACCCGCTTGACGAAGTCCTTCTCGCTCGCCTGCGGCAGGCCGAAGAACCCGCCGATCCGGCTGAGCATCCCCTGGTCCGGAGGCGGGGCCTCGGGGGTCCACGACGACGGTCCGCGGAACACGACGATGTCCCCTGGGCTCGGGTCACCGAACCGGTACGAGACCTTGTCCACCAGGATGCGGTCGCCGGTGCATCCCTGGCACCCGTGCAGGGTCTTCTCCATCGACTCCGAGGGGATGAAGAACGCCTGGACCAGGAAGGTCTTGACGAGCAACGACAGAACGAGCGCCACACCGAGCAGTAGCGGAAGCTCCCGTAGGAACGAACGGTTCTTCGGCTCCCGTTTCGGCCTTCGCCTGAGCGGGCCACCGAATCTGCCCGTAGAGGAATCTCGACTCACCTCCGCACTCTAGATGGAGCTGGGGTAAGAGCGGTGTAAGGGGTCGGAAAGAGACCTGCTGTGCCATGTCCACCAGGCCTGCAGTCCTGCCGGGCTCAGGGTCCGCGCGGGTGCCGGCGCATGCGTCCGGACATGAGCGTGACGCCCAGGGCGGGCCTAACGACTCCGACCAACGTGCGTCAGGGGCCTCATGCCGGCATCTCTCCAGGCATCAGGCCCCTGACTACTGACCATTGATAGTGAGTGTGATCGCCGCCTGCTCAGCGAGTGGCGGCCCCGAAGGCGACCAGCGAGTTGGTGGCCGGGACTATGAGACGGGAGCCGTCGGCGGCGAGTCCGGTCAGCGGAGTGCTGACGTTATGCTCGTCGGGCGCGCTGATGGGAGCGCCGGCCATTGCGGTCCAGGCGACCTGTCCGGTCTTCTCGTTCAACGCCCACACCTGTCCTGAGTTCGAACCTATGTAGACATGTCCGGCGATCACGATGGGGGCACTGGTCAGCCCGCCGTCCCCCGTGAAGCTCCACGTCGCGGCCAACGTGCGGGTGTTCCGGGCATAAAGGACGCCATCGTGCAGGAAGTAGCCTTGCCGCCCGTTGAAGGCCGGGGCCCGGTTCGCCTGGTACCTGGCCCGTACCGAGCCGTCGGAACTGCGCAGTGCCAGCGGATCGCCCTCAAGGGTGTCGCGGATCCATACCGCGTTGTCGGCGACCACTGCCGTCTTGCCACCGCCGCCGCCGCATGCTTCGGAGTAGTGCCAGATCTGGGCGCCGTCACCAGGGTCGAACGAGTAGGTCTGCGCACAGGCGTAGGAGACATAGACCGCGGAGGCGGTGACTGCGGGCGAGCTCTGATCACCATTGGCGACCGACTGGGTCCAGCGGATGCTTCCGTCAGCGGCGTTGACCGCATACAGCGTGCCGCCGGATCCCGCCCCGCCGGTGTAGACGACGCCGTCCCGATAGGTGGGAGCGGAGCTGAACGACCACTGACCGGGCAGATCGACACTCCACAGCTGCTTGCCGCTACCGGGTCGGAACGCCGACAGCCGACCGTCTCCGTTCAGCGCGTACAGGCGACCGCCACCATAGGCGAGCGCCGACCACCAGTAGGTGCCGCCCAGGTCGATGGGGTCCCACAGCTCGGTGCCGGTGGCGGCGTCGAGCGCATGCAGCCGTGTGCCATAGACATCAGGCTTTGCGGCGGTGACGAAGACGCGCCCCCCGGCCACGATCGGGTACGAGACCGCGCCGCCCAGATCGCGCGACCACATCGGCGTTCCTCCCAGCGATGAGGCCGCGACCCCGCCGGGCAGGTGACCGTTATGTCGGGCATTGATCTGATAAGCCACTGACTGCGGTGTGGCCGCCGCCTGGACAGGCGCGGTCAGTAATCCGGCCAGCGCGATCGCCGCCGCCAGCATCGCGACGACGGCAAGACGCGGGATGCTGGATCGCATGACCGGCGATGTGGTGAGCATCAGATCCCCTCTCTGTCCGTGGAAGGATCACTGAGTAGACGCGCCCCCCTTCACGGGGGATGGCCGGTCGGCCGAAGGCGGACACGCCCTTGAGATTCCGCCGCTCATCTGGAGACTTGGTCACCTGGATCGGACGGGGTCGGGCTGGACGGAAGACGGCCGAGTCCTCGATCGCAAATCATTCATTGGACTTGGGCGCGCGGTTCAGCGCGGCTTCAATCAGAACTCTCCGAGGAGAGGCGGTAGACGCGTACAGCGTTGCGTACCGTCTTTTCACCTTGGTGGTCGTCGCATTCCGCCATCTTGACGTAACCACGCTTGTCATAGATACGTGCAGTTCATCGCTTCCCGCCCAGTGGTCAAGTGCGAATGCGGGAGCTCCGTGCGTTCTGGCTCGACGCTCGGCTTCGTCCATGAGCGCCGTACCGACGTCCCGGCCGCCCGGGCCGCGGTCGGACATGACGGTGTGCACGAATCGAATTGGAACTGATCGACAGGTTCTTGTCCTGTGCACTGGACAACCAGAAACGTCACGCGAACCGACCGCGGAGTGGATCATCGTGACGGCCCAATGACCCGCACTCATTGAAAGTCTTGAGTGGAATATTCGCGACAATCCATGCCTTATCAATTGGCTCACACTTTCGCGATAAGCCTATTGAAAATCAGGGTCATAGAGTATTATCGAACATGTGATCGAACAGGAATCATCGCAGCCGTTGCCGGTGGGGTTGGCGGAGATGCCGCCCGGCCCGGCGCTGGGTGCGGCGTTGGCCTCGATCGACCGATCCGCGTTGTCGGGGTTCGATCTGGTGGTGCTGTTGCAGGCGCGTTCGCGGCAGCTGGCGTTCGAGCAGGCCGAGCTGGCCGCCGACATGGTGGCGGTGAGCGAGCGGGTCCGGGTGGAGAGCTCGCGGTTGTCGCATGTGTGGGACTCCGACATCGAGGGGCTGGCGGCGGCCGAGATCGCTGCGGCGTTGAGGTGGACCAGGCGGTCGGCGTTGGCGAGACTGCAAGAGGCCTGGGGCCTGGTGGAACGGCTGCCCGCCGTGTGGGCCGCGCTGGCGACCGGGTCGATCGACCTGCCCAGGGCCAGAGTGCTGCTGGAGGGCACCGGTGCCGTCCCCGAGCAACTCGCCCGCCGCATCGCCGCGCAGATCCTGCCGCAGGCACCGTCGCTGACGACGGGGCAACTGGCCCACCGGCTACGGAAACTGGTGCTGGAGGCCGACCCTGACGCCGCCCGTGAGCGCTATGAAGGAGGGGTCGCCGAACGCAAGGTCGTACGCGGCCTCAACGCCGACGGCACCGGGTACCTGTCGGGGTGCAATCTGCCCGCCGACCGGGCGGCGGCGGCCGACGAACGGCTGGACGCACTGGCCCGCGCCGCCAAACAGGCCGGCGACGACCGGCCGATCGACCAGATCCGCGCCGACGTCTACCTGGACCTGATCTCCGGCACCTATGCCGGGCCCGGCCCGGTACACCGCCGCGGCGTGGTCGAGCTCACCGCAGACCTGCCCACCCTGATGGGGCTGGCCGAACGGGCAGGTGAACTGGCCGGATGGGGCCCGGTGATCGCCGACGTCGCCCGGCAGATCGCCGCCACCCGCACCTCCGATGGAGAGACGATCTGGCGGTTCAGCATCACCGACCCCTTCACCGGCCGCCTGCTGCACCACGGCACCACCCGCCCGCCCGAGCGGCAAGCCTGGCGTGATCCGAGGCGCGCGCCCACCCGCCGGCAGCGGGCGTTCGTGATCGCCCGTGACCGCACCTGCCGAGGACCGGGCTGCCGCGTGCCCGCCTCCAGATCCGAGATCGACCACCGCCTCGACCACGCCAAAGGCGGCCCCACCAAGGTCTGGAACCTCGACGCCGAATGCGGTCACTGCCACGACCTCAAAGACCTCGGCTGGACCCCCCGCCGCAACGCCTTCGACGACATGAAGTGGACCAGCCTCCTCGGCCACACCCACCACGTCCCCGCCCAACCCCTCACCCCACCGAAGGCCCTCAGCCCCCTGCAGGAGCACTTCCTCCACACCATCCGCATGCGGAACTGATGACGCCGGCCGGCAAGCGGTTTCGGGCCGACGGTCAGCGCTTACCTCCGTCGACATCCAGGGTGATGCCTGTGGTGAAGGTGTTCTCCACCAGGAACAGCGCCGCGTGGGCGGCCTCTTCGGCCGTCCCAATCCGGCCGAGCGGCAGCCCTGCGGCAACGGAGTCGACATACGCCTGGTGGGTCGCCTCGTCCATGGGCTCACCACCGCCCAGGGTGTCGATCTGTCCGGGCGCGAGCGCGTTGACGCGCACGGGCGCCGCCTCGATCGCCAGCGCCTTGACCAGCCCCTCGATCGCCCCGTTCACCGCCGCGAACGGCGAGAGCCCTGGCTCGGCCTTGCGGTACAGGAAGCCTGACAGCAGTACGACCGATCCGTCCCTGGCGAGCCTCGGCAGCGCCGCCTTCACCGAGCGATACTGCCCCCAGAACTTGGTCTCGAAGAAGTCGCGCACATCGCTCTCGGCCAGTTCGGCGAACGGTCCCGCCAAGGATCCCGCCGCGCACGTGACCAGATGGTCGAACGCGCCGACCGATGCGAACGCCCCTTCGACCGCGTCACCGTCGGTCACGTCGAGCACCTCGTAGGAAGCCGCGTCCCCGAGCTCTTCGACGGCCTCCTTGAGCGTCGCCTCGGTGCGGCCCATCAGCACCACCGACGCCCCCCTCGCCACTGCCAGTCTCGCCGTGGCCAGGCCGATGCCGGTCCCGCCCCCGGTGACGACGACCTTCCTGCCCGACAACGACCGCGACGACCCGATGACCTTGACGACTCCGACGACGATGACCCCGACAGCGACATTGCAAGCTCCTCAGTGCGTTCCAGCCCGATGGCCTCTGCAACGCCCCGTCACATCTGCGGCATCCCGGTATGGGCCACAATCAATGCCGTGTTGTTCGGCATCCTGGGCGCGGTCGAGGCGCGGTGGGCCGGCGGGGACTCGGTGCCGCTCGGCGGCCCGAGGCCGCGCTCGCTGCTCGCGCTCTTGCTGCTGGACGCCGGTCAGTTGGTCGGGGTGGAGCGGCTGATCGACGGGCTGTACGGCGCGGACCCGCCGGCCCATGCCGCCAACGCCCTGCAGTCGCAGGTGTCGAGGCTCCGCAGGCGGCTGCGGGACGAGGCCGGGCCGGGCCGCGAGGTGGTGGAGTTCCACCCGGCCGGCTACCGGCTCGCGGTCGATCCCGAGGACGTCGACGCGCACCGGTTCGAGCGGCTCGCCCGCGAGGGCGGGCACGCGCTCGACGAGGGCGACCACGCGGGGGCGGCCGTACTCCTGCGCAGGGCGCTCGACCAGTGGCGCGGACCGGCGCTGGCCGACGTGCGCGACGCTCCGTTCGCCCACGCGCAGGCGACCCGCCTGGAGGAGCTGCGGGTGGCCACGGTCGAGGACCACGCCGAGGCAGGGCTGGCGCTGGGCCGGCACCGGGCGCTGGTGGCCGAGCTTCAGGCACTGGTCGCGGCGCATCCTCTGCGGGAGCGGGCCCGGGGCCTGCTCATGCGGGCCCTGTACGGCAGTGGCCGGCCGGCCGAGGCCCTCGGGGTCTTCGAGGACGCGCGGCGCATGCTCGCCGAGGAACTCGGCACCGACCCGTCCGCCGAGCTGGCCGAGGTGCACCTCGCCGTGCTGCGGGCCGACCCGTCACTCGCACCCGCTAGGCCGGCCACGGCGTACTCAGGCGATCCGGTGACGTACCCGGGCTCGGCGGAGCCGGTTGCGGCTTACCCGGCGACGACACCGGTGCGGCCCCCGGCCCAGCTCACCAGTTTCGTCGGACGCGGGCACGAGCTGCAGCAGATCGGCAGGCTGCTCGCCGACGGGCGCCTGGTCACGCTGACCGGTCCCGGCGGCGCGGGCAAGACCCGGCTCGCGATCGAGGCGAGCCAGCGCCAGGAGGGCGAGGTGCGCTTCGTCGACCTGGCGCCGCTCGGCGCCGGGCACGAGGTGCCGCAGGCGGTACTCGGTGCGCTCGGCCTGCGGGAGGCCGGGCTGCTCCAGTCCCCCCACGGCCGGCAGCCCGACCCCGCCGACCGGCTGATCCGCGCGCTCGCCGACCGGCGGATGCTGCTCGTACTGGACAACTGCGAACACGTCATCGAGGACATCGCCCGGCTCGCCCACCGGTTGCTCAGTGCCTGTCCCGGTCTGCGGGTGCTCGCCACCAGCCGCGAGGCGCTCGGCATTACGGGCGAGACGCTGCGCCCCCTGCCGCCGCTCGCGCTGCCGCCACCGGGCACCGCTCCGGCGGAGACGCTCGGCTATCCGGCGGTGCGGCTCTTCGCCGATCGCGCCGCCGCCGTACGGCCCGGCTTCGAGGTGGACGCCGGCAACGCCGACGCGGTGCTGCGAATCTGCGGCGCCCTCGACGGGCTGCCGCTCGCGATCGAACTGGCCGCCGCCCGGCTGCGCTCGCTGTCCGTCACGGAGGTCGCCGCCCGGCTGGACGACCGGTTCCGGCTGCTGTCGCGCGGCAGCCGTACGGCCGCGCCTCGGCACCAGACGCTGCGCGCCGTGGTGGAGTGGAGCTGGGACCTGCTCTCCACCACCGAACAGGTGCTGGCCAGACGGCTCACCGTGTTCTCCGGCGGCATCACCCCGGCGGCGGCCGAGCGGGTGTGCGCGTCGCCCGGCGACGAACTCGGGGACGTCGACGAACTGCTCATCGGCCTGGCGGACAAGTCCCTTCTCCACAGTGACGGGCCGCACGGTGACGGCGCGCGGTTCCGCATGCTCGACACGGTGCGGGCGTTCTGCGCCGAGCGGCTGGCCGAGGCCGGCGAGGAGGAGCCGCTGCGGCGGGCGCACGCCGCGTACTTCCTCGAACTCGCGCGCACCGCCGATCCGCACCTGCGCGGCGCGAAGCAACTGGAGTGGCTGGCCGGGCTCACCGCTGAGCACGGCAACCTGCACGCCGCGCTCCGGTGGGCCGTGCGCGCCGACCCGGCCATGGCCCTCCGGTTCGTGGCCGCGCTCTCGTGGTACTGGTGGCTGCGCGGGCGGGTCGAAGGCGCTCCGCTGGCCGCCGAACTCCTCACCCGGATCGGCCGGGAGCCACTGAGCGGGCTCGAGGAGGAGTACGTGCTCTGCGCCGTGAACGCCCTGTGGGGCGGATCCGAACACGGCGATCCGGCGGCCCGGCTCGACCCGGCGGAGTCGATCATGGCAGGCATCGACGAGCCGCTCCGCTATCCGTTCACCACCGTCCTCTGGGCGATCGGGGCGGGCCCCGGCCGCACCGATGTCGCCTCACATCAGCGGCAGATCGGCCCGGACCCGTGGTCGCAGGCGCTCCTGCGGCTGGGGTTGGGCTTCCAGCACCAGTTCCGCGGAGAGATGGCCGAGGCCGAGCCCGAGTTCGCTGCGGCGCTCGACGGCTTCCGCGGCGTCGGCGACCGCTGGGGCATGGCCAACGCGCTCGACCCGCTGGCCCTGCTCGCCGAGTGGCGTGGCGACCGGGACAGGGCGCTCGCCCTGCTCGACGAGGGCCTCGAACTGGTGAGCCGGCTCGGAGCCCTCGAGGACACCGCCGACATGCTGCACCGTCGCGCCGAAGGGCTGCTGAGGGACGGCGACCTCGCCGCCGCACAGGCCGATTTCGAGCGGGCGTGCGACCTCGCAGTCCAGGCCGGCGCTCCTGAGAAGGCCGCCGTGGCGCGACACGGGCTCGGTCAGGTCGCGCGTCTGCGCGGCGATCTGGCGCAGGCCCGTGAACTGTACGAGGCCGCGATGCGCGCCACCCCGGCGCACTGGTTCTCCACCCTGTGGGCGCACTCGCAGGCGGTGATCGGCCTGGGCCGGATCGCCGAGGCCGAGGGAGACGCCGAAGGCGCCCGTTCCTGGCATCTGCAGGCGCTCACCGCTTCGCTCGACCACGCGAACCTCATGCTGGCGGCGGGCGCCGTGGAGGCTCTGGCAGGTGTGGCGCTGCTCCAGGACGACGGGCGGCGGGCGGCTCTGCTGCTCGGCGCGGCCACCGGGCTGCGCGGAGCCTCGGTGCCCGGGGACCCCGACGTCGCCCGTGTCGCCGCGCGGTCGCGTGAGCTGGTCGGCGACTCGGCGTATGCGGCGGCCTACGCACGGGGGGCGGAGATGACCCGCGAGGAGGCGTTCGCGCTGGCCAGGGCATGACGGGCCGGGCAAGTCGGGCTCAGGGCGTGCGGTCAGTGTCCGGTAGGCGGCCGGTCAGCGACTGCGCCGAGGCTGACGTCCATGACCTCCTCGCCTATCTCCAACACCCGCAAATGGGGCACCTTCGCCGTGGGGTGCCTGATCGCGATCGTGCCCAACCTCGACCTGACCGCGCTGCACCTGGCGATTCCCAGCCTCGCCCGCGATCTGGGCCCCTCGGCCACCGAGATCCTGTGGATCGCCGACGTGTACGGGTTCGTGCTGGCCGGGCTGCTGGTCACCATGGGCTCGCTGGGCGACCGGATCGGGCACAAGCGGCTGATGCTGACCGGCATGGCGGCGTTCGCGGCGGCCTCGGCGCTCACGGCCCATGCCCCGACCGCCGAACTGCTGATCGCGGCACGTGCGCTGCTGGGCGTGGCCGGCGCCACCATCATGCCGTCGGCGCTGGCGCTCATCCGCAGCGCGTTCACCGAACCGCGGCAGCGCACCATGGCCATCGGCGTCTTCAGCGGGGTCGGCGGGCTCTCGGTGGGGCTCGGGCCGGTGCTCGGCGGCACGGTGCTCGACCACTTCTGGTGGGGCGCCGTGTTCATGATCAATGTGCCGATCATGGCGGTGGGCTTCGTCGTCGGCCTGGTCCTGCTGCCCGACGTCCGCGCGGCCGTGTCGGGGCGCCTTGATCTGGTCAGCGTGCCGCTGTCGATCGCCGGCGTCCTCGGCATCGTCTACGCCGTCAAGGAGTCGGCCGCCGGTGGCCTCGCCCAGCCGGGGGTCGGCGTGGCGGCACTGATCGGCGTCGCGGGGCTCACCCTGTTCATCCGGCGGCAGACCCGCCTGAGCGAGCCGCTCATCGACGTGCGGCTCTTCCGCGTGGCGGCCTTTTCGGGTTCGGTCACCACCAACCTGTTCGCGATGTTCGCATTGGTCGCCCAGTCGCTCATCCTGGCGCAGTACTTCCAGCTCGTCCTCGGCTGGTCGCCGCTCAGGTCCGGTCTCGCGGGCCTGCCCGGGGCCCTGTCCGCAATGGTGGGCGGCGCCGCCCTCGCACCGCCGCTGATCAGCGCACTCGGCAGGGCCCGCGTCGTCGCGCTGGGCCTGGCCCTGTCGACGGCCGGGTTCTCCCTGTTCGTCCTGGCCGGCACCGACACCGGCTACCCGGTCCTCCTGCTCGCCATGATCCCCAACGGCCTGGGCATGGGGATGGCGCTCACGGTCACCGCCGACACCATCCTGGCCTCGGTGCCGAGGGACCGTACCGGCGCCGCCTCGGCGATCGCCGAGACCGCCGCCGAGCTCGGCGGCGCCCTCGGCATGGCCGTCCTCGGCAGCATCCTCATGGCCGCCTACCGGGGTGGCCTCGTCCTGCCCGCCGGGCTGCCCACCGGGGCCGGGGCCGCCGCAGAGGACTCGCTCGCCGGCGCACTCGGCGTCGCCGCCTCGCTTCCGGCCGGGCTCGCCGAGCAGGTCGCGGGAGCCGCGCGGAACGCCTTCGTCGACGGCATGCACGTGGCGCTCGTGTGCAGCGCGGCGCTCGCCGCGGTGGTCGCGGTCGCCGCGCTGTTCACGCTCCGCGGTGTCCCCAAGGTCATCCCCGAGGGCATCGGCGACGAGCCCGAGCACGGTGACCTGGTGAGCGTCGCGAGGCAATGACCGCCAGCGTAATGACAGCGAGAGTAACGGCGGGTACCCGCCGTTACTTTTCCGCATTTCAATTCTTGTTAGCGGAATTCAGGAGCATATGTATTGCTTCATGCGGAAGCTGCACGTTAACTTGCGTGAAATCTCAGCGCCCTGACGAGGAGGCACATGTCGTGCGGCAACCCGTAACGCACAAGGGCGGCCCGCCCTCTGTCGTGGCGCCCGAAGCGGCGGCGCCGGATGAACGGGCCGCCCGGCCACCGGCCGTTCGCATCTGGCTCGGCAAGCGCGCCGATCTGCTGACCAAGGTGGCGGGGGTGCTCGTCGTCCTCGCCGTCATGGAGTTGTGCTCGCGGCTCGGGGTACTCCCGCGTGACTGGTTCCCGCCGGTCAGCTCGATGTACGCCGAGTTCTTCCGGCTCGTCGTCGAGCAACCGCTGTGGGTCGAGATCGGGCGCACGCTGCGCGCCTGGGCGGTCGGCATCGGTCTGGCCACGCTGCTGGCCGTGCCGATCGGAGTCCTGCTCGGGTCGAGCCCGCTCGCCTACCGCCTGTCGCGGATCGTCATCGAGTTCTGCCGGCCGATCCCGTCGGTCGCGCTGATCCCGCTCGCCGTGCTGGTGTACGGCACCGGGCTGGAGATGAAGGTCTTCCTGATCGCCTTCGCCACCTTCTGGCCCCTGCTGTTCCAGACCATCTACGGAGTACAGGACGTCGACCCGGTCGCGCGCGACACCGCTCGCTCGTACGGACTCGGCCCGTCCGCCCGGTTCTGGGTGATCACGATCCCGAGCGCCGCCCCGTACATCGCGACGGGCCTGCGCATCGCGGCGGCGATCGGACTGGTCCTCGCCGTCACCTCCGAACTGGTCGGCGGGGCGCCCGGTCTCGGCCGGGCCATCGCCGTCGCCCAGTCGGCCGGCAACGTGACGCTCATGTACGCCCTGATCATCACCACCGGGCTGCTGGGCCTGACCCTGAACTCGGCGTTCGCCGCCGTGGAACGCAAGGCACTGCGGTGGCACCCCTCGCAGCGCCAGGAGGTGGCACGGTGACCCTCAGACGGCTTTCGCTGTTCCTGCAGCATCTCGTCGTACCGGTGGCGCTACTGCTGGCCTTCGGCCTGTGGTCGGCGCAGGCCGAGGACTTCTTCTTCCCGCCGCTGACCGAGATAGTGCGGGTCTTCGCCGACAACTGGCTCTTCGACCGCGTCGGCAGCGACCTCGTGCCCAGCGTGCTGCGGCTGCTCGCCGGTTACAGCATCTCCATCGTCGGAGGGGTCACGTTCGGTGTCCTCTTCGGCATGTCGAGGATCCTGCGGACCGCCTTCGACCCGGTGGTGCAGTTCCTGCGGGCGCTCCCCGCCCCGGCCCTGATCCCCTTCGCGATGCTGGTGTTCGGAACCGACAACAGCTCGAAGGTGTTCATCATCGTGCTCGGCACCATGTGGCCGATCCTGCTCAACACCCTCGACGGCGTGCGCGGCGTCGAGGAGGAGCAGCTCGACATGGCGCGGGCCTACCGCATCCCGACCTCGGCCCGGCTGAGGCACATCATCCTGCCGGCCGCGTCCCCGCGGATCTTCGCGGGAATGCGCACCAGCCTGGGCATCGGCATCATCCTGATGGTCGTCTCGGAGATGGTGGCCAGCCGCGACGGCATCGGTTACTTCGTGCTGCAGTCGCAGCGCTCCTTCGAGATCCCGGCGATGTGGGGCGGCGTCATCCTGCTCGGCCTGCTCGGCCTGACCCTCAGCTGGATCTTCGTACGCGTCGAGGACCGGGTGTTGCGCTGGCACCGCGGCGCCAACGGCCTGCTGCCCGAATCAGCCCAGAAGCCCAAGAACCCCAAAAACCCGGGCGGCGCCGCCCGGAAGAACGTCCCGGAGGTCAACGATGCTTGAGGTATCCCGGCTCCGCAAGGTTTACGGACCGGATCCGCAGGCCGCTCCCGCGATCGCCGACGTGACCTTCTCGGTCGCCGATCGCGAGTTCGTCTGCATCCTCGGATCCTCCGGATGCGGCAAGTCCACCCTGCTGAGGTGCCTGTCCGGCCTCATCCCCTCGACCAGCGGCGAGATCGTGCTGCACGGAGAGAAGGTCGTCGCACCGCCGAAGGACATGGCGTTCGTCTTCCAGGACTACAGCAGGTCGCTGCTGCCCTGGATGACGGTGGCCCGCAACGTCTCCTTCCCGCTCCGCTACAAGGGCGTCTCCAAGCAGGACGCGCAGAAGGCGACCGAGGAGGCGCTCGAGGCGGTGGGGCTGTCCGGGCGGCAGAAGCGCTACCCGTGGCAGCTGTCCGGCGGCATGCAGCAGCGGGTGGCGATCGCGCGGGCGCTCGCCTACCGGCCGAAGATCCTGCTGATGGACGAGCCGTTCGCCTCGCTCGACGCGCAGACCAGGTTCGACCTCGAGGACCTGCTGCTGGACATCTGGCGGCGGTTCGACGTCACGGTCCTGTTCATCACCCACGACATCGACGAGGCCGTCTATCTGGCCGACCGGGTGCTGGTCCTGGAGGCGCCGGCGAAGGTCGCGCTGGACGTCGATGTCCCGCTGCCGCGCCCGCGCGACCAGCTGAAGACCAAGCAGCTGCCGGAGTTCGCCGAGCTGCGCAGCCGCCTGTTCTCGGCGATCCAGCGCGAGCCGGCCGCCCTGTGAGCGGCCACCCGAGCGACTCGGAGAGGATCAGATGAGTCCGATCAGAAGGTTCCTCACCTGTGTGGGCGCGGTGCTGGCGCTCGCGCTGGCCGCCGCCGGGTGCGGGAACGCCGACTACGACCTGTCGGCGGGCACGTACAACTCGGGCGGTAAGGCGCAGGACGGCCTCCGCAAGATCACCGTGGCGGATACCGCCGGCATGCCCGCGGCGTTCGTGCGGTACGGGATGCAGCGCGGCCACTTCAAGACGCAGGGCCTGTTCATCGATTTCAAGACCTCCGGCGGCGGCACCACGGTCATCCCCTCGCTGATCAGCGGTGAGCTCGACATCGCCGGCTCGGCCGTCGTCTCCTGCATGATCGCGATCGACCGCGGCCTGCCCGTCAAGATCATCGCGCCGGGCACCAGCGCGTCCGACACCGCGACGAAGGACTTCTCCTCGCTCCAGGTGCCCCAGAACAGCCCGATCAGGGATGTCGCCGGGCTGGCCGGAAAGCGCGTGGCGGTCAACACGCTGCAGGGCGTCAGCGACGTCGTCATCGCCGGGCTGATGAACTCCGACCCCAAGGTGTTCTCCACCATCAGGTTCGTCGAGATGCCGTTCCCGGACATGGTCGCGGCCATCCAGCGCGGCAACGTGGACGCCGGATTCCTCATCGAGCCGTTCGGCACGGTCGGCCTGGCCCGCGGGCTGCGCGAGGTCGTGCAGCCGTACGCCGCGCTGCGGCCGGCCCTGCAAGTCGGCGGCTACCTGGCGGCGTCCGAGACGGTGAAGACCAAGCCGGCCCTGGTCGCCGCCTTCCAGCGGGGGCTGCGGCTGACGGCGCAGGACATCGCCGCGGACCCGGAGTCGTTCCGCCAGGCGCTTCCGAAGATCAGCACCCTGGACGCCGCCATGGCCGCCAAGGTCCGCCTGAACCAGTGGAAGCCGCAGAACGACCGCGCGTCGCTGGAGTTGTTCGCCGGCATCATGCGCAAGATCGGTTACCTGAAGCACGACTTCGACTACGGCAAAGCCGTCATGGGCTGAGCGGGGAACGGCTCAGGTCGTACGGCGGTAGGCGGTCATCGTGCAGCGGGTGCGCGACCAGGAGACGTGGTGCGGGCTCGCGCCGGCCGGCGTCCAATGTCTGCCCAGGAGCTCGAAGAACCCGTCGTCGGCGCAGCGCCCGCCCGGGCCCTCGCCGATGTAGACGAGCAGGTCGCCGGCATAGGCGGCGAGGGCGAGCGCCGCCCAGGGGTCGCCCTGTGACGGCCAGCAGAGCAGCATGGCGCGGTCGGGATGGCGCCCGGCGGCCGTGTGGTCGCCCCGAAGGGTCGCGAGGTACTCGACGCCGTCGCTGTAGCCGTTGTCGGCCGGGTCGCTCGGCTCGTAGGCGAGCACGTCGATTCCGGCCTGCCGCGCCTGCCACGCCCAGTAGCCGGAGCCCGCGCCGATCTCGACGAGACCGCGGTGGCCGAGGAGGTCGGCGAGCCAGCCGATGTCGCCCGGCGAGGGGATCGCCCACGAGTAGCGCATGGTCAGCAGGTGATGGCCGACCGGCAGACCGCGGGCGAAACCGTCGGCGGCGACGCCGTCGAGGCCCGCGTCGACGGAGGGAAGCTGGCGCACGAACTGCCAATAGGGGTTGTCCACGCCGTCGCGGGTGGTCTGGTCGTTCGCGCTGCCCGCGATCCGGAAGGGCCGCGGGCCGCGAGCCGCGGGCATCGGCCCGGAGCGCGTGGCCGACCACTGTGTCCGCCACCACTGGCTGATCTCGGCGAGCTCTGCCGACACGGTCACGAGCGCCTCCTCGGCGGATGACGCCGATGGTATGCGCTCGGGCGGCGTCCGCCCGGGATCTGGAGCTCGGCCCGGGATCCAGAGTTCAGCCCGGATCTAGAATTCAGCCCGGATCTAGAATTCAGCCCGGATCTAGAATTCAGCAGAGAGCAGTTGCTGGATGGTCTCGGCCGCCCGCAGCACCGTGGGCGCCAGCGCTCGCGCGGACTCCTCCGTCGGCATGCGGCTGGACGGGACGACCACGGCGATGGCGGCCAGCGGAGCGCCGGTCACGTCGCGCAGCGCCACGGCGACGGCGCTGATGCCGCTCTCGCCCTCCTCGCCGTTGAGGGCGTAACCGTCCCTGCGGACGTCCTCCAGCTCCCGGGACAGCACCGCCCAGTCGCTGATGGAGGCCGGGGTGCGGGTCGTCAGCTCCCGGTCGCGATAGCGGCGGTCGAGCTCCACGGGGGCAAGGCACGCGAGGATCGCCTTGCCGCCGGCGGTGCAGTGCGCGGGCATGACCATCCCGGTCCGGTTCCCGACCCGTACCGACCGGGGGCTCTCCACGCAGTCGACGAAGCGGATGTTCCGGCCTTCGAGCAGCGACAGGCTGACGGTCTCGCGGGTCTGCTCGCGCAGCTCCTCGAGCACCGGCCGCGCCGTGCGGCGGATGTCGATCCGGCCGATGGCGGCCAGCCCGATCTCGTTGAGCACCGGCCCCGGGCGGTAGGCGCCGTTGGGCTTGTCCTGCAGTACGAACCCACGCCGGCGCAGCGCGGTCAGCAGCCGGTGCGCGGTCGACCGGGCGACTCCGAGCAGGTCCGCGGCATCCGCGACCCGCAGCACCTGACGTTCCCCGATGATCTCGAGCAGCCGGAGCGCGTTGTCCACGGAACTTGATCCACCGTCACCAGCGCCCGGATTATTCGACATGAAGGAACTGTACCTTGACTTACTTCTGATAGCTGGAATATCTCGTTAGTGTAGCGGGATGACGAGCATTACCCCCGGTCACAACGAGCCCCCTGTCATCGTCGTCGGCGCAGGTCCGGTCGGCATGACCGCGACCGCGATGCTGGCGCGCGAGGGCATTCCCGTGGTGCTGATCGAGGCCGAGGCCGTCCCCAAGACCGACTGGCGGGCGTCGACCTTCCACGCCGCCACGCTCGAACTGCTGGAGCGGATCGACATCACCGGTCAGATGGTCGCCGAGGGACTGGCCGTGCCCAGATACCAGTTCCGCGACCGGCGCGACGGCCTGGTCGCCGAGTTCGATCTGACCCTGCTGAAGGACGAGACGCCGTACCCGTACCGGCTCCAGCTGAACCAGCAGCATCTCGTGCGGATGCTGCATGAACGGCTGCGCACCGACGACAACGTCACGATGTTCTTCGGCAGCCGGGTCCGCGAGGTCGTCAGCACCGGCGACGGCGCGACGGTGCTGATGGAGACCGGGAACGGTCCAGTGACCCTGCACGGGTCGTACGTGATCGGAGCGGACGGCGCGAGCAGCACGGTGCGGCAGTCGCTGGGGGTGGACTTCGCGGGCTACACGCACCCGGAGCGCTTTCTCATCGCCAGCACGACCGCCGACATCAGCGAGCTCGTGCCCGGCATCGCCGACGTCAACTACGTGGCCGACCCCCGGGAGTGGCTGTTCATCCTGCGCACCCCGGAGTCATGGCGTGCGGTCTGGCCGGTACCGCCCGAGGTCTCCCGCGAGGAGGCGACCAGCCCGCAGACGCTCCAGGCGCAGCTGCAGGGGCTCGCCGCTTTCCCGGGCGGCTATCCGATCGTGGACCACCAGATCTACAACGTGCACCAGCGGGTGGCCTCGACGTTCCGCGTCGGCAACACCATGATCATCGGCGATGCCGCCCACATCAACAGCCCGATGGGCGGGGTCGGTCTCAACAGCGGCATCCACGACGCCATCGACGTCACCACCAGGATCGCCCGCGTCCTCGCGGGCACCGCCGAGCGCGAGGACGAGCTCCGCACGTTCGCCGAGATCCGCCGCCGCGTCGCCGTCGAGTACGTGCAGGCCGACACGCGACGCAACACCGAACGGCTGGCCGAGACCGACGACGCGCGCCGGCGCGAGAACCAGGACGAGATGCGGGCGATCGCGGGCGACCCCGACCGCGCGCGCGCCTGGATGCGCCGGGTCTCGCTGCTGGAGAGCGTTCAGCGGTTCGGCATCGGCACACCGCCGCACGAGTACGAGAGCATCCGCGCGGCCGCCGGTTAGCGGCGAAGCAGCCGAACCGGCGGCATCTGCCGCGACGACCGAGGAGGGAGCACGACATGGCGGACGAGCGGGCCGTACCGGCCGACGAACTGGAGTCGCTGTACAAGGAGGTCGCCGCGGCCGACCTGCAGCCGCTGTGGACCATCACCGAGCAGCTGCTGACGCCCACCCCGCAGCCCAAGGCGGTGCCGTGGCTCTGGCCGGCCGCCGTGATGCGTCCGCTGGCCGAGCGCTCGATCGGGCTCGTACCGGTCGGACGCGGCGGTGAGCGCAGGGTGCTGAGCCTGGCCAACCCGGGCCTCGGGGGACGGCCCTACGCCGCGGGGACGCTGTGGGGGGCGATCCAGGCGCTGGGCCCGCACGAGTCGGCGCCGGCTCACCGGCACACCCCCGGCGCCATCCGGTTCGTCCTCGAGGGCGAGGGGGTGTCGACGACGGTCGACGGCGACGCGTGCGAGATGCGTCCCGGCGACCTGATCCTGACGCCCGCGTGGAACTGGCATGACCACACCAACACCGGTGACGCGGCCATGTTCTGGTTCGACGGGCTCGACCTGCCGATGATCGAGGCGCTCGACGGCATCTTCTTCGAGCCCTATCCCGACCTGCGGCAGCCGGTCACCGGCCGGAACCGCTCCGAGGAGTTGTACGCCGGTGCGGGGGGGATGACCCACGGCCGGGTCGAGGACCCGCTGGACCCCGCGCCCTCACCGCTGCTGGTCTACCGGTGGACCGAGACCGACGCCGAGCTCGGCCGCCTCGCCGCGCGCGGCGACGACCCCATGGTGAGCCTGGAGTTCACCAACCCGCGGTCGGGCGCGAGCGTGCTGCCCACGCTGGCGTGCGCGATGCACCGGCTCGCCCCCGGGCGCTCGACGCTCCCGGTGCGGCGCAGCGGCAACGCCGTGTACGTCGTCCACCGCGGAACCGGCACGACCGTCATCGCCGGGCAGGGCTTCGAATGGGGACCCGGCGACATGTTCGTCGTGCCGTCCTGGGCACCGGTCGAGCACCTGGCCCACACCTCCGCCGACCTGTTCACGCTGAGCGACACCCCCGTGTTGCGCGCGCTCGGCGTCTACCGCGAGCAGACCCTCGACACCCCGCAGACCGTCACCGGCATGTTCCGGCCCTGAGGAGAACCGACATGAAGCTGGCCATCTTCGACGACCTGCGGCTCGGCGCGGTCGACGGCGACACCATCGTCGACGTCACCGACGCCCTGCCCTGGCCGCACGACCCCGACGGGCTGACCGCCGGCTGGTGGCGCCGGCTGTGCCGCGACTTCGCCGAGGCGCGGCCCGACCTGGAGAAGGCGGCGAGCGGCGGTACGCGGCTGCCGCTCGCGTCAGTACGGCTGCACGCACCCGTACTGAACCCCTCCAAGATCGTCGCGTGCGCGAGCAACTACTCCGCGCACGTCGAGGAGATGCACGACGTTCAGCGGCGGACGCTCGGCCGGGTCGAGTCGTGGATGATGAACTTCGACGTCTTCCTCAAGGCGCCGTCGTCCATCTCCGGCCCCGCCGACGACATCGTGTTGCCACCCGAGATCGTCGCGGCGGGTGAGGAGATCCACCACGAGTCCGAGCTGGTCATCGTCATCGGCGCCGGCGGCAAGGACATCGCCGAGGACACCGCGCTCGGCCACGTCTTCGGTTACACCGTCGGGCTGGACATCACCGTCCGCAGCCCGGCCGACCGGTCCCGCCGCAAGAGCTACGACACGTTCTCGCCGCTCGGGCCCTGGGTCACCACCGCCGACGAGGTCGGCGACCCCGGCGACCTCGACATCCGGCTGCTGGCCAACGGAGAGCAGCGGCAGGCGGTCAACACCGCCACGCTCATCACCAAAATCCCGGCCATCGTGTCGTACGCGTCGCGGATGATGACGCTGCTGCCCGGCGACGTCATCTTCACCGGCGCGCCGCCCGGAGTCGGACCGATCCGCCCCGGCGACCTGCTCGAGACGCAGATCAGCCGGCTCGGCGCCATGACCCTACGGGTCAGGTAGGCCGCCCATGACCACCACACGAGACACCCGGCTTCACCTCGCCCCCGTGCTGGTCGCGGGCCAGGCCAGGCCCGCGCCGCTCGCGCCCGTGCACAACCCGGCCCGCCGCAGCGAGATCGTCGGCGAGCACGCCCTCGGCACCGCGTCGGACATCGACGACGCCGTGCGCGCCGCGCACTCGGCCTTCGGCGGATGGGCCGGGCTCGGCCCGCACGAGCGGGCCCGTCTGCTGCGCGACGCGGCGGCCGAACTCGGCGGCATGATCCCCGAGCTCGCCATGCTGCTGACCAGGGAACAGGGCAAGGTGCTCTGGGAGTCCCGGCTCGACGTCGGCGGCGCGGCCCACATCCTCGGCTACTACGCCGGCCTGGCCGGTGAACTGGACGAGGACCGGGTCCTGCGCGCGGACGAGCGGGTCACCGTCCACGTCGGGCGGCGGCCGATGGGCGTCACCGGCGTGATCGTCCCGTGGAACTCCCCGGTCTATCTCTGCTTCCTCGGCCTCGCGCCTGCCCTGCTGGCCGGCAACCCCGTCGTCGTCAAACCCTCGGAGTTCGCGCCGCTGGCGCTGGGCGAGGTGCTCGCCGCACTGGCCCGGCACCTGCCCGACGGCGTCGTGAACGTGGTGCCAGGCACCGGCGCCGAGGCCGGCGACGCGCTCGTGCGGCACCCCCTCGTACGCAAGGTGTTCTTCACCGGGTCGGCCGGCACCGGCCGGAGCGTGCTGGCCGGCGCGGCGGGCAACCTCAAGAACGTCAGCCTGGAGCTCGGCGGCAACGACCCGGCACTGGTGCTCGAGAGCGCACACGTGACCGACGCGCTGGTCGGCGAGCTGGTGCAGGGCGTGTACGGCAACACCGGCCAGGTGTGCTTCAACGTCAAGCGCATCTACGTGCACCGCTCCCGGTACGACGACTTCACCGAGCGCTACCGCGCCGCCGTCGACGAGATCGTCGTCGGCGACGGCCTCGACCCGCGCTCGACGATGGGGCCGCTGAACAACCGCGCCCAGTTCGATAAGGTCAACGGCCTGATCGACCGCGCCCGGGCGGCCGGCGCCACCGTGCACGAACTCGGCAGGAAGCTCGACGCCGGGTCCTTCGACGACGGGTACTTCCTGCTTCCGCACGTGGTCACCGGCCTCGATCCGACCGCCGAGCTGGTGGCCGACGAACAGTTCGGGCCGGTCGTGCCGATCCTTCCCTTCGACGATGAGGACGACGCCGTTCGGATGGCCAACGCCACCGAGTTCGGGCTCGGGGCATCGGTGTGGAGCGAGGACCGCGACCACGCCCGCGACGTGGCGCGGCGCATCCACTCCGGCAGCGTGTTCCTCAACGTGCACCGAGTCGGCGCGTCGGCCGTCGACATGCCGTTCGGCGGGTTCAAGGGCAGCGGCATCGGCCGCGGGCACGGCGTCGCCGCCCTGGAGGCCTGCACCGAACCGCAGACGATCGCCGACTGGCGCGACGTCTCCGGTCTGCCCGGGCCGGCGCCGGCGGGTGATGGGCGATGACCGCGGGTTCGACGGCCGGGGACACAGGGCGCACCACCGCCGACGCGGTGCTCGACGTGCTGCAAGCGTGGGGCGTGGACCGGGTCTTCATCTGCCCGGGCAGCACCGAGGCGGCCTTCCTCGACGCGACGCTGCACCACCCGGGCATCGAGGTGGTACTGACGACCCATGAGTCGGTGACGGTCGCGATGGCGGACGGCTACGCCCGCGCGACCGGCCGGCCCGCAGTGGCCTACCTGCACACCCATCTCGGGCTGGTCAACGGGCTGAGCCACCTGGACGCCGCCCGCATGGCGCGGTCGCCGGTGATCGTCCTCAACGGCCTCAAGCCCGCGAGCATCCAGTCGCACGGTGGCTTCACCAGCCTGCCCGGCACGGGCGAGCTGGCGCGGCCGTTCGTCAAGCGGCAATGGCAGTCGCTGACCGCCGAGTGCGTGCCCGAGGACCTGACCGAGGCGCTGCGCACGGCCACCGCGGAACCATGCGGACCGGTGTGGCTGGGGCTGGCCCAGGACCTCATGGAGGCCCCCGGCGACGGCCCCGTCCCCGATCCGGCACGGCACCTCGTCGCGTCCCGCGTGGCGCCCGACCCCGAACGGCTGCGCGCCGCCGCCGAACTGCTCGACGCCGCGCGGCGTCCGGTGCTCGTGGCGGGGGCCGAGGTGGCCAGGCACGGCGCCGAGCACGACCTCGTCCGGCTGGCCGAGCGGACGGGCGCGGTGGTGTTCAACGAGGACCGGCGGAGCTTCGAGCGGCCCGCCTTCCCGACCGACCACCCGCAGTACGCCGGCAACTACTCCGCCGCCCACCCGGCGGCGGACGGCGCCGACGTCGTGATGCTGCTCGGCTGCCGCTCGTTCATCGAGTTCGAGCCCGATCCCGGCCCCCCTGTCCCGCTCGGCGCCGAGGTCGTGCACACGCACGTCGACGCGGCCGAGATCGGAAGGGTCGTCGCCGTGGACGTCGCGGTCGTCGGTGACGAGTCCCTGATCGTGCGCGGGCTGCTGGACCTGGTCTCCAATCGCCCCGCTCGACCAGGACCGGCCGCCCGCCCACCGCAGGCGGC
>NZ_JABVEB010000059.1 GCF_014323665.1 Actinomadura sp. HBU206391 | reverse complement strand
CGCCGAGGTCGGGCACGACGTCACCGGCGTGCACATGGCCCTCTCCAGCAACCCGAAGTCCTACCGCAGCGGCGCCCGGGGGTGTTGCACGCTCGAGGACTCCCGCGACGCGCGACGGGCGGCGGATGTGATCGGCATCCCCTTCTACGTCTGGGATCTCGCCGAGCGGTTCGACCGGGACGTCGTACAGGACTTCGTGGACGAGTACGCGGCCGGCCGCACACCGAATCCGTGCCTGCGCTGCAACGAGAAGATCAAGTTCGCGGCGCTGCTGGACAAGGCGCTGGCCCTGGGGTTCGACGCCGTGTGCACCGGGCACTACGCCCGGCTCGATGACGGGGTGCTGCGGCGCGGCGTCGACGACGGCAAGGACCAGTCGTACGTCCTCGCCGTGTGCAGCAGGGAACAACTCGCCCACGCGATGTTCCCGCTCGGGGACACCACCAAGGCCGATATCCGGCGCGAGGCCGAGCGGCGCGGCCTGCAGGTCGCCGACAAGCCCGACAGCCACGACGTCTGTTTCATCGCCGACGGCGACACGCAGGCCTTCCTCGCAGGCCGCCTCGGCACCGCGCCGGGCCCGATCGTCGACACCTCCGGCGAGGTCCTCGGCGAGCACGAGGGCGCGTACGCCTACACCGTCGGCCAGCGCAAGGGGCTGCGGATCGGGCGACCGGCGCCCGACGGCAAGCCGCGCTACGTGCTCGACATCTCGCCCGTGAACAACACGGTGACCGTCGGTCCGCGCGAGGCACTCGACGTTCACGAGATCACGGGCGAGCGGCCGGTCTGGCTGGCCGAAGCGCCGGCGGGGCCGCACGACTGCCAGGTGCAGCTGCGGGCCCACGGCGAGGTGTACGACTGCACCGCCCGGGTCGAGGGCGACCTCCTGCGGATCCGGCTCCACGCGCCCGCCAAGGGCGTGGCCACGGGCCAGGCCGCGGTGCTCTACGACGGCGACACCGTGCTGGGCTCGGCGACCATCGCCGCCACGGACAGCGTCTTCGCCTGACGGGCCAACGCTCTCTCGCGGCGGTTCAGCGCGCCGCGGCCACGGCCTCGCTGGCGACGGCCTGGAGGTTGTCCGGCAGCTTGGTCTGGGGCACCGGTGCGCCGGTGACCTTCAGCGCGACAGAGACGATCAGGTCGCCCTGGGTCGTACGGAGCTGAGGTGAGTGCTTGGGGTCGAAGACGGCGCTCTCGCCGACCCCGAGCAGGCTGACCCGAGAACCGGTGGGATGGCCGACCGTCCGCCAGCGGTCGGCTCCGGTCCGTGGATCGCGGCGCGTGTCGTACGAGATGGCCAGGGCGACCGGCGCCCTGCGGCCCGACAGGCGGGCGGTGCCGGTGAAGCGTGTCATGCGGCTGTTCGCGTCGCCGATGGACTCGCAGCCGGACGGTCTGCCGTGCATCGCCACGGTGACGGTTCTGCGGCTGATGACCTTGCATAGGTCCGGTGCCGGCACGGTGGCACGCGGCGCCGCGCCCGGGGAGGAGCCGGTGCCGCAGGCCGAGAGTGTGGTGATGAGGGCCAGCGACGCTAGCGAGGCCGGTGACATGAGCGAGCGGAGCGTCCGCGGGCTCCGGTGCGGGTGCGGGGGCATGCCCGCGAGGATAGAGCCTCGTTAGGCTTCGGCATGTGCCAGAACCGATGACCTTCCCGTGGCCGGCCGCGAGCGCGACGGGGATCGGGTCCTTCCCAGGTGATGATCCGGCCGAGACGTTGCGCGTCGTGCTGGGTGAGCTGCCCGATCTCCCGCATCTGCCCGAGCTGCCCGCCCGCGGTCCCGGGGCCGACCTGACCGGGCGCACCGCGGGACTGCTCGTGGAGCTGCCGGTGGCGCTGCAGCCCTCGGGCTGGCGGTTCGCCGACCGGCCGGGCCGGGATCTGCAGCGGGCGCGTGACCACCTCGCCCGCGATCTCGACGCCCTCGAGGAGCAGGCGGGCGACTACGGGGGGCCGTTCAAGATCCAGGTCGCCGGGCCGTGGACGCTCGCCGCGACCATCGAGCTCAAACACGGTGACCGTACGCTCAAGGACGCGGGGGCCATCCGTGATCTGATCGACTCGCTCGCCGAGGGGGTCCGCGTGCACGTCGCCGACGTGCGCCGGAGGCTCCCGAGCGCCGAGATCCTGCTGCAGGTCGACGAACCGGGCCTGCCCGGTGCGCTCGCCGGGACGGTCCCCACGGCGAGCGGTTTCGGCCGGCTCCGCGCGGTGGAGGCTACGCTGGCCGAGGAGGGACTGGGACGGGTTCTGCGCGCCGGCGACGCGTATCCGATCGTCCACTGCTGCGCGCGGGACGTTCCGTACGGACTGTTGCGCGCGGCCGGGGCGAAGGCGATCTCGGTGGACGCCGGTCTGATCCCCACGAAAGCCGACGAAGCGGTCGGTGAGGCAATCGAGGCGGGCATCGGCCTCTTTCTCGGCGTCGTCCCCGGAACCGACACGGCGTTCCCATCGGCCCGGGCGTCCGCGCGCCCTGCCAGGGAGTTGTGGGGGCGACTGGGCTTCCCGCCCGCCCGGATGGCGGAGCAGATCGTGCTCACGCCGTCTTGCGGTCTCGCCGGGGCCTCGCCCGGTTACGCCCGGGCGGCGCTGGCGCGCTGCCGCGAGGTCGCACAAGTGCTGCGGGACGAGCCGGAGGGGTAGCACGAGAGCTGCTCGCGAGCAGCGGCCCCGGCTGGCAGCCTGGTGTCGGCGCAGGGTCCCTGCCCGCCCGGATACCGGCCACGCGAGATCGTCCGCGTAACGGGCGGACGGGCGGCTGCTGTGGGTGAGGGGGAGCGGGGTCAGCCCGGCAGCCGAGAGGTGAACACCGCAGGCAGACTGTCCTCGGCACGGTGGAGACTAGGGCTATGAGCTTGAGCCAGGATGCATCCGGGCAGGCGGCACGGCACGCGGAGCTGTGCCAGGACATCGATGACGCCAACTACCGCTATTACGTCCTCGACGACCCCACGCTCAGCGACGCCGAGTACGACGCGCTCATGCGCGAGCTGCGCGAGCTAGAGGAGAACCGGCCCGAGCTGGTCACCCCCGACTCGCCGACGCAGAAGGTCGGCGCGCCCATCACGACCGACTTCACGACGGTCGAGCACGTCGAGCTCATGCTGAGTCTCGACAACGCGATGAACTTCGACGAGCTGTCCGCGTGGGGCGAGCGCGTCGAGCGGGAGGCCGGGCCGGGCAGCGGCTATCTCTGCGAGCTCAAGATCGATGGACTTGCCGTCGCCCTGCTCTACCAGAACGGCCGGCTGGTGCGCGGGGCCACCCGCGGCGACGCCCGCAGCGGTGAGGACGTCACCAACAACATCCGGACGATCGCGGCCATCCCGACCCATCTCACGGGTGATGACGTGCCCGAGCTGCTCGAGGTGCGGGGCGAGGTCTACCTGCCGGTCAAGAGCTTCGAGGAACTCAATGCCGCGCTGGTCGAGGGCGGCCGCGAGCCGTTCGCCAACCCGCGCAACGCCGCCGCGGGCTCGCTGCGGCAGAAGGACCCGCGAGTCACCGCGCAGCGGCCGCTCAGCATGATCGTGCACGGCTTCGGCGCCTGGGAGGGCGGTGAACTGCCGGAGAGCCAGGCGGAGGCCTATGAGCTCATGCGCGCGTTCGGCCTGCCGGTGAGCGACCGCTACCGCGTGGTGCCGGAGCTCGAGGCGGTCGGCGACTACATCAGGTACTACGGCGAGCACCGGCATGATCCCGCGTACGAGATCGACGGCGTGGTGGTCAAGGTCGACCAGCGGGCGGTGCAGCGCAGGCTCGGCTCGACCAGCAGGGCGCCGCGCTGGGCGATCGCGTACAAGTACCCGCCCCAGGAGGTCAACACCCGGCTGCTCGACATCAAGGTGGGGGTGGGCCGCACCGGGCGCATCACGCCGTACGGGGTGATGGAGCCGATCAAGGTCGCGGGATCGACCGTGGCCTACGCGACGCTGCACAACGCCAGCGAGGTCAAGCGCAAGGGCGTGCTGATCGGCGACACCGTGGTGCTGCGCAAGGCGGGCGATGTCATCCCCGAGATCGTGGCGCCGGTCACGGGCCTGCGCGACGGCACCGAGCGCGAGTTCTCGATGCCGACGCACTGCCCGGAATGCGGCACCGAGCTGGCCTACGCGAAGGAGGGCGACGTCGACATCCGCTGTCCCAACGCGCGGCTGTGCCCCGGGCAGTTGCGCGAGCGGGTCTCCTTCGTGGCCGGCCGCGACGCGCTCGACATCGAGGCGCTGGGCTACGTCGCCGCGACCGCGCTGACCCAGCCGCTGGAGCCGGACGAGCCGCCCGTACGGAATGAGGGGGATCTGTTCCATCTCACCGTCGACAGGCTGCTGCCGATCAAGAGCGTGGTGCGAGAGCACCGCACCGGTCTACCCAAGATCGATGAGCGGACCGGCGAGCCCAAGGTGGTCGCCTTCTTCGCCAACAAGGCCGGTGAGCCGAAGAAGACGGTGGACAAGCTCTTCGAGGAGCTGGAGAAGGCCAAATCGCAGCCCCTGTGGCGGGTGCTGGTCGCCCTGTCCATCCGGCATGTGGGGCCGCGCGCCGCGCAGGACCTGGCGCGCGAGTTCCGCTCGATGGAGGCGATCGAGAACGCCACGGAGGAGCAGCTCGCCATGGTCGAAGGCGTCGGCCCGACCATCGCGGCGTCGCTCAGGGCCTGGTTCGCGGTCGACTGGCACCGCGAGATCGTTCAGAAGTGGCGTGAGGCGGGCGTCCGCATGGAGGACGAGGGAGTGGCAGGCCCCCGGCCGCTGGAGGGCGTCACCGTGGTCGTGACCGGATCGCTGGAGCGCTTCAGCCGAGATTCGGCCACTGAGGCCGTACAGAATCTCGGCGGTAAGGTCACGGGTTCGGTCTCCAAGAAAACGGGCTTTGTCATCATAGGAGACAATCCCGGATCAAAATATGACAAAGCCCTCAAACTGGATGTCCCTATCCTCAACGAGGACGGGTTCCAAGTGCTGCTCGAAAATGGGCCGGAAGCGGCCAAGGTCGTAACCCTCCGAGTGGAGGAATGACACATCGTTGCGGTTGTGCCTTCGACCTGCAACAAGTTACCGTGAGGTATAACTTAACTACACAGAGATCGCTAGTCGCGTTAAATAGGACGTAACGGAACGTACCCAATCGGTTTCGCGAAGTTGCCCGAAGGTCGTAGTCTCCCCTCATCATCTGAAAGCGGACCTCCGGTGCAGTCTTTGACTGTGCGAACGCGGGGGCGATCCCCGGACCTTCCCCGAGGGAAGTGATGAAGGACCCGAACAACACACGGGACACCCTGCCCCGGCGGGGATCCCCCCTGTGGATCTATCTCGCCTGCGTCATCGGTCTCGGCGCTGTGGCGTTCGCCGCCTCGGTCAGCGGGCTGGTCGCGGAGGAGTGCGAAGCGCTTCTCACCAATCCGGTGTTCTGGATCCTGGGCTGCTTCATCCTGTTCGGCGAGCTCAGGCCCATCATCACGCCCGGCGCCACCGAGACGGGCTCCACCGAGACCAGCGGCGCGACGACCTCGACCACCTTCGTGTTCGCGGCCCTGCTCTACGCGGGGCTGCCGGTCGCCGTGATGTTGCAGGCCGTGGCCGCGGTCGCCTACGGCGTGTTCCGGCGATGGGCACCGCACCGCACCGCGTTCAACGTCGCCCAGTACTCCCTCAGCATCAGCGCGGCGACCCTGGTGCTCGCCGGGTTCGGCATCCACCCCTCTCCGACCCGTCCATGGGTGCCCGAGGGCACCGATCTGTTCGCCATCGCGATCGTCGCCGTCGTGTACTTCCTCAGCAACGACACCCTGGTCAGCGGCGCGGTCGCCCTGCACGAGCGGGTGTCGCTGCTCAAGGCGATGCGCCGGGACTTCGGCTATCAGGTGCTCGTCAACCTCGCGTTGCTCGGGCTGTCGCCCCTCGTGGTGGTCGCCATGGACCGCTCGGCGGCGCTCGTGCCGCTGATCGTGCTGCCCTTCATCGCCGTCTACCTCAACGCCTCCGGTTCGGTGCGCCGCGAGCACCAGGCGCTGCACGACGGCCTCACCGGGCTGCCGAACCGCAAGCTGCTGATCATGCGGACCGAGCAGGCGCTCGCCGAGGCCCGCCACCAGGCCGCACGCGGCGGCGGCCCCGAGGCCGGGGAGCGGGAGCGGGTCGGGCTGTTCCTGCTCGACCTCGACCGGTTCAAGGAGGTCAACGACACGCTGGGGCACCACACGGGCGACCGGTTGCTCCAGATGGTGGCCCATCGGCTGACCCACAGCGTGCGGCCCGGCGACCTCGTGGCGCGGCTGGGCGGCGACGAGTTCGCGGTGCTGCTGCCGTCCGTACGCGACGCCCAGGCGGCGCGGGAGGTCGCGGTCCGGCTCAGGGCGGCGCTCAGCGAGCCCGTACGGCTGGACGGCATGTCGTTCGACATCGAGGGCAGCGTCGGCATCGCCCTCCACCCCGATCACGCGCCCGACTTCGAGTTGCTCCTGCAGCGGGCGGACGTGGCGATGTACGTCGCCAAGGAGAGCCGGTGCGGTGTCGAGATCTACTCGCCCGCCAAGGACCGCAACTCGCCGGCCAGGCTAGGGATGCTGGGCGACCTGCGCCGCGCGATCGACCGCGAGGAACTGGAGCTGCACTTCCAGCCCAAGATCGGATTGATCGACGGGCAACTGGTCGGGATGGAGGCACTGCTGCGCTGGCGCCATCCGGAGCAGGGGCTCATCGGCCCGGCCCAGTTTCTGCCGATCGCCGAGCAGACCTACCTCATGCGGTCCATCACGCACTACGTGGTTGATCGTGTACTGGCGCAGGCCGCGGCCTGGTGGCGTGAAGGGCTGGCGGTCCAGGTCTCGGTCAACATCTCCGGCCGGGACCTGCTCGACGCCACGCTGACCGACACGATCGCGGCTGGTCTGGTCGAACACGACCTCCCCGCGGCGACCCTGCAGCTGGAGATCACCGAGCGGATCCTGATGAACGAGCCCGCCTACGCCGGCGAGACCGTGGGAGCGCTGGCCGAGCTGGGAATCCCGCTGAGCCTGGACGACTTCGGAACCGGCTACTCCTCGCTGGTCCGGCTGAAGCGGCTCCCGGTCGAGGAGATCAAGATCGACTCCTCCTTCGTGCAGCGGCTGATGGAATCCTGCGACGACACGGTGATCGTGCGGTCCATCATCGACCTGGTGCGGACGCTCGGCCTGCGATCGGTCGCCGAGGGCGTCGAGGACGCCAAGACCGCCCAGTTGCTCCGGGAGATGGGCTGCGACGCGGCTCAGGGATGGCACTTCGGCCGCCCGATGGGCGCCGCCGACGCGACCGACTGGCTGCGCCGCCGCATGGAACGCGCCCCAGAACCCGCCGCCTGACCCCTCCGCCCAAGCCCCCGTCGCGCCCACCCCGAGACACCCGGAACCCGGCCGCCTCCCGGGGCCGAAGCCCCCCGTCGCGCCCGACCCGAGACGTCCCTGCACCATGCTCCCGTTCGCTCCCGCGCTTTGGGGGGTGGGAGCCTGGGATGCGATCAACTGCATGATCACGTCGACTGGCGCAGTGCCGGGGGTTGTCCAAGCCGCGAGTCTCAGCGTTGCCGCTGGTCTATGGCCGTGATCATGCAGTTGTTCGGTGTGGCGGCGCTGTTGGTTGGGGTTCGGGGGTGAATAAGTGCATGATCACGTTAGTAAGAGTGCGGCGGTGGGGCTTCGTCTCGCCACTCGCCCTTGGCGTCGGCTCCTGGCCGTCGCCACTGCCACCGCCGCCGCCACTGCCACCGCCGCCGCGGCCGCCGTCGCCGTCGCCGTCGCGGTTGCGTTGGTTTGTTGATGGGCTTCGTTGATCTGGTGATCTGGTGATCTGGTGGGCGACGGGGGCAGGAGCGTGTTCGGTGTCGGCGTGTGGGCCACTCGGGCGGCTTCCTGTGGTGCATTTGCCGACACCGAAGGTTGTTCGGGACTCGTTCTCGGGGCTGCGGCGGGACGAGGTCGGGCGAGACGCCGGGCATTGGCCCCGCAGCCGATGACTGCGCGAGCGCGGGCCGGTGGACGGTGGTGTGGCGAGGCAGGCCCCCTGCCCGGGCGCACGTGTCGATCAAGGGTCGAGCGCGCCCAGACACCGCGATCCTTGATCGACACGCCGGATGGCGGCTTATTCGAGTGGGCCGCGACCGCGTGCGCCCCATAGGATGGCCTGGAACCCATTGATCTCCGAAACGGCTTTCGACTATGTCCATCACCCGTGACGAGGTCGCTCACCTCGCCCGGCTGTCCCGGCTGGCGCTCGGCGATGAGGAGCTCGACCATCTCGCCGCCCAGCTCGATGTGATCATCTCCGCGGTCGCGCGGGTGCAGGAGGTGGCGGCCGAGGACATCCCTGCCACCTCGCACGCGCTGCCGCTGACCAACGTGTTCCGGCCCGACGAGGTGCGCCCCTGCCTGACCGCCGACCAGGCGCTCGCCGGCGCGCCCGCCGCCGAGGAGAACCGCTTCCGGGTGCCGCGGATCCTCGAGGAGGACTCATGAGCCTGACCCGGAAGACCGCCGCGGAGCTGGCCGCTCTGATCGCCTCGGGTGAGACCTCCGCCGTCGAGGTCGCACAGGCCCATCTGGACCGCATCGCCGCCGTTGACGGCCAGGTGAACGCGTTCCTGCACGTCGACCCCGAGACCACCCTCCAGCAGGCCCGCGGCGTCGACGCCCGGCGTGCCGCAGGAGAGGAACTCGGCCCGCTGGCGGGCGTCCCGATCGCGCACAAGGACGTCTTCACCACCAGCGACATGCCCACCACCGCCGCCTCCAAGATCCTTGAGGGCTGGCGGCCGCCGTACGACGCGACCGTCACCGCCCGGCTGCGGGCCGCCGGCATGGTCATCCTCGGCAAGACCAACATGGACGAGTTCGCGATGGGCTCGTCCACGGAGAACAGCGCGTTCGGGCCCACCCGCAACCCGTGGGACCTGAGCCGGATCCCCGGCGGCTCGTCCGGCGGCTCGTCGGCCGCGGTCGCGGCCTATGAGGCGCCGCTGGCCACCGGCACCGACACCGGCGGCTCGATCCGGCAGCCCGCCGCGGTCACCGGCCTGGTCGGCATGAAGCCGACCTACGGTGGCTCGTCACGGTACGGAGTGATCGCCTTCGCCTCGTCCCTCGACACGCCCGGCCCGCTGGCCCGCACGGTCCTGGACGCCGCGCTCCTGCAGGAGGCGTTCTCGGGCCACGACCCGATGGACTCGACCTCGATCGACGAGCCGGCCCCGTCGGTGGTGGCCGCCGCCCGCAACGGCGACGTCGCCGGGCTGCGCGTGGGCGTGGTGCGGGAGCTCGACGGCGAGGGTTACCAGCAGGGCGTGCTCGCCCGCTTCCGCGAGGCGGTCGAACTGCTGGAGTCGCTGGGCGCCAAGGTGATCGAGGTCTCCTGCCCCAACTTCACCTACGCGCTTCCTGCCTACTACCTCATCGCGCCCTCGGAGTGCTCGTCCAACCTGGCCCGCTTCGACGCGATGCGCTATGGGTTGCGGGTCGGAGACGACGGCACCCGGTCCGCCGAGGAGGTCATGGCGCTCACCCGGGCCAAGGGCTTCGGCGCCGAGGTGAAGCGGCGGATGATGCTGGGCACCTACGCCCTGTCGTCGGGCTACTACGACGCCTACTACGGCAAGGCGCAGCAGGTCCGTACGCTCATCACACGTGACTTCGACGCGGCGTTCGAGCAGGTCGACGTGCTGGTATCGCCCACCACGCCGACGTCGGCGTTCTCGCTGGGCGAGCGCACCGCCGACCCCGTGTCGATGTATCTCGCCGATCTCTGCACGATCCCGTCGAACCTGGCGGGCAACGCGGCGATCTCGGTGCCGTGCGGGCTCGCCGACGAGGACGGGCTCCCCGTCGGCCTGCAGATCATGGCCCCGGTGCTCGCCGACGATCGCGTCTATCGCGTCGGCGCGGCAGTCGAAGCGGCTCTCGGCGACCGCTGGGGCGGCCCGCTGCTGGCCAAGGCCCCGGAGCTGTGAAGAACCGAGCCGGGCGGGGAACGAGCCGGGCATTGAAGGGATTGGGAGACCTGTGAGTGTCGAGACGCTGATGCCCTACGACGAGGCGCTGGCGAGATACGAGCCGGTGCTGGGCATCGAGACCCACATCGAGCTGGGCACGAGCTCGAAGATGTTCTGCGGCTGCGCGACCGCCTTCGGCGCCGAGCCCAACACCCAGGTGTGCCCGGTCTGCCTCGGCCTTCCCGGCTCGCTGCCGGTGGTCAACCGGACGGCCATCGAGAGCACCATCAAGATCGGCCTGGCCCTGAACTGCTCCATCGTGGAGTGGTGCCGGTTCGCCCGGAAGAACTATTTCTATCCGGACATGCCGAAGAACTATCAGATCTCCCAGTACGACGAGCCGCTGTGCGTCGACGGCCACCTCGATGTCGAGATCGAGGGCGACGACGGTCCGGAGGTCTACCGGGTCGCCATCGAGCGCGTGCACATGGAAGAGGACACCGGCAAGTCGCTGCACGTCGGCGGTGCCACGGGCCGGATCCACGGTGCCAGCCACTCGCTCGTCGACTACAACCGGGCCGGGATCCCGCTGGTCGAGATCGTCACCAAGCCCATCGAGGCGACCGGCGCCAAGGCGCCGCTCGTGGCACGGGCCTACGCCACCGAACTGCGCGAGCTGATGCGCGCCCTCGGGGTCTCCGACGTCCGCATGGAGGAGGGTTCCATGCGCTGTGACGTCAACGTCTCACTGATGCCGCGCGGCTCGTCGCAGTGGGGGACCCGCACCGAGACCAAGAACGTCAACTCGCTTCGCTCGGTCGAGCGGGCCGTGCTGCACGAGATCGAGCGGCAGGCCGCCGTACTCACCGCCGGCGGGCGGATCGTCCAGGAGACTCGGCACTTCCATGAGGACACCGGCTCCACGACGAGCGGCCGGAGCAAGGAAGAGGCACAGGACTACCGGTACTTCCCCGAGCCGGACCTGGTGCCGGTCGCCCCTGACCCCGGCTGGGTGGAGGAACTGCGCGCCGGGCTGCCCGAGCTGCCCGCCGCCCGGCGGGCCCGGGTCAAGACCGACTGGGCCCTCAGCGACAAGGAGCTGCAGGACGTCGTCAACGCCGGTGCCCTCGACCTGATCGAGCAGACCATCGAGGCGGGTGCCGACCCGGCGGCGGCCCGCAAGTGGTGGATGAACGAACTGTCTCGCAGGGCGACCGCGCTGTCGGTCGAACTGGCCGCGCTGCCGATCACCGCTGAGCAGGTGGCCCGCGTCCAGGCGATGGTGTCCGCCGGAGATCTCAACGACAAGCTGTCCCGCCAGGTGTTCGAGGGCGTGCTCGCCGGCGAGGGGACGCCGGACGAGGTCGTCGCGGCCCGGGGGCTCAGGATCGTCAGTGACGACGGCGCGCTCGCCGGCATCATCGACCAGGTGATCGCCGACAACCCCGACGCGGCCGACAAGGTACGCGGTGGCAAGGTCGCGGCCGCCGGGGCGCTGGTCGGGGCGGTCATGAAGGCCACCCGCGGTCAGGCCGACGCCGGGCGGGCCCGTGAGCTCATCCTGGAGCGGCTGACCGGCTGACCGGCTGACCGGCTGACCGCCGACTCCGAGTTGCGCAGGGTGGCGGTGACGGGCCCCGCGTAGTCGGGCTCCGGTGCGGTCACGGGCGATCTGTCGATCCGACCGGTGCCGTGAGGACGCCCGGGTCACTCCGACCAGGGTTCGGCCGGTGCGCTCATCCTGGAGGGGCCGACCGCTGAGTCGTCACCGGTGCGGTGAGGACTCGCCGACGCCGGGCGGGCTCATCGCCCGTCCGGCCCCGTGGTGAGGCGTTATCATCACTGTCGGTGATCGGCTTTCGGTCGAACGTGGTCGAAGACGAAGGCGCCGACAGGTCAAAGTCACGAAAAATCCCCCCTTTCCGCGCGTCGGGCCGTCCAGGCGTCCCACGCCCCAATGGACAGGAGGGGCAATGAGTCCTCAGGAGATGCCGGGGACGGCGGTCACCGTCGGTGCCTCGAGAGCCGTGCGAACGGCCGTCCCCGAGGCGCCAGGCCGCCGGGCGGCGCATCCGTACCAGGTCGAGGCGGTGCCGCCGCCCCGCGGCCCGAATGCGGTGCCGACGCCGGCGCCGGCCGCCGTCGGCCCGCGAGTACGGATCTACAAGCAGGACCCGTCGGTTCAGGATCCGGGCGTGCGGGTCATCTTCATGCCCTCGGTGGTGCTGAACGGGCCGCTGGACGCGCGCGTCGCGACCGAGCTGGCCGGGACGACGCCGGTGGCCCGCAACACCCAGGGCGACCTGCTGTTCGAGCCGGGCAGCGCCGAGTTCGACTGCGCCCACACCTTCGCGGTCGTGCGCGAGACGCTCACGATGTACGAGCGGCTGAACGGCGGCACACCCATCCCGTTCGCGTGGAACACCGGCGGGACGGCCGACCGCATCACGGTCTTCCCCCGCGCCGGTGTGGGCGCCAACGCCTTCTACAGCAGAACCGCCAAGGCGCTGAAGTTCCTGTTCTTCAATCCGGCCGAGACCGGCGCCGAGCAGGTCTTCACCTGCCGCTCGACCGACATCGTCGCCCACGAGTGCGGTCACGCGATCCTGGACGGGCTCAAACCCGGCTGGCTGGCCGCCGGAAATCCGCCACAGACCGGCGGCCTGCACGAGGCCTTCGGCGACCTGACCGCGATCTTCTTCGCCCTGTCGCAGCCGGACCAGGCCGAGGCGCTGGTGGCCGCCACCAAGGCCGACCTGCACGCCAAGTCGTTCCTGGCCTCGATGGCCGAGGAGTTCGGCACCGCGCTGGGCCTGCAGTTCGGACTGCGCAACGCCGACAACGATCTCAAGCTCAGCGAGGTCGGCAACGAGGTGCACGCGATCTCGCAGGTCTTCACAGGCGGTGTCTACGACGTGCTGGCCGACGTCTACGCCTTCGAGGGCGACCGGCAACGCATGGCGAAGAGCCCCGGCCTCATCCTCATCGAGGTGGCGGGCAGGCTCTGCAAGCTGCTGTTCGACGCGGTCGTCGCCGCGCCCGCGACCGGCGCCATCTATGCCGACGTGGTCAACAAGATGCTGCAGATCTCCATGGAGCAGGGCGACCCCGCCATCTATCGGACGTTCCTGCGCAACAGATTCGCCGTTCGCGAAGTGGTCGTCTCGCCCGTCCCGCTGAGCGATCTGACGTCGGGGCGGATGAACATGACCGACGCCGACTACACCGGAAACGGCAAGGGTGAGGACGTCACCTCGGTGCGCGTCGCGGACGAGAACTCCGCCAGCCTCCACGCCGCTCAGGATCGGTCGACCTGCTGCGGCACCATGCAACTGCCCGAGTTCCGGGTCATCGACGTGGACACGCTGGCCAAGCGGGGCTCGCTGACCGACGAGGACATCCTGGCCACCGAGCTCGAGATGCTCGGCCGTGCCTTCGGCGGCAGCGGCGGCCGGCGCCCGTGACCGTCCGGCCGGCGGCCATGACCATGCCGTGAGCGCCTGAGCGTGTGGCGGTGCGCGGGCGTTCCGGTGCCCGCCCCGCGAACGTCCAGGGTCACCGAAGGGGGACGACGATGATCCGGTCGTCCCCCTGGTCGACGTCGCCGCGCCCGTCCCGGTCGCTCGTGCTGACCCACAGCGACCCGTCGGGGGCCCGCACGACCGCGCGCAGCCGCCCGTACGTCCCGGTCAGATGCGCCACCGGCCGCCCGGCCGAGCCGTCCCGGCCCAGCGGCACCTGCCAGAGCCGTTCGCCGCGGAGCCCCGCCGCCCAGAGCGACCCGCCCGCGTAGGCCAGCCCCGACGGCGAGGCTTCGGAGGTCGACCAGGTGAGCAGCGGATCGGTGTGGTCGCCGCCACCGCCGGTTCCCTCGACCTCGGGCCAGCCGTAGTCGTGTCCCTTCTCGATGCGGTTGATCTCGTCGAAGCGGTTCTGTCCGAATTCCGTGGCGTACATGCGCCCCCGCTCGTCCCAGTCGACGCCCTGAACGTTCCGGTGCCCGTACGTGAAGACACGGGAGCCGAAGGGGTTGTCGGGAGCGTGGGATCCGTCCGGCCGTACCCGGAGGATCTTGCCGCCCAGCGACCGGCGGTCCTGGGCCAGCGGCTCGTCTCCGGTCTCGCCCGTGGTGATGTAGAGCATCTTGTCCGGTCCGAAGGCCAGCCGGCCGCCGTTGTGGTTGCCGCCCTTGGGGATGCCCGTCACGATCGGCTGCGGGCGGCCGAGATCTTCGTCGTAGCGCAGGCGCACGACCCGGTTGTCGGAGGCGGCCGTGAAGTAGACGTACACGTAGCGGTCCCGGTCGAAGGACGGGGACACCGCGACCCCGAGCAACCCGCCCTCGCCGCCCGGTTCGACGCCGGGCACCGTGCCTATCGTGGTGACCCGTCCGGCCGGAGTGATCCGTAGCAGGCGCGCGGTGTCGCGCTCGGTGACGAGGGCGTCGCCGCCGGGCAGGAACGCGATCGCCCATGGCACCTGCAAGCCGGTGACGAGCTCCCGTGGCTGCCCGATCCCGGTGCCGCCCGGTTGCGCGGCGCTGGGCGGCAGCGGCTCGGGAGTGCGGGCACGGCCCGGCCCCTCCGAGGTGCATCCCGCCACGGCCAGCGCGGCGACGGCCGCGATGGCGGCGATCGGCCGCGTCGTGCGCTGCCGTGTCCTGCCGGTCCGGGTCGTGCGCTGCCATGTCATGTCGGTCCGCGTCAGATCAGGCCCCGTCGTGTCCGGTCGCGTCATATCCGCTCCGTTGTCGTCCGTGCCGTGTGGTGTGCGTCGCCGCGTCCCTTCACCGTTACCGACGGATGTGACGGTGATCGAGTTCCGGGGCGACCCGGCCGGGGATCATGCGGAGATCGGTCGTACGATCGGGAAGCGTGCCGCCGGGAGCGGCCGCGCCCGGGTGGTCTCCCGGTGCCTGTCCGCCTGCCGCGAAACGGAGTGAGTGATGAGCACGGTATGGGTGGCCAGGGAAGAGATCGCTGTGGCGGTCGAAGATCTGCCGGGCGTGAGCGTGGAGCTCTACGACGGCGGGGACGCCCTGCCCGGTCCGGCCGATCGGGTCGAGTTCTACGTACCGGTGCTCCTGCCCTCCACGCGCAGCCTGGAGCTCATGGACCGGATGCCGCGGCTGCGCGTGGTGCAGCTGCAGACTGCCGGGGTGGACCATGTCAGGTCCCATGTCCCGGCCGGCGTCACCTTGTGCAACGCACGCGGCGCCCACGACGCCGGTACCGCCGAATGGGCGGTCGGTGCGATCATCGCGAGCCGGCGGGAGTTCCCCGAGTTCACTCTGGCGCAGCGGGAGGGGCACTGGGCCTACCGCCGGACCGAGACGCTCACCGACGCGAAGATCCTCATCGTCGGCCACGGCTCGATCGGGGCCGCACTCGAACGGCGGCTCGAGCCGTTCGAGGTCGAGATCGTACGGGTGGCGCGTGCCGCGAGGCCTGGAGTGCACCCGCTCGAGGACCTGCCCGACCTGCTGCCGGACGCCGACGTGGTGGTGCTGCTGGTCCCGGCCACCGCGGAGACCAAGGGGCTGGTCGACGCCGGCTTCCTGGCCCGGATGAAGGACGGCGCCCTGCTCGTCAACGCCGCCCGGGGAACGGTGGTCGACACGCCGGCGCTGGTCGCCGAGACCTTGCGCGGCCGGCTACGGGCGGCGATGGACGTGACCGACCCGGAGCCGCTTCCGCCCGACCACCCGCTCTGGCGCTGCCCCGGGGTGTTCATCACTCCCCATGTCGGGGGGTCGACGCCCGCGTCGACCCGGCGGATAGCGCGGCTGGTGCGGGAGCAGCTGCGGAGGCATCTGGCCGACGAACCCCTCCAGAACGTGATCACAGGGATCTACTGATGGTGAAGCCTGGCAAACAGGCAGTCGCCTTGACAAAACAGCTTTACCCGCCGCGCTCTGGAGTGGGCGTTCTTGTCAGTTGTCGCCGGGTGGACGCTGAGCCTCAATCGCTCCGTGACCTAGGGAACGTAGATTGACCCGGAGCGACAACCCACGCGACCGTCCTGGGGGACGCAGGGGCAACCCCTGCCGGCCACAGGAACGTAACTGTCCATCTCCGTGATCCGCAGTTGTGGATCACGGCCCCGCATTTGAAACGACGTTGCATACACACACCGGCGAAGCCGTTCTCGCGCCATTTGCTGGCGACTGCTTGATCCGGACGAGGGAGTGGGGCATGACGCCCCGCGCACCGGGCGTGGCCACATTCGTGGTCACGGGGGACATGACGCCGAGTTTCTCGGATCCGGGGCAGAGAGCGAGCATGATATGAGCGCCGACGACTCGAGGCGGCTGCTGCGCCGAGCGCTGCCTGCCGGCGCCGTCGCGGCTGTCGGCCTGCTCTTCATCCTGAGTTCGCTGTTCGGTGAGGGCTCGGCGATGCCCTCCTGGGCGACCGCCTTCGTGGCGGCGGCGGCTGCCGGTTCGCTCTTCCACGCGGCACGCAGGCGCACCGACGCCTCGCCCGAAAGCGAGGGCACGAGGATCCGGAGGGACTCCTGGCGCTGGTTCGGTGTCGCCGCGCTGTGCTGGTGTGTCGGAGCGGTGATCAATGCGGTCTCCGCGGTCGTGCTGAGCGATGCCGTGGCGTCGCTCTCCCTCGCGGATCTGTTCTTCCTGGCCGCCGTGGTCGCCCTGGCCACCGGCTTCCTGATCCTTGTCCGGACCCCCGGCTCGGCGCGCCAGTGGCTGCGGTTCGTCGCCGACACCTACGTGCTCGTGTGCGCGGTGTTCGTGATCGGCTGGGTCGCGCTGTTCGGCGGGCTCTACCACGAGTCCGGGGAGTCGCCGCCGGAGTTCTTCCTGGAGCTGCTGTACCCATTGGTCGACGTCACGGTGGTGTGCGCGACTCTGGCCTTCGCCCTCGGCGCCGCACGAGGCAGCCGCCGGTCGACGGCGGTCGCCTACGGCGCGCTGCTCATGGTGGCCGTCGCGGACATCGTGACGACGGTCGTCCGGCTGCGTGGCGGCGCGACACCGGGCTATCCGGGCGAGGCCGTCCGCATCGCCGGGCTGCTTCTCCTCGGCGCGGTGCCCTGGACGGAGGAGCGGCTGCACGCCGACCCCGCCCATGACGCCGCCGACCCCGCCCCTGCCGCAGCTGAAGCGGCCGACGCCGGCGGAGCGGATGCGACGCCGCACCCGCGGGGCACGGACGAGATCCGCAGCCGGATGAGCGGACTCGGCATCGCCGTCGCCGCGGCGACGGCCGCGGGCGCCGTCGCCGTCTTCCTCGCCGCCCGGGCGCTGACCGGCTCGCACGAGCTGGACCCGATCGTCGAAGTGGTCATCGGCTCCGCCGTGGTCGTGGTGCTCGTCAGACTCGCCGAGCTGCTGTGGGAGAACCACTGGCTGCGCCGGTCCTTCGACACCGGTGAGGAGCACTTCCGCGCGCTCGCCGAGAGCATCAACGACGTGGTGCTGATCTGCGGTCTCGACGGCACCGTTGAGTACGTGAGCGCCGGTGCGCAGCGGACCTTCAGCTATCGCCCCGACGAGCTGCTGGGACGGCTGATCCACGAGATCGTCCATCCGGAGGACCTGCCGAAGGTCGAGAGCGTCTTCGCCTCGTTCCTCGACGGCGAGCGTGACCCGACGGCGCCTCCGGCGGACGGTCATCAGGACACGCTGCGGCTGGCCTGCCGGATGCGGGCCGCCGACGGCACCTGGCTGCCGACGGAGTCGACGATCTCGCCCTACGCACACGCGGGTGAGGAGAGGGGCGGTCGGCTGCTCGTCACCACCCGTGACCTCAGCGAGCAGGCTGCCCTCCGGCGCCAGGTCACGCACCTGACCTTCCACGACGGCCTCACCGGGCTGCCGAACCGCGCGTACTTCGAGGAGCGGGCCGGCGAGGTGCTCTCGCACCGGCGCGAAGGCGGCCGCGTCGCCGTGCTCTTCGCCGATCTGGACGGTTTCACCGCGGTGAACGACTCGGCCGGGCACGCCGCCGGCGACCAGGTGCTCGCCCAGGCCGCTCGGCGGTTGCGCGCCGCGGTCCAGGCCGAGGACACCGTGGCCCGCTGGGGCGGCGACGAGTTCGCCGTCATCGTGGAGAACGCGGTGGAGGCGCGTCCCGTCATCGAGCTGGCCGAGCGGCTGCTGCGGGTGCTGTCGGCGGAGCCGTACCGCGTGGGCACCCGGGGCATCGTGCTGACCGCGAGCATCGGCGTCGCCTTCGCGGGTGAGGACGGCGGCGAGGGCGGCGGCGATACCGATAAAGCGTCCGATCTCGCCCCACGGGGTCGGCGGATGAGCACCGACCCGGCCGAGCTGATGCGTAACGGCGACCTGGCCATGGCCCGCGCCAAGGAGCGCGGCGGCGGCCGGGTGGAGATCTTCGCGGCGCACATGCACGCCGACGTCGTACGCCGGCTCGAGCTCGGCAGCGATCTGCAGCGGGCGCTCGCCGAGGAGCAGTTCGCCGTGGAGTTCCAGCCCGTCGTCGAGCTGGCGACCTCGCGGGTGACCGGCGTCGAGGCGCTGGTGCGGTGGTGGCGCGGGAGCGTCTCGGTGCCGCCCGAGGAGTTCATCGGCCCGGCCGAGGAATCCGGCCTCATGATCCCGCTCGGCAACTGGGTACTGCGCGAGGCCTGCGGCGAGGTCGCCCGATGGCGGGAGTCCTCCTGGGACATCGGCCTCTCGGTGAACCTCGCCGCCAGGCAGGTCGCCGCACCGCGCTTCGTCGAAACGGTCGCCGAGGTGCTGGAGGAGACCGGGCTGCCGCCGCACGCCCTCACCCTCGAGGTGAAGGAGGAGGTGCTGGTCGAGGATGCCGGCCAGAACGTCCAGCGGCTGTCCGCGCTGCGCGATCTGGGCGTACGGCTCGCCATCGACGACTTCGGCACCGGCTACGCCTCGCTCGCCTATCTCGGCCAGCTACCGGTCGACATGATCAAGATCGACCCGTCCTTCGTGGCCGGTCTCGGCCGGGACGAGACCCTCACCCTGCTGACCCGGACGATCGTGCGGCTCGGGCACGATCTCGGCCTCATCGTCGTCGCGGAGGGCATCGAACGGCCCGAACAGCTCGAACTGCTGCGCGAGATGGGATGCCCGCGCGGGCAGGGGTTCCTCGTCGCCCGGCCGATGACGCCGGGCCGGGCGCAGGCCCTCGTCCGCACCAACCTCACGCCGCCGGCCGGTCAGGGCGGAGCGAGCATCCCGTTGTCCGGAGCCGTCGGAGCATAACGGGCTTATCGCTACAGACCGGGCGCTGACGCCCGGGACCGAGGTCACCGGCTCGCGTCTCGCATGGTGAGACATCGGTGTCCTGGATTTGACCAGTGGCCGGAACTCGGCCAAGGTGAAGCTGTGCAGAGCAACCCCAAGATCCTTGTAGTACTTGGTCGGCGCGCAGGCTGACCAAGCACGCTAGGCCTGTGCGCTCCCCTCGACCGCCATCCGGCGCGAGGGGTTTTTTGTTGGCCGGATCTCTCTTTACACAAAGGCGATGCAGATGACCGAACGGATGACGGGAGCCCAAGCGCTGGTCCGAGCGCTGGAGAACGTCGGTGTAGACACCGTTTTCGGGATCCCCGGTGGCGCGATCCTCCCGGCCTACGACCCGCTCTTCGACTCCCGTCAGGTACGCCACATCCTCGTGCGGCACGAGCAGGGCGCGGGCCACGCGGCGCAGGGATACGCGCAGGCCACAGGCCGGGTCGGCGTGTGCATGGCGACGAGCGGCCCGGGCGCGACCAACCTCGTCACCCCGATCGCCGACGCCTACATGGACTCCGTGCCGATCGTCGCGGTGACCGGTCAGGTGGCCAGTGGCGCCATCGGCACCGACGCCTTCCAAGAGGCCGACATCTCCGGCATCACCATGCCGATCACCAAACACAACTTCCTGGTGACCCGGCCCGAGGACATCGGCCGGACGATCGCCGAGGCCTTCCACATCGCCGGCACGGGGCGTCCCGGGCCGGTGCTGGTCGACATCGCCAAGGACGCGCTGCAGGCGAGCTTCGGCTTCGAGTGGCCCCAGGCGCTGCAGCTACCGGGCTACCGGCCCGTCACCCGGCCGCACTCCAAGCAGGTCCGCGAGGCCGCGAAGCTGATCGTCGAGGCGAGATCGCCGGTGCTCTACGTCGGCGGCGGCGTCGTCAAGGCGCGGGCCGCGGCGGAGCTGCGGGTGCTCGCCGAGCTCACCGGCGCCCCCGTGGTCACCACCCTGATGGCCAAGGGCGCCTTCCCGGACAGCCACCCGCAGCACATGGGCATGCCCGGCATGCACGGCACGGTCGGAGCGGTCGGCGCGCTGCAGAAGGCCGATCTGATCGTGGCCCTCGGAGCGCGTTTCGACGACCGGGTCACCGGCAAGCTGGACGGCTTCGCCCCGCGGGCCAAGATCGTGCACGCCGACATCGATCCGGCCGAGATCTCCAAGAACCGCCATGCCGACGTCCCGATCGTCGGCGACTGCCGCGAGGTGATCGCCGATCTCGTCGTCGCGGTGCAGGCCGAGCATTCGGCCGGGCGTACGGGCGACTACACCGCATGGTGGCGGCAGCTCAATGCCTGGCGCGAGACCTACCCGCTCGGCTACGACCAGCCGAGCGACGGGTCGCTCTCCCCGCAGCACGCCATCCGGCGGATCGGTGAGATCGTCGGGCCGGACGCGCTGTACGTCGCGGGCGTCGGCCAGCACCAGATGTGGGCGGCCCAGTTCATCGGCTACGAGAAGCCCGGCTCGTTCATCAACTCGGGCGGCCTCGGCACGATGGGCTACGCGGTGCCCGCCGCCATGGGCGCCAAGGTCGGCAGCCCCGACGCCACGGTCTGGGCGATCGACGGTGACGGCTGTTTCCAGATGACCAATCAGGAGCTCGCCACCTGCGCGATCGAGGGCATCCCGATCAAGGTCGCCGTGATCAACAACGGCAACCTCGGCATGGTCCGGCAGTGGCAGACCCTGTTCTACGAGGGTCGCTACTCCAACACCGATCTGCACTCCAGGCGGGTGCCGGACTTCGTCAAGCTCGCTGAGGCCTACGGATGCGTCGGGCTGCGCTGCGAGAAGGCCGACGACGTCGACGCGACGATCGAGCGGGCGATGGAGATCGACAACCTGCCGGTGGTCGTGGACTTCGTCGTCCACCAGGACGCGATGGTCTGGCCCATGGTGGCGGCCGGCACCAACAACGACGAGATTCAGTTCGCTCGCGATCTGGCTCCCGAGTGGGAGAACGGAGACTAGCCGTGGGCGACCGAGGACAACGCGGAGAAGGGGAACGGCGATGAGCAGGCATACGCTCTCGGTGCTGGTGGAGAACAAGCCCGGCGTGCTGGCCCGGGTGTCATCGCTGTTCTCACGGCGCGGGTTCAATATCGACTCACTCGCCGTCGGCCCGACGGAGCATCCGGAGATCTCCCGGATGACCATCGTGGTCAGTGTCGAAAGCCTGCCCCTCGAGCAGGTCACCAAGCAGCTCAACAAGCTGGTCAACGTCCTGAAGATCGTCGAACTGGACTCCGGGTCCTCGGTGCAGCGCGAGTTGCTGCTCGTCAAGGTGAGAGCCGACGCCGAGACCCGTTCACAGGTCCTGGAGACCGTACAGCTCTTTCGGGCCAAGGTCGTCGACGTGGCCTCCGACGCCGTCACGATCGAGGCGACCGGGAGCAAGGACAAACTCGAGGCCTTCATCAGGGTCCTCGAGCCGTTCGGAATCAAGGAACTGGTTCAGTCGGGCATGGTGGCGGTGGGCCGTGGCGCCCGCTCCATCACCGATCGCTCGCTGCGTGCTCTTGATCGCAGCGCCTAGCGACGGCGGAATCGTCGCCGCACGCTCGGCGGCAGGCGAGCGGTGCGGTGACGGCGTGTTCTCGCCGTTCTCTCGCTTCACACGGAAAGGCATAGCAAGTGGCTGAGATGTTCTACGACAATGATGCCGACCTGGGCATCATCCAGAACCGGCATGTGGCCGTGCTCGGATACGGCAGCCAGGGGCACGCGCACGCGCTGTCGCTGCGCGACTCGGGCGTCGACGTCCGGGTGGGCCTGCCCGAGGGCTCGAAGAGCCGGGAGAAGGCCGAGAACGACGGTCTGCGCGTGACCACGCCGGCCGAGGCGGCCGAGGAGGCCGACCTCATCATGATCCTCGCGCCCGACCACGTGCAGCGCGCGCTGTACGCCGAGGCGGTGGCACCGGCTCTGGTGCCCGGTGACGCGATCTTCTTCGGGCACGGCCTGAACATCCGGTACGGCCTGATCGAGGCGTCCGAGGGCGTCGACGTCGCGATGGTCGCGCCGAAGGGCCCGGGCCATCTGGTGCGCCGTCAGTTCACCGAGGGACGCGGCGTACCGGTGCTCGTCGCCGTCGAGCGCGACGCGACCGGCAACGCCTGGCCGCTCACGCTGTCCTACGCGAAGGCCATCGGCGGCACCCGCGCCGGCGCGCTCAAGACCACGTTCGCGGAGGAGACCGAGACCGACCTGTTCGGCGAGCAGGCCGTTCTCTGCGGTGGCGTGTCCGAGCTGATCAAGGCCGGTTTCGACACCCTGACCGAGGCGGGCTACCAGCCCGAGATCGCCTACTTCGAGTGCCTGCACGAGATGAAGCTGATCGTCGACCTCATGTACGAGGGCGGCATCTCGAAGATGTACTGGTCGGTGTCGGACACCGCCGAGTACGGCGGCTACACCCGCGGGACCCGCATCATCAACGAGCAGACCCGCGAAGAGATGCGCAAGATCCTCGCCGAGGTGAAGGACGGCACCTTCACCCGCCAACTGGTCGAGGAGTTCGACTCCGGCCGGCCGAACTTCCTCAAGCAGCGTGAGGCCGAGCAGAGCGACGCCATCGAGCAGACCGGTGCCAAGCTCCGCCCGATGATGAGCTGGCTGAACGACTGACGAACAAGGTTTAACGGGGGCGCGTCGCCGGGTGGCGGCGCGCCCCTTTTTCGCTGGATTCAGCGATCCGGACGCGCGGCTTTTCGCTGAGTTCGGCGACCGGAAATCGCAGCGGCATTGCCTGGAGCATACGCAGTATGCATACTACGTAGGTATGTCGATCCGTCATGGTCTGCTGGCCCTGCTCGCTCAAGGCCCCCGATACGGCTACCAACTGCGCACGGAGTTCGAGTCGTCCACCGGCTCGACCTGGCCGCTCAACATCGGCCAGGTCTACTCCACGCTCTCGCGGCTCGAACGCGACGGGCTCGTCGTCCGCGTCGGCGCCGACGACGAGGGGCGGTTCGTCTACCGGATCAGCCCTGAGGGCGCGGAAGAGGTGCGGCGCTGGTTCAGCACGCCCATCGTGCGCGCCGACCGCCCGCGCGACGAACTGGCCATCAAACTCGCCATGGCCGTCACCAGCCCGGGTGTGGACGTCGCCGACGTCGTGCAGTCCCAGCGGACGGCCACGCTGCGCACGCTGCAGGACCTCACCCGGCTGAAGGCCGACGGCCCGGCGATTCCCCCGGAGCCGGGGGAGCGGGCATGGCGGCTGGTGCTCGAATCCATGATCTTTCAGGCGGAGGCGGAGGTGCGCTGGCTGGAGCACTGTGAGGCGTACGTTCTGCGCGCCGCGACGGCGCCTACGGCCGCTCCCGCTCCCGCGCCCGAGTTCGACCCGGCCCCCGAGGAGACGAAACGATGACCGTACTCGAAATGCGCGAGGTCTCCCGTGACCACGGCACCGGAGCCGGACTCGTGCACGCCCTGCGCGAAGTGACCCTCGTGGTCGGCCCGGGAAAGTTCGTCGCCGTGATGGGCCCGTCCGGGTCGGGCAAGTCGACGCTGCTCACGCTGGCCGGTGGCCTTGACGTCCCGACCAGCGGAAGTGTCGTGGTAGAGGGCGCCGACCTGGGCTCCCTCAGCGCCGGCGCGCTCTCGGCGATCCGCCGTCGCCGGGTCGGATACGTGTTCCAGGATCTCAACCTCATCCCGGGCCTGACCGCGGTCGAGAACGTCATGCTGCCGCGAGAGCTGGACGGGGTGTCGACCAGGAAGGCACGCGCGCAGGCCCAGACGGCCCTCGAGGAGGTCGGTATCACCGATCTCGCCGGCCGCTTCCCCGACGAGATGTCCGGCGGACAGCAGCAACGGATCGCGATCGCCCGCGCGCTGGTCGGAGACCGGCGGCTGATCCTGGCCGACGAGCCGACCGGGGCCCTCGACTCGCAGACCGGTGAGGAGATCATGCGGCTGTTGCGCGCCAGATGCGACGCCGGCGCGGCCTGCCTGATGGTCACTCACGAGGCGCGCCACGCCGCCTGGGCGGACCGGATCATTTTCCTGCGCGACGGCGCGATCGTCGACGCGGGCACGCGCCCAGGCCCGGAGAGCCTGCTCGAGGGCGCCCGATGAGCCGGATCAGCTCGTCCAGAGCCGCGCTGCGCATCGCCCGGCGGGACGCGCTGCGCGCCAAGGGCCGTACCGCGCTGGTCGTCTGCATGATCGCCCTGCCGGTGATGGTGATCACGGCACTGGCCGTGCTGATCCGGACCGACAACTGGTCGGCCGCCGAGTCGTTGCCCTCCGAACTGGGCCGCGCCGATGCCCGAATCGAAGGCTACGATCGTACGCCGGTACTGCAGGACCCGAACGGGATCGGTTCGATCCAGGTCGGTGAAGGGGTGCCCGGCAGGCCGTGGAAGACGGCGGATGTCGGCCAGGTGGTCGCCGCCAAGTTCGGGCCGGGGGCGCGGGTCATCCCGATGGCGAGCGGCGGCGAGGCGTCGATCAAGACGGATCGCGGGTATGTCACGGCTACGGTGCGGGAACTGGACCTTCGGGATCCCGTGACCCGCGGCATTCTGCGCGTCACCGCCGGTCGCCCACCCGCCTCCCAGGACGAGATCACGATCTCGACGGCGGTGCGCGAGCGAGGATTCCGGCTCGGCGGATCGATCCAGGTCGATCGCGCGGGTGAGCGGAAGACGGTCGTCGGCTACCTCGAGGATCCGCGTGCTCCGAGGAGCATGATCGTACATGGGCTGCCGGGTGCCCTCTTGGGCGAGGACCCCCAGTACCAGTGGCTCGTCACCGGCGGTCGCCCGGTGAGCTGGGCCGATGTCCGCGATCTCAACAAGTCGGGTCTCCTCGTCCTCTCGCGCGAGGTCGTAAGGCGGCCTCCGGCGAAGAGCGAGATCCCTTCCGAAGTCGAACAGGGAGGTCCGCAGGCCGCCGAGATCGCTATCATCGCGATGATCATTTCGATGATCGTACTGGAGGTCGTGCTGCTGGCCGGGCCCGCGTTCGCGGTGGGAATCGGCCGCCAGCGCCGCCAACTCGCCCTGGTCGCCGCTGGCGGGGGAAGCCGGCGGCACCTGCGCATCATCGTTCTCGGCGGTGGCCTGGTGCTCGGGTTCGGCGCGGGCGTTCTCGGCCTGCTCGCGGGGCTGGGCGTCGCCGCCGTCGCGGTGCCGGTCATCGAGCATTTCGGCACCACCACCATGGGGCCGTACGAGATTCCGTGGCGTCTGGCGGCGGTCACGTTGCTGGTCGGCGTGCTCAGCGGACTGGCCGCGGCATACGTGCCCGCCCGGCAGGCCTCCCGCATGAACGTCGTGGCGGCACTGGCCGGTCGGCGTGAACAGGCTCGCACGCGCAAGGGCTGGCCCATCGCCGGAGCACTGCTGATCGTGGCGGGGACGGCCGCCAGCGTGCTGGGCGTGAGAGAGCTGCGCGAGTTCGGGGCGGCGATCGGGGCGATCGCGATCATCGCGGGGTTCGTCATGGCGGGGCCCTGGATCATCGGGCTGACCGGACGGCTCGCCAGGTGGCTGCCCCTGCCGATGCGGCTGGCCGTTCGCGACGCCTCCCGGAACCGAGGCCGTACCGGCCCCGTCGTCGCCGCGATCATGGCGGCCGTCGCGGGCATGACCGCGCTCGCCGTCGCCAGCACGAGCGACTTCGCCCAGCAGCGCGTGGAGTACGTGCCACGGCTGCAGGCGGGCTCCACAGTCATCCAGGGGGTGGACGCCGGAGACTTTCAGCGCGTTCGGCAGGCGGCCGCCCGGGAACTGCCCGGCGTCCCGGTGACCGAACTGTCCGAGGTGGGCGCCATGAGTGCGTGCGCTGCCGCTGCCATTTGCACCGGCGTCGAACTCGCCACCCTGGGCGACTGCTCCGACGACAATCCGCAGGCATGTCTCTATGGCAGCAGCGAGTTCGGCTGGGAGTACGTGGTGGGCGACGAGGCCGCCGCACGGTTCATCATTGGCCGCGACGATCCCGCCGTGACGGCGGCGCTGAGGGCCGGCAAGGCCGTCCTCTTCGAGCCTCGAGGGGTGCGCGACGGGGTCGCCATCTTCAAGGTCGTACGTTCCGGGCAGGGTGGCTTCGAGGATCTGCGTAAGGTGACGATTCCCGCGGTCCGGGCCGACGCGGCGGCGGCAGCGGCTCCGACCGCGCTCCTGCCGCCCGTGGCGGCGCGGAGGCTGGGGCTGCCGATCACACCGACCGCCTTGCTGATCGCGTCGGCGGACCACCGGGTCACCGCAGGCGAGAGCAGGCGTCTCGACGAGGCCATGGCGGAGGGCACCGACAGGGCCGATATCTACACCGAGCGCGGATTCGTCGAGTCGTTCGGCCTGCCGCTGCTGCTCCTGGCCGTCGGCGGCGCGATCATGGTGCTCGGCGGTTCGCTCATCTCCACCGGCCTGTCCGCCGCGGACGCCAGGCCCGATCTGGCGACGCTGGCCGCGGTGGGCGCCCGGCCTCGTACCCGGCGCCTGCTCATGATGGGCCAGGCGGGATTCGTCGCCCTGCTCGGCTGCTGGCTCGGCATCGCCGCCGGGCTGATACCGGGCATCGCCGTGGCGTTCCCCCTCACCTCGAACGACGGGGCGTTCGGCGACGGCGTCCTCGACGGCGTGCCGAAACACGGGGTCATCATCGACATACCGTTCCAGTTGCTCGGCGGTGTCGGGATCGTCGTACCGCTGGTCGCGATGATCGCCGCTGGACTGTTCACCCGGTCGAGGCTGCCGGTCGTGCGGCGCATCGGATGAGTTCCCGTCGGGATCGGCGTCGCCGCGCCGACGGCGGCGCCGAATCCCGGGTGGTCCGCCGCCCGTCAGCGCCCTGATCAGCGCACATCGCGGGGCCGTGTCCCCCCGTCTCGGCGGGGCATGGGGGGCGGTCCCGTCCGGCCGCGTGGCGCCACGGATTAAACTGGGGTGCTGGCGCGGCACAAGGTGGTGTCTCGCGACCTTTCATCGCTTGAATCCACTCCAAAAAGGACTTTTCCTTGAGTAAGCCTGTCGTCCTCGTCGCAGAAGAGCTTTCGCCCGCCGGCATCGCCGTTCTCGAGACCGATTTCGAGGTCCGGCATGTGGACGGCGCCGACCGCGCACAGCTGCTCCCGGCCGTCGCCGACGTCGACGCGCTGATCGTACGCAGCGCCACCAAGGTCACCGCTGAGGTGTTCGAGCACGCCCGCAGTCTCCGGGTGGTCGCCCGGGCCGGAGTCGGCCTCGACAACGTCGATGTCGAGGCCGCCACCAAGGCCGGTGTCATGGTCGTCAACGCGCCGACCTCCAACATCGTCACCGCCGCCGAGCACGCGATCGCGTTGCTGCTGGCGACGGCGCGCAACGTGCCGCAGGGCCACTCGGCCCTCAAGAAGGGCGAGTGGAAGCGCGCCAAGTACACGGGCGTCGAGCTTCAGGGCAAGACCGTCGGCGTGCTCGGCCTCGGCCGCATCGGCGTCCTGGTCTCGCAGCGGCTCGCCGCCTTCGACATGAACGTGATCGCCTACGACCCCTACGTCCAGGCCGCGCGCGCCGCGCAGCTGGGCGTCAAACTGGTCACGCTGGAGGAGTTGCTGCGGGAGAGCGACTTCATCACCGTGCACCTGCCGAAGACGCCTGAGACGCTCGGGCTGATCGGCGACAAGGAGCTGCACGAGGTCAAGCCCAGCGTTCGCATCGTCAACGCCGCCCGTGGCGGGATCGTCGACGAGAACGCGTTGGCGCTGGCCCTCAAGGACGGCCGGGTGGCCGGCGCGGGCATCGACGTCTTCACCAGCGAGCCGTGCACCGACAGCCCGCTGTTCCACTTCGACAACACCGTCGTCACGCCGCACCTGGGCGCCAGCACCCATGAGGCGCAGGAGAAGGCCGGCACACAGGTCGCGCGGTCGGTCAAGCTCGCGCTCTCCGGCGAGTTCGTGCCCGACGCGGTCAACGTCCAGGGCGGTGCGGTGGCCGAGGACGTCAAGCCGGGGCTGCCGCTGGCCGAGAAGCTCGGCCGGATCTTCACCGCGCTCGCGGCCGGAGTTCCCGTACGGCTCGACGTGGTCGTGCGGGGCGAGATCGCCGCACACGACGTCAAGGTGCTGGAGCTGGCGGCGCTCAAGGGCGTCTTCGCCGACGTGATCGAGGAGTCGGTGACCTTCGTCAACGCGCCGCTGCTGGCTCGTGACCGCGGCGTCGAGGTGACGCTGACCACCAGCGAGGACAGCCCCGACTGGCGCAACGTCGTCACCGTACGGGGGACGATGAGCGACGGCGACGTGGTGTCGGTCTCGGGCACGCTCACCGGCCCCAAGCAGATCGAGCGGATCGTCGAGATCAACGGCTACGACGTGGAACTGCTTCCGGCCGAGCACATGGCGTTCTTCGCCTACACGGACCGCCCGGGCATCGTCGGCGTCGTCGGCAAGCTGCTCGGCGACCTCGGAATCAACATCGCCGGCATGCAGGTCGGCCGGCACGAGAAGGGCGGCAAGGCCCTGATCGCGCTCACCGTCGACTCCGCGATCACGCCGGACCTGCTCGACTCGATCACCAAGGAGATCGGCGCCGACATGGGGCGCCGCGTCGACCTCGACGGAAACTGACGTCATCGAAGGCCGTGACCCGCGGCGGACGGCACCGCCGGCCGCGAGGTCACGGCCTTCGTCATTTCGGGCCGGCCTCGCCGCCGGCCTGGGATTTCACCATCTCGGGGCTTCCTCGACCCGACGTTGCCGGTGCCTGCATGTCTCAGCATGTGGAAATATCGGCCGCATCGCAAGACTAAGAACCCTACTGGCGGGTACCATGGTGACCATGTGGTGCCATTCGGTAGTTCTTGGCAGCCGCGACGGGGCTTGAATGCCGGGCAGGCCGGCGACCCGCCGCGGAGTGAGGTGCCGGCCGTAAGCCCAGTACATGCCGCACCCCGATATGGAGCCTGATCCCATGAACCGCACTTCTGCTTGCGTGCCCGCTGACGAGGCCCAGGACGAGGCGACCCGAGCCGTCCAGACCGCTCTGGACCGGCGTGACAACGGCGGCGCGGCCGGCAAGTAGGCCGCCGCCACGATCCGGCCATATGCGCCCGGCCCGCCGGTGGCCGGCGGGCCGGGCGCATGACGGATCACCGAAGGATCACCGTGCGGTCGCCCCATCACGCGACCACGGGTGGGCGATCATGAGCAGGCGAAGCCGCTCGGCTGCGGAGTGGACGGCCCGCCGGCCTGGAAACCGAAACTCGCCGTGTCGCCGGCGGCCAGGTCGGTGCTCCACGAGGGCGCCTGGGCGGTGAACGTCGTGCCGCTCTGCCTCACGGTGGCGTTCCACCCGTTGACCAGCGTGACGCCCGACGGCACGGTGAAGGTGAGCCTCCAGTTCCGGATGGCCGAAGTGCCGGCGTTCTTGACGCTCACCGTGGCGTTGAAGCCGCCCGACCACGAGTTGTCCAGCTTGTACGTCGTCTGGCACGCGCCCGGCGACGGCGTAGGGGTCGGCGTCGGTGTGGGAGTCGGCTGCGTGCCACCACCCGCCGGCGGGATGAGGTACGGCTGAAGGATGTTCTGCTTGGCCTGGTTGACGGTCTGCCAGTCGTCGTTCAGGATCCCCCCGGTGTCCCCGGAGTTGGGGTTCCACGACCAGTAGGTGAAGCCCATGCCCGTGGTCCCGGTGCCCGTGTAGGCCATCAGGCGCTCGAGCCAGGTCCGGTCCTTCGGGTCGGCCAGCGTGGTGCCGAACTCACCGAGCATTAGTGGGGCGATGTTCTGCTTGTGCAGGTAGCCCCACTGCTGGTCCCAGATCGCCGCGAGGTTGTTCGGGAACGTCGGTTCGTCGAACCAGGGCTGGTGGTAGACGGAGATCCCGTACTCGTGCGGGGAGTACACGAGCCGGTTCGCCGTGTTGAGCCGCACCGGGAAGTCGCCGGCCTTCGACAGGTTCCCGCCCCACCAGCCGCAGTGCTCGTCGGGGATGTCGTCCCACGCGTTGGCATTGCCGCCGCTCGGGCAGCTCACGCCCTCAACGAAGATCAGCAGGTCGGGGTTCACGGACAGGACGGCGTTTCCTCCGCGTTCGGCCGCCAGTCGCCAGTCGCGGGCCTGATCGCCGCAGCCCCAGCAGGAGCCGGTGCCGTTCGGGTCGGTCCCCTCCGCGTGCGGTTCGTTGTGCAGGTCCGCGCCGATCACCGTGGGGTTCCCCGCGTACCGTTGGGCGAGCATCTTCCAGTCGTTGATCCAGGTGGTCTCGGAGACCGCCGAGGTGTACCACAGCGCGGACTGCCCCGCGCTGGTGGGCCGGTGCCGGTCGAGGATGACCCGCATCCCCTTCTGACCGGTGTAGTCGATCACCTTGTCGAGGATCTGCAGCGGGCTCAGGCCCACCAGGTCGGGATTGGCGACCCCGTCGACGCTGTTGGCGACGGCGCCGGGCTTGACCGCGTCGTTGGAATAGGGGACCCGCAGCGTGTTGTAGCCGAGCCCGGCCATCTGGTCGATCATGCTCTTCCAGTTGCGGCTCCACAGCCCGTGGAAGGTCTTGTTGTCGGTCTCCATGCCGAACCAGTTGATGCCGGTGAGGCGTACGGTCGCGCCCGTGCTGTCGACCAGCCTGTTGCCGCTGGTGCGGAGGTAGCCGGTGCCGGTACCGGCCGCGGCGCCGCTCGCCGTCCCGGACGGGATCGCGACCAGTGCGGCCATGGCGAGCAAGAGCCCGAGGGCGGCCGCGATGAGCGGGCCGAGCCGGGAGGAGGGTCTGTCGGTGAAAGACATGGATTCGGGTGCCTCCGCGTGAGGACACCACGATCACGGGCCGAGGCGGCGTTCCCGCACGGCACCGTCGTCGCGGTGGTGATGGCAGGCATGCCCGGACGAACGCCTGTAGGGGGTCACTCGGCTCCGCCGGTCATTGTGCGGTCCGGGTGGCGTCCACGTCAACGATCGCCGGCCCCGGCGCCCGGCCCCGGCGCCTGGCCTCGGCGCGCTCATGGCTCACGCATGGGTGCGGGGAACAACTGCATGATCACGGCGGTGGGACCGCGGCACGCGCTTCCCCTGCCGTGATCATGCAGTTGTTCGCTTCGGGTCGCGTCCGCGATCTGAGACCGGCGTTCAGGCATTGAGACGTTTGCACTAAGGTACGTCCATGGCTTCCCGCAGTATCCGTCTCGCTGTCATCCCGGGCGACGGCATCGGCCCCGAGGTCGTCGCCGAAGGCCTCAAGGTGCTCGGCGCCGTGGCCGATCAGTACGATCTCGCCGTCGAGCAGGCGACCTACGGGCTGGGCGCGGCCCGCTGGCACGACACCGGTGAGACCCTCCCGGACTCGGTGCTCGAGGAGATCCGCGGCCACGACGTCATCCTGCTCGGCGCCGTCGGCGATCCCACCGTGCCGAGCGGCGTGCTGGAGCGTGGGCTGCTGCTCCGCCTGCGGTTCGAGCTCGATCACTACGTCAACCTGCGGCCGGTGAGGCTGTACCCCGGCGTGACGACACCGCTGGCGGACGTGCGCCCCGAGGACATCGACATGCTGGTCGTGCGGGAGGGCACGGAGGGCCCCTACACCGGCGTGGGCGGGGTGATGCGCCGCGGCACCCCCCATGAGGTCGCCACCCAGGAGAGCGTCAACACCGCGTACGGCGTCGAACGTGTCGTCCGTTACGCGTTCGCCCGTGCCGCGCTGCGCCCGCGCAAGAAGCTGACGCTGGTGCACAAGGACAATGTGCTCACCTATGCCGGCGACCTCTACCAGCGCACGGTCCGGGCGGTGGCGGCCGAGTTCCCCGACGTGGCCGTCGACTACCTGCACGTCGACGCGGCCTCGATGTTCTTCGTGACGCAGCCCGGGCGCTTCGATGTCGTGGTGACCGACAATCTGTTCGGCGACATCCTCACCGACCTCGGCGCGGCGATCGCAGGCGGCATCGGGCTCGCCGCCAGCGGCAACGTCAATCCCGCCGGCGACGCGCCCAGCATGTTCGAACCCGTGCACGGCAGCGCGCCCGACATCGCCGGTCAGGGCAAGGCCGACCCGACCGCTACGATCCTGTCCGTGGCCATGCTGCTCGATCACCTCGGTGTGCCCGAGGCCGCGCGCCAGGTCGAGGCGGCGGTCGCCGCCGACCTGACCGAGCGCCAGGGCGGTCCGGCGCGGGCCACCTCTCAGATCGGCGACGCGATCACCAAGCGAGTAGCCGGCTGAGGCGTGCCGTCCTGACCTGATCAGGGCTTCTCCGGGCGCGCCTCACGGCGCGCCCTTTTTGCGTGCGCCGTGCTCAAGGAGACCTAGCCGGACAAAGGGCACAATGGGGAATGCCGGACAGGGCGATGGGGCCTGCCGGGCTTCCGGAAGAGGACCGAACATGAGCAGCACTCTCGACTTCGACATCAAGCTCTCCGATCACCGCGTCCCCGACGCCGAGAGAGAACGCATGCTGGCCGATCCCGGGTTCGGACAGCTGTTCACCGATCACATGATCACGATCGAGTGGGACCGGGACCGGGGCTGGCACGACGCCCGCCTCGAGCCCTACGGGCCGCTCTCACTCGACCCGGCGACGGCGGTGTTCCACTACGCCCAGGAGCTCTTCGAGGGGCTCAAGGCATATCGGCACGCCGATGGGACCGTCGTCACGTTCCGCCCGGACGCGAACGCCGCTCGCTTCAACAGGTCGTGCGAGCGGATGGCGATGCCCCCGATCCCCGAGGAGCTCTTCGTCCGGGCGCTGGAGCTGATCGTCACCACCGACCGGGACTGGGTGCCCACCGCCGAGGGACACAGTCTCTACCTGCGCCCGTTCATGATCGCGACGCAGCGCGGGCTCGGTGTGAACAGCCCGTCCTCGTCGTACCGCTTCATCGTGATCGCTTCGCCGTCGGCCGCGTACTTCACCGGCGGGATCAGGCCGGTGTCGGTGTGGCTGTCGGAGGACTACACCCGGGCGGCACCGGGCGGCACCGGCTTCGCCAAGTGCGGTGGCAACTACGCTGCGGCCTTCGTGGCCCAGGCCCAGGCGGTCGCACAGGGGTGCGACCAGGTCGTCTGGCTCGACGCGATGGAGCACCGCTGGGTGGAGGAGATGGGCGGCATGAACCTCTTCTTCGCCTATGGAGCGGGTGCGGAGGCACGGCTTCTGACTCCGGCGCTGACCGGCACCCTGCTGCCCGGGATCACCCGGGACTCCTTGCTCAAGCTGGCCCACGATCTGGGCATCCCAGCGGAGGAGGGGCGGATCAGCACCGAAGAGTGGCGGGCCGGCAACGCCTCAGGCGAGCTCACCGAGGTGTTCGCCTGTGGCACCGCCGCGGTCATCACCCCGGTCGGCCGGGTCAAGGGACGCGACGGAGAGTGGAGCGTCGGCTCCGGCGACCCGGGCCCGGTGACCATGCGGCTGCGCGAGGAATTGATCGGCATCCAGTACGGCACCCGCCCCGACCCCTACGGCTGGGTTCACAAGATCT
>NZ_JABVEB010000587.1 GCF_014323665.1 Actinomadura sp. HBU206391 | reverse complement strand
GTCTCGGCGGCCATCCGGACCGAACTCGCAGGCGAGACCGCTCGCCGGATCGCTGTGGCGCTCGCGGTGACCGGGCCGCTGCTCGGCCTGTGCTGGATCGCCAACGCCTGGGCCAACGCGCTGCCGCCATGGCAGCACCACCTCACCGGACCCTGGCTCGGCCTCCCGCTGCTCGGCCTGGCCTTCCTCATCGCCATGCCGTCATTGCTGGTCACACTGGCCGGCACCGGGCGGCTCAGCCGATGGATGAGCCTGCCGCCCGGTGCGTCTCTCACCACGGCCGCCACGGCTGCCATCGCCGCTGCCATCGCCGACGTCACCCTGCTGACCATGTTCACCACCCACGCGCTCACCGGCAGCGGCGACCTGCACTGGGTCCCGGTCGCACTCGCCGTCATGGCCAGCCTCGCCCGCATGACGTTCGCCGCCCGGGCGGCTCGTCACTGCCTGGGCTCAAGAGCCGCACTCACGTGAATCCGGACCGGTCACCACAGCCGCCTGAGCGATCCGCGAGCGGCAACG
>NZ_JABVEB010000586.1 GCF_014323665.1 Actinomadura sp. HBU206391 | reverse complement strand
GCCGATCGGCAACGGCCTCGCCGGCGGGCTGGCCTGTGACGCCGTCATCACCCCGGTCGTCACCGCCGGAATCGACTTCAGCGCGCTGACCGCCATGACCGAGGAATGGCTGGCCCACCACTTTCCCGAGCGCGCCGCCTGCCCCACCTGCGGCACAGACCAGCCGAACGTCACCGGGAACGACTTCGGCCCTGACCACCCACCAGACCACACCACCGGCCACGACGGGTCCCACACCGCCGACCACACCGCCACCCATGCCTTAGGCCACAATGCCGGTCACACCACATCCCACACCGCATCCCAAGACGGGTCCCACAACGGGTCCCATGCCGGAGACGATGCCGGGGACGAGGCCGGGGGCGAGGACCTGCGGGCGGAGAGCCACAGGCGGTTGGAACGCGTCATGCTGGAATGGGCCGTCCAGGTGCTATCAGGGCCCGGCGGGCTGGCCTCCTACCTGCGTACCCGCGTGCTCGACCGCCCCCTGAACACGCCCAGCATCATCCTCGACGCAGGCAT
>NZ_JABVEB010000585.1 GCF_014323665.1 Actinomadura sp. HBU206391 | reverse complement strand
GTGCCTGCGTCGAGGATGATGCTGGGCGTGTTCAGGGGGCGGTCGAGCACGCGGGTACGCAGGTAGGAGGCCAGCCCGCCGGGCCCTGATAGCACCTGGACGGCCCATTCCAGCATGCTGCGTTCCAACCGTGCGTGGCTCTCCTCGCGCAGGTCATCGTCTCCGGCCTCGTCTCCGGCCTCGTCTCCGGTATGGGACCCCTCGTGGGATCCCTCGTGGGACCTGTCTTGGGATGCGGTGTGGGATGTGGTGTGACCGGCGTTGTGGCTTAAGGCATGGGTGGCGGTGTGGTCGGCGGTGTGGGACCCGTCGTGGCCGGTGGTGTGGTCTGGTGGGTGGTCAGGGCCGAAGTCGTTCCCGGTGGCGTTCGGCTGGTCTGTGCCGCAGGTGGGGCAGGTGGCGCGCTGGGGAAGGTGGTGGGCCAGCCATTCCTTGGTCATGGCGGTCAGCGCTGTGAAGTCGATTCCGGCGGTGACGACCGGGGTGATGACGGCGTCACAGGCCAGCCCGCCGGCGAGGCCGTTGCCGATCGGG
>NZ_JABVEB010000584.1 GCF_014323665.1 Actinomadura sp. HBU206391 | reverse complement strand
GCCCAGCGCACCAAAGAGCCGCACCACCACTTCGGCATCAGCGACCCGCCGGCCAGCCTCCACCCGAGACACGGTCGGCTGCGGAACCCCCGCCCGCGTAGCCAGCTCCACACCAGACAGACCAGCGGCTGACCGTAGCCACCGCAACTCGCGGCCGATCTGCCGCAGTTGCTCGTCTTCCATGACCGAGCGTTCCACCATCTCCACGAGGACGACGAGTGACTACGGGTTGCGTCCACGGTCGATCGAAGTCGGGTGGTAAGAGGATCTACTGGTGTTGGTGAATAAGGCTTTGGGGAGCATGATCATTATCAGCTGCTCGTCGCGGCTGGGCGGGCGGGTTTCCTGGAAGCGGATCCGCGAGTCGAGTTGGGCTATTGGCTTCGTTCGCGAGAACGGGTTCTGGCGCACCTTCCGTGAAGGGTCTTGAAGTCTCGCGACTGGGCAGCGGTCACCTGTCGACTGACCAGCATCAACACCGCGCAGCCGGAACTGGTTGAGTCCACCGCCGAGTTCGTTCACGGAATGTGTGCCAGACCG
>NZ_JABVEB010000583.1 GCF_014323665.1 Actinomadura sp. HBU206391 | reverse complement strand
CCGACCCCGTGCAGGGTCGCCCCATCACCCAGCCCCGGCAGCGGCGGCTGCACCGCCCCGCCTACCCCCACGGCCGCCCCGTTCACCGTCCCGTCCGCCCCGTTCATGGGCGTGTCCACCGGCGTGTTCGTCGCCCCGCCCGTCGGCGTGGCCGCCCTGTTGGTCGGCGTGTCCACTGGCGCGTTCGTCGGCGCGTTCATCGGCGAGTTGGGCGTGCTGGGCGTGGTGGTCGTTGGGGGGTGTGGGGAATTCGGTGCGGCCGGCTCGGACGGTGATTCGGCTGGTGTCTGATCGGTCAGTAGTTCGGTGGTGGTTCGGCCGGTGTTGAGGCGATCCCTCGCTAGTTGGGCGGTGGTGTGGTCGAGCCATTGCTGTTCGGCTTGTGCGGATCCGGGCAGGGTCCGCAGGGTGGCCAGGTCCATGTCGACTTTCACCTGGGGTTTGGATCCGCCGCGTTCCGGTAGCAGGTTCGAGCCGGCCAGCCGCCGCATCGCCTCGGCCAGGGCGTCATGGCGGCGTTGTGCCTTGGTACGGGTGTCCTCGGGGCCGGCTTGACCGG
>NZ_JABVEB010000582.1 GCF_014323665.1 Actinomadura sp. HBU206391 | reverse complement strand
ATGGCTGCAAAGATGATCGCGTTCGACGAAGAGGCCCGTCGCGGCCTTGAGCGCGGTATGAACCAGCTTGCCGATGCCGTCAAGGTGACGCTTGGGCCCAAGGGCCGCAACGTCGTGTTGGAGAAGAAGTGGGGCGCTCCCACGATCACCAACGACGGTGTATCGATCGCCAAGGAGATCGAGCTCGAGGACCCGTGGGAGAAGATCGGGGCGGAGCTCGTCAAGGAGGTCGCCAAGAAGACCGACGATGTCGCGGGTGACGGCACGACCACCGCGACCGTCCTGGCTCAGGCGCTCGTTCGCGAGGGCCTGCGCAACGTGGCGGCGGGCGCCAACCCGATGTCGCTCAAGCGCGGCATCGAGTCCGCTGTCGAGCGGGTGAGCGAGGAGTTGTCCAAGCTCGCCAAGGACGTTGAGACCAAGGAGCAGATCGCCTCCACGGCCTCCATTTCCGCGGGTGACCCGCAGATCGGCGAGATGATCGCCGAGGCGATGGACAAGGTCGGCAAGGAAGGCGTCATCACCGTTGAGGAGAGCAACACCTTCGGGCTCGAACTCGAGCTCACCGAGGGCATGCGCTTCGACAAGGG
>NZ_JABVEB010000581.1 GCF_014323665.1 Actinomadura sp. HBU206391 | reverse complement strand
CCGGTGCCGCTGTTCGTCGGGGATGCCCGCACGGACACGCCGGGCAGCGACCCGCTTGGCCTCCGCCGGATCGGCGGCCAGCGCGTCGTCCCACCGCTCGGGCAAAAACAGCCGCCAGTCCAACGGAGCCGAGCAGGCATCGGTCACCGCATGCACGCTCACCGCGATCTGGCAGTTGGTCACCTTGCCCGCCGTGCCGGTGTACTGGCGGGCCACACACGGCGAGGCATCCCCGTCCTTGAGATGACCGGTATCGTCCAGCACCCACGCACCCGCCGCCACGACCTCGGCGGTCTTGACGGCCAGCCGCCGCCGGACCGCGACGTAATCCCACGTCGACGACGTGATGAACTGCTGCAACCGCTGATGGTCGACCCCGAGCCGCTCAGCCATCGGCTGCATCGACTTACGCCGCCCATCCAGCATCAGCCCACGCAGATACAGCCCACCGTTGATCCGCTGATCACGGCGCACCAACGGCGCGAACATCTCAGCGGCGAAATCCTCCAGGCACACACGCACCGCACCCAGCTCCTCAGCGATCACACCAAGATCATCCCACAGATGATCAACACCTAACAAAGTCCTACTAG
>NZ_JABVEB010000580.1 GCF_014323665.1 Actinomadura sp. HBU206391 | reverse complement strand
GCCGCCAGGCCACCCACCCACCCCGGGTACGGCCCGAACTCCTCGCGCAGGGCCGCGGGCAGGTGTGGACCTGGGACATCACCCGCCTGAAAGGACCGATCAAAGGCATCTACTCCCCGTACGATTCATGCCGATCGTGGTACGGCGATGACGTCGAAGAACGTCACCCAGTTCCTGGCCGAACTGCGAATCGACCAGTCGCATTCACGGCCGAGAGTATCCAACGACAACCCGTACTCGGAGGCGCAATTCAAGACCTTGAAGTACTGCCCGGCGTTCCCGGAACGGTTCGGGTCGATCACCGACGCCCGCGCGTTCTGCGAGGTCTTCTTCGACTATTACAACCACGAACACCGCCATTCGGGAATCGGGCTGCACACCCCCGCCTCGGTGCATTCCGGCACGGCCGCACAGGTCCGTGCCGAGCGCGCCCGCGTGCTGGAGACCGCCTACGCCGCCCACCCCGAACGGTTCCACCGCAAGCCCGTCCCGCCCCCACTCCCAACCAGGGCATGGATCAACGAACCACCGCCCGCCACCATCGAGACCACCGAGGACCAGCAGCCCAGAACCGCGGCCTGACATGTGTCATTCGGTTTGACAGGTAGCGC
>NZ_JABVEB010000058.1 GCF_014323665.1 Actinomadura sp. HBU206391 | reverse complement strand
AGTCCATCGGCGGATAACTCCGCCAGTCCGTCGGAGCGTACGCAGGCGTCGCCGCCGGGGGCGAGGCCGAAGCGGCGACCGCGACGGCCGGCCCGGCCGTCCCGCCTCGCGCGTCCGGATCGCTGAGGACCGGTCCGGCGCCCGGCGCCGTACCGGTGAGGACGTCGGCGCCCACCCGCATGTCGAGGATCTCGGGCACGGTGACCACGTGCGAACGATCGGCCGGTCGGCGGACCTGTTCACCGGAGGGAAGGAGACGACGATGTCGGATGCGCCCGAGATGCGCGAGGTGCTGGGTGAGGACGCTCCGAGCAACTGGGGGAAGTGGGGGCCGGACGATGAGCTGGGCTGCCTGAACTACCTGACCGCCGACGAGGTGCTGCGCGGGGTGCGGCACATCCGCTCCGGCGAGGTGTTCACCCTCCAGATCCAGATGGGGCGCACCGACGGCCCCGGCGACCCGCTGTGGCCCGGCCGCTCCGGCATCGAGCGCAAGAACGTCCTCGACGAGGGCACCTGGGACGCGGAAGGAGCCTCGAACTTCCCCGGCGGCCTGCACTACGCCGACGACACCGCCACGATCTTCCTGCAGGGCTCGACGCAGTACGACGCGCTGGGCCATGTCTGGTACGACGGCAAGCTCTGGAACGGTTACGACGCGCGGTCCACGATCGGCGGCATGGACGTCGCCTCCGTGCTGCCCATCGCGGAGAAGGGCGTGGCCGGCCGGGGCGTGCTCATCGACATGGCGCGGCACCGCGGCAAGCCATGGCTGGACAAGGGCGAGACCTTCGACCACACCGACCTGGAGGCCGCAGCCGCGGCGCAGGGCGTGACCATCGAGCCGCACGACATCCTGTGCGTTCGTACCGGCTTCATGAAGTACTGGTACGAGCTGAACGACAAGGAGTCGTTCTACGACGGCTTCAACGAGCCGGGGCTGACCTACTCCCGCGAGCTGGTCGAGTGGTTCCAGAACCGCGAGGTTCCCAACCTCGTCACCGACACGATCGCCAATGAGGTGACCCTCGAGCCGAACACCGGGGTCGCCCTGCCGCTGCACTGTGCGCTGATGCGCAACCTCGGCGTCACGCTCACCGAGATCGCCTGGCTGGACGACCTCGCCGACGCGTGCGCGGCCGACGGGCGCTGGAGCTTCTTCTACGTGGCCGCTCCGCTCAAGGTCGTGCACGGCACGGGCGCGCCGGTCAACCCGGTCGCGATCCGCTGATCCGGCGAGAGAACACGAGCATGAGCAGCTACGACGAGCGGCCGTGGCTGGCCCGCTACGACGACGGCCAGCCGACCGAGATCGAGATCGAGCACACCAGTGCGCTGAGGATGTTCGCGGCGTCGGTGGCCCGCGACCCGGACGCGGACATCATCCGCTACTTCGACGGCCGGATCACCCTGCGCGAGCTCGACGAGCTCTCCGACGCCTTCGCCGCAGGGCTGGCCGCGACCGGGTTCGCGGCCCAGGACCGGGTGGCGCTGTACCTCCAGAACGTGCCGCAGTTCGTGATCGCGATGGTCGGCACCTGGAAGGCCGGCGGCATCGCCGTGTCGGCCAACCCGATGAACAAGGAGCGCGAGCTCGAACTCCTGCTGCGCGACTCGGGCGCGAAGGTCCTGGTCTGCCTGCAGGGCCTCTACCGGGACGTGGCGCGCCACGTCGTCGCCGGGACGGAGATCCGTACCGTGATCACCACCTCGGAGCTCGAGTACGAGACCCGTGATGACCAGTGGATCTTCTCGGGTGTCGAGCCGATCGAGTGTCCCGGTACCGTCGACATGGCCAGGCTGCTCGGGAGGTTCGCCGGTCACCGTCCGCCCGCGGTGCCCGTCGGGCCGGACGACGTGGCGTTCCTGACCTACACCTCGGGCACCACCGGGCCGCCCAAGGGCGCCATGACAACGCACCGCAACGTGGTGTTCAACGCCCAGGCCTACCGGGACTGGATCGCCATCGGCTCCGAGGACGTGATCCTGGGAGTGGGCGTACCGGACGAGTATCGCGGCGAGACCGTCAAGGCCTATGTCAGCCTGCGCCCCGGCATGACCGCCGAGCCGGCCGAGCTCATCGCGTTCTGCAAGGAGCGGATGGCGGCCTACAAGTGCCCCCGTGCCGTCGAGATTCTGGAGGAGATCCCCAAGACCGTCACCGGCAAGCTCCTGCGCCGCGAACTGCGCGCCCGCTACTGATCGCGCACCCGCGACCAGATGGTCGGTTTTGGTGGGTCATGGTCCTTTGGGTTGGTGGTCGTTTTCGCGGGGTCGGTTTGTTCGGTTTCGTGGTCGGTCTGGGCGTTGTCTGGTGTCCCGGGGTGGCAGGCAGCGGATGAGGTGGCGCCCGTTGGTGTTGTGGGTGGTCTGCACTCTGTCGGGGTTGTCTTCGATCCTTCTTCGATCCATTGGTTGTGGAAGCGGCAGGTGGGGGTGAGTTTGTCGATGTCGGTGGGGGATCCGAGTTTCCATCCGTCGAGGTGGTGGATTTCGCAGAGGCCGGTGGGGATGTCGCAGCCGTCGACGGCGCAGGTGGCGTACAGGGTGCGTAGGACTTGGCGTTGCCTGGGGGTGGCGAAGCGGGTGGTGCGCCCTAGATACAGCGGGTGTCCGTCGGGGCTGAGGATGAGTGTGGACACTCCGGCGTTGAGTGCGAGTTGCCGTACCCGCGAGGGGGGATGGGGGTGCCGTCGGGCAGCCTCCCCGGCACGCCTGCGCCCTGCAGGGTTTGGAGTTGGATGGTGACGGTGAGGGTGCTGCGGTGGTGACCGACGGTCAGGACGCTGATGAGGGTGTCGGCGCGTCGTTGGGCGTGGTCGCGGTCGTCTCCGGCGCCGGTGGGGGTGGTGAGGGGTTCGATGATGTCGTCGAAGGCGGCGGCGTCTTCGGGGGTGAGCCATCCTTTGAACCAGGCTGATCCGTCCAGGGTCTTGGACTTTTCCAGCCAGGAGCGGGTGAAGGGGCGTTTGGCGTCGGGGGGTGGTTTGCCGGTGCCGTCGCGGTCGGCGATGACCTCGCGGATGCGTTCCCCGGCGCGGGCGACCTCACCGGCCGAACATTCCTGTTCGGCCAAGCCGAGCAGATGCTCCTGCGCGGCCTGAGCGTCGTCATCGTTCAGCCGGTTGACGGTGTGGGCGATCGTGCTCGCATACCCGTAGGGCAGCTCACCGCAGGTGAACTGCTTGCTCACCACACCCAGCCGCGGCAGCTGGCGCGACAGCAGCACCCGCTCGCCGGCGCGCCCCGACCGCATCCCGAGGTGTTTCCGCAGCCATGCGGAGGTGGAGGAGAACCCCCACCGCCGCGCTTCTCCGCTGCGGTCGACGACCCCGATCAAAGATGACAGGGCGGCCTCACCCACATCGAGCGCCCGCCCGAGGTCTTGGGCCAGTTCCATGCATGCGGCCGGGGACTCCACGTCCGGGCGGGCGGCCAGCTCCGACACGATCGCTGAGACGGCCTCCACCAACTCACCCGGTGGGGCGCCATCCAGATCGATCGTTACTGACCGCACATCCCAACTCTACTTAAAGTCACCACCACGAGTCGAACAAACATTCGACATCAACGGTGACAATCGCCTTCCCTGTCATTCCGATCAACCCCTGGGGGTGTTAGCCGTATCGCCACCGCTGGTCCGGTCTTCCCCTGCCGGACGAGGGGTGCGCGCGCCGGCCGGGCCGTCCGGCGCGCGCACGTCTTCAGATGGCTTCGGGCCCGTCGGCCACCAGGGTGGGTCCGTCTATGAGACGCCCATGGTCACCCGCCGGCCGGTGCTGCTGTGCGGCGGTTCACCACGGCCCGACCGCCAGCCTGGCCCAGACCCACTTGCCACTCGGTGTGGTCCGGCACACGCCGCATTCGGACGCGATCGTGCGCACCAGGGTCAGCCCCCACCCTCCGTTGTCGTCGAAGCCGTCCGGGGACAGGTCCAGGTCCGCCGGCTCCAGCTCTCTGATCGGCTGAACCTCAGGCATGAGATCACTGGAGTCCCACACGGCAAGAAGAACGGAACCGACCTCTCGGACGAATCTGAAGCGGATCTTCTCGCCCGGGGTCGCCTGGCAGGCATTGGTGATCAATTCCGCGGCGACGAGGCACGTGTCATGGGCGATATCCGTCAGCGTCATGGCGGCGAGCCGGTATCCGATGCGCTGACGCATCTCGCCCGCCACGGTTCTGGCCGCGATGCACGTCACGTCCAACTCGTCAGCGCCTATGGCCTGCATATTCGCCCGCTCCCCGTCTCTGTCGTTCGCGGGACAAGAGTCGCGCCGTGGAACTAGCTTTTCGCTGACTCCAGAGTCATTAGAGACAGCGGAAACTTCGGGGAGTTGTCCATGAGTCTCAGACAGTCGCTCGACCCGAGATCGTCGATGTGGCACTTACTGGCCCACTACCTGCACTTTCTCCGGGTGAAGCACGATCTCTCATGCGCCGGCGCGGGCAGGATCGCGAAGGCGGCACGCCAGACCGTCTCTCACTGGGAGGCGGGTCGGCTCAAGCCGTCAGAAGACCAGGTGGCGGCGCTGGACAGGGAGTACGGAACCGGAGACCTGCTCAGTCTCCTGCTCTGCCACGCCAAGACCGGCCATGATCCCGACTGGCTGAAGACCCATCTGGAGCTGGAGGCGAGGGCCTCGGTGCTCAGGATCTATGAACTGGGCTGCGTACCTGGCCTTCTTCAAACCGAGGATTATGCTCGCACGCTGTTCGTTTCGGCCGGATTGCGTGATGTGGAAGGACAGGTCGCACGGCGCATGGAGCGCCAGCGGATCCTCGGGAGGGATGATCCACCCCATCTATGGGTTCTGCTCGCCGAACCGGTGCTCGAATGGCAGGTGGGCGGGTCTGAGGTCATGGGCGGGCAGCTGATCCGGCTGCTGGAGATGTCGGAGCTGCCGAATGTCGTGCTGCGGGTCATACCAAAGACCGTCGGCGCTCACCTGGGCCTGAATGGCAGTTTCAAGATCATGAGGATTGCCGGGTCGGATCTCGCGTATACGGAGGCCATGGGCGGTGGCAGACTGGTGCAAGGATCTTCAGAGGTGGAGACGTTCCAGTCGTGGTACGACCACATTGGGGCGGTCGCATTGCCCGTCGACTCCTCGCGAGAACTGATGAGGAATATGTTGGAGATCAGCTGATGACGGAGTGGCGTAAGTCCAGCCGTAGCGGAAGCCTGGAGAACAGTGACTGCGTGGAGGTCGCCGACCTCAACGGCGCCATCGGCATTCGGGACAGCAAGGCGCCCGGCATCGGGCATCTGCGCATCTCGGCGGAGAGCTTCGCCGATCTGCTCGACCGCGTAAAGCGGGATCGGTTCGACATCGCGGCCGTGATAATCATCGAATGAGCTTGAAGGCGGTCCCCATCGACGCGCCGACATACGTCTGTACCGAGCCTGACACCCAGGAGGTCACGGACGTCCTCTTCGACTTCCGCCGACTTCATCCGCCGCCTGCGCGCCGACGGCGCCCACCACTGAGTCGGCGGGTGACCGTGCCGGGTCGGACGCCACCGGCCTTCTGTGCCCTGTGACCTTGTGCGGGCGCGGGACCCGCGTGAGGCTGGCGGCGTGACCGACCGCATTCGCAACGAGATCTCCGGCGGGGTGGTGATCGGTCCCGCAATCATGGGCCGCGACATCACCCTGCGGTTACCGGCCCCGGTGCCGCCGGCTCTGGCGGGGCTGCCGCCGGGATCGGCGGCCTTCACCGGTCGCGACGCCGAGCTGGCCGAGGTGCTCGAGACCCTCGCCCCCGGGGGCGAGAGCGGCGGCCCGGCGGCGGTGGTGGTGACGGCCGCGGCGGTAGGCGGCCTGGCCGGTGTCGGCAAGACCGAGCTCGCGGTGCAGGCCGCGCGGGCCGCGCTGTCGCGAGACTGGTTCCCAGGTGGAGTGCTGTTCGTGGACATGTTCGGCTACGACGACGCCCGCCGCCGCGACCCCGGCCAGGTGCTGGACGGCATGCTGCGGGCCCTGGGGGTGCCCGGCCAGCACGTGCCGCCCGACGGCGACGATCGCGGGCGTCTCTATGCCTCGGTGCTCGCTGAGTTCGCCGCGCGGGGGCGCCGCATCCTCGTGGTGATCGACAACGCTTCCACCGGCGAACAGGCCCGTCCGCTGCTGCCCGCCGACGGCGCGTGCGCGGCGATCGTGACCTCCCGCCACACGCTCGGGCTGCTCGGGGCGCGGCTGCTCGACCTCGACGTCCTCACCCCCGCGGCGGCGGTGGACATGCTCGACCGGACGCTTCGGGTGGCCCGCCCGCACGACACCCGCGTGACCGACCATCCGCACGGCGCGGCTGAGGTCGCCCGGGTGTGCGGGCACCTGCCGCTCGCGCTGCGGATCGTCGCCGCGCTCCTGGCCGAGGACCCGTCCCGGCCGCTGTCGGCCATGGCCGCCGAACTGCGCGGCCCGCGTCCGTTAGAGGAGCTCCAGTACGCCGAGAAGGCGGTACGGAAGGCGTTCGAGCTGTCCTACCGGCGCCTGGACGGCGAGCAGGCCCGCGTGTTCCGGCTCCTCGCGCTGAACCCCGGCCCCGAGGTGGCCACCGAGGCCGCTGCGGTTCTCGCCGGACTGGACGACGCCGTCGCCCGGCGAACGCTCGAGGGACTGGCCCACGCGCACCTCGTCGACCGCGGCACCGGCTACGGGCGGTGGCGTACGCACGACCTGGTCCGCCGGTTCGCCGACGACCACGGACGGCACCAGGCCGCGGCGGACGGGCGCGAGGCGGCGCTGACCCGGCTGGACGATCATTATCTGACGACCACCGGGGCGGCCATCGCCCGGCTGGCCCGCCAGGACGGCGCCGCCGACAAGTTCCCCGACCAGCGGACCGCGCTCGAGTGGCTGGACACCGAGTACCCCAACCTCAGGGCGACCGTCCTGACCGCCGGCGGCGGCCGCCCCGAGGTCGCGCTGAACCTCACCCTGGCGCTGGCCCACTTCCTCGACCGGCGGCGGCGCTTCAACGACTGGATCGCGCTCGCGCACCTCGCCCGGGCGGCGGCCCGCGAACTCGGCGACGTGCGGGGCGAGGGCCGGGCGCTGAACGGGCTCGGGCTGGCCCTGCGGCAGACCCGCCGGTTCGAAGAGGCCGTCACCGCGCATCAGGACGCCGCCCGGCTCTTTCAGGGGATCGGCGATCGGTACGGCGAGGCGTCGGCGCTCAACAACCTCAGCCTGGTCCTGCGCGAGCTGCGCCGATTCGACGAGGCGATCACCGTGCTGAGGCAGGACCTGGAGATCTGCCGGGAGCTCGCCGACCCCTATGCGGAAGGCCTGGTGCTCAACAACCTCGGCCTGGCCCTGCGGGAGGACCGGCGGCCAGGCGAGGCCGTCACCGTCTGCCGGGATGCTCTCCGGATCTTCCAGGACCTGGGAGAGGCCTACGGCGAGTCCTCGGCGCTCAACAACCTCGGCATGGCGCTGCGGGAGCTGGGGCGGTTCGACGAGGCGGTCGCCGTGCTGGGGCAGGACCTGGAGATCTGCCGGGCGTCCGAAGACCGGCACGGTGAGGCCCAGTCGCTGAACGCGCTGGGCCTGGCACTGCGCGAGCTGGGACGGCCCGAGGAGGCCGTGGCCGCGCACCGGGACGGCGCCGACATCTTCCGCGAGCTCGACGACCGCCACGGGGAGGCCGGGTCGCTGAACGCGCTCGGCTTGGCGCTGCGCGAGCTCGGACGGTTCGAGGAGGCCGTGATCGCGCACCGGGCCGCCGCGGGTATCTTCCGTGACCTCGACGATCGGCACGGCGAGGGCGTCGCACTCGATGACCTGGCGCGGACCCGAGAGACCCGGTGGTCCGCAGCGCACTGATCTTGAGCGTCGGGAGGGGGCCCGGCGCCTGGCACTTGGCTTTACCGACTGTTGGCTGAACTTTGCCACCCCTTGGGGTCATTCCATTAAATATGCACGCATATTTAATGGTTCGGGGGTGTTTGTGCTGCTAAGGAATCGGGCGTCGCTTCGTACGCGCATGACGTTGACGGCGGGGGCCGTCGCCGCGCTGGTCTGCGTGACGATCAGCGTGGCCATCGTCATCGGTATGCACGGCAAGGACGTCAACGACAATCGACATCGGGCCGTCGAGGCCACGGAGCGCGTGGTCGTGCTGGTCAGAGAGGGCCGGCTGCCACGCGTGCTGCGGCCGCGCGGCGTACGGGCGATCCAGGTCCTGGACGTGCACAGGCGAGTGATCGCGGCGTCCGAGGATCTCGTCGGCAAGCCCGCGATCGCCTCCTTCCATCCGGCGGGAGGCGAACTGACGGCGGTACGGGACCTGTGTCCTCCGACAGGGCTGACGGGCTGCATGACCGTCGCTTCTCATTGGGCGATCCAGCCGGAGGGGAACTGGGTGGTCTACGCGGGACGCCCCGTGCCCGGCTACGGCGGCCCCACGTTCGTGCTCCTGCTGGCCGGAGTCTCGTTACTGGTCACCGCGATGACGGCGGCGGGGGCCTACCGGGTGGTCGGCCGGACGCTGGCCCCGGTGGACGCGATCCGGTCGGAGGTCGCGGAGATAACCGCCACCGGTCTGGGCCGGCGCGTTCCGGTGCCGAAGAACCGGGATGAGATCAGGTCATTGGCCGAGACGGTCAACGACACGCTCGACCGGGTCGAGTCCGCCTACGAGCAGCTTCGGCGCTTCACCTCGGACGCCTCGCATGACCTGCGCAGCCCGATCACCGCGATGCGCGCCCAGCTGGAAGAGGCCCTGATGTACCCCGAGGACAGGGACTGGCCTCAGATGACCCGAGCCGTGCTCCAAGGGGTCGAGCGACTGCAGGCGGTCGTGACGGATCTGCTGACCCTGGCCCGGCTGGACGCCGGCGAACCGCCGCGGCACGTCTCCACCCACCTCGCCGGACTGGTCACCGCCGAATTGGACCGATACCCCCGCAAGGCCGAGATCGTCAGGGCCCTGAACGGCGGCGTGGTCGTCGAGTGCGACCGGCTGCGCCTGAGCCGGTTGCTCGCCAACCTGCTCGACAACGCCGAACGCCACGCGAAATCGCAGATCACCGTCACCGTCCGAGGAGAGCCGGGCGTGGCGGTGCTGGAGGTCCTCGACGACGGCGATGGAGTGCCCGTCGAGATGCGAGAGGTGGTCTTCCGGCGCTTCGCGCGGCTCGAGGCCTCGCGCAACCGGGACTGCGGAGGGACGGGGCTCGGGCTGGCGATCGCCCGGCAGATCGCCGAGGCGCACGGCGGCACCCTGACCATCGAGGACAGCGAAAAAGGAGCCCGCTTCGTGCTACGGCTACCCCGTGCCCATGTCTGGATGTGAGGAGCGACCGGCGGCAGGTGGGGCCAGGCACGTCACGGTGGGTACATCCAGAGATCATCGGCGTCGGTGGGAGGCCGTCGCCTGATCGGCTTCCTACGCTTGGCGTCGACCCCCAGAAGGCGTGTCCAGAGCGCCACGGCGGACCCGCGGATCCGACGGCGAAGATCGTGAATCGCGGCGGAGGTGGCCCTCTTCTGGGGCGTGTCAGGCATAACGCTTCGACGTGTGAAGGCGTCACCTGGTTCACCCGCGATCAGCGGATGGAGCGGGCGGCCGCCACGAGCGCCTCGCCGAGTGCGGCGGCGAGCCGGCTCCGCGGTTCCACCTGCACCGGGGCCCGCCCGTACACGCCCGGTGCCGGAGCGTGGCCGAGGCCGCGACCACGTCCGGCAGGTGCTGGATCAGGGTGCCGCCGAGCGCCACGTTGAGCACCTGCTGGCCCCGGCAGATGCCGAGAAACGGCAGGTCCCGGTCGAGCGCCGCCCGCACCAGGGCCAGCTCGGCCTCGTCGCGGAAGCCCCGGACATGTCCGGGGCTCTCGTGCGGCTCCGCGCCGTAGGCGGCGGGGTTGAGGTCCCTCGCTCGTCACGTCCGCCCGGATGAACCGCCCCTGCTCGTTCACCGACGCGGCGGCCTCCTCTCCCGAGGCCTCGTCGAGGTCGGCGATCACGACCGTGGTGCCCTCGGCGGCCAGGCGCCCCACGGTGGCCAGCCCGATGCCGCTGGCTCCGCCGGTCACGCGGCCCTCCAAACGCTGCATCTATCAGTTCCTCTCGATCACCCACCCCGCCGTGATCATGCAGTTGTTCCCGGTGGTGCGCGAACAACTGCATGATCACGGCGGGGAGGGGGCTATGTGGCGATGAAGACGTTCTTGGTCTCGGTGAAGGCGTCGAGCGCGTCGGGGCCGAGCCCGGACTGCTTGAACCCGCCGAACGGGGTCGAGTAGCGCACCGACGAGTGCGAGTTCACCGACAGGTTCCCGGCCTCGACGGCACGCGCGACCCGCAGGCCGCGGCTCAGGTCGCGGGTCCACAGCGAACCGGACAGGCCGTACGGGGTGTCGTTGGCGATCCGGATCGCGTCGGCCTCGTCGTCGAACGGCGCCACCGTCACCACCGGCCCGAAGACCTCGTCGTGCCAGGCCGGCACCGACGCGGGGTCCTCGGTGGCGAGGACGGTCGACGGGAACCAGAAACCCGGCCCGTCCGGGGCGGAACCGCGGAAGGCCACCGGTGCGTCACCGGGACGTACGCCGCCATGCGGTCCCGGTGCGCGGCGCTGATCAGCGGGCCGACCTCGGTCTTGGGGTCGCGCGGGTCGCCGACCACGACCGCCTTGACCGCGGGTTCGAGCAACTCCATGAACCGGTCGGGGACGGAGCGCTGGACGAGGATCCGCGAGCGGGCGCAGCAGTCCTGGCCGACGTTGACGAAGACGGCGTACGGCGCCGTCGAGGCGGCCTTCTCCAGGTCGGCGTCGGCGAAGACGATGTTGGCGCTCTTGCCGCCAGCTGCAGCGTGAGCCGCTTCACGTCGGGCGCGCAGGCCGCCACGATGCTCTTCCCGACCCACGTCGACCCGGTGAAGACGATCTTTCGGACCGCCGGATGCCGTACGAGCCGGTCGCCCGCCACTGGCCCCGCCCCCGGCAGCACCTGCAGCACGCCCTCGGGCAGACCGGGCAGGTTGCCCGCCTCCCAGCGCGCCTGGCCCACCGGATGCCCGGCGTTGACGACCTCGAGCTCGGCCAGTTCGTCGAGGTGGGCGTCGACCTGTTCGGCGAAGGAGCGCAGCAGCCCGGCGCGGTCACCGGGGGTGACCGAGCGCCACGACGCGAAGGCCCGGTCGGCGCGCTCTCGGAGCTGCTCTCGGCCGCCTGCGCAGACGCGCGGAAGCGCGTCACCGACCTGCTCGACGCCATCCCGGTGCTCCAGCGCACCATCGAGCACGCCGCCGGTCAGCACGCGGCCATCGCCGAGGCCATCCCGGCGGGTGATCCGGACGCGGCCCGGCGCGCGGTGGCCGAACATCTGGAGGGCACGGGAGCACTGCTCCGCGGGTTCCTCGCGTGAGTCAGGCCGATCTCCTGACCGCCCGCGCGACGTGCACGGTGTAGGGCATCTCGAACGTCTCGCGCCCGGCGAGCTCGGGATGGCCGCGGCGGAGCATGTCCAGCTCGTCGAGGATCCGCCGGCGCTCCTCGGGAGTCGCGGTGATGAAGTAGGAGTACGACGAGGCGAGGTCGGCCAGCCCCTCGGGCGTCTGCGTGATCGTGTAGGGGAACGCCGTGGTCTCGACCTCGGTGAACAACGGCCCGAACGACAGAGGCGTGTGCTCCCGGACCGCCTTCCAGCCGTGGAGCAGCCGGAAGTACTGGACGGTCCAGTCGTCGCCGGTGGGCCCGTGCGTCAGGGCCGCGAACACCCCGCCCGGGCGCAGCACTCTGGCGATCTCGGGCAGGGCCCGGTCCGCCTCGAACCAGTGGAAGGCGGTGCCCGCGACGACCGCGTCCGCGCTCGTGCCTGGCAGCGGGATATCTTCGGCACGGCCCGGCGCCGCCGCGACCCCGAGCGTGGTGATCAGCCGGTCGCGCATTCTCGGATCCGGCTCCACCGGGACGACCTCGTGGCCCGCGTCGATCGCCACCCGGGTCAGCAGACCGGTCCCCGCCCCGAGGTCGACGACCCGCCATCGCCCCGTCCCGAGCGGCCGCAACGCCCACTCGACCGCGGCGGCGGGATAACCCGGCCGCACCCGGTCGTAGAGCTCGGCCGAAGCGCCGAACGAGAGCCGACGATCGACCATCCGCTGCCTTTCCGCTCGATATCTCACCGTCGATGTCCCACGCTCGACATCGCACACTCGCCGTCCCACGCCAGATGTTCCACGCCAGATGTCCCCGCAGGTGTCTCAGTTCCCGAGCCTCGCACAGCGCCGAGCCGCGCCGGCCTTGAGAGGGGCGGCATTCCCGCCGCGCCGCTCGGTCAGGGGCGAGGCCCGGCGAGCAGACCGTGCAGAGCGGCGGCCGAGAGGGCGTCCGCCTCCGGTTCGGACAGCGGCGCGTGACCGGCCAGCAGCCGGAAGACCAGTGGCCCGAAGAGCAGGTCGGTGGCCGTACCGGCATCGACGGAGCCGTCCGCGTCGCCGCTGTCGACGGCACGCCGCCACAGCTCGGCGATCGCGGCCCTTCGGGCGTCGAGGAAGTACTCGCGGAAGTACGGCGTCGCCTCGGGGTCGGTGACGCACGCGGCGAGGAGCTGCGCGAACACGGCACCGGTGCGGCCGGTATAGAACGCGCTGACCCGGCGGACCTGCTCGCGGAGGTCCGAGACGGCAGAGCCCGTGTCGGGGAGCGGGATCGCTTCGGCCATCCGGCGGCCGAAGGCCTCGGCCGCTACGGCGGTCCGGGAGGGCCAGTGCTTGTAGATGGTCGCCTTGCTGACCCCCGAGCGGGCGCTGATGGCGTCGACGGTGGCGGTGGGCAGCCCGCCCTCGTCGAGCAGATCCTGGGCCGCCGACAGTGCGGCGTCGCAGGCGCGAACGCTGCGCGGGTGGGCGGGCGGGGCCGGCCTGGGCCGGTCCCGCCCACCCTGCTCAGCGCGCGGCGACATCGTCGCGGTCGGTCGAGACGGCCACGCACATCAGCCGACGGCGCGGGTCAGCGCCGCGAACTCGTCGTCGCCGAGCTCGATGGCGGCCGCGGCGACGTTCTCCTCGAGATGCGACACGGTCGACGTGCCGGGGATGGGCAACATCGCCGGGGAGCGCTTGAGCAGCCAGGCCAGCGCGAGCTGTGACGGGGTGGCGCCGTGCTCCTCGGCGATTCCGGCCAACGGGCCGCCCGGCTTGGTGAGCTCACCGGTCGCTAGCGGGAACCACGGGATGAAGGCGAGCCCGTTCGCCTCCGCGTGGTCGAGCAGCGGCTCGGCGTCGCGCTTGGCCAGGTTGAACAGGTTCTGCACGGAGACGATCGGCGCGGTGCGGCGGGCCTCCTCGACCTCGTCGACGGTGACCTCGCTCAGACCGATGTGCCGGATCTTGCCCTCCTGCCGCAGGGCGGCCAGCTCGCCCACCTGGTCTTCGACCGGGACCTTCGGGTCGATCCGGTGCAGCTGGAGCAGGTCAATGCGCTCCAGGCCCAGATGGCGCAGGCTCAGCTCCACCTGCTGACGAAGGTATTCAGGGCGGCCGATCGGCACCCATCCACCCGGCCCGGTGCGGGCGAAACCCGCCTTGGTGGCGATGACGAGGTCATCGGGGTAGGGGTGCAGGGCCTTCCTGAGCAGCAGATCGGCCGTGAAAGGGCCATAGGCGTCGGCCGTGTCGATGAACGTGACGCCGAGTTCGACCGTACGGCGCAAGACCCGCACGGCCTCGTCCGGGTCGCGTGGATCGCCCCAGACGCCGGGCCCGGTGAGTTGCATCGTGCCGTAGCCGAGGCGGTTGACCGTCAGGTCGCCGCCGATGGTGAAAGTCCCCGACGCGTCCGCGGGCCGTATTCCGGTGGACATGAATTCCTCCTAAGTGAACTGAACGTTCAGTTCACACTAAGAGTCCCGGCGCTTCGGGCGCAACACGACGGCGGACGGCGAAGAGGGTGCCCGCGCGCTCTTGACGCGCAGTTGATTCTCCGCGTTAGATTGGTCAGCAATATTTAAGAAACCTTCCTGTCAGTTCGGCGCGCGCCGTTCATCGCGGCCGTTGATCCCTGACCGAAGGGCGGGCGAAAGGAGGTATGAACTGCGCATTCCGCCTCTACAGCTGAATTCCTGACCTCCTGTGAGGACCCCCGCCATGAATCAGGAACGCATCTCCCGTCTCCGCCTCCGTCTGCTCTTGGGCGCGCTCGTGACGTCCCTGCCCCTCATCGCCACCGGGCTCGCCCCCGCCTGGGCCGCCACCGGCCAGATCGCCGGCTATGGCGGCAAGTGCGTCGACATCGCCGCGGCCTCCAGCGCCAACGGCACCAAGGTCCAGCTCTACTCCTGTAACGGCACCACCGCACAGCAGTGGACGGTGGGCACCGACGGCACCATCCGCGGGCTCGGCAAGTGCCTCGACGTCGCGGCCGCCTCCAGCGCCAACGGCACCAAGGTGCAGATCTACGACTGCAACGGCACGACGGCCCAGTCGTGGACCGCCGCCTCCGACGGCAGCCTGCGCGCACTCGGCAAGTGCCTCGACGCCACCGGTCCCAGCTCGGCCGACGGCACCGCCCTGCAGATCTGGGACTGCACCGGCGCCGCCAACCAGAAATGGACGCTGCCCAGCGGCGGCGGAACCCCGCCGCCCGCACCGGGCAAGATGGCCGGTGCCCCGTACCTCTACATGGGCTGGGGCAGCCCGCCCAGCGCCACCTCGGTGATGAGTTCCACCGGCGTCAGGTCGTTCACCATGGCGTTCATCCTGTCCGGCGGCGGCTGCAACCCGATGTGGGACGGCCAGCGGCCGCTGGCCGGCGGCGTCGACGCCCAGACGATCTCGTCCATCAAGTCCGCGGGCGGCAGCGTCCAGGTCTCGTTCGGCGGCTGGTCGGGCAACAAGCTCGGCCCGAACTGCTCGTCGGCCTCCGCGTTCGCCGGCGCCGTTCAGCAGGTCATCAACGCGGTGGGCCCGGCGGTGGTCGATTTCGACATCGAGAACTCCGACGAGTTCGGGAACTACACGGTGCAGGATCGCATCCTCGGCGGACTCAAGATCGTCAAGCAGAACAACCCGAACGTCAAGATCGCCGTCACCTTCGGCACCGGCACCGGCGGCCCCAGCGGCGACGGCATCCGGCTCATCAACCAGTCGAGGGCCCTGAACGTGCCCATCGACAACTACACGATCATGCCGTTCAACTTCGGCGGTGGCGCGAACATGTACCAGAACACCGTCAACGCGTCCGAAGGGCTGAAGAACGCGCTCAAGAACGCCTGGGGCTGGAGCGACGCCCAGGCTTACGCGCACATGGGCATCTCCGGCATGAACGGCCTGTCCGACCAGAGCGAACTCACCACGACGGCGACCTGGACCCAGATCCGCGACTGGGCGAGGTCACGGGGCCTCACCCGCCTGGCCTTCTGGTCGGTGAATCGTGACCGTCCCTGCCCCGGCGGGGGAGTGTCCGAGAGCTGCAGCGGCACGTCGCAGAACAACTGGGACTTCACCCGCATCACTGCCGGCTTCTAGCCGGCACCGGATCTCGCATCGTTGACTTGCGGCGTGTCGTTGGTGCTGAGCACAGCGCTCCAACGACACGCCGCAACTCAACGGGCTCCTGTCCGCTGTCGCGACGCCCGCGGCCTTTAGTGAGATGCGGTCCGGGTTTAGGGGCCTTTCGGCAGGGCACTGGGGGCTCAGCCTGTGCGAGAGCAAGGCCGAACCTGGAGGACTGATGGACAAGCTCGCATACAGAGCGATCACGCTGGGCACTGGGATGCTCGGCGGCCTGCTGGCCGGGATGGCGTTCAAGCAGGTCTGGAGATTGGCGGCAGGGGAGGACGACGCCCCCGACGCCACTGACAAGCACCGGTCATGGGGCGAGGTGCTGATCGCGGCGGGCATGCAGGGCGCGGTGTACGGAGTGGTGAAAGCCGCCGTGGCGCGGGCCGGTGCCGTAGGCGTGCACAGGGCCACCGGCACCTGGCCGGGCGACGACGATTGAGGAGCCAGTGACTGAGGAGCCGGCGATCAGAAGCAGGGCCCCGGCCGACCGGCGGCCGCGCCGGCGTTCGTGATCACTGGCGAGATCTGCGGATCACCATCGCGGCGCACCCGAGCGCGATGACCAGCGCGGCCCCGGACAGCCCCATGGCCCAGTGAGCGGCCGGAGAGCCGGCATCTGAGCGTGCGTCGTCGCCGGAGTTCCCGATCGGCAGGCTCACGGGCCGCCCGGCGCCGGCCTGCGACGGCGGCAGGAGCTTGAGCACCGGAGCGGGTCGCTCCGGCTCGGCGCCGCCACTCTGCGGCTCCTGGATCCAGCGCACCACCTCGCCGTCGCTGTAGTGCTGCAGCGTCTTGAAGACCATGGCATCGGCCTTCGGCAGTGGTCCGGCGCTCACGGCGAACTCGTCGTACTCGTCCGGCCGGATGCCCGCCTTCGGGTCCGTCGCGGTCCAGATGATCTCGCTGACCGCCTCGGTCACCTTGGCGCCGTGTGCCTCGATCGGCGTGGCGGGCTTGGTCTTCTTGAGCTCGTACGACCAGCCGGGGTGCGGCTTGACGCGAACGGACGCCACCGGTAGTTCGGGCGGCAACTGCACGTCGACCTTGACGGTATTCGCGTCGTCGCGTTCGTTCGGGACCCGAAAGATCAGCGCGGCATAGGCGCCCTGTGTCGCCGTGTCAGGCGCGACCGTCACGTGTGCCGAGGCGACCGCCGCCCCGAGCCCGATGAGAAGCGTCGCCCCGGCTGCGATTACCGCGCCTCGAATGGAATGCCGCCACATGTGTTTCTCCACTGGTCGTCAAATGGTCTTGATCAGCCGAGCCGGTCAAGGGTGACCTTCATCAGCTTTTCGATTTTTTCCTTGGAATCGGCGCGTTTGCCCATCTTGTGAATCTGGGCGTAACCGAGGTAGATGACGGCGTTCGACTTGTGCGCGACGATGGTGACGAGATCGTCGTAGGTTCCCGTGTTGAGGTCCGGCGGTGAGGTGTGCGCCAACTGCTGCGCGAAGCCCGTCCATCCTGCGGATTCGAACGAGCGGCGGTTGACCTTGTAGTCGCCGACGACGACCGGCGGCCCGCCGATGACGGTGAAGGAACCGGGGCACTTGGCCGCCTCGGCCAGTACGGTCTTCATCCCCTGGTCGGCCAGTGCGTCCGTCGTGAAGACCACCGCGCCCTGCGTGACGACGGGCAGCGTGGACCGCTGCGGGTTCGTCGGCCCGACGATGAAGCGGCCGGTGGGATTGCCGCCCACCAACTCGACGGCCGGTTGTACCTGCACCGTGGTGTCGTCGGCGCGCTGGACGTAGGGGCAGGTCGGCACGCTGCTCGGCGGGGTGTAGATCACATGTGAACCATGGTCGGAGTCCTTGAACTGCACCGCCCCCTTGCCGATGTCCTTGGCGGTGGCGAACCCGAGCTGGACGGAGTTCACGGTGTACGGCGGGTGGGTGAGTTTCTTGCCGGAATCGTCGCCGCAGCCGGCCAGGACGGCGGACGCCAAGGCCGCAGCGGTGGCCGCCGCCATGAGTCCGACACGCCGTTTCCTCTTGCCATGAAGACGCGCGAGCCCCATCTGTCCGTATCCTTTCAGCGCGCTGTGAATGAGAAGTGCACGGGTACCTCATTGAACTCAGAGGTTCGAATGTCCAGCCGCAGAGTCCACGGACCCGGATAGGGGATGGAGATCGCGCTCGCGACATAGTGGCCGGGTTCCGCCGCGGACAACTTCACCGGCAGGGAGCCGATGTTCTTGTCTCCGGATTCCAGCCGGCCGGAGATCTCGGGAACGTTGACCAGCGAGTCGTCCTTGGCCACGAGGTAGATGTCGGCGACATTCGGTCCCTGCTTCGCAGGTGTCAGCTCGACTTCGACGCGACCGCCGTCCAGGCCGGTATTCGTTCTCGCCGTGGCCGGAATGGCGACCTTCGCCCGTACCGGCGGCGCGTAGGCGGTGCGAGCGGGAGCGGTGTTGACCAGCACCGTGGTCAAGGACAGAGCCCCGACCCCGAGTATCACCTCGGCCGCCACCGAGCGGCGCAGGCGGCGCAGCGCCGCGGCGGGCACGGTCTCGCCTGACCGGCGCCCGTGGCGCCGGACGAACCGCCGGCCCTGCGCGGCGAGCGCCACGATGACGAGGACGACGCCGAACTTCACCAGAAGGAGCCGCCCGTACTCGGTGCCGACAAGGGCGCCGAGCGTTCCGACCTGCCGCCATGACAGGTACAGGCCGGTCGCCGCGATGACCGTGAAGCAGACCTGCGCGAGGCCCGAGAACCGGGGGAGCGCCGGTTCGAGAAGGGGCACGCGCTCGGAGCGGCCGGCGGCCGGGCCGACGACACATGCCGTGAGTGTGACCAGGCCGCCAAGCCACAGTGATATCGCGAGCAGGTGCAGGCCGGTGACCGGCACTGCCAGCCATGCCTGCGGGCCGATGTGCGCGTGGTCGGTCAGCGGCCAGGTCGACACCAGCGCGACACAGCACATCGCCCCCACGACGAGAACGGCCGCCGGCACCGGTGTTCCACGGGCGGCGGCGCCGGCGCCGGTGTCACCGCGGCCTCGCCGCCGGACGACGATCGCGAAGACGACGGCCAGCGCGAACGCGATCTCGAGACGCGCCAGCAGCGCCTGGCCGATCCGCGTGCCGAAGGTCAGGCGCAGCACACCGGGGTCGAACACCGTGGTCAGCGCCTCGCCGGTTGTGTACGGGCCCTGGGCGAGGAACACCACGACGGTCCCGAGGCCGAGCGCGGCGAAGCCCGCCCAGACGATGAGCCGACCGCGGCGTTCCCGTACGCCGGCGGGCCAGACCACGCCGAGCAGGACGGCGCCGCCGAGCGCGAGCGCCAGGCCCAGGAAGGCCAAGCCCCGTCCGACGGCGTGCACGGTGGGCGTCACCGCGCCGGTTCCCCGTTCGGTGGAGGCGACCGAGACGCTCGGCTCGCCGACGCTGAACCGGAAGGCTCCGGAGATGACGTGCGAATCCGCGGACAGGACCCGCCACGCGACGGTGTAGGTGCCCCTGCGCAGGCCGGCGGGCAGCGCCGCCGCGGCGGTGTTCGCCTTGCCGGCCGCGTGCTCGGGAGCACCGATCTCTACCCTGTCGCCGCTGGAGTCGAGCAACTGGATCGACTGTGGAGTCAGCGTCACCGCTTCGTTGAACCGAAGCCACGCCTGCCGCGGGGGCGAGTCGGCGACCGCGTTGTCGACGGGAGAGGACTCGAGGAGCTCGGCATGGGCGTAGGCGGGGCGGAACATCGCGCCGAAGGTCAGCTCGACGGCGAGACCGCTCACGACGAACGCCGCGATGAGCAGGATCCGAAGGGCCGGTCCGCGGTGGTCGCTGCGCCTTGCCGGGTGAAACTTGTCGGTCAATACGTGCATCAATCTGTGCGCAGCTTGCTGACCAGGGAGAACACGCCATTGCGCGCGATGGCGATGACGTGGTCGTCGTAGGCCATGGAGTGATCGTCGGCGAAGCGTAGCTGACCCATGAAGGTCGAGAAGCCGGAGAGCCCGGCGAGGTGCTCCGCGACCTTGGCTCCCTGCGTGGCCCCGGCCTGGCGTACCGCCGAGCAGGCGGCCGTGACGGCGGCGAGGGTGAGCAGAGCCACACCCATCGCCGTCGCACGCACCGCCTGCCCGGAGTTCACCGCCGGCGTTTCACGTCGACGAGTGATCATTGGTGATCTCACTTGTCGCAGGAGTTCCAGCAGATCTTCTTGTCGGGCTTGCCGGCCAGCTTGCCGTCGTACCGCAGTACGTCGACGCCACGGTTGTAGTCGGCGACGTAGACGTAGCCGTTGTGCCAGTAGGTGGCCGAGGCCGACCCGGCGGTCACGCCCTCGCCGGCGGGGACGCGGAAGTAGCCGACCTGCTTCGGCTTCTTCGGGTTGGACACGTCGATGAAACGCGTGCCCTGGCCGTACCACGCCTGCGCGATGATGTTGCCGTTCACCGTGAACCAGTGCGCGGAGCAGCTACCGGTCGTGCTCGAGCCCTCTTGGCCCCAGGGCGTCCAGCTGCTGACGAGGTCGAGCCGGAACGGCTTCTCCGGCGTGGACTTCCAGCTCTCGCCGTTGTAACTGCCCTTGGTCGAGGCGATCATGAGCTCGCCGGCGTCCGAGCAGGTACGGATGTCCTCTTCGGTGATGTAGAGCAGCTCGCCCTTGTCGTACCCGCCGAGCTTCTCGGTGTTGTGGTAGGCGTTGTGATCGAAGTAGGACACCGGCTCGGGGTCCACGACGGTGCCACCGGCGTACGGCACGGGGTCGTACGCCGTCGCGACGCGCTTGCGCTTCGCGACCGGGTCATAGTGGCGGCCCTGGGTCCAGTAGCCCCGGACGCCGCCGGCGCCGGAGGTCCACGCGACACCGTTCTTGTCCACGTCCACGCTGTGCACGTAGTCGGTGAGCTGGTCGAACCGGTTGAGGTCGACGGCCTGCTTGAACGTGTACGGGTGCTTGATGTCACGGATGTCGGTGACCCACACCGGTACGCCGTGCCAGTTGGCTGGGATCTCGTTGCCCGGGGTGCCCGTGTTGTACGGTCCGACCGACCACAGGTACTTGCAGTCGTTGATGCAGGTGGCCGTGTGGCCTGCGGGAACGGACTGGAAGTTGACGATCTTCGGCTTCCAGGGGTCGTTCACGTCGATGATGTAGAAACCGGACTGACCGGTGGTGAGAGTCCCGCCGAAGCCGCGAGGGTCACGGGTCATGAAGACCAGCTTGCGCTTCGGGTCGACGGTCAGGTTCTCGCCCTCCCAGAACCGGTCCTGCGTGTCGCCGGGCCGGCGAAGTTCGGCGGCCGTGACCTTCCCGACGAGAGCCGGGTGCTTACGGTCCTTGAGCGACCAGATCGCCAGGCCACCGGTGCCGTTGGCGAACATGAAGTCGTAGCCGTACTTCTTGTAGTTGATGAAGTTCAGCGCCGCGTAGCCGCTGACACCCTTGACGTTGTCGACGAAGGTGACGTCACCGGCGACCGCGGTCGTGGGGACGTTGTGGACGTCGTCCAGGACAGGGCCGCCCTGTGGCGGCTTGGGGGAGGGCGGCCTGTGCGAGTCGGCGGACGCCGACGCCATGCTCGGCAGCTGCAGTGTTACCGCCGCCGCGATTGCGGCCAGACCAGCCGCAAGCGATTTCATTCTCAATGCGTACTCCTGAACGCTCAAGGGCAGACGAGCGAACACCGGCTCTGCGGACATCGGCGAGCCGGGCTGACGTCTCCCTTGCGGATCGAGCTAAGACCCCGAGATCGGACCCATGTACCTGGGTGCCGACGTGCTCTGAGTAAAGGGGGTGACTCGCGGGAACTACCGCGTCCTCCTTCCCGTTGGCCGTAACAGGCGGTAGGAGCCGCGATTGCTGGGCAGTCGAACGGTAATGATCGTTGCGGCCCATGTCTTCGAACATCTGTCGAAACCGCTGGTCCGATGACCTGACAGACGTCGAAGCCCCGGTACTCACCCGATCCGCTGCAGGGCCTTCTCACGGCGCTCGGCCACGCGCGACCCCGACTCCCGCCGCGCCATCCGGCGCAGGACGATCGGCGCCAAGACCATGCCGAGCACGGCCCAGGTCCCCAGCAGTCCGGCGGTCTCCAGGTGACGCCAGGACCGGCCCATCTCGATGCCGACCGCGGCGTCCGGCAGCAGGGCCGACCGCATGCCCAGGCCGAGCCAGTAGATCGGGGACGCCTGCGCGACCCATTGCAGCCACTCCGGCATCGAGGTGATCGGGTAGAAGATTCCGGAGATCGCGATCATGCCCAGGACCGGTAGCTGGATCAGTCCTTGGCTGCGCGCGCTGGTGAACACCGACCCCAGGACCGCGCCGATGTCGACGACGACGTCTGGATCCGGGCGTGGACGACGGATGCTCGCAGGCACGTGATGTGGGCGGATGTCGCACAGGAGGGAGTCGAGCTCTTCGACGTCACGACACCCGCCGGAGCCCGGCTGCATCACATGGGGCGGCTTTTCGCGCGCCTCGCCGATGACATGCCCGGTGGCCCCACCCGCCGAGGCCGTCGACGACGCACTGACCGTGCTCGCCGCGCTCGTCCACGCCGGCACGCCGGTCACCGTGGAGCGGCTGGCCACCGCGTTGGACTGGCCCCCGGACCGCGTCGCCGGCGCTCTACACGACGCCGAACAGCACCCGGACATCACCGGTCCGGTCGCCCTCCTGCGCACCGAGCCCGGCGCCTACACCGTTGATGCCAGCCTCGACCGGCTCACCGCCGCCCAGCGCTTGGCCCTCGACCGTCGGATCACGCCGTCCAATGCCTAGCCCCGTATCTCGCCTGGGCCTGGCCCGCATCTCACCTGGCCCGTATCTCAGCGCTCCGGCAGGGTCGGGTGAGGATCTGTAGGCGGGATGTCGATCATGCTGCTGGTGATGGCCCAGCGTTCGTGGTCCCGCCAGGCGCCGTCGATGAACAGCAGGTCCGGCGAGTAGCCCTCTTGGCGGAAGCCGAGCCGTTCGACCAGCTTCAGGGAGGCACTGTTGCCGGGCTGGATCTGAGCTTCCAGCCGGTGCAGACGAAGCCGCTCGAAGGCATAGTGAATGATCAGGCCGAGGCCTTCGGACATGTAGCCCTGGCCGGCGGTGGGCGCGAAGGCGGCGTAGGCGAGCGAGCCATTCTGGAAGCGTCCGCGGATGATGCTGCTGATGTTGACCAGACCGGCGATGGCGCCGGTGTCGCGCAGGCAGATCAACAAGGACTCTTCGGCCGGCCCGCCATAGCGCGCGAGGTGAGCCTGGAATGCCTGCGGTGTGGCGGGCAGGGACATCCACGGCCGGTGCAGATCGGTACTGCGGGCGACCAGGTCGAGGAACTCGCTCTGGTCGCCGCCGGCGACCGGGCGCAGGGTCACTCGGCGAGAACCGTCCGGCCGGTCGGCCAGGAACGCCTCGATCGCCGCCTCGGCCTCCCCGGTGACCTGGACTCCGTTGCTTTGAACCATGGACGGAACGGTACCGGGAGCCGCCAGAACCCCTGCCGACCAGGGCCTCGATCCGGTGCTGGTCTTCAGCAGCCTTCCCACAGCCATCTGAAGAAATGGCAGTTCTTCCTACGCTCCTCCTTCATGCGCTCCCATTCCATGTCATATTTCTTGAGGGTGTTCGAGTCATTTCAAACCTTTTCCTCTAGAGCATTAAGCCCATCAGAATATCGAAGATGCGCCTTTTGGTCGCTATCCTCGTAGTAGTCGTCATAGTATATTCTGATGGCAGATTCGCTTCGCGGCTGAGTCTCGTGTATTCCTTATCGGTAAGATGTGTTCGCTTGGACTGTTCCCTGTGCTGTTCCACGATGATTTCGAAAGCGCTTTGCTCTGGAGATAGGTCCGGGCCGATCTTTACTCGCTTCGTGCTGGCGTTCAGTTCCACCCTGCCACCCCGCGGATCGTACTGTACCTTCCAGCCCTCGTGCTCGAGGCTCCAGAGAGCGCTTGATCCCGTAGAAGTCTGCATGAGAAGCGTCAGTATCGCGGCGAATTCCTTGTTGCAGGTCTCAATGTCAGATGCCTCTCCTGCCTCGCAGAGTGAAGGTGTGGGGTCATCTGGATTCCAGGCGTTTTGTGATCTGCGGGTGGGGGTGGAGGGGGATGGGACAGGAGGATCACCTGCGTCGGTGGTGGGTGAGCCCTGTGGTAACGCGGTTGTGGTGGAGGGGTGCGTCGTGGTGCGGCGTGTAGTGGTGCGGCGTGTAGTGGTGCGGCGTGTAGCGGTGCGGCGTGTAGCGGTGCGGCCCCTGGTCGTGCGGCCTGTGGGGGTGCGGCCGAAGGCGCACAGTCGGTCCTGGCGACGCGACATATCGAGGCCTCTATTCCAGCCGTCACGTTCCCGCCTATTACCGGCGTCAGGGCAGCGACAACGCCACCGATGAGGAGCACTACAGCGATATTTGAGACCGATCCCTCACCGCGATCGCGATCCCTCCTCCGCGTTTTCGCTATTCGATCCGTGTTCCCTACCTGATCCATTCGTGGAAGGTATCGAAAAGAGGTGCCGAAACTAAGGTCCGTGGGCCTATTGCAGACCTAATGCCTGCTGGACTCTTGGGTCCAGCCACGCATGACCGAAGGCCGTCTCTTTGAAGCAAGATCGGATGGGTGATACTTAAGACGCAAATATGCCGAACGCTCGGCTGTACATACGGTTGGCAGCCGAATTGCCGACCCCCTTTAAGGGACGAGGGCAATGTCGCTTCGTGGCGGTGACCATGGCTGATCGCCCGCCGGCGCCTCGGTTGGCGGGGCGAAGTCCGCGGGTGCCACCGGCGATCGCATGACCGGCGGCAACGGTGCCGCACCGCGGTACACCGGGTCGATGTCCACCCCCATACCGAACGTGATTCGGTATGGTGGTGCGATGACGGATATCTTCGATGATCTGGCGGCGGAATATCGCCAGCTTGATGCGGTGTTGGCGGCCCTGACCCAGGATCAGTGGTCCCGACCCTCCGGAGCCGAGGGCTGGACCGTCTCCGATGTCGTCCTGCACCTCACCCAGACCGAAGAAGTGATCGCCGATCCGTCCATCGGGGAGGGGAAGGTCCTTCTCTCCGCTGACGAGTCCGCTGCCGAGGCGACCGTGGACGGACTGGCCGACGAGATGGTGGCCGCCGAGCGCGGGATGCCGGCGGCCGACCTGCTGGTGCGCTGGCGCACGGCCGCCTTCGCCACTGCCGACGCGCTGCGCGCCTATCCCGCGGGTACGCGCCTTTCCTGGGTGAGGGCTCCGATCTCTCCGCGCACACTGGCCACGACCAGGCTCGCCGAGCATTGGGCACACGCCCAGGACATCACCGTCCCGCTGGGCATTTCCTACGCCGACACCGACCGGCTCCGCCATGTGGCCTGGCTCGCCCACCGCACGCTCCCCTATGCCTTCGCCGTCGCCGGACTCGCGGACGCTCCGGTCTTCTGCGATCTCACCGCGCCGGACGGAACCCGCTGGACCTTCGGCGACCCGGCCGCCCCGGCACGGATCACCGGCCCGGCCTCGGAGTTCTGCCGGGTCGGCGCCCGCCGCCTCACGCCCGAGCAGACCAGCCTCACCGCCGAGGGCCCGCACGCCGCCGACGCGCTTCGCGTGGTCCGTAACTACGCCGCCTGACTCACCCGCGCTCGGCCGATCCGTAGATCGAGACGATGAGGCCGAGACGAGGTCGTCGCGGGTCAACCGCGCGGCGGGAGCAGGCCGGTACGCGGATCAAGCCTCGCGCATCCCGAGCTCGACCCAGCTCAGACCGTCCAGCGCCGCGCGCAGGAACGTCAACTGCCGCCGGACTCCGGGAGGCTCACCGGTCGTACCCGAGGTGGCGGGCGCGATCAGCCGGACGGCACCCACCAACGCGCAGACGCTGACGACGACCGCTACCAGCCGACGCGACCATCGCAGCACTCGACGTGCTCGTGATGGCGGCCAGGACATCCGCTGATCTTAAGTCGGCGGGTACGAGGGTGACCCTCGAAGACGTCCTCGGTCATCGCGCCGGCTGATCGCCGGTCGGTGGGGCTTTGGGTCATGGATTCGCCGGGGCGGCGGCCTTGTGCTTTCTGTCCTGGCGCTTGTCGCGAGCGTAGATGATCCCCGCTTTTCCCTCGCCAGGGCTGCGGCGGTCGACCTCGAACTGCGTCGTCGCGGCCATCAGATCGCTGAGCTTGGCGTAGCCGTAGTTGCGGGAATCGAAGTCCGGGTGCTGTTTGGTGATGATGTGGCCGACGCTTGCGAGGGCGGCCCAACCGTCATCGTCGGAGGCCGCCTCCACCGCGTTACGAAGCTGGTTCATCAGTGCGGTGTCGCCCTTGAGTTTCGCGGCCGGGGTGCGCGGGGTCGGCTTGGGCACCGCGTCAGTGGGTGTGGCGGCGCTGTGCGCGAAGGTGAGGTTCTCGATGTAAATGAACTTGTCGCACGCCGCGACGAAGGGCTTGGGAGTCTTTCGTTCGCCGAACCCGTACACGGTGAGACCGGATTCACGGATTCGCGCGGCCAGGCGGGTGAAGTCGCTGTCGCTGGAGACGATGCAGAAGCCGTCGAAGCGCGCTGAGTACAGCAGGTCCATCGCGTCGATCACCATCGCCGCGTCGGTGGCGTTCTTCCCGCTGGTGTAGGCGAACTGCTGGATCGGCTGGATGGACTGTGCCAGCAGGTAGTCCTTCCAGCCTCTGAGGCTCGTTCCGGTCCAGTCGCCGTAAGCGCGCTTGACGTGGGCGGTGCCGTACTTTGCGACCTCGGCCAACAGCCCCTCGGTGATCGAAGGCTGCGCGTTGTCCGCATCGATGAGCACCGCGAGCCTGGCGGCGTTCTCGCTGACCATGCTGTTCCTCCTGATCTCGGGTGCTGGGAAGGGACGGTCGGAATGAGCCGGTGTGCCGGTCTGGTCGGTTCGATCGCAGCATATGGCCGATACATGATCAGGCTTCCACCCCGAGCGCCAACGACCGTCATCGCGAGGGTCGAGCTTCCCAGAGCCGGAGGCCCCTGCCGGAGGCGTGACCTCTTGTGCTCGCCGTGTCGGCCCTCAGGAGGCCCGTATTCAGACCGTCCGATTCCGTGCACTTCCGTCCGACCGCTGGTTCGTACATGCGGAACCCGCTTTCGATGGCCTGAGGGGACTCAGGTGAGGCCGGCGAAAGGACGGGGGCCGACCCTTCATGATCAATAGAGCTGTTCTCGGGGACGAAGTGAATACGCGCGACGGGGATCCCGGCGCCGGTCTCCCGGCCGCACCGCCGGGGGACCGGCCGTCGCCGGAGCAGGCCGGGACGCCGGAGGAGTTCATGGTCCGGCTCCGCCAGCTCAGGGAATGGACCGGACTCACCTTTCGCGACCTGGAGACGCGTAGCAGGAGGCTCGGGGACCATCTGCCGCGCAGCACCCTCGCCTCGACCCTCCGGCGGGACGCGCTGCCGCGCCAGGAGTTCGTGGAGGCCCTGGTGCGTGCCTGCGGCCTCGACCCGGCTCCGTGGGCACGCGCCCGCAGGCGGCTGGCCGTCCGCCTCGCGGCGGCCGAACCGGCGGGGGAGCGGACGTGGGTGCAGGCGGCGGAGCAGGCTCCCGTACGGGACGGCTCCGCGCCCCATCAGTTGCCGCTCGCTCCGCCCGTCCTGGTGGGCCGCGACCGCGAACTCGACCAGGTGGCCGGGATGCTGGCCGGCACGCCGGTCACCGTGATCAGCGGGCCGGCGGGGGCCGGCAAGTCCGCGGTGGGCGTCCGTGCCGCCCACCGGGCCGCCCATCTGTTCCCCGACGGGCAGCTCTACGTCAACCTGCGTGGTACGACCCCGGGCGCCGAGCCGCCGGCCCCCGCGGAGATCGCGGGCGTTCTGCTGCGGAGCCTGGGGATCGCCTGGCCGCAGGCGCCCGCGGACGCCGGGGAGGCCACGGGGCGGCTGCGGACGGCGCTGTCCGGCCGTCGCCTGCTCGTCCTGCTGGACGATGTCGCCTCCGCCGCACAGGTCCGCCCGCTGGTGCCGTGCTGCGGGCCGAGCGCGGTGATCCTCACCTCCAGGATGTCGCTGACCTCGCTGGACGGCTCCCGCCACGTCCGGCTCGACCCGCTGTCGCATGCCGAGGCTGAGGAGGTGCTGGAGCGCAACCTCGGGGCGGAGCGCGTCCGGGCCGAGCCGGAGGCCGTACGGACGCTGGCGGATCTGTGCGGGCACCTCCCGCTGGGGCTGCGGATTGCCGCGGCACGGCTGGCCGCCCGCCCCGAGTGGCCGGTGCGGGTCCTGACCCGGCGGCTGGCCGACGAGCGGCGCCGCCTCGACGAGTTCCGGGTGGACGACATGGACGTACGGGCCAGCCTGGCCGTCAGCTTCGAGGACGTGGCCGGGAGCGATGACGAGCCGGCCCGGCTGGCGGCGCGCGTGCTCGGCCGCCTCGCGGACCTGCCGGCCGGGGAGATACGGCTCCCGGAGGACGCCGTGCTGCTGGAGGTGCCCGAGGACACCGCCGACCGGGCGCTCGAACGGCTGGTGGACGCCGGTCTCGTGGAGAGCCGCACGCCGGGGTGTTACCGCGTTTCCGAGCTGGTCCGGCTCTTCGCGCTGGAGCAGAGCGAGAGCGGTGTGCGGGGCGAGAGCGGTGGGCAGGGCGAGAGCGGTGTGCGGGGCGAGCGCGGTGTGCGGGGCGGGTGCGGTGTGCGGGGCGAGCGCTGACGGCCGGCGCCCGATTTCTTCTCCGGGCCATTTCGCCAGAGGCCAGTTCTGTGTCGTCCTGGTGCGGGGATGTCCGAATGCTCGGGACAGAACGGGATAAAGCGGGACGGCGCGCAGATCTTGCCGCGGACCGCCGCCGGTCCCTAGCGTTCTGGATGTTCGAAGAAAACGGCGGATACGACCCGGCGAGGCCTTATCCGCAAATGGCGAAAGGAGAGAGTTGTGGCCACGACCTCGATTGTCGAGCGCATGGCCGGCGACGGCCTGCAGCAGCACCTGCACGCGGAGCCCACCACGGTGGCCGAGTGCCTTGAGAAGAACAAGCAGTGCTTCTTCGATGCGGACTGCTGCTGGGGTCTGCTCTGCAACTGGTGGCTCTGCGAGCCGGCCTAGCCAAGGCACCGCCGCCCGGTGGCGGAGGCGAGTTCGCCGCCGCCGGGCGTCGGGTCCTTCGAATCTTATTGGGGCATCAAATGCTGCTTGCGATAAAGGTGCTGACGGCTGCGCGCGAGGCACGCGAATTCCTGGCGAACGCCAAGGGGGCCGACGGCTTCTATCGACTGGAAACATGGCCCGAATCGCGCAGCGGAGGCCGGGCCCGAAAAGCGCGGAGAACGCGGGCCGCCGTGGCCCTGCTGCGGATCGCCCAGCGGCTGACCGTGGGGTTTCTCGACCCGGTGGACGACTCGGTGTTCCTCACCGCGGGGCTGCGCCGTCTGGGGATCCCCGCGTCGTTCCATCTGGGCCGCGAGCTGGCCCCGTCCAGGCCCCCGGCGGGCTACTTCGCCTGGGTGCAGCACGGCGATGACGTGGTGAGCACCTCCCTGCCGGTCAAGGACGAGTACATCGAGATTCACCGGTCGGTGGCGTGATGACGCACAAGCCAGGGCTGGTCCAGACGGTCACCGGCCGCGGGGTGCGCTGCGTCGACCCGGAGACGCCGGAGGCCTCGCGTGAGGCGTCCGGCGTACGGATCGAGCGTTCGCCTTCGTCGTTCGAGATCCTCCGCGAATACCCGAACGCCCGTCCCGTCTATTACCGGGTCGACCACGGCCGGCTGGAGTGGGACTTCGGTCCCGGCGGGTTCCTCCCGGCCTCCGGGCGTCCTATGCCGTCACCGGGAGCGCTGCTGGGCCTGCTCCAGGGCAACGCGCCCGCGCCGGACGCCACGTTCCTCCCTGGCGTGCACCGGCTGCCCCTCGGCACCGCCGTACGCGTGACCGAGCAGGGGATCAACGTGACCAGGCGGCAGCCCGGTCCCCCGCAACGCGAACGCCGGCGCGGGCTGGTCGAGGCCGTGGGCGAGGCGCTCGGCGACACCGACTACGCCATCGCCTACAGCGGAGGTCTCGGGTCGGCGTTCCTCGCAGCCTGCGCGCTGTCGGCCGGGCACCGCCCGCTGCTGCTCCACGCCGATCTCGGTCCCGGCGTCCACCGGACGCCCGCCCCGGACGTCCCGGGGCTCACCCTCAGGCGGATCCGGGTCGACCCGTCCGAGCTGCTGGACGAGCATCCCATCACCGGCGAGGAACCGGTCCCGCCCATGCCCGACAGGGAGGTCTCGAGAAGGCTGGCGGCCGCGCTCGCCCGGGCTGTGGGCGTGGGCGAGGCCGTCCCCCTGACCGGCGGCGCCCTGATGAAGGAGCTGGCGTCGGCGAAGCTGCCCGAGGTCAACGCGGGTGTACGGGGATGGCGGCTGCTGGGCTGCGAGCCGTTCCACGTCTCCGGGACCCTGCGGACGCTCGACGAGGCCCGGACGCTGCTCGGCAAGGGCGTGGTCCACTCGCCGGACGTGCGGCCCGCGGGAGCTCCGGCACCGCTCTCACCGACCGGCGGCGCCACCGTTCCCGGCCTGACCTCCAAGGGCACCGAGGCCCTCGAGCCGGCCCGCCGCGCGGCGATGGCGGTCTGGCGGGAGCATCTGGACTTCCTGGATCCGGTGCTCGGCAGGGCCACGGCGGGCATCGAGGAACGCGGCGACGGCGGCTTCCGGCCGCCCGCCCTGGACCCCCTGGTGCTGGCCACCCTGGCCGCGCTCAAGCCGTCCAGGCTGGGACGGATCCACGGCGGCACGTTCGAGAACCACCTGCCGCTGCACCGGGCACTGGGCAGGCACGGCATCGCCGGGGTGCGGCGGACCGCGCAGGGCCACTGGCTCAGGAAGGCGGCGGCCGCGCACCTCCACCGCGAGCGCAAGAAGATCATCGCCCGGCTGGGCCGCGAGTGCGCGCTGGCGGACCTGGGGCTCATCGACCCGCGAGCGGTGGCCGGTGTCCTGGCCGACGGGCGCGACCTGGCCGACAACGCCCTGCCGCTGCTGCGGCTGGTATGGCTCGAGCGCTGGCTGCGAGGTGGACCATGAGAATCGCGCCCGGCGCGACCCTCACCCGGCTTCCGCACGGCGGCGCCGTCCTCGTCAACGCCACGACTCTGGCGCTGACCGAGTGCGGCGAACCGGAGGCCGTGCTCATCGACCACCTCCTCGCGGACGCCCCGGGTACGGCCGCGGAGGCCACGGGGTCCCGGCCGGCGAACGGGCCGTCGCCGGCCGCCGAGCACCCACCGCTCCCGCTGCTGCGGCGGATGGCCGAGCAGCTGATCGAGTCCGGCTGGCTGCTGGACGACCGGAGGTCCTGAACGATGCTCGTCGACGCTGTGACCGCCGCGCTGGCGGGTCCGCTGATCGTCGCAGGCGCGGCCAAGCTGCTCGCGTCGCCAGGCGGGATCGACTGGCCGGTCCGTACCGGGCCCCTGCGCGCGCCATGGGGACCGCGGCTGACCGGCGGTGCCGAGGCGGCCATGGCCCTGGCGATCGTCGCCGTCCCCGGCAGGCCGGCGGCGCTCGCCGCGCTGCTCGCCTACCTCGCGCTGACCGCAGCGGCTCTCGGGCTGCGCGGCAGGCGGTGCGCCTGCTTCGGCCTGGCCCGCCTGGCGTCGGTGGGCCGCGCCCACATCGGCCTGGACGCGGTGGCCGCGCTGGTCGCGGCGGTGACCCTGGCCGCGGGTCCCGGCTCCGAACCGTTCACCCGAGCGGTGACCGCGGCCGCTGCCGCCGCCGTCACGCTGGCCGCCGTGCTTCTTCTCGACCGGCGGGCACGCCGGGATGAGAGCGCGGCCACCGCGGCCGGCTGCGACCAGCAGGTCATCGCGGTGCGGATCTACACGACCGACGATTGCCCATCGTGCCGATCGCTCAAACAGCTCCTGGAGACCATGGAGCCGGCCCGCCGGGACGCCGTCGTCACGGTTCCGGTCGGGCCCGGCGAGGAGCTGCCCGGACCGCTGTCCGGCCTGGGCGTCCCGTGCGCCCTGGCCGTCGGCGAATCGGGCGAGCCGGTCTGTACCCCCGTCGCCGGCATCGGCGCGGTGAAGGCGCTCGTCGACGGCATCGTCATCCGGAACGCCCGGAGCCTTCCCAGCAGCGGGGACATCCGTGTCGCCTGAGTGGGAACGCCGCGAGGAGGCACCGGATCGATCCGCATGGGCGACCGTCCGCACACCGGCCCTGGCGTCCATCGCCGAGCACAACCCAGCGGCGGTGCGGTGGCGCGACCTGGTGATCGATCCGGACCTGGCCGGGCTGGTGCCGGGCCGGGCGCGCCCGTCCTCGATCGTGATCGCCGATGGCGGGGGCGAGTGGCGGCTGCCCCTCGACGGTGTCCTGCCGGGCCGGCTGGCCTGGCACCCCCGGCGCCCGCTGGTCGCCGGACTGGCCGTACGGGGTCGCCGCGCGCACGTGTGGACGGCCGACCGCCGGGCCCGGACGGTCACCGTGCACGCCCACCTGCGGGCGGCGGTCTCGTTCACCGCCTACGGGCATCCGCCGGTGGCCTGGTGCGGGGATGATCGCCTTGCGTTCTTGGTCCCCGGTCCCCATCGGGACGCCGTAACGGGACCGCCGGACGGACGTCCCGTGGTCTTCGAGGCGGCTGGCCCGGGAGTCGTCTCGTTCGAGCCGCCTCCGGAAGAGCTGGAACGGCTGGCCGGAGCCAGGCTCGCCGTCGCCGACCTGAGATCGGACGCCGATGCGGGCAGGCCGCTCACCCCTCCCATGCTCGTACGGAGCCTGCTCCCGGCACCCGCGGGCAACGCCGTGCTCGTGACCCATGGCCGCTGGGCCGCCGAGGACGAGGGGCTGCGCTGGACCGATGCCCTGGTCGACCTGGACGCACCGGGCACGCCGCGTCCCCTGCCGGCCGGGAGCGAGTACGCCCGCCTCCTGGCACCACCGCCGAGTTCACCCGACGCCACCGCCGAGCCGACGGCCACGACCGGGACCGGAACCGGGGGCGGGGCCGGCGTGTCGATCCCCACCGTCTCGATCCCCGCAGTGTCGATCCCCGCCGTCTCGATCCCCGCAGTGTCGGTTCCCATGGGGGCCGGTTCGGCCGCGCTCACGCTGCCGCCCGCCGAAGCCGGTCGCCTGCTCCTGCTGTGGATACGTGCCTTCCCGCCCGGGGCCGACGCCCCGTGCGAGGCCCCGATCGATCTGGACCGGGCGGACCATCCGGTCGCGACTTTGGACCTGCCGCTGAACTGGCCCGCCGACGCCACGCTCGGCATGCTGCACGCCCAGATCATCGGTGCCGTGGAGGCGGCCCGGAAGCACTGGGACGGTCCCGTCGCCGTCGGCGGGCACAGTTTCGGCGCCACCCTGGCCCTCTACGCCCTGGCGAACATCCCCGGCCTGGTCTCCGCCGTCGTCCACAGCGGTTGCTACAACCGCACCCTGACGCCCATGGGATTCCATTACGAGAAGCGTCCGTACTGGACCGACCCGACGATCTACCACGCGTTCAGCGCCCTGCACTTCGCCGATCGGCTCGGCGGGCCGGTGCTGCTCGTCCACGGCGCCGAGGACGGCAACCCGGCCACCCCGCCCGAGCAGTCCGTGGAGCTCTACCGGGCGATCGTCGCCGCGGGCGGCCGGGCCCGGCTCGTCCTGTTGCCGTACGAGGGACACGAGTACCGCTACCGGGAGACCCACCGGGCCGTCGCCGACGAGCACCGCGCCTGGATGGCGCGATGGTGACCATGGACAAGAGCGAGGCACGGGCCCGGCGGCCGGACCTGTGGCGTTCCGCGGCCTTCGCGGTGCGGCTGGGCTGGCGGGCCGACCGCGGCTCCCTGCTGACGCTGGTCGCGGTCCAGCTCGCCGGCGCCCTCGGGCTGGGCGTGAGCCTCCTGCTGCTGCGATCCGTGCTGGGCGGTTTCACCTCCGGCGGGTTCAGTACGCGGTCGCAGGACGCCGCGCCGGTGCTCACCGGGCTGGGGGTCATGGTGGCCGTCCGTACCGCCGGCGGGATCTTCAACGCCGTCACGGCGGCGCGGCGGCGGATGCTGAGCGTGCGGATGGACCGCCACGTCATCGCGCTCGTACTGCGGGCCGCCGTCCGCGCCGACCTGCCGCGCTTCGAGGACCCCGCGTTCCACGACCGCCTGCAGCGGGCCGTCTTCGCCTCCCGCCACCAGCCCGTCATCGCCGTCACCACGCTGATCGCGGTGCTGCAGGCGCTGCTCACCGCCGCGGCCGTGAGCGCCGCGTTCGCCGTGATGGCCTGGTGGCTGCT
>NZ_JABVEB010000579.1 GCF_014323665.1 Actinomadura sp. HBU206391 | reverse complement strand
TGGCTCGTCTCCGAACGTTGGCCGGGTAATTGATCTTTGACGGTGGGGCCGTCAGCCTTGCTCCAGGACGTTGTCTTGGAGGTGGTCGTGGCCCGTAGACCTGAGGTATTCGTGCGCCCGTTGTCGGTGGAGGAGGGGCGCAAGCTGCAGCGGATCACCCGCACTGCCAAGAATCCGGTGAAGCTGCGGCGGGCGATCGTGGTGCTGATGTCCGCGCAGGGTCAGGCGGCTCGCAACATCACGCACTTGATGCAGGTCAGGGATGACTATGTGCGGGATGTCGTGCACGCGTTCAACGAGCGGGGGTTCGCTGCTCTGGACCCAAAATGGAGCGGGGGCCGGCCGAGGACGATCAGCCAGACGACGCGTGAGCATGTCTGCCTGATCGCCCGGACGTCCCCCGTGGAATGGGGCATCACCGCGTTCTCGACCTGGAGCCTGGCCAAGCTTGCTGCTCACCTGGTGAAACGTGGTGTGGTGTCGGCGATCAGCCGAGAACACCTGCGCCGGATCCTGAAGGCCGGCGGGGTGTCCTGGCAGACCACCACCACCTGGAAATCCTCCAACGACCCCGAGTTCATCACCAAGATGACCCGCATGGAGACCGGCCGGGCACT
>NZ_JABVEB010000578.1 GCF_014323665.1 Actinomadura sp. HBU206391 | reverse complement strand
CGGCCAGGCCCACGCCGGGCGATGCGGATCTGATCCATCAGCGGGATGAAACGCGGTGAATCACCGTGCTGGCCGGGGCTGAGGATCCGGGCGATCGGCCGGCACCGGCGGTCGGCGACCAGGTGGATCTTCGTGCTCAGCCCGCCACGAGACCGCCCCAGCGCCTCACCGCCCGGACCGGCATCGGGATTCTTGTCATTCGCCTGCGCCCCCCGCGGGCACATCAGCGGCCGGGACATGGCGAGCGCCGGCCGCGTGCTGGTGGGCGCGGGCAACGGTCGAATCAGCGCTGACCGCCCAATCCTCACCCTCGGCCTCATCGGCCCCGGCCCGCAGCCGATCGAGGATCCTCTCCCACGTCCCATCCAGTGACCAGCGGCGATGCCGGTTATAGACCGTCTTCCAGTTCCCGTACTGAGCGGGCAGATCCCGCCAGGTACAGCCCGCCCGGCTCCGGAACATCACCCCATTGATCACGGTCCGGTGATCGTTCCACCGGTGTCCCTGCCGCGGATGCGCGGGTAGAAGCGGGGCCAGCAACTCCCACTCCTCATCGGTCAGATCATGACGCTTCAGCCGTTCATCAACATCCACCCGGATGGTCTACAGAACCCAAAGATCAAGATCTACAGGACACGCCCTAG
>NZ_JABVEB010000577.1 GCF_014323665.1 Actinomadura sp. HBU206391 | reverse complement strand
ACAACCCGTCGAAGCATCGACCACGGGAAGCCTGCTCACCCCATGCCGGCGCATGACACGCAGGGCGTCATCGACCGCCGCCGTGTCAGGAACAGTGATCGCCGGCGATGTCATGAGCTCAGAGGCAATGGTCCCCGAGGCCTTGCGCTGCCGGCGCCTGCCCCCCGGAGTGAGGTGGAACTCCTCTTCGGCGTCCGGATGGGCCGACTTGAGCAACAGATCGCTCTTGGAAACGACCCCCAGCACCTGGCCTGCCGGGCCAACCACCGGCAACGTACTGACATGCTGCCGATGCATACGCTCAACGATGTCCTTGAATGATGCCTTAGCCCCGACCGTCACGACCTCGGTCGTCATAACGCCCTTTACTGTGTGCATTCGCGTCTCCTCTTTCGGGGCGCAGGTACCGGGGCACCTGGCAGCGGGCATGTTCTGTTCTCGTGACGTCTGTAGCCGGCCGCCGCACGCTGCCGGGATTACGGCCGCTCTGGCCGAACCGCAGGATCATCTGGGGGTGGGCGCCACCGCAAAAACGCGTGCGGATGAACTCCCTCAGCTCGGCGACTTCCAGCGGCTGGGTGTGGAAGGCCGCCGATACGTCCTCTTCGGCGGCCCGCAGCAGGATCCGTTGCAGTGCCTGTCCGGCCGCCAGTCGATCGGCAGGCGCGTCACCGTTCGTCATCAACAGCATGAC
>NZ_JABVEB010000576.1 GCF_014323665.1 Actinomadura sp. HBU206391 | reverse complement strand
TCCGCAAGGGTCTTCGGTTTCGCTTGTGCTGGCGAACCTGTTCATGCACTACGCGTTCGACGCTTGGCTGGCCCGCGAGTTCCCGGCTGTGGAGTTCGAGCGCTATGCCGACGACGCGGTCGTGCACTGTGCGACCGAACGCCAGGCCCGCCAGGTCCTGGCGGCGCTTGCGAACAGGATGGAGGAGGCCGGGCTGCGGCTGCACCCCGACAAGACCAAGATCGTGTACTGCAAGGACGGTCGACGACGCGGAACACATCCGCACACCTCGTTCACCTTCCCTTGGGTTCACGTTCCGCCCGCGCGGGGCTCGCAACGGCACGACCGGCAGGATGTTCCTGTCTTTCTCGCCTGCGATCAGCAAGGACGCCCTGACCGAAATCAGCCAGGAGGTCCGCCGCTGGCGGCTTCATCGCCGGATCGGGTCCACCTTCGCCGAGCTCGCCAAGATGATCAATCCAATCTTGGCGGGCTGGATGCATTACTACGGCCGGTTCTACCGGTCGGCGCTGTATCCCCTCTTGATGCGTATCAACGCCTACCTGGTGCGCTGGATCCGCGACAAGTACAAGCGGCTGAGGAGGAGACGAAAAGCCTTCGAGTGCATGCAGGGAATCGCCGTACGGCATCCCCGGATGTTCACGCACTGGACGTGGGTGACCGCAGCCTCCCTGGTCTGACGATCAAGATGACAAGAGCCGTATGAACCGAGAGGTTCACGTACGGATCTGTG
>NZ_JABVEB010000575.1 GCF_014323665.1 Actinomadura sp. HBU206391 | reverse complement strand
CGTGGTGTTGTGAACATGAACGCGGAAGACAGGTCGGGCCGTGAGAGGCCGGCGTGTTGGATGCGGTGCTGTGCGAAGAGATGGAGGTTGTCTGGCCCTCCGGAGTCGTCCTGCGGGGGATGGCTTCAAACCGCCCACATCTGCATTGGCTGAAGACCGTTGTGGAGAACGTCGTGGGAAAAGGCGTGACGTGATCGCGTCAGGTGGGGATCGGGAAGATGAGCGATGGGCGGGAGCCCTCTGTCGTTGACGTGTCGAAAACAGTTTAGGTGACATCAGAACCGGGGTTTGCACTACGGTCCCGGGATGAGTCTGGGGGATACCCGTTTACTGCCCAGGCGGTGTCCGGCATATAGGCAGCATGATCCCGGTTCGGGCTTTCGCATGGAACATGTGAAGGTGTGCCCCGATACTGCTGTCGGCTTGTCCGGTGGCGAGAGGGAGAACTCCAAGCGGCGAAAACCGCGAGGAGCAGAGTACCGTCGCGGGGCACGCTGGCGGACTCGCCCGTAGTAGCTGAGAAGTCCCCGCGTATCGCAGTGGGGGTGGAGCCAAGGGGCGGGGCTGTCCTGGTAAGCGAGTGTGATCAACCGGAAGGGAGGAATCGCATGAGTGAACCCAAGTCCCAGAGCAAGTCGTATGACATCCCCAAACGTATGGTGTGGGATGCGTGGTTGAAGGTGAAAGAGAACGGCGGAGCGGCCGGGGCCGACGGTGTGACGATCGAACAGTATGAGGAGAACCTGAAAGGGAACCTCTACAAGCTGTGGA
>NZ_JABVEB010000574.1 GCF_014323665.1 Actinomadura sp. HBU206391 | reverse complement strand
GGCCTGGACATGCTGGACGAGCTGGCCGGCTGGGGGCTCACGCCGCCGGTGATCAGCGCTGACGCCGGTTACGGGGACAACAACGCCTTCCGTCTCGGCTTGGAAGAACGCGGACTGGACTACGTCCTGGCGGTCAAGGCGTCCACCAGTGTCCACGCTGTGGACGCGGTGCCCGAGACAGTGCCCTACAAGGGCACGGGCCGGCCCTCGGTGCCCCGCTACCGAAGCGAGCACTCGACCTTGCGGGCTCTGGCACTGAACGCTGGACGCAGATCCCTGCGGCAGGTGACCTGGCGGCAAGGCACCAAGAAGACGGCCGGCAACCCCACCGCGAAGATGCGCTCACGCTTCCTGTCGATCCAGGTGCGGCCCGCCAACCGCACCATCCCACGGCTGCCCGACGGCACCCTGCCCGTGCGGTGGCTGCTGGCCGAATGGCCACCCGGCCACAGCGAGCCCACCGACTACTGGCTGTCCAACCTGCCCGAAGGCACCCCGCTACGCGAGCTGGTCCGCCTGGCGAAGATCCGCTGGCGCATCGAACACGACTACCGCGAACTCAAAACCGGCCTGGGCCTGACCCACTTCGAGGGCCGCTCCTTCACCGGCTGGCACCGCCACGTCACCCTGGTGACCGCCGCCCACCTCTTCCTCACACAACTGCGCCTGGCCAGCCCAAAAGCAGCTGGGGCGGCCTGACCTTCTACACAATCCTCCGCGAGCTCCAAACCCTCCTCGCGACCTGGACAGGCCGATGCCCCACCTGCCAACAACAACCACCCTTAACGACTTAACAAAGTCCTACTAG
>NZ_JABVEB010000573.1 GCF_014323665.1 Actinomadura sp. HBU206391 | reverse complement strand
CCGCTTTTCCTTCGTCGAGTCCCATCACCACGCGTTCGGCGTGAAGCGGCTGTGCCAGATCTTGAAGATCTCCCGGTCCGGGTTCTACGCCTGGCGGCAGGCTGCCTCGGCCCGGGCCGCCCGCCAGGCCGCAGATCGGTCTTTGGCCGAACAGATCCGCAAGATTCACGCAGGTTCCAGCGCGACGTACGGATCGCCGCGGGTGCATGCCGAACTGCGCAGCCAAGGGCATCGGGTGAACCGCAAACGTGTCGAACGCGTGATGCGCGAGCACCGGATCATCGGCCGGCACCTGCGTCGCCGGTGCCGCACCACCATCCCCGATCCGTCGGGCTCACCGGTGCCGGACCTGTTGCGGCGCGACTTCAACACCGGGGCCGCCAACGCACGCTGGTGCGACGATGTGACATATCTGCCCGTCGCCGGCCGATGGATGTACCTGGCTACCGTGATCGACATCAGGACCAGACGGCTGCTCGGCTACTCCATGGCCACCCACATGCGCGCCGAGCTGGTCATCGACGCGCTGAACGCCGCCGTGGCCACGCGTGGCGGGAACATCGCAGGAGTGATTTTCAACTCCGATCACGGCGCTCAGTACACCTCCAAGGCGTTCGCTGAAGCATGTGCCGCTGCCGGAGTACGCCAGTCGATGGGAGCGGTCGGCTCAAGCGCCGACAACAGCCTGGCCGAGGCGTTCTCCGCCAGTCTCAAGCGTGAGATCCTTCCCGCACACGGCTGGCCGAACATCCACCAGGCCCGGCTCAAGGTGTTCCGGTGGCTGACCTTCTACAACACCCGAAGAAGGCACTCAGCCCTCGGCCACCTCAGCCCAGCCGAATACGAACAAAGATCACCTATGCCGGCAGACGCCGCA
>NZ_JABVEB010000572.1 GCF_014323665.1 Actinomadura sp. HBU206391 | reverse complement strand
GCGACCGCCAATGGGATGCGTCAGCACGGCCAGGTAACCGGTCGGTGGCGATGCCCTGGTGGTCACGTCGGTCGGCCGCTGCTGTTCTGGCGATAGGGTCCGCACCCATCCGCCTCCCGCTTGCGAAACATATCGATGCAATCGCTCCATAAGTTCGCAGGCACCTCGTCGAGGCTCTGGTAATGGTGGGTATCATCGCGTCGGCCCCGTTATGAGTCTCATTCATATCGTTCGCGATGTCGCTTTTCCGCAGCTGCCAAAGAGCGGATCAATCCCGCGAGCTTCCTCTCCGAATGCCCTCTTGTCGATTGATTCTGACAGCAGCATTGTTACAGGTAACGAGCAGTATGTAAGATGACTATTCGCGCCAACCTCTTGCATATTCGCGACAACGTGTACCTGCCGCCGGGGTGCGACCGGCGGTGACCTGACCGATCTGGGGATGGGGCAGCGCGCGGACCAGCCGGATCAGGGTGGACCTGGATACACGACATCCAGCGCGGCGGTGGGGAGGTGATCGGACCGTGCTGACCATTGGTCGTTGCTACCACGACGTCATGAACACGTCCGTATGTCAGGTGATGATGCCCCGCTCACCGGGCCGCTGACGCTACACGGACGATCGAGTCCGAGGCCCCTGCTACGGGGCCGCGATTCATGTTCGCAGTCGGACCTGTCGGGTGGCCGGGAGGAATCTCACCTCCCGGCTCCCACAGATCCGTACATGAACCTCTCGGTTCATACGGCTCATGTCATCTTGATCGTCAGACCAGGGAGGCTGCGGTCACCCACGTCCAGTGCGTGAACATCCGGGGATGCCGTACGGCGATTCCCTGCATGCACTCCCGGTCTCGTTGTCGCAAGGTCCCGTCGGGCAGCTGT
>NZ_JABVEB010000571.1 GCF_014323665.1 Actinomadura sp. HBU206391 | reverse complement strand
AACACCGGTGGCGTCGTGAGCGGCAAGCACATCGTGGGCATCGCCGTCATCGCGTCCCCAGCCCTGACCGCGGCCGAAGTCGCGCTCGGCGAAGTGCGGTTCAGTGCGTACCGGCTCGCGGGAATAGGCATCGGAATGGACGCCGTCATGGCGGCGCGTGCCTGGAGCGGGCGCCCAGCGGGCGAGCTCGGCGACAAGGTCGGCGTCCTGCCGCTGGATCTGCTCAGCGGTCACCGAGAGGGCGCCCAGGGCGGTCTTGACCCGCGGATCGGCGACGATGCGCAGGGCTGCGCCTTCGTGTCGCGCCTCATCGGACAATGCCGACAGCAGGGCGGTCGGCAGTCGGCGCGGCCCGAACCCGCCTCGGTGACTGCGGCGCCGGCGGATCTGCTCGAACATCCGCCGCTCACCATCCGTCACGGCCCGCCGCGATCCGATGTCGATATCGGCGATGAGTCCTGGCCGGTCCGGATCGGGCAGCAAACGCACCTCGACGGTATGACCCAGGCGACGCGCGGCCAGCCGCAGCGTGAAGAGGGCGGCTCCGCAGCTGATGAGCATCTCCCGGCCGTCCGGGTCGGCCACGTCCAGTCGGCGGTCGACGTCGGCGTGCAGGCTCAGCCTCAATCCGGTTACACCGAACCACCACGGTTGAGTGTTGTGCACCGATGGTGCCTGCGAGGCGGCGTCTATGAGGAAGGCAGCGATTTCACGATACGGCGCCGTGACCGCAGGGATGGGTTGCATGATCCCTCCTGGTTCCAACTTCGGATTCCGTCATGCGTCATCGCTGCTCAGCAGAGGCCGGGCCCCGATGTGCCGAGTGGCCGGCGACCTTCGGAGTGCAGCGTGCCGGTCGCGGTCGCGAACGGACAGAGCGCGGGCTCCTGCCGCGCGCTCTGCCATC
>NZ_JABVEB010000570.1 GCF_014323665.1 Actinomadura sp. HBU206391 | reverse complement strand
GCCTCGGACCCGGCCTGCGCGTGCGATGGGCGATAAGGCCTATTCCTCCCGCGCGAACCGCGTTTACCTGCGGAAACGCGGGATCAAAGCGGTCATCCCCGTCAAGGAGGATCAGAAGGCCAACCGCCGCAAGCTCGGTTCCAAAGGCGGCCGCCCGCCGGTCTTCGACCCTGCGGCCTACAAAGACCGCAACACCGTCGAGCGCTGCTTCAACAAGCTCCGCCAGTTCCGTGCGGTCGCGACCAGGTACGACAAACGAGAGCGCATCTACCAGGGCACCGTCGACGTCGCCTCGATCCGGATCTGGCTACGAGACCCCGTTCCATGAAACCGCGAAACAGATCTTGGCCGATCGAGGCGTTGTCGTGGCGATGAATACGGGTGCCTCGCGGAACGCTGCCGCGATCAGTACAGGCCGCCGAAATCGGCGAAGCGCTGGCAGGACCGGGAGTACTCATCTGCCTCCTTCAGCACATCAAGGAGCTGGTCAGGGCCGCACTCCCAACCTCTGCAGGTTCCGCTCGACCCGTTGACCATACCGACCACCAGATCGCCACCATCCAGCGGAATCACATCGACAATGTCGTCTCGGCCATCGACAAGGTCGACACGCAGGTAAGGGCGGACATCGTCGACGCCCCAGAGCGGAATCGCTCCATGGGACCACCGCACCCGGTAGCCGAAAGGCCTTCCCCAGGCACGCACCACCGTCTCCACCTCCGCCAGCCGAGGATCAGCGGTTCCTGGCGGAAGCTCGGCCTCATTCATTCGAGACTCCGACAAGCCTGACCGCCCCTGGCGCACACCGCAGCCCACCAGCCGGCCACAGCCTGCCGGGGCCCCTCAACCGTTCCTCACCCATTGGATGGAACTATCAGACGAATCGGCCAAGATCTACAGGACACGCCCTA
>NZ_JABVEB010000057.1 GCF_014323665.1 Actinomadura sp. HBU206391 | reverse complement strand
CGACCAGGCGCAGCCGTCCGCTGATCCGCGCTCGGCGGCTCGCCGCACCCATCACTGGCTCCATCACCCTCACCTCACTCCAACCGGGACCGGCCGAACGCCGACTCGCCGAACCGGGCCCCGGTGCTCAGCTCGTCCCGCGTGCCCGCCGACGCGCGCTGGCGCGGCGGCCGGATCCACGGCAGCCGCACCCGGCTGCGCTGAGGCTGCCGCTCGATGAACGGCCGCAGCTCCAGCCGCGACCGCACGCCGGCCGCCCGCAGCTCGGAGACGTCCGAGGCCAGCGCCGCGACGACCTCGTCCTCAGAGGCGCGCAGCGAGACCGGCAGCGCCACGATCCCGTGCGGCACCACGACGGTGAACGCCGCGGGTTCGTGCTCGGTCCACGTGAGCGACACCGTCGCCCGCGGGCCGCCGGGGAAGAGCGCGTGGTCGAACGCGGTCTCGTCGAGCACCGCCTCCCGCAGCGTCTCGTCGGCCATCTGCAGGTAGGTCGCGTCGAGCCCCGGCGTGCCGTAGACCGCGCCGGAGGCGTACGTCCACTCGTTGGCGCCCCGGTTCTGGAGCGGCAGCAGCGGCCCCGGCCGGTCGGGGCCGCCCGGCCCCTCGCCGTCCAGATGGAACGGCACCCCGAGCCGGAAGCCGCTGAGGCTGAACACCCGGTCGGTCACGTCGTGCACCCCGGACCCGGTGTCGAGAACCGCCCGGGCCGCCCTCGCGTCCTCGCCGCCCTCCTGGTCGCCATCGCCCTCACCCCCGTTGCCGGAGGCGTCGCCGGAGCCGTCGCCGGAGGCGGGGCCGATGGTCAGCCGGGCGCCGACGGGCAGCACGCCGGCATAGCCGACGGCGTGCCCGGTGGTCAGATTGGCGATCAGCGGGATCGCGGTCGACCCGCCTGAGCGGCCGACGACGGTCACCGTCACCGGGGCCGGGTCGAGGCCGGCGTTGGAGTCGGTCCAGCGGAAGAGGTACGGCACCGCTCCGCCGCGCTCCTCCAGCGCCCGGCTGCGCACCCTGCGGGACGGGTTCTCCACCAGCCGCAGCGGCACCCAGTGCGGACGCCCGGGATCATCGGCATAGGCGCGATCGACGGCGCCCTCCTCGCCGGCACCGTTCTCGTCAACACGGGGCAGGCCTGGCACGAGCACCGCGCCGAGATCCTCCTCGATCCGGCTCACCAGGGTGAAGACGAGCTCGCGGATCGCCGCCGGCCCCACCGACCCCCTGAGCCGCGCGGCCACCAGCGCCGCCACCCGGTCGTGGAACAGCGCCAGGGTCTCCCACGGCAGGCGCCGTGCCCCCACCAGCGCGGCCAGCCGGTCGAGGTCGCTCACGCGGTAGGCGAGGTCGAACCAGTGCGTGCGCTGCATGCGGTACAGGTCCTCGGCGTACGCGTCGAGCTCCAGTGCCAGGGCGTCGAGCATCTGGTGGAGCACACTGCCCGGCTCCACCGTGTACGGCGGCGGCAGCACGTCGAGGATCCGGTCCAGGGCGCCCATTCAGATCACGTCCACGCCGGTGACGGTGAAGGTCTGGCCGGCCGCCGCGGTGAACGTCTCTCCGCCCTCCGCGACCTGGACGAACGTGTCACCGGCCCGGAACGTGACGATCAGGCCGAGCGGGTCCAGGGCGTACGCCGCGTCATTGCGCAGAGCGGCCAGCAGCGCCTGCGCGGTGACCGTCGTGCCGGGGGTCAGCGCCGCCACGTAGGCGGTGAGGCGGGCGGTGACGCCCGAGGTCAGCGTCTGCGGGTCGGTGTCAGGGCCGCCCGGCCGCACCTGTGCGTGCACCTCGACCGGCAGCGCGGCCGTCGTGGCGGTGGCCGGCGCGTCGAAGACGTCCACGTCGAACGTGATGTCCTGCGCGGCCAGCCGGACGGCCTGACCGGGCGCCGGCTGCACGTCTCCGGCCGGGTCAGGGGCGGACGGGTCGAGCAGGGTGAGGTGAACCTGCGCGTCGACGATCCGCTCCCCGTCGACCAGGGCGGCCTGCAACGCACCGGTGCGGAGCCGCTGCCCGACCTGGGCGCGGCCGACGAGGGCGACGAGCGTGTCGCGCGCCGCCGCGCGCAGCCGCTCCCGCTCCGCGCCGGGCAGCGATCCGCCGACGAACACGAGCCCGACGCGGGCGGCCAGCGCGAGGTCCGCGGCCTGCTCGACGCGGACCCTGATGCCGGCCGGGCGCAGCTCCTCGATCCGGTCGGTCACCTCGGCGGGGATCTGCGCGGCCGGGGTCTGCAGGCTCACCGCGACCGCGAGTTCGCCGGGCACGTCGTCGGGGCGTTCCACGATGTTGACCGCGCGCACCGACGGCAGGGCCAGCAGCCCGTTGACCAGCGCGGGCAGCGTGCCCTTGGCGGCGCTGACCAGCGCGACCCGCACCCTGGCGCGCAGCTCGACGTCGGTCTCGTCCGCGCCGGCCGTGGTCGTCGGGCGTTCGTTGGTCACCCGGTCGATCCCGGCGATGGCGCGCTGCACCGAGGTCAGCGCGCCGGCCTCCGCCACCGGAGTGGCGGCGGTCGCGCCGCGCACGGCCACCTCGGCGGTGCTCTCCCCGGCGAGCATCGTCCGGGTCTCAGCGGTCTCGTAGCGCATGGTGTCGGCGGCGTCCGCCACCGGTGTGCCCGCGGGGATGGTGACCTCGCCGCCGGCGCCGGGGCGCCGGGTGAACCGCACGGTGCCCACCGGGCGGCCCGCGCGGAACCGCTGGAAACCCAGCAGCGCTACCACCCGGTCGAGCGAAGAGCCGGTCGCGCTCTCCAGATATGCCGCCTCGTAGGCCGCGTTCAGCTGCGCGTACGAGGTCGCGATCTCGCGCGCGACCGCCTCGACGAGGGTCCGCGCCACGCTGCCCACGGCCACGTCCCTGATCGGCGTCGGGTCGGCCGTCCGCGGGTAGTAGTTGACGACGATGTCGGTGCCGGGCGCGGGCATCCGTCCGGTGCCGAGGAAACGCAGCACCGAGCCGTCGTCGGCGTCCTCGCCGGGCAGCACCTCGTAGTCGTCCAGCCCGAACACGACCGGCACCGGATCGGCGCCGGCGTCGCCCGCGACCAAGCCCGACACCTGTGACACCCGCGCGACCGGACGCCGCTGGAGATGGACGTCGGGCAGCGCGCCGCCGTCGTCGTAGTCCGCCGGGTGCGCCTCGGCCGCGACACCGCCGGTCAGCGTCGTGAGGATGTCACGGACCACGTCGGGGTAGGTGCGGTCGACGAAGCTCATGGCGCCAGCTCCAGGGTCAGCGCGAGGGGCTCGCCGCCGCCCACGGGAACGGCGGCGAACGCGATGCGGATGACGTCCGGCCGGGCGGCGTCGGTCTCGACGACCAGGCTCTCCAACGCCGCGACCCGAGGCTCGGCCGCCAGCGCCTCGAGCACGTACAGCCGCGCCAGTGCCCGGGCCGCCGCGTCGTCGCGGCGCCCGACCAGCTCGCCGAGCCGGCTGCCGTACGCCACGTGCCCGAGCGGGGCGAGGCTGCCGCGTGGTGTGATCAGGCGCAGGATCAGGGCCTGCGCGAGGTTCTCCCGGTCGGTGACGACGGCCAGGCCCGGCTCGCCGGAGGTGCGCGGACCGGTCGGGCGGGACGCGATCGCCAGATCGAGGGCTCCCCACGAGTGGGCCTCGTCCAGCGGCGACCCGCCCGCCGCGCCGGTGAAGCGGGTCAGGGCCAGGTCGGCGCCGAGCGGCACAGTGGTCACCTCAGCCCCCCACCAGCACGGTGCCGGCCGCCACGATCGAGCCGACGGGAGCGTCCGCCGGGTCGTTGCAGGTGAGAACCGTGTCGCCGTTGCGGGCCAGTCCCTTGCCCTCGACGAGCACGGTCGCGCTCCCCATCTGCACGGTGCCGCGACCCGCCGGCGGTTTCTGGAAACTCGTGCCGGGCGGGGTCGGCACGTGCCCGGCGGTGTGGTCGGCGGTGGAGCCGACGACCGCCGCGGCCTTGCCCTCGATCAGCACCGAGCCGGCGAGACCGCCGGTCAGCCGGCCGGCGAACGGGTGCGGGAGCGGGGTGGGCACGAGCGAGGGACCCGCGGGCACCATGACGATATGGGTATCGGTCCCGACCACCTGGTCGTCCGCCTTCGCCGCCGGCTGGCCCACGAGACACCCCCCAATCGAGTCGCCGAATACGGATTGCCGAATACGGATTTCTAGTTGAGCTTGATCGTCTGACCCGTGACCTTGACCTCGGAGGAGCCGGCGATCTCCACCGTCTCGCCCTTGAGCGTGAGCTTCCCGGCCGCCTCGACCGTCACGTCGCCGGCCTGCTCGATGCGCACCACGGCGTCGCCGGCCTTGATCTCGGCCGTCGCGTCGTCGCCGGACGAGGCGGTGAGCGTGATCGTCGCCCTGCCCACGACGAGCTCGACCTTCTCCTCCTGGACGGTGACCAGCACCTCGACGTCCCCTGCCAGGCGCAGTGCCACCGAGCGTTCGTCCGCCGTCCGCATGATGATCTCGAGGCGCTTGGTCTCGTCGGGCTCCGAGCGCGGAAGCCACGCGACGACCTGGCCCGGCTCGCTCACCGGTGCGGCGACCCGCTCGTCGTAGACGCAGCCCGCGATGGCCGGAGCGTGCAGGTCGCCGCCGGCGAAGAGCACCAGCACCAGATCGCCCTCGGAGGGGGGCGCGGCGAACCCGAGCGTGCCGACCGCGATCGGCACGTGCGGCAGCACGACCCCGCTCTCGCGCAACCGCACCGTGCACGAGAGTTCGGGGGCCGCCTCGGAGCCGGTGTGCACCGACGTCACGAGGCCGAGCGCCGGCCAGGCGGCGCGCCCGTTCTCGGCTCGGGCGATCCGCCGGATCGAGTCGACCATCTCATGCACGCTCGGCGCACCTCCCTCGGGTCACATACCTGTGAGCAGCCCGGCCGCCGCACCGGCGGCCGCTGCGAGTGGATCGAGCGCCGGCCCGCCGCGCACGAGGCGCGCCGTCGTGACCGCACCGCGCGCGCTGATGCGGTGGGTCACCCGATCAAGCCAGTACGGCCCCCCTCCCGGAGGATCCGGAAGGGGCGGATCGGGCAGATCCGCGATCTGGATCACGCTGCCGGGCCGCAGTGACGGCTGGAGCCAGGCGGTGAGCCGCGCGGTGTCTCGTCCCGCCACGTAACGCCGGCGGGCGGCGGCCCCCGCCGTGGCCGCGGCCGTCGTCGTGCGCAGCGCCGGAGCGAAGCCCCACCGGTGGACGCCGTCCGGGCCGGCCGGCCGGTTGCCCGCGAAGAAGTCCGAGGTCGGGCGCAGCGCCTCGGGCACGCCGCCGTCCCCCGCGCCGGCCTCGCCCGCCACGGTGAACGCCTCGACCTCGCTCGACCGCGCGACCTGGGTGTGGCTCAGGACCTCGCGGCCGTACCGCAGCGCGGTCTGCGGCTCGGTCGCACCGATCACCGTCGCGACCAGACTGCCACCGGCGTCCGCGTAGGCCGTCGCCCCGGACCAGGCGGCCAGCCGGGCGACATGCTCCAGTGCGGTACGAGAGGGGTCCGCGGCGTACCAGGCCAGGCCGACACCGTCTGCCACGTCGCCGGTGGGCACTCCCGCGTCGCCCGCGAGGGCCCGGATCACCGTGCCCGCGTCGGTCTTCTCGTACGTGGTGGCCGGGCGGGAACGAGCCAGCGCACCGGCCGCGTCGAGCACGGTCACCGTGATCGCGTGGAGCCCGCGCCGCACCGCCGTGACGGTGCCGCGCATGACGTCCGCGCCGTCGATCGTGACGGTGGCGCTGTCGGACGGCACCGCCGAGACCGCGGCCGCGGGAGGCAGCCGTACCGTCGCGACGCCGACGAGCGGGGCCGAGGCGAGGGCGATCTCGACCGTGAGCAACTGGCCGGTCCAGCGCTGGGCGCCGAGCGTCACCTCGCAGACCGGCACCGGAATCCTCGTGCTCGCCGCCATGACCCTCCTAACCGAAGATCTCTTTGAGCCGGTCGAGGACCGGCGTCGCTCCGCCACCGGCCTCGCCGGCCGCCTCGGCCGCGTCGGTCAGCGGCTGGAGGACGTTGGTGATGCCGCCGATGTCGCCCAGCGGTACGGCGGAGACGATGGCGTCGAGCGCCGAGTCGAGTGCGCCGGTCAGGTCTCCGGCCAGGTCGGAGATGTCGCCGAGCACGTCGTCGAGCCCGTCGAAACCGAGCTCGCCGAAGCCCTCCAGCCCGCCGAACGCGCCGACCTCGGCCGGCGCCGGCAGCGGCGGATCCTCCGCCACCACCACCGTGTAGGCGTACTGCCCGGCGCGGCCGACGACCTGCTCGGCCACGAACGACTCCACGACCACCTGCTGCAGCTCCAACGCGGTGACGATGTCGGCGGTGAAGGTCGTCTGGGCGCCGTCCTTCACCAGCGCCTGCAGTGCGGCGAGGTCGTCGGCAGCGGTGTCGCCGAGCAGCACGCCGCTCACGTGGACGCGATGCGAGCCGCGCCCCAGCCGCTGGTGCGGGGTGCCGTCGAGGCCGGGGACGCGCCATGCGATCAGCTCGGCGTCGGTCTCCTGCCGCATCCACTGGACGGCCGACAGCGTGACGTTCCCGATCATCGGGGTCGCGCCGGACGCCGGGTCCGCCACCTCACACCTCCTCGTCCAGGCCGAGGTCGGTGATCGCGTCGTTCAACCGCTCGGTGAGCGCGGCGATGATCTCGTCCAGGTCGTACCCGCCCACGGCGGGCAAGCCGGGCACGGCGGGGATCGCCGGGCCGGCGTTCGCGGGCGGCGCCACCTCCTGAGCCTGCGGCGGCGCGGGCCGGTTCATCGGCGGCATTGGCCCGGCGATCGGCGGCTCGGACCCGGCGATCGGCAGTGTCACCCGCCAGGCCATCGGTGGCGATGCCGGCCAGGTCGTCGTCGGCGTCGCAGGAGGGGGAGCCGGAGGCGGGGAAGTCGTCAGCGGCGTCGCCGGCGGACCCTTCGGCGAGTCCGCCGGGGCGGCTGATCCGCCCTCCGGAGAGACCCGGGCGGGAGCCCGTCGCCTCGCTTGCGGCACCGGTCGTACGGCATCGCGTTCCTGCCCGCCCGTCCCGGGGCCGACGGCCGACGCGTCGGGTGGTGACGGCGGCCGCCCGGGTCTGCGCAGGACGACCGGGCCGAGCGGTTCCCTCCGCGGTGGTGCGGTGGGATCGGCGGCGTGCGACGGAACACGCGCGGCGGCTGCCGGGGACGCCCGCCCGTCACCGGCCAGGAAGGGCAGGTCGCGGGCCGCTCCCGGATCGACGGCGATCCAGAACCCGGCCGGTGGCGCGGCTCCGCCGGATCCGGGAGGCGACTCGGTGCGCCGAGCGGCCACTGCGTCTTCGCCCACGTTCCCGTCCGTGGTCCCTTCCACGATTCCTCCTCCAGTTCCTTCCGCCGTTCCTCCGGCGGTCTCGTCCGCGGAATCGTCGGCGGCGTGCCCCGGGCCGGTGGAGCCGTTCGCGGCACTACCGTCCTGCGGGTCGGGGATCACGACGATGCGGGTGACGCCGTCGCCGGGGCCCGCCGTCCCATGGCCGGCGTCGCCGCCGCCATGCCGCGGAGCGGCGGCGGGCGCCACCTCGTGCAGCAGGTCCCGCCCGGTGCCCTCATCGCCGTCCGCCGTGGGGCCGTCCGCGAGCGGGCCGGCGAGCGACTCCACCTCCATGGCGGCAAGCTCGCCCAGCTCGGTCGGAGCGCAACCGGTGTGGCGGCACGCGGCGGCCGAGACCCGTCCCAGCAGGGCGGCGTCCAGCGGGCAGCCGGGCCGTGCCACCGGTCCGTCCAGGCCGTTCACCCAGCGGGCGAGGGCGACCAGGGCGGGCCACGCGTCCGCGGCCCCGTCGGGCTCCGCCGTGATGCGGCCGGTCACCAGGGCCGCGTCGACGTGTTGCGGTGCCACGGCGGCGTACCGGGCCAGCACGAGTTTCTCCCGCCAGCACAGCGGCCGCAGCTCATGCCGAACGCCGTCGATCCGCACCGACACCACGGCCGTGGCGAGATCGATGTCGAACGGCCACGACCGGTCACCGACGCGAACCGTCAGCGTCTCCGGATCGACCCGTGCGTTCCGCACTCGTCGCACCGGGTCACTCTTCGCGGACGCGGGTGGCCGAGAACGTGTACGTCGACTCGCCATGGGCCTGTGTCGCCAGGGCGAACGTCTTCTCCTCCATCACGCAGTCGTCGAACGTGACCGTACGCGCGGCGTCCCCGTGTCGCAGCGTGGCGCTGACCGCGAACGTCTCGCCAGAGGCGAGCAGTGCGTCGAGCGCCGGGCTGTCGGAGGCCACGCGGAGTTGCCCGGCCACGAGGCGCAGCCCGAAGTAGACGGCGACTCGCTCGTCGGTGCCGATCGCGCCGACATCGAACCGGTTGCGCACATGGCGGTACTCGATCGCCTGCAGGCCTTCGACGATCTCGCCGTTGACCCGGGCCTCCGACGCGAAGGCCGTGAAGATCTGCGTCATGGCGGCTGCCCCCTATCAGTTGCGGACGAGAATGGTCGCGTTGATGTAGTCGATGGCCCGGACCGGCCGGATGGCGACGTCGATCCGCACGATGCCCTGGCCGAAGTCGGCCTGGGTCGAGTGCACGTCGGCGGTGAACGCCGGGCTGGTCCCGTCGGTCGACGGGACCAGCGCCCCGTCCGCCGCCATCTGGAACAGACGCGCGCTGACCTGCTGCTTGAGCGCGTTGCGCGTGCCCTCGTCGTTGAGGAGCCCGATGTAGACGTCGGCGATCGCCTTGATGTCGCGTACCGCCTTGTCGGCGGTGCGCTGGACGTTGATCTGCCGGCCGGAGGTGAGCAGGCCCTTGACGCAGATGATCCCGAGGCCCCGGCGCTTGGTGATCGCCGCGATGTTCGCGCTGACCAGCTGCTCCAGCTGGGCGTCCGACCAGGCGCCCGGGGGGACGCCGAGGGCGGGAACGGTCTTGAACGTGGGTGAGTCGAAGAAGACCAGATGGGCGAGGAGCCCGGCGAAGGCGCCCTCGCCGCCCGCCGGCGCGACCAGGGCGAAATGGTCGCTGCGCACCTCGTCGGCGTGGTCGGCCATGGCCTTCGGACCGGTGGCGTACTCCGCGGCGGTGACCGAGCCGATGCCGATGCGGTTGCGCGCCAGGTCGGCCATCTTCGTACAGTGCGCGACGACCTGTTGGTGCACCGTACGGACCCCCGCGTCGTCCAGCTGGGCGCCGACGCTCGCGATCACGAGGTCGGGCTCCTCGGCGCTCTCGAGCCGGTCCAAGGCGTCCTGGTAGTCCGAAGCGAGCGGCGACGCGCCCCCGGTCAGCTTGGTGCGCCGGGGCAGCGCGGCCGGCATGGACGTGGTGCGGCTCGGCGTGAACAGGTCGGTCGCGCGGAGCAGCGCCGAGTCGCCGAGCACCGCGGGCAGGTAGCGCTCGTCATCGGGGTCCATGGTGAGGTCGCCGTACTCCTCGGCGTCCTGGCCGTCCGCCCGCACCTTGAGGTTGAGCACGGGGGTGGCGCTGTCGATGGTCGAGATCGAGCGGGTCACCGTCACGCCGAGGCTCGCGCCGACGCCGGCGAGGGCGTACAACTCGACGACGTCCTCGTCGCTGTCGCCCTTCAGCCGCAGCGCCGGGCCTTCGTCCCGTCCGCCGGTGAGGGGGGTGCCGTCGCCCGCGTCGGGCAGGGCCGTGGCCGCCGCGGCCTTGGCGAATCCGACCGCCGAGTCCTTGATCTTCGCGATGGCGTCCAGGTCGGCCAGGTCGGCGTAGCGGCGCGGCTCGGACCCCTCGGTCGACACGGTCACCGTCACGGTCCTGGCGAGTGGCGTGGCGGTGAGCGGCGCCGGCAGACCACCGCCCTCGATCACCTCGGCCACGATGTCGGGGTCGGACGCGAGCGAGGCGACGAGCTCCGCGACGTTCTTGACGTTGGCGGTCGTGCGCACCGTGCCGCCGGAGGGATTGACCGTCAGGTGCACGGTCTGGGCGTCGACGGTCTCGACGCCCACCTTGATGGCGGTGCCCCCCGTTCCGGGCGTCCTGGCCCGCACGATGGCCGTGGGCTTGCTCGCACCGTCGGTCAGCGTCAGTGAAGCGCGCCCGTCGGTGACCCGCACCGCGTGCCGGTTGCCCGCCCGGCCGCGACGACCGGCCGTCGCGGTGGCGACGGCCGCCTGGCCGTGCGTGAGCAGCGCCGACGCGGCGCGCGCACCGGAGCCGTCGAGGTCGGCCACCAGCGCCGACGGCAGCTCGGCCTCCATCAGCGGGTCGGTCGCGACGAGGATGCGCGATCTCTGGTTGATCTTGTCGAACAGGTAGTGGTCGCTCGCGGCGTCCATGACGAGGTTGTCGATGGTCTCGGCGACCTCGCCGTCCAGCGCCACCTCGAGGTTGACGTACTTGACGCCCTCACCGGAGAGCGTGCGGATCTGCGTGACCCGTACCGCGACCCGGTTGCCCCATGCGCCTTCGGCGCGTGCGCTCAGCCTGACGACGTTCTCGCCCTCGTCGTCCTTGAGCGTGAGCCCCGCCTTGGCGCCGGCTCCCGGGGCCGTGCGGGCCACCACGGCCCGTGCCACCCCGTTGGCGAAGGCGGCCCGCAGCTCGGGCATGGTGAACCGGCTCGCCGGTCCGAAGATCTCGGTGAACTCCGAGAAGCTGCCGACCGGGGTCGGATCGACCGGCCCCCGATCGGTCACGCCGACGGCGCCGAGGATGCCGGTCGCCCCCGCCAGCACGGGAGGCGGCTCGAAGACCGTGCGAACGCTCACACCAGGAATCACAGAAGCCATTGCGTCCCCCTCACCGGACAGCCCGCCGGCGCGGACTCGCGGAGACCCCCGTGATGTTTCGAGCCGTCGAAACAGTCGCCGCGTGCTTCACATTGAACGTGCGTGTGAGCGGCGTCAATCGCCGCATCCGGCCAACTGCGGTCGCCCTTCGCCGCGCTCCGGCGCCCGCACCGGCGTGACGGGGATGAACTCCCGGGTACGGCACCGCCACGATTCAGTAAGGTGCCTGAGGCATTTCGGATCCGCTGCAAGGGGTGACCGGGTTTGACCACGTCAACCGCGTCGGACGACAGATCCGCGATACGGCGGTGGCTGCTGGACGGGCTGCACCGTCCAGATCGCAAGACCACCGGTCCGGCGCACGAGGACGCCCCCCACAAGCAGCACTCGTGGTGGCAGGTGATGTGCCTCACCGGCGTCGACTATTTCTCCACGCTCGGTTACCAGCCCGGCATCGCCGCGCTCGCCGCCGGGGCGCTCAGCCCGATCGCGACGCTGCTGCTCGTGGCCCTGACCCTCTTCGGCGCCCTCCCGGTCTACCGCGCGGTCGCCCAGCAGAGCCCGCACGGCCTCGGGTCGCTGTCGATGCTGGAGGGACTGCTGCCCGGATGGCGCGGGAAGCTGCTGGTCCTGTTCCTGCTCGGCTTCGTCGCCACCGCCTTCATCGTGACCATCACGCTCTCGGCCGCCGACGCCACCGCCCACCTACTGCACAACCCGTTCTTCCCCGAGTTCCTGGGCGGCTGGCAGGTTCCGATCACGCTGATCCTCATCGCCGCGCTGGGCGCGGTGTTCCTGGTCGGGTTCAGCGAGGCGATCTCGATCGCGGTCGTTCTGGTGGGGGTCTACCTGGTGCTCAACGTCGTCGTGGTGGCGACCGCACTCGAGCACGCGCTCACCGAGCCGGGCCTGGTGGCCAACTGGCAGAACGCGCTCACGGTCGACTACTCCAGCCCGATCGCGATGATCGCGGTGTCGCTCTTCGTCATGCCGAAGCTCGCGCTCGGCCTGTCCGGATTCGAGACGGGCGTCGCGGTGATGCCCCTGGTCAAGGGCGATCTGGCGGCGCGCATCAGGGGAGCGAAGAAGCTCCTGACGACGGCGGCGCTGATCATGAGCGTCTTTCTCATCACCTCCAGCTTCGCCACCACGATCCTGATCCCGGAGAAGGAGTTCGAAGAGGGCGGAAAGGCCAACGGGCGTGCCCTCGCCTACATCGCCCATGAGTACCTCGGTGACTGGTTCGGCACCGCGTACGACGTGAGCACGATCGCGATCCTGTGGTTCGCCGGGGCGTCGGCGATGGCGGGCCTGCTCAACATCGTGCCGCGCTACCTCCCGCGGTACGGCATGGCGCCCGACTGGTCGCGTGCGACGCGGCCCATGACGCTGGTCTTCATCGGCGTCTCGTTCGCGATCACCCTGTTCTTCGGGGCGCAGGTCGAGGCGCAGGGCGGCGCCTACGCCACGGGCGTGCTGGCGCTGATCCTGTCGGCCGCCGTCGCCGTGACGCTGTCGGCCTGGAAGAGCGGGCGGCACAGGGGGGCGATCCCGTTCGGCGTCGTCGCGTTCATCCTGGGCTACGCGATGGTCGCGAACGTCATCGAGCGCCCCGACGGCCTGGTCATCGCGTTCATCTTCGTCATCGGGATCGTCTTGACCTCGCTGCTCTCCCGTGCCACCCGCTCGACCGAGCTGCGCATCACGCACATCACGATGGACGACAACGCCGCCGGCTATCTCGACGATCCGGGCGAGATCCGGTTCATCTCCAATGAGCCGGACGAACGTGACCGCGGGGAGTACGTCGACAAGGCGCGCGAGGCATGGGAGCTGCACCGGATCCGCAAGGACGAGCAGGTGCTGTTCCTCGAGGTGACGGTGCCCGACGCCTCGGAGTTCGAGGCTGAGCTCAAGGTCGTCGGCGAGGAGGCGCACGGGTTCCGGATCCTGCGGGTCGAGAGCCCGAGCATCCCGAACGCCATCGCCGCCATCCTGCTGCACGTGCGCGATGAGACCGGCAAGCTGCCCCACGTCTACTTCCACTGGGCCGAGGGCAATCCCGTCGGCGCGCTGCTCCGCTACCTGGTCTTCGGCGGCGGCGACATCCCGCCGCTGACCCGCGAGATCCTGCGGCAGGCCGAGCCGGACGTCGAACGCCGTCCGCTCGTCCACGTCGGCTGACTCGTCAGGGGCTCGTCAGGGGCTCGTCGGGGGCTCGTCAGGGGGCCTCAGGGGGCAGGGTGCCCGGAATACCACTGGTGGCGGTGGGCGGGCATGGGTACAGTGGCGCCATGCCACACCGCTAGGGCTCGATCCCTCGCCTCTACCTGGTCACCCGGGCCGATCTTCCACCGGCCACGCGCGTCTGCCAGGTCGCGCACGCGGCGCTCGACTTCGCGGTCGCCCATCCCGGTCTCGTCGGCGACTGGCATCTGGCCTCCAACACCCTGGTCGTCCTCACGGCACGGGATGAACTCTCGCTGGGCCGGCTGTGCGACGACGCCGCCGACCGCAGACTCCACGTCGTGCGCTTCCATGAACCGGACCTCTGCGGCGCGCTGACGGCCGCCGCGTTCGAACCGGCCGCCCACCGGCTGGTCTCTCGTCTCCCACTCGCCTTCGCACGCGGGGAGGAGGTGAGAAAATGACCAGTCACGCCGACGCGACCACCCTGCGCTCGCAGATCGTCGAGCTCATGGCCGAACGGGACGCCCTGCGGGCCCAGCTCGAAGGGGACCTGCCGGCGGCCACCCGGTGGCTGCAGAGCAAGGTCTGGCGGCAGGCCGCCGCACTCGACCGGCTGAACCGCCGTGTCGTCAGTCAGCGGTTCGTCCTGCGAACGCTCGACCGGTTCGGCCGATCCCTGACCCTGACGGAGTACCGGACCGCCAGGGCCGCGATCGCCGACCCGCGGTTGCGGGATCGGATCGACGATCCGGACGCCGCCTGACGATGTGCGCTGAGAGGGTGGCGACCAGCCAGGCGTCACCGGCACCATGGGGTGAGCGGCAGGCGCCGCCGGTCACCCCCCGCGCCTCAGGGGCCCGATGGCAGGGCAGCCGCCTCTAAAGCGGCCGGTAACGGGTTCGATTCCCGTCTGAGGCACCGCATCCCCCTACGTTGAGTTGCGGTGTGTCGTTGGTACGCGGCTCGCGGCACCAACGACACGCCGCAAGTCAACGAGAAGGGGGCCGGCTCGTCCAGGTCAGGGGGAGCGACTCTACGCCGTAGATGCCCTCGACGCCGGCGAGCACGGGGGAGCCGTCGAGAGTCAGATCGGGCATCCTCGGAGCCAGGAACGTCAGCGCCTCCTCCAACTCGGCGCGGGCCAGATTGGCGCCGAGGCAGTAGTGGGCGCCGGCGCCGAACGTCAGCAGGCGGCCGTCGCGCTCGGCGGAGATGTCGAAGCGGTCGCCGGCACCGGTGCCGGACCCGCGATTGGCCCGTTCGGCACAGATGGCGACGATCGAGCCGGCCGGGAACACCACGCCGCGGAGTTCGACCTGCTCGACGCAGATCCGGGCCGTGAACGGGGTGATCGGCTCATACCGCAGCACCTCGTCGACGGCCCGTCCGACCAGCCCGGGATCATCGGCCAGCAGCGCCCACTGCGCGGGATGCTCGGCGAAGAGCCGCAGGGCGTGCGAGAGCTGGGCCTGGGTCGTCTCCACCCCGCCGGTGAGCACGTTCAGTACGAGGTCGACGCACTCGGCGTGCGACAGCCGGTCACCGTCGTCCTCGGCGGCGAGCAGCGTGCTCAGCAGATCGTCCGATGGATCGGCCTTCCGCTTGCCGAGCAGTGCCTCGACGTAGTCGTACACCTCTGTGACGGCGCGCTCGATTCGCGCGCGGTCGGTCGACAGCGACCGGATGTCGAACTGCCTCTGCACCCAGTTCGACCACTCGTGCAGCTTGGGCGCGTCCTCGAGCGGAGCGCCGAGGACCGCCGCGATGGTGAGCGAGGAGTACGGCTTGGCCACCGCCGTGACGAACTCGCACGAGTTCGCGGTCTCGTTCCAGAGGCCGTGGAGGAACTCGCGCATCAACGGCCGCCACGGGTCGGCCGCGCGGGGTGTGAAGGCGGGGCCGACCAGCGCGCGCAACCGGCGATGACGATCGCCGCTCTGGTTGAGGATGTTGGCGTCGATCTGGTCCCACAGCGGTCCGGAGGTGATGCCGAAGAGCTCGGCGAGTTCGCGGCCGGGGAACGCCGTCGCCCGGGACCGTAGGAAGAACTCGCCCGCCTCGCGGTCCAGCACGACGTACGACAGCGGGCTCTGCGCGAGCCAGCCGTGCTCGGCCACCTCGGCGAGCCTGCGGTGATAGATCTCGGCGGTGAGGTCGGCCGCGGAGTAGTCGAAGCCCGGGAGTTCCAGGTCTGTCACGATCGGCACGGGACCTCCAAGGCGCAACGCCTCAGCGCGAGAGACCACCCCGGCGATGACCCCATCGATCTGAGACCGTCACTTCGCACCGTACCGGCGCAGATCCACCCTGCATACCGGCCGGTAGGCCGCGATGCCGGCGCGGAGTGCTCGACGTACTTTCCGGTCGTCAATGACGCGGCGGCGGGTGACCGCGTTCGCCGGCGGTGCACTGGGTCTTTAGGCCCTGCCCGAATTGCCCGAAGGGTACTAGGTTTGGTGTGCTGTGTGATCAACTTCGCCCATACGTACGGGGTGGGTCACCGCCGCACTAGCGTGACAGGAGCGGCTTTGTTCGTCAGTGGCTCGGCCTCGGAGATGCCTTCGTCGGCGCGTGCCATCCGGGTTCTGCTGTACGCCGCCGCGGGTCTGACGGCGATGGTGGCGCTGCAGGCGTGGATCATCGTGGGCGGTGTGTACGGCTTCGGCGTGGCGATGGTGTTCGCGGCACCCGCCGTCGCCTGTGCGGTGGCGGCGCGGCGGATGTCACGGCCGGGTCAGTGGCTGTGGTGGGCGGTACTGGCGCTCGAGCTGTTCTACCTGCTGTGGCAGCTGGGACGGCTGCCCGGCGGCGATCCGTTCGCGCTGCTGGGGCTGGCCTTTCCGGTCGCGATCCTGGTTCTGATCGTTCGCCCCCGTACTCGCGAGTGGCTCGCGCCGGTGGGCTGGCGGGAGCTGCCCGGCGAGTTGCGGGCGGGCGCGATCGCTCTGCGTGGCCGGATGCGTCGTGACCGGGGCGAGGGAACCGTCAGCTATCTGGCGATAGTGCTGGCGATCGCCACCGTCGTGGGCGTACTGGCGACCTCGTCCGTACCGGTCAGTGTGGCCGGGGGCATCGAGTCCGCGTTGTGCAGGGTGGGCGGGGCCTCCTGTGACCCGCCGCCCTCGGCCGGGCCCGCAGCGCGACCCGTTCCGAGCGCGGCGGGCCGGCCGTCGGGGCCGACCACGGGATCGGTGCCTGAGGGATCGGTGCCTGAGGGATCGGTGCCTGAGGGATCGGTGCCCGAAGGACCGGCGCCCGAAGGACCGGCGCCGAGCGCGGTGGTCCGGCAGCCCGAGCAGGTTCTGGAGCCACCGCCTTCGGGCGTCGCGAACACCCCGGTTCCCCAGTGGACGCAGAAGGAACAGTTCTCAATCTCCGCGCCGCGGGACGATCAGAAGTTCATTCCCTCGGAGGACTATGACGCGCCGTTGTCCTGCTGGGACTGGTTGCAGGGCACCTGTGATCTGGGTCAGGGCATCTGGATAGGCGGGGTCGACGCTCTGTACGGTGCCCGCGACGCCGCGAACATGCTGACCTGCTCGGCCTACATCGGCTGTGGGGCCGCACGATTCGGCGAGACGTGGGACGGGTGGCGGCGACTCGTCACCAGCAATCCGATCGACACCGTCAAGTCCGCCTGGGATGACGCCACCAAGGACATCGTGAACGACTGGACGCGGGACCAGCCGTGGCGGTCGGTAGGCCGCACCGCCCCGGCCGTTCTCAGCACCATCTTCGGCGGTAAGGGCCTCAACCGGCTCAAGAATCTGCCCGGAAGGCGCTCCGTTCCGGTCGTACCGGTGCTTCCGCCGACGGCGGCCGCGGACGCTCTGGCGCAGGCGCGGCACTGGTTGCTCAACGGCATTCCCGGCGCGTCGGAGCAGGCCGCACGCAGGGCGGCCGATCTGCTGGCCAAGGCGAAAGAGGGTTATCCGGCAGGGAGCCCTGAGCTTCGCCAGATAGAGAACGACGCCACGCAGGCGGATCGCATTGCCAGGCTCGCGGTCGAGCTCGACTCCATCGGCGCACTGAAACCTTCCCAGACCGAGCTCCTTCGGCGGTACGGCGTCAACCTGGAAATTCTCAAGCCTGGCGACCCTAAATGGGACTCAATTCCGCACACCCAGTATGACGCCGATCGTAATACGCTCGTGGTCAGACAGGAATATGGCTGGCGGTCCGAGAGCGAGGACTTTCGCAGCTTCGTCAAGCAAGAACTGCCTGAGCTCGTTAAGAAACGGGCACTTCTCAGGCAGACGGTCACTGACTGGGATGGGCTTCGAGCATGGCAGGACGGTGCAGTGAAGTTTTCTTCCGATCAGGACTACCAGAAGTGGGTCAACGAGCACCTGACCCCACAGGCCGATAGGCTCAGTACAAGGCAGAAGCAGGCGCTGGACAACTACCGCTACGATTCCGAGTACAAGCCGATCAATGATCACCTGCGCGGGATGGGAGGTATAACCCGCGCACGGGAGAACGACATCGCGAACATAGATGCGGCGATGAAGAGGTCCACGATCCCCAGTGACATCATCGTCACCCGGCAGGTAGGGGTTGACGCTTTCGACCGCCCGGTGAGCCAGTTGGAGAACACCGTTCAGCAGGAGAACGGTTTCATTTCGGTCACCACGCTGAAGAACCCGGCGCTCTATCTGCACATGATGAGGAACCCGGTTGACAAGGCCCAGCTTTATCTCCGGGCTCCTTCGGGCACACATGGGGTGCACTTGAGCGGAATACCGAACCGTGAGGGAGCGGTCGAGCACGGTACGGATATCGAGCTCGTGCTCGATCGGGGGCAGAAGTACCGTATCGATAAGGTCATAAACGAAGATGGTCAGTGGAAGCTCTTCGGTACGATCATCCCGTGACGGGCTCCTGTGCGCCTCGGGAGGTGAACGTGGAACCTGCGGACGAGGGATCGGCCTCGATGCGGCATGATCCGGTGTTCGAGACGGTCTGGGCGCCGCCCGGATGGGCATGGACGACGGACGGTCCTGTGCGTTACGTCACCGTCACGCTGTCGGGCGCACCGCTCGGCCAGCCCTGGGCCGCATGCGCCGACGACGCGGCAGGCTTCATCCCGGGCGGCTCGTCCGGTGCCCTCGGAAAGAACGCCACCGTTCGCTGGGTCGCCCGACTGCGCGAGGCGAAGGCGCGAGGTCTCAGCCCTCTCGGAGCGCTACGTGAGTGGGCCGGCCGCGACGAAGATGCTGAATCCGGGTTCGTGCCCGAGGGCATCGAGCTCACTGCGGGCAACCTCGCCGACCTGACAGAGCTTGCGGCGAACCTATAGCGATCCGCCACACGCTCGAGGCCTGCTGATCCGATTTACCAGGCCGCCGTGTTCCGGAGGAGTCGACAGAGTTGGCCGCGATATGGGGTGGGTTGGACCACGGTCATACTAAGTATCCATATGATTACTGTTAGTAATGGCCGCTATCGCTTCCGGGAGGAGCCTGTGACCATTCCCCAGGCGACCACGTCCCGCACGGCACGCAGGTCGGTCTACCTGCGGCGGCTCGCGGGCGCCGCGCGATGCCTGACCACGCCGCTGCTGCCCGATGACTATCTCGGGCTGTGCAACCCGCTCTGGTCGGCGAGCGAGCTGCGTGGCCGGGTCGAGGCCGTACGCCCGGAGACCGCGGACGCGGCGACGATCATGATCCGCCCCGGGCTCAACTGGGTTCGCCACAAACCGGGGCAATGGGTCCGGATCGGTGTGGACATCGAGGGACGACGCCACTGGCGCACGTACTCACTGTCGTCGGAGCCGGAGCGGCCCGACGGCCGCATCACGATCACCGTCAAGGCCGTCGCCGGCGGGCTGGTCTCCCGCCACCTCCTGCGGCACACCGCACCGGGCACCATCGTCGGGCTGGCCCGGCCGGACGGGGCGTTCGTGCTTCCCGAGCCGACGCCGTCGAAGCTGCTGTTCCTGACGGCCGGCAGCGGCATCACGCCGGTGATGGCGATGCTGCGCAGCCTGACCGCCGAGCGTCGCACCGTGCCCGACCTGCTCCTTGTGCACTCGGCGCCCACCCCCGGCGACGTCATCTTCGGCGAGGAGCTGCGGGGCATGGCGGCCGCGAACCCGAACCTGCGGCTGGTCGAACGGTACACGCGGCTCGAAGGACGCTTCAGTCCGGCGGACCTGCCCGGTCTGTGCCCGGACTGGTCGGAGCGTTCCGTCTGGGCCTGCGGGCCGGCCGGGATGCTCGACGAGATCATGGCGCATTGGGCGGGGTCGGCCGGTCGCCTGCACGTCGAGCACTTCCGCCCGGAGGCGCCGGCGAACGGGGGCGAGGGCGGACGGATCCGGTTCACGACGAGCGATCGGGAGGCCGAGGCCGACGGCGCCACACCGTTGCTGGTCGTGGGCGAGGAAGCCGGCGTGCTCATGCCTAGCGGGTGTCGCATGGGCATCTGCTTCAGCTGCGTGGGGCGGCTCTCCTCGGGCCGGGTACGGGACCTTCGCACCGGTCAGGTCCACGGTGAGCCGGGCGATCTCGTGCAGACCTGCGTGTCGGCGGCCGCCGGCCCCGTCGAAATCGAGCTGTGAGGGAGCATGACCATGTCGGGGAGTGCACGCCTCAGCGAGGCCGAGGCAGAGCGGTTCGGCCGGGAGCTGGACGAGATGCGGGACGAGGTGATCGCGAGCCTCGGTGAGAAGGACGCGAACTACATCCGCGGCGTCATCGCGACGCAGCGCAGGCTGGAGCTTGCGGGCCGGGCGCTGCTCTTCGCGTCATGGCTGCCGCCGGCCTGGGTCGCCGGCACCACCTCGCTCGCCGTCGCGAAGATCCTCGAGAACATGGAGATCGGCCACAATGTCCTGCACGGACAGTGGGACTGGATGCGCGACCCGAAGATCCATTCGACGACGTGGGAATGGGACCACGCCTCCCCGGCGGCGCAGTGGAAGCACTCGCACAACGTCGTGCACCACACCTGGACGAACGTGCTGGGCAAGGATCGCGACATCGGCTACTCCGCGATGCGGATCAGTCCGGAGCAGCGCTGGTATCCGATCTACCTCCTGCAGCCGTTCTACAACACGCTGCTCGCGCTCTTCTTCGAGTACGGCATCGCGGTCTACGACGCGGAACTCGAGCGCGTACCGACCGGCGACAAGGACCTGAAGGAGGCCTTGGCCCAGCTACGCGCCATCGCGGGCAAGGTACGGCGGCAGGTCGTCAAGGACTACGTCGCCTTCCCGCTGCTCGCCGGTCCCGGCTTCCTGCCCGCCCTGCTCGGAAACCTCACCGCGAACCTGGCCCGCAACGTGTGGGCGCACACCATCATCATCTGCGGGCACTTCCCCGAGGACGCCGAGGTCTTCACCGAGGACGAGCTCGACGGCGAGACCAGGGGGGAATGGTACGTCCGCCAGCTGCTGGGCTCGTGCAACATCGACGGCGGCCGGTTCCTCCACCTCATGAGCGGAAACCTCAGCCACCAGATCGAGCATCACCTGTTCCCCGATCTGCCGAGCAACCGCTACGGCGAGATCGCGCCCCGGGTACGAGCCCTGTGCGAGCGCTTCGGGCTCCCCTACAACTCCGGACCGCTCGCCCGGCAGGCCGGCTCGGCGTGGAAGCGGGTTCTGCGACTGGCCTTCCCCGGCCCGGGGCGACCCGGGCCGCAGGAGGCCGCGCAAGGGCAGGGACGGCTCAAGGCGGTCGGCTGAGGCCCCGGAGCGGCCGGCCGTGTCACCCGGCCGAGGGCGGTTGCGCCCTCGCGCTCGGCACCCGGCGTACGCCTTGCGCCGACTTCGTCGTCGTGGACGGCTGCTCGTTGATCGCCGTGGTCAGGGTGGCGTGGACGGTCAGGCTTCTGCGCAGGCCTGTGATCTGCAGGAGCTTCACCACCTGGGAACGCGGTGCCACCAGGCTGACCCGGGTTCCGAGGAGCCGCGCGCGGCGTTGCGTGCCGATCAGCAGGGCCAGGCCGGAGGCGTCGCAGAAGGTCACGCCCGAGAGGTCGATGATGAGCCGCCGGGGGGAACGGGCGCGTGATCCGAGCGCGTCGTTGAGCCGTTCGCGCAGAGCCGGCGTCGTCGCGATGTCGATCTCTCCGCGAAGTGCGACGACCTTGTGGTCCATGCGACCGGCGAACTTCGATCCGGACGGGCCGGTACGGGTGTCGCGAGCTGGGATGGGGTTCATCGTGAATCTCCAGAGTCGAGCGCGCGGCCGGACATGCCGTCGCGCGGACGTGGCGAGGCCTGACGGCGGCGTACCGGCCGCTCGTGGCATGGCCTTTCGCGATGCGCGGCCCGGCCGGCGCTTGAGCGGCCGAGCGGGTGATCGAGGCGGACTCGTGGCATGGATTCGGCCTGCGGATCATCGGGCCGGGTAGCGGTCGGAACCGCTGGGGCGGCGGCGGACTGGTACGGCGTCATGTTCGCCGGGCCTGTCTCGGCCCCTGGGCACAGGGCCGTGGTGGTGAAGCTCCGGGGGCGACGCCGACTCGATTGTCAGCGTACGAGAACTCCGCGGTAAGACCACCCTACCCCGCCCGGCCGGATCGGTGCCCGTGATCGCGGGCGTGGACCTCAGACCCTGCCCGCGCGGGGGCACCGATGGCTGGGTTCATCGATGGCCGGGTTCTCTGATGGCGGGTTCATTGATGGCGGGTTCATTGATAGCGGAGCAGGAGGCGGCGGACCGCCTGTTCGGCTCGGCCCTGGGTGGCGAGTTCGCCCATCTGGGTCTCGGCGCCGAGTTCGCCGAGCACCCGATCGATGGTGATCCCGCGTTCGAACAGTCTGATGATCTTCGGGCCGATATAGGATGCCCGCGCCACCGAGGGGGTGTTCCCCAGGTAATCGGCGACCTCGGAGACCACCCGGGCCACCGCGCGGCGGCGGGCGTTGTCCGAGCCGTTGAGGGTCTTGGCCGAGACGGCGAGCCCGACGGCCGCGAGCACCGTGGCATGCCAGGTCCGGAAGTCCTTGGCGGTGAAGTCGCCATCCGCCAGCTCGCGTATGTAGTCGTTGATGTCCCCGCTGCGGACACTGTGCCAGTCCGGCCCGTCCCGGTAGGCGAGAAGCTCCTGACCGACGTGGCGACGCCGCTTGAGCCCGGCGACGACCTTGCAGACCGACTCCTCGGCCACCGCCTGGACGCGCTGCTTGGCGCCCTTGGCGAGGTAGTCGAACCGGATCTCCGCGCCCGAGCAGTGCACGTGCTCACGAAGCACGGTGGCCAGACCGTAGGTTCCGTTCTGCGCGGCGTACTCCTCACCGCCCGCTCTGAACAGGCCCAGGTCCAGCAGTCGGACGGCGGCGGCCAGCACTCTCTCGCGCCTGAAGCCCCGTCCGGCCAGGTTCTCCGTCACCCGTTCCCTGACCCGGGGCAGGGCCGCCGCGAAGTCCAGCATCCGGTCGTGTTTCTCCCGGTCACGCCACTCGCGCCACATGTCGTGGTACCGGTACTGCCGGCGGCCGGCGTCATCGGTGCCGACCGCCTGGAGATGGCCGTCCTCGGAAGCGCAGATCCACACCTCGGTCCAGGCCGGCGGGATCACCAGAGCCTTGATGCGAGCGAGCTCGGTCGCGTCCCGAAGCGGGCTGCCGTCCGACTTGAGGTACTGGAAGCCGCGGCCGCGCCGGCGTCTCCGGAAACCGGGCTCTTCGGGATCGCTGCGCCGCAGACCCGGAACGTCCGGGAACTCAGTCGCGTCGGTGGCCGGCATGGTCACGTTCCTGCCCAGCGGTGCTGGGAAGATTCCCGGGAACGGCGGCTCGCAGGGCATAACGCCCCGGGAAGGCCGGTGCGAACCTCGGGACGGGGCCCGGTCAGCGCGTCTCGTGTGCGTCTTCGTGGTAGGTGAACAGGTTGAGCAGGCCTTCGATGCGGTGGTCGGCCTCGGCCGGGTGCCGGAAACGCCGCGTGGAGTCGATGGTGTAGTGGTTGCGGCGGCCGACACGGACGCGGGTCAGGTAACCGGCCTGTTCGAGATCGGTGACGATGGCCTGGGCCGCCCGCTCGGTGATCCCGGCGCGGGCCGCCATGTCGCGCAGCCGTATCCGCGGGTCGCGCGCGATCTCCAGGAGTACACGGGCGTGGTTGGTCAAAAAGGTCCAGCGTCGAACCGCATGGTCCTGATCGAGACTGCTCATCGTCATGCTCGTCCGATCTCGATACCCCCGGGCGGGTGCCGGCCGGGTCCTAGGATCACCTTATGACGAAATCGAATTCCGGTATTTCTTGACGGGTGATGGCGCCGCGCGCATGATCGGAGGATGCGGCGGAAGCACCGCGCCGGCACGGCTCGCGATGACAGTGACGGGGCTCGCGGTGGCCGCGCTCGGCGCGTACGGCTCAGGCGGAGGCGGGGGCGGACGGGCATGTTGTACGAGGACGGGAATCTGCGCATCACGCAGGCTCCCCGGCCTGAGCTGTTGCTGGTGCGTGGGGAGATCGACGTCACCAACAGCGCCGCCGTGGCGCAAGTGCTCGCCGACGTCCAGGGCCGATTCGGCCGGGTGCTCGTCGACACCAGCGAACTGAGGTTCGTCGACGTGTCCGGCTGGCGGGTGCTGACCGCGCCGCACATCGAGCCGCCGGACCGAAGGCCGCAGCTGACCACCATCGCGCCCTGCCTGCAGCGCATGACCCGGCTGATGGACGACCTCGGGCCTTACTGACCGGCACCGGACTGACCTGGCACCGGACTGACCGGCACCGGTGGTCGGCCTGGGGGCGCGTGCCGCGTACGGCGGGCGCGACGGCCTGCTCAGGGATTGAGCGCCAGGTACAGCCGGATGCTGGTGCCCCGCGGCGTGGTGTGGGTGCGGATCAGATCGGCGATGTGGTTGACCAGCAGCAGACCGCGTCCGCCGTCGATGCCGAGACCGGCCGGCCTGCGACCGGCCAGCGGATCGGCGAGATGGCCCGCGTCGCTGACCTCGCACACCAGGTGCTCGTCATCCGCCCAAATGCGCAGGGTTCCGCTGTCGCCACCGTGCACGATCGAGTTGGCGGCGAGTTCGTTGACGGCGAGTTCGAGGTCGGCGAGCCGGTCACCGGCCAGGCCCAGCCGGGCGCCGTGGTGCAGCGCGAAGCAGCGCGCCTGGGCCAGGCCGCCGTCGTCGAAGGTCAGCACGGCCGCGGACGCCGGTTCGGGATGCGGCCGGTTCCAGGTCTGGAGGATGCTCTCGGGGGCGAACGCGGCGCTGGCCCGCTCGCCCTTGTGGTCGATGAGGACCGGATGGGTGGCCGCCGCGTCTTCGAGCACGTCGCTGGAGAGGTGCTCGGCATCGTAGGGGCACAGAATGCTCGCCGAGTGGCCGGCGAAGGCCAGGTTGATGAGCGCCTCGTGCTGTACGCAGGCCGGGTATTCGGTCTCCGACCGGCCCGCCCAGATGGGCTCGCCGATGATCCGCACGCGGCGTCCGGGGTGGGCGTCGGCGAAGGAGCGCAGGATACCCGGGATGATCCAGCCGGGGTTACGGCCGACGACGGTCATGTCGACGAACTTCACATGGTGCGCCGCGGCGCCCAGGTGGTCGCGCAGAAGGCTCAGCCGGGACTCCGGCGCCGCCACCGCGACCGGGTCTCCGGCGGCCAGGCCCTCACGTACGAATGGTGATGTTCCGGCCAGGTAAGCGTCGTCGCCGCGATAGAACAACGCCGGGTGATGAAAAACCCCCGACCCGTTCATCGTTTTCGCACCTTATCCATCCATTCCTGCGCAGAAAAAGCACCTTCAGGATACGACACGACGTCTACGAGGATTGCGCAGGATGTTTCGTGTGAACGGAACGGCCGTCCCCTTCGTGCCGCACCCTGAATGATCATCGACCTGTCCGAACCCGCCTCCAGGACACCGGGGTCTCGCCGTACCGACCCGGCACTCAGCCGCTCTACCCCGCTCATCGCGCTTGAACCGGCGGCCCGCTCGCCCGAGGTCGACCTTTGGTGACGGTCTGGCACGAGTCGACTGCATTCCGTGTTCGGGTGCCATGCGGAGGGCATGACGAGGGGTAAGTGATCGTGACAACCGCGGGAGGGCGGCATGGCGAGGCATGAGGACTCGACGGACGAGCACGACGTGGTCGATCTGCTGATCCGGCAGCATGAGGAGATCCGTCGTCTGTTCGCCGAGGTGATGGTCTGCAAGGGGGAGGAGCGCAGGGAGACCTTCTTCCGGCTCCGGCGGCTGCTGGCCGTGCACGAAACGGCCGAGGAGGAGATCGTCCATCCCAACGCGCGCCGGATCATCAAGGACGGCGACCGGATGGTGAACGAACGGCTGGCCGAGGAGAACCTGTCCAAGCGGATGCTGAGCGAACTCGAGCGTCTCGGCACGGACTCGCCGGAGTTCCCCAGGCGGCTGGAGGAACTGCGCCAGGCCGTGGAGCACCACGCCGAGCGCGAGGAGCGCGAGGAGTTCCCGGAACTGCGCAAGCACAGCAGCCCGGAGCGGTTGCGGGTCATGGCGACGGCCGTGCGCGTGGCGGAGGCGCTCGCGCCGACCCATCCGCACCCCGGGGTCGAGTCGACCGGCGCGAATCTGCTGGCGGGGCCGTTCCTGGCGGTGATGGACCGTACGCGGGACGTGATGCGCAGGGCCGTGAAGCGGCACTGACCCGGTTCGGCGCCCGGGTGGGGATGGTGACCGCGGCGAGGACGCTCCCGATCAGGAGGAGCCCGCTGGCGATGAGCATGGAGATACGGAAACCACTGTCGAAGGTCGTCGGGTCTGGGTGGCCGGCACCGGAGAGTCCGGTGAGCGCGGGAAGGGCGGCGACGCCGAGCAACCCGGCCACCCCGGCCACGGCATTGTTGACTCCGGATGCCAGACCCGCGTGCCGAGCGTCGACCGCCGCGAGCACGGTGGCGGTGAGCGGAGCGACCAGCAGCGCCAGCCCCAGGCCCAGGACGATCACTGCGGGGGCGACGTCGCCGACGTAGGCGGCGTGTTCCCCGATGCGGAGCATCAGCAGCAGCCCGGCCGCGCAGACCAGCGGCCCGGCGGTCATGGGCAGGCGTGGCCCGGTGCGCTCGGCGAGCCGCCCGCCCCGAGCTGACAGCAGCAGCACCACGACGGTGACCGGCAGAAGCGCGGCGCCCGCTGCCGGCGGCGAGAACCCGGCCACGATCTGCAGGTGCACGACGAGCAGGAAGAAGACGCCGCCGAACGCGACGTACACCGCGAAGGTGACGGCGTTGGCGGAGCGGAACCGGGCCGAGCGGAAGATCGACAGCGGAAGCATCGGATGTCTGCTCCGCGCCTCGACCAGCAGGAAGCCGGCCAGGCAGACGGCTCCCGCGATGCCGACGGGCGCCGTGGCGGCGAGACCGTGCACCGGGGCGGCGATGATCGTGTACGTGATGCCGGCCAGGCCCAGCACACCGAGCGTCGCGCCCACGATGTCGATCCGGCCGGCGGAGGTCGTGCCTCGGGTCTCGGGAACGTGCCTCTGGGCGACCAGCACGACGACGAGCGCCAGTGGCGCATTGATGAGGAAGACCCAACGCCACGACGCAACCTCGATGAGCCACCCGCCGGTGAAGGGTCCGATCGCCGCGGCGATCGCTCCGAACCCTGACCAGGCGCCGATCGCACGGGCGCGGTGCTCGGCGGCGAACGTGGCCTGGATCATCGCCAGGCTGCCGGGCAGGAGCAGGGCGCCGCCCATGCCCTGCACGGCTCTGGCCGCGATCAGCCAGCCGGCCGTCGGAGCCAGGCCGCAGAGCACGGACGCCACCGCGAACCAGGCGACGCCCACCACGAACACCCGCCGCCGGCCGTACCGGTCGCCGAGCGCGCCGCCGAGCAGGATCAGCGACGCCAGCGTCAGTGTGTAGGCAGTGATCGTCCACTGCAGCGCCGCGAAGTCGACGTGCAGGCCGGCGCCGATCGACGGCAACGCGACGTTCACCACGGTGGCATCGATCCCGGCCAGTCCCGATCCGAGGACCGACGCGAGAAGCACCCATCGCCCCGCCCCTGATCCGAAGCGCAGGGAGCCATCGGCGGCGACCGAACGAGCCGCCGAATGTCCGGGCGTCATGTACGGCTCATCACCTCAGACGTCGTCGGGTGATCCGTGCCGCCGGAAACCGGTCCGGTCACATGATCTTCCGGGCGGTCGGCGGTCTCTACCGGATGTCGTGCCCGCTAATCGGGGGGAGGCTCAGGATTTCGCCGGATCCGACTTGTCGTCGGTGGCACGGAGGCGGCGCTCTCGCCTGCCCCGGGCCAGTTCGGTCGCCAGCGCGTCCAGGTGCGGAGTCCAGAAGCGCCGGAACCGATCGAGCCACACGTCGATGTCGTGCAGCGGCTCGGCGTTCACCGCGTAGAGGCGCCGGGCGCCCTCCGGCCGTACCGTCGCGAAGCCGTTGTCGCGCAGCACCTTGAGGTGCTGTGACACCGCCGGCTGCGAGATCCTGAACTCCTCCTGGATGACCGCGCATACCGCACCGGAGGTCATCTCGCCGTCTGCCAGCAGCTCGAGGATCCTGCGACGCACCGGTTCTCCGAGGACATCGAATGCGTGCACGTCGTCGAACCTAGCAATAACATGCTTATATAAGCCAATGCCTATATCGGTCAATGTCTATGTCAGGGTGCGTCGGCTCTGGCGTTGGTCAGCCGTCCGGTCAGCCGTAGGCCGTCGCGCGCGTTGAGCGACATCAACGTGAGATTGACCGCACCCGTGATCAGTTCGAGTGCTTGGACGGCGTAGAAGGCGCCGCCGAGCTCCCCGCGCGAGGCCAGCCTGTCGAGGTAGAGCGCGGTCGGGATCAGGATCAGCAACCCGTTCGCGGAGATGAACGGCATCCGGCGCCGCTTGGCCCGGATCCTGGGTTCGGAAGAGGCGCCGGACATCGAGAAGCCGGTCGCCCCTGTGATCGCCAGCGCCGGTACGAGAACGAGGAGTCCCCAGGGAATGGTCTGTTTCACCGTGATGATCAGGCTTTCCGAACCGAATAGTTCGACCGTGACGGTCGAGATCCAGAACGTCAGAATGGTCAGCAGGCCGGCCGTCGCCGCGATCAGGTGAACGCGCTTGAGCGTCACGACCGCCCCCGAGGCGAATCGCTCCTGGTCGCGCCGGTCGTATCGCTCGCGCCGGTCGCGGAATCGGCTTCGAGGTTGTCGATCATGCGGGTGACCAGCTCGAGGCAGCGGGCCGCCTCGTCTTCGGTGAACCCGCGGGTCGCCACCGCGTTCACCTCTTCGGCGGCCTGCACGAGGCTGCTCTCCAGGGCGCGCGTTCGTTCGGTCAGCATGATCAGGGCCCGCCGACGGTCCGCGGGGTCCGGGGTGCGCTCGACCAGCCCGTCCCGCTCCATGCGCTGCAGCGTGTGGGCCATGGTCGACTGGTCGATCCGGACCTGGTCGCAGAGCTGGTTCTGGGTCACTCCCTCTTGCTCGAACAGCGCAAGCAGCTGGGCGAACTGGCCGGGTACGACCCCATAGGGGGCGATCCGGATCCGCAGGGCCTGTGCGAGCAGGCGGCCCAGGTGATTGACCTGGTAGCCCACCGATTCCCGACGTTCCACTGTGACCACCTCACATTTATATGGCTTGCCATAGAAAATACATGGCAAACCATATAAATGTCCAGAGCGTGCGGTCACTCGCGCCGGAGCGCTCGGGTGACGCCCGCGGCGATGGTGGTGGCGAGCAGCCAGCCCACGGCGATCAAGGCGTACGCGAGCCAGCGCTGTCTGTGCTGTGGCTGGTAGGAGCGCTCCTGGCCGAAGTCGATGATCGGCAGCAGGAGGTCGAGGGTGTAGACCAGCGGGTTGAACGCGGGCGGGTCACCGCCCCGCACCGCCGGGGGATGGTCGACGCCGAACGTGACCGTGCCCAGGATCGTCAGGGCGACGAGCCATCCGCCGGCACGCAGCGGACGGTACCCGTACCCGACGGTGAGGTCCTGGAGCCGTCCCCAGATCCGGGCGTACCAGGTCAGCGACTGCCACCGTCGCCGCTGCTTGGCCAGCAGGACGGTGCGGGCGTCGGTCTCGTCGCCGAGCCGCCGGTAGGTGCCGGCGAGCTGTTCGTACACCTGCGGCAGGTACGCCTCGGGACTGCGGCGCAGCCATGCGAGCCGCTGATCGGCGGTGAGTCGCGGATCGAGCGCGTCGTAGCCCAGCCCGTCCAGCCGGAGTTGTGCCGGCCAGGTCGCGGGGTCGTCGCGGACCACCTCGAACCGGGCGTGACGCAGGTCGACCATCCCGTCGATCGGCGCGGCGGTCTGCATGACCAGCTCCCGGGCCTGCACCTGACGGCAGTCGAGGGCGTCGCCGCCGGGGTTGCTCAGCCGGCCGTGCCGCAGATGCAGCGGCCCGCCGATCTGCGCGCGCCTCAGCCGTACGGCCCCCTCTGCCTGAAAACCCTGGCCGAGGAAGAGGACCGTGCCCACGGAGAGCCCGTTGCCGAGCAGCGCGTTCGCGCCCGGATTGCGCAGGTGGGCGCCGGACAGGTCCAGTTCCCGGCCCACGCTGGCATCGCCGAGACTCATCTCTCCCGTGGCGGTGAAGCCGCGCCGTGCCCACAGGTGGGCGCCCACGCTGAGGCTGAAGGCGTTGAGCGCCCGGCCGCCGGGATTGTCGAGCCGGGCGCCGTCCAAGCCGACCATGCCCCCGATCTGAGCGCCCGCGAGCTGGAACTCTCCGGACACGACGATCTCCTGGCACAGCAGGTCGTCATCGACGGTGAGCCGGTTGGCCAGCACCGCCGTACGGCCCGGTTCGTGCAGCCGGGCCCGCTGTATCCGCAGCGCTCCGGCTATGTGCGCGCCGGTGAGCCGGATGCGCCCCGTGCAGTGGCATTCGGCCAGTTCGAGATCGCCGTCGATCGAGGCGAGGGCCGCCTCGAGCCCGGCGAGCCGAGACCCCGTCAGGTCGAACTGCCGGGTACGCGCGCCGTCCAGGTCGATCGGCGTGGAGAACACGCACGAACGCAGTCGTACCGGCCAGACGATCTCAGCGTGGGCCAGCCGCAGCCGGCCGGTCACGCGCGCACCGCTCAGGCGCAACGCCGGAACGTGACCCGGCTCCGGCGGCACGGCGCCGGTGAGCAGCGCGGTGATCACCTCGGCGCGCACTTCGCGGTCGGGACCCCACTGAGCGTCACGTGAGGGATCGCCGGATTCGGGGTCGCCCACGCGCAGGTCGACGTCCTCGCCGCGCGGGAACGCCTTCCACAGCGCCTGTTCGGGCTCGGTGAGATCTTCGGGAGTCACGAAGGTCATCGTGCGCCATGGGACCGCCGTCTGCCAGCCGGGTCCACCACTCCGCCACTCCGCGGGCCGATGCGGCCGGGTGCCTCTACGCCTCGCGTGAAATGATGGTGAATTGGGATTACATCATTACAAGATGGGCCTCTGAGGCGTGGGCTATGAACAGGTGGGCATCATGATCGTGGAATACATCCGGTACCGCGTCCCCGCCGAGCGAGGCGAGGAGTTCGAGGCGGCGTACGCCCGTGCCGCCGTGCCGCTGGCCCGAGCGCCCCAGTGCGTGGAGTACGAGCTGTCCCGCTGCGTGGAGGATCCGGAATGGTACGTCCTGCGCATCGCCTGGACATCCGCACAGGACCACCTCGCGGGTTTCCGCGGCAGCGAGAACTTCCGCGCGTTCTTCGCCGAGATCAAGCCGTACGTCGAGCAGATCGAGGAGATGCGGCACTACGAACGCACGGCGGTCGCCGGCCTCGGAGGCTCGGTGCCCACCCTGTTCGAGTGGGCGGGCGGCGCAGAGACGTTCGAGCGGCTCACCGAGGCGTTCTACCGCAGGGTTCTCGAGGACGACGTGGTCGGGCCGTTGTTCGCGGGCATGGACCACGACCACCCGAAGTACGTGGCGATGTGGCTGGGCGAGGTCTTCGGCGGCCCGGGCCGGTACACCGAGCAGCGCGGCGGCTACCACCACATGCTGGGACAGCATCTCGGCAAGGCCATCAGCGAGCCGCAGCGCCGCCGATGGATGAACCTGCTGCTCGACGCGGCCGACGAGACCGGCCTCCCGGACGATCCGGAGTTCCGGGCGGCGTTCGTCGGCTACATCGAGTGGGGCACCCGCCTGGCCCTCGCCAACTCCCAGCCGGACGCCCGCCCGGTGCAGCAGGCGCCGGTGCCGCGCTGGGGCTGGGGTGTCGCTCCGCCCTACGTCGCAGGCGCGTGACGCCTCGCGCCCTGCGGACGGTCACCACCGGCCCTCCGGGTAGCGTGCGGGTATGGACCTCCACGGGCGTCCCGGCTCGTGACCGGCCGGAATGAGAGAAGATCATGCCTACGCCCACCATGCGAGCGATCAGTCAGGACGCCTTCGGCGGTCCGGAGGTGCTCCATCCGGTCGAGCTCCCGCGACCCGAGCCGCTGCCCACCGAGGTGCTGGTGCGGGTCCACTCGGCCGGAGTGAACCCGGTCGACTGGAAGACGCGGGCCGGCCGCGGCATGGCCGGCGTGCTGGGCGAACCTCCGTTCGTCCTCGGCTGGGACGTGTCGGGCGTCGTGGAAGAGGTCGGCTTCGGCGTGACGGTCCACGAGCCCGGGGACGAGGTGTACGGGATGCCGTGGTTCCCCCGCGCCGCCGGTGCGTACGCCGAGTACGTCACCGCACCGGCCCGGCAGTTCGCCGCCAAGCCCGCCACCGCCGGACATGACCAGGCCGCCGCACTGCCGCTCGCCGCGCTCACCGCATGGCAGGCCCTGGTCGACACCGCCCACCTCCAGCCCGGTCAGCGCGTGCTGATCCACGCGGCCGCGGGCGGCGTCGGCCATCTGGCCGTGCAGTTCGCCAAGCACCTCGGCGCATACGTGATCGGCACCGCGAGCGCCGCCAAGCACGAGTGGCTGCGGGGTCTCGGCGCCGACGAGTTGATCGACTACACGACCACCCGCTTCGAGGAGGCGACCGGGGACGTCGATGTCGTCATCGACCTGGTCGGCGATGTCCACGACGCCACGAGCACCCGGTCGCTGACCGTCCTGAGCCCCGGTGGGCTCGTCGTCGCCGTGCCCTCCGGCGCCTCGCCGGAGCTGTTCCAGCGGGCCGAGACGGCCGGCGTACGAGCCACCTCGTTCCTCGTCGAGCCCGACGGTCCCGCGCTGCGGGGAATCGCCGACCTCATCGACCGGGGCGAGGTCGCCGTCGAGGTCGAGGACGTGCTGCCGCTCGAGCGGGCCGCCGAGGCGCACGAGCGCGGCGAACGGGGCCGTACGCGCGGCAAGCTCGTGCTGAGGGTGACGGCCTGATGCACAGCGGGCTCGTGCTGAGCGCGACGCTGTCCTGCGGCAGGCTCGTGCTGAGCGCGACGCTGTCCTGCGGCAGGCTCGTCCTGAGGGTGACGGCCTGACCCGTACAGCGATGTCATGGGTGCCGGCCGCTCTTGATCAGTTCGGCCGGGCCCCGGCTTCGTACGCGTCGACCAGGTGCTTGGGCGCCGTCAGGCACCAGGCCTCGGTGACCAGCTCGAACAGTTCGTCCGCGTCGATCTTCGCCAGAGACACCACGACCCAGCCGAACCGGCCCGCGGTGAACTGCGGCTCGAAGACATCCGGACGCTCGGCCACCAGCGCGATCTGCTCCTCGATCGTCGACTTGAGGCCTACGGTCTCGGTCTGGTCCCACACATAACCGAAGCCTTTACCGCGGACCTTCAGCGAGACCCAGCTTCCGCCGTCGTTCTGCTCGACCTCGGGGAGTTGACGCAGCATCTCCAGGAACTCTTCGACGCTCACACCCATGGCCCAGATGTACCAGAGCGCTCTGACACTCTCCAGAGCGCGAACCGGCCGGGCATCACGCCCAGCGCCGCCCGCCGGGTCTCGGGCCGGTCACCACAGCTCCAGCGAACGGGTGAGGATGCCCGCGGCGTCGTCCTCGGTCACCGGTTTCGGGCAGGTCGCGAGCAGTCGCTGCTGTTGCATCGTGCCCACCACCAGGTCGGGCACGTCGGCGCTGGTGTAGCCGACGCCGCCCGTCCCGTTCGGGAGCCCGATGTCGCGCATCAGGCTGAGCAGCGCCGCAGGCAGGTACTCGGCCGGATCGCCCGGCCGGTCGAGCGCCGGGTCGAGCAGTTCGGCGGCGCGCGTGTGGCGTTCGGGCTGGGCGTCGAAGGTGAACCGGAACGCCTCGGGCGCGGTGAGCGCGACCGACATGCCGTGCGGCACCATCGGCTCGCCCTCCGGGTAGCCGACGGGGTGGAAGGCCTTGACCTGTCCTGCGATCGGATAGGCGTTGGCGTGCGGGATGTGCACGCCGGCGTTGCCGAAGCCCAGCCCGGCGAAGGTGGCGGCCAGGGCCATGTCGGCGCGGGCACCGGCGTCTTCCCCATCGCGTACGGCGGTGCGGAAGGAGCGTGCGATGAGCGTCAGGGCGCGCTCGGACCACATGTCGGCGACCGGATTGGAACCGCAGTAGGGCACCCGCTGATCGGGCGTCTTGTGCTCATAGGAGGTGTACGGCTTGGCCGTGTAGCTCTCGAGCGCGTGGCACACGATGTCCATCCCGGCCGACGCGGTCACCCCGGCGGGCTGGGTGCGGGTGAGGTCGGGATCGACCACCGCGAGCGTGGGCCGCAGCCGAGGGTGACTGATCCCGGTCTTGACCCTCAGGTCGAGGACGTCGAGCACGCAGACGGTCGTGCTCTCCGCGCCGGTGCCGGTCGTGGTCGGCACGGCCACCAGCGGGTGCAGCGGACGGGCCGGTGCGCGTCCTTCGCCGATCGGAGGGTTGAGGTAGTCGGCCAGGTCGCCGTCGTTGGTGGTGAGCAGGTTGACCGCTTTGGCGGTGTCGATGCTCGATCCGCCGCCGACTGCGACATAGGCGTCCCAGGGGCCGGTCGCCCGAGCGTGGTCGACGGCGTGCCGCAGGCTCGCGTCGGTCGGTTCGACACCTGCGCCGTCGAAGACCGTCGCCTCGATGCCGTACGCCTTCATCTGGCCGGCGATGCGCTGTGGGCAGCCGGTGGCGGCGACACCCGGGTCGGTGATCACCAGCACGCGGTGGACGCCGTACTGCGCGAGATCGAAGCCGATCTCCGCAGACGCGCCGGGGCCGAACTTCAGCAGCGGCGCGCCGTAGGTGAAGATCGATTCAGGGTTGCTCGGAAGGGCTGCCATCAGGTGCTCCCGTCACGCATGGACGGCCTCCGGGGCGCGCTCGGCCGGATGACGACCGCTCGGCGTAGGTCCGGCGGACGACCACGAACTCGGCTTTTCGGCGATGTCAGGGATCTTCACCACCGGTGCCGCGAAATGTCAACGGCGGTCCTACCCCGCCGCCGGTCCCTTCGCCGGCCCCGCCGCCGGCCCCGCCGCCGGCCACGTCGCCGGTCTCGCGAGACATGAGCTCCAGCGCGAACTCGACGTACTGGGCGGCGATCTGCTCGGGCGTGAGCGGCCCCTCCGCGCGATACCAGTTGGGCAGCGCGGTGCACATGGTGACCACCGCCCGCGCCGCCTCGTGCGGGTGTCGGTTGCGGAACCGGCCCGCGGCCACGGCCGACTCGACCTCGTGGTCGACCATCCGCTGCTGGGCGGTGCGCATCTCGGCGATCCGCCGGCGGTTGCCCGGTTCGAGGCTGCGCATCTCGCTGGACCCGACGAAGCCGAGCGCGCTGCGGTGCGTGTGGAACAGGGCGAGATGCTCGATGAGCAGGCCGAACCGCTCGACGGGGCCGCGGCCCTCGTCGCGGGCCGCCCGCGCCCGGGCGAGGAGATCGGTCATCGTGAGGTCGAGCAGCGTCAGCAGCATGAGCTGGTTGCTGGGGCAGTAGTGGTAGATGCCCGAGACCGACAGCGAGCAGCGCCCGGCGATGCCGCGCACCGTCGCGCCGTGGTACCCGAACTCCAGGAACTCGGCCAGCGCCGCCGGCAGGACGGGGT
>NZ_JABVEB010000569.1 GCF_014323665.1 Actinomadura sp. HBU206391 | reverse complement strand
GTGAACGTGACCTGGGCACCCGTTATCCAGCCGCCTGCGGCCCCTACCACGGCGTTGACGAGTGCGATGGCCCATACCGGCGCGCTGATGAGCAGCAGTCCGCCTCCTGTCATCAATGCCAGACCGAGTCCCGCGGCGAGCTTGAACTGGTTGGCGACATCCTCAAGGAACCGGTGGCGAGCCAGGGCGAACGTGAAGACCGCGCCGCCGGCGGCGGAGGAGGCGAGCACCACGGGCAGCCAGGGACCGGCAGCGACTTGCGGGGCGACCGTCTCGGGCAGAGCAGAGCAGGTGAACGTCGTCCATGTGGTGAGCGCGAGTACGCGCAGCGTGGGCTGCGCCCAGATGATCCGAAAGCCGTAGGAGGCCGGTGGGCGGGGACGTCGCGCGCGTTCACCGGCGATCGGGAGCGTGGCCACTATCGCAGCGGTGAGCACGAACGATGCGATGTCGGCGGTGAGCGCCCACCGCACGCCGATCGCCATCGTCAGGCCGGCGCCCCCCGCCAGACCGATGACCTGAGCCGATAGGTGGGCGGTGGACGATAGGCCGAACAACGGCAGCCGCAACGAGCCCGGCACCGATTCCGCGATGACCGCCGTATGGACCCCGCGGTAAGCGGCGCGTATGCCCCCGAGCAGGCCCGCCGCCACGACAGCGGCCGCGGCCTTCGGAACGGCCAGTGGAAGGGCGAGAACCGCGCCGCCGGCGATCGCCAGCACGACCAACGCCGCCCGTCGGGACGGTCGGTCGAGCCAACCGCTGAACACCGTGGCCACCAGGAGAGCCGGCAGCGAATGCGCCGCATACACAGCGGCCGCTCCGAATACCGAACCGGTGCCAGCGTATGTCAGCAGCAGCAGAGCCGACAGACCCACGTAATCACCGAGTTCGGAAATGGCCTTGGCCGCCACAAG
>NZ_JABVEB010000568.1 GCF_014323665.1 Actinomadura sp. HBU206391 | reverse complement strand
TGAGCTGATTTCAGCCTGAGCGTGCAGGTCACGGGCTGGTCGCAGGCGGCGGATACGGGCTATGAATGAGTGAAGCTCCTGGTAGATGAGGTTGTCGACCAAGATCAACCTTGTCCACACAGGAGCTTCATGTGCTGTTCTACCGTGCCGCGCTGGATCTGTCGCGTTCGACCCTGGCGTTCGTGGCCGGGCTGGTGCGCGATCACCGGGACCGAATCGGGTCACGGTGGCGGGTACTGGGCCCAGACCGCCAGGCGCTGCTGGTACTGGTGCATCTGCGCCGCAACGACACCTTCGCCCGTCTGGCGGCGGCGTTCGGGATCGGAACCGCGACCGCGCACCGCTACGTCACCGAGGTCGTTGCCTTGCTCGCCGACCTGGCCCCTGGCCTGCGAGAAGCGATGCGGATCGCGCAGCGCAAGGCCTACGTCATCTTGGACGGCACCCTGGCGCCGATCGACAGGCTGTCCGGCGCCAACGATCGGCTGTACTACAGCGGCAAGCATCACCGGCACGGTGTGAACATCCAGTTCCTGACCGATCCGCACGGTCGGCTGATCTGGGCCTCGCCGATACTGCCCGGCTCGGTCCATGATCTGACCGCCGCCCGCACCCACGGCATCATCGACGCGCTCACCCACCGCGCGATCGCCTGCTACGCCGACAAGGCATACGTGGGCGCCGGCGGCGCAATCGGCACCCCATACAAGCGCGGGAAGAGCCGCAAGCTCGGGAAACGCAAGAAGCCGTTCAACCGGCACCACGCCAAGGTCCGCGCACTCGGCGAGCAGGGCGCCGCAACACTCAAGGGCTGGCACATTCTCCGCAAGGCCCGCTGCTCACCCGGCCGCCTGACCGCCACCGTCCAGGCCATCCTCACCCTCCACCACCAGGCCAGATGAGGTTGGAATCAGCTCA
>NZ_JABVEB010000567.1 GCF_014323665.1 Actinomadura sp. HBU206391 | reverse complement strand
AACCGTCCCCTCACCCCGGTCGAACCAGGGCGCGGCGCGACCCCACGCCCCCGCTGAGGGCTCGGCACCGTTCACTTCCCGGGCCCCTTCGCCGATGGGCTGTTGATCTCGTCCCAGTGCCTGCCGTAGGTGTCGGCGTAGGGCTCTCCTGTGTGGGAAAGGGCCCGGCCGGAGCGGAAGGCCTCGAGCAGGGCTTCGGTCCCGGCCTGCGCCCCGTCCCCTCCCTGGCGGACGGCCTCCTCGAACGCTTCGAAATAGGTCTTCTCGAGCGGGTGCTCGCGTATCTGTTCACCTTGCTGCCGCAGTTCGCGGATCACCTCCATCTCCCGGGCGGTCGCCCCTGCCTCCTCTTCGACCATGGCGTCCACCCATTCCTTACGCCCCATGCGGTCGGCCAACCCGTTCACCGACTTGCCGGTGTGCCACCCCTCGACGTGGAAGGACTCATGGGCCAGGCCCGCCGCATGCCATCCCTCGGTGTCGCCTGGTCGTACGCCGACGTGGATCTCCCTAGGTGGTCGGAAGAACGTTCCGCCACCCTGGTGGTAGACGACCGTCACCCCGTACATCCAGATGATCCGGCTGGCCTTCGCGCCTAGTTCCGACTTCCGCAGGACCGCACGGACGTCGGCGTCCAGGACGACGCTGTCCGCCTCGTCGGCCGCCTGGCGGGCCTTGGCGGCGGCCTCCTTGTTCTCCGCGGTCGGATTCTCGGCGGCGGCCTTCTCCACCGCGCGGGCCTCGTCGTCCGCCGTGTCGGCGGCCGCCCGCGCCATATCCACATCTCCCCTGCGCGCCGCGTCGGCGGCCTGGTCGGCGGCCGTCTCGGCGGCCCGCTGGGCATTGACCGGAAGGCGCGGGACGCGCAGGCTCTTCAGCAGTTTGGTTCCTCTGCCGAACCAGCCGACGCCGCCGACCATGCCGAGGATGGCGGGGACCGCACGACCGGCGGCGGTGCCTTCGTGTCCGTTGTTCCAGTCCTC
>NZ_JABVEB010000566.1 GCF_014323665.1 Actinomadura sp. HBU206391 | reverse complement strand
GGACTCCAACGGAACTCGAACGCCGGCGATTCGAAAGCCGGGTGCCCTGCGCTGGTTTCGCACGTGGTACCGCCAGGATGAGTTCATGGATGTGAACGAGGTACTGCTACCGGGCGTCGGGCTGCGCTATGAGTTCATCAACCACGAGGGCGACCGGATCGGCGTCATCGCGGAGCGGACCGGGGAGTTCGAACTGGTCGTCTATGAAGGCGCCGATCCTGACGAGGCTCGGTCGATATTAAGGCTCGACAGCGAGGAGGCCGATACGCTCGCCGAAATCCTCGGCGCGCCGCGTATCGCCGAGCGGTTCGCCGATCTGACCAGGGAGGTGCCCGGCCTGAGCGCGGGGCAGATCGAGGTTCCGGCGGGCACACCCTATGTCGGTCGTCCGCTGGGGGCCACCAGAGCGCGGACCCGAACCGGTGCCTCGATCGTGGCGATCGTCCGCGATGAGGGCGTGATCGCATCACCGACGCCTGACGAAGTACTCCGGGCCGGTGACGTTCTGGTGGTCATCGGAATGCGCGACGGTATCGCCGGCGTGCGACGGCTCATCCACGCCTGAGCCATTGCACACCTCCGCCGTCCTGCTGCTGGAGCTGGGCATCATTCTGGCCGCCCTGAGTGTGCTGGGCACTCTGGCGCGGCGATTCGCGCTGCCGCCCATCCCTCTTTATCTCCTCACGGGCCTGTCTCTTGGTGAAGGAGGCATCGCCCCGGTCCCGTCCGCCGGTGAGTTCGTCCAGATCGGGGCATCCATCGGCGTCGTCCTGCTCCTGCTGGTTCTCGGCCTGGAATTCTCCATCACCGAACTCACCGTCAGTCTGCGCCGGCACGTGCCCTCCGCCACGGTCGACCTTGTACTGAACGCCGTTCCGGGCGCCGTGGCCGGATGGCTGCTCGGCCTGGACGGTATCGGCATCCTGGCCATCGCCGGGGTGACCTGTATCTCCTCCTCGGGCATCATCGCGCGGCTGCTCGGCGACCTGCGACGACTCGGCAACCGGGAGACCCCCGCCGTCCTGTCGGTAC
>NZ_JABVEB010000565.1 GCF_014323665.1 Actinomadura sp. HBU206391 | reverse complement strand
TCCACAAGGATCCGCTGTCTCGCCGTGCCTGGCCAACCTGTTCCTCCACTACGCGTTCGATGTGTGGCTGGCGCGGGAATTCCCGTCAGTCCGGTTCGAGCGATACGTGGACGACGCGGTCGTGCACTGCTTCAGCGAGCGCCAGGCGCTCGAAGTGCGAGCCGCGATCGGACGACGGATGGAACAGGTCGGACTGAAACTCCACCCGGACAAGACCAAGATCGGGTACTGCGGGGACAGTAACCGGCGTGGCGGGTACGACAACGTCACGTTCGATTTCCTCGGCTACACGTACCGGCCCCGGATAGCGATCAATCAGCGAATGGGAACAACGTTCACCTCGTTTGCCCCGGCCATGAGCCGGGACAAACTGACCGCCAAGGGAGAAGAAGTCCGCAGATGGCGGCTTCATCTGCGCACGGGCAGCACTCTGGCCGACCTCGCCGAGCAAATCAATCCGATCGTGCGAGGTTGGATGACGTACTGGGGTCATTTCAACAAGTCCCAGATGTATGGCCTGCTACGGCGTATCAACGCCTATCTGATGCGCTGGGCCCGCAAGAAGTACCGGAGGCTCCGCAGCCGGAAAAGACTCCAAGCATGGTGGGCACGGCTGGTCGGGAACGAGCCGGAAATGTTCGCGCACTGGGCCTGGGTCACCGACAGCGGATTCTCGTTCGCCGGACGGTAGGAGCCGTATAAGCCGAGAGGCTCACGTACGGAACTGTGGGAACCCGGGGGTGAGATTCCCCCGGGCGACCCGACTGGAAATGCTCTCCGAGAGCGCGGACTCCGACGCCAAGCGGCAGAAGTGATCGACGCGGCATTCGCCGAACTCGAACCGCTCACCAGCACCACATACGCCTGCGACACCCTCGGTAAATCCCGGTCCACCGTGCACCGACAGCGCAATCCGAAGCCGAAGATGGCAGGGCCGCGACCGGCGCCGGCGCCGCACCCGGCACAGCTGACCGAGGCCGAGCAGCAGCACGTGCTGGCGGTGCTGAACTCGCCGCGGTTCTGCGACAAGGCACCCGCCCA
>NZ_JABVEB010000564.1 GCF_014323665.1 Actinomadura sp. HBU206391 | reverse complement strand
GTTCGCTGTAGATATCGGGCGAGGGAGTCGAGGATCTCTTCGGCGGTCTTCTTCCACACAAACGGCCGGGGATCCTCGTTCCAGTCGGCGATCCAGTCGCGGATCTGTTTCTCCAGCGATTGGACGCTCTTGTGGACACCGCGGCGGATCATCTGGTCGGTGAGGAACCCGAACCAGCGCTCCACCTGGTTGATCCACGAGGAGCCGGTCGGGGTGAAATGCATGTGGAAGCGAGGATGTCTGGCCAGCCACGCTTTGACGGCGGGGGTTTTGTGAGTGCCGTAATTGTCACAGACCACATGGACATCCAGGCCCTCGGGCACCCTCTTGTCGATCGTGACCAGGAACTTCTTGAACTCTGTGGCGCGGTGCTGGCGATGCAACTCACCGATCACGGTGCCGTCGGCGACGTTGAAGGCCGCGAACAGACTGGTGATCCCGTTGCGCGCATAATCGTGGGTACGGCGCTCAGGCATACCTGGCATCATCGGCAACACCGGCTGCGAGCGATCCAATGCCTGGATCTGCGACTTCTCATCCACGCACAAAACCACCGCCCTGTCCGGCGGATCGTGATACAGCCCGATGACATCGACGACCTTCTCCACGAACAACGGATCCGTCGACAATTTAAAGGTGTCGCTTTGATGCGGCTTGAGCCCGAAGTCCCGCCAGATCCGCCCAATCGTCGATTTCGACAGGCCGCTACGTCGCGCCATCGAGGCCCTCGACCAGTGCGTGGCGTTCTTTGGCGTCTCCTCCAGCGTCGCCACCACCACATCCTCGACCCGGTCCAGCGTGATCGACGGCGGCCGGCCGGGCCGGTCCTCATCCACCAAGCCGTCCAGGCGCTTGGCCAGAAACCGGCGCCGCCATTTGCCCACCGTGCTCACATGAACCCGCAGATCAGCAGCGACCTGCACATTCGAGTGCCCCTCCGCGCACGCCAGAATGATCCGGCAGCGCTGCGCCAGCACCTGCGAGGACTTGGCCCGCCGCGACCAGCGCACCAACGTCTCCCGCTCTTGATCGGTCAGCTTCACCTCGGCCGTCGGCCGTCCCGTCCTCGCCATAGCCTGAAACTACACTTAACCGGCGAAT
>NZ_JABVEB010000563.1 GCF_014323665.1 Actinomadura sp. HBU206391 | reverse complement strand
TGAGGAGCCCCGCGCTTTCCGGACAGCTGCTTTACGGTTGATTCACGCTGCGAGCTGCTGCTTCAGGTACTCGTTGTGGACCTGTTTGGGGGTCCTGTACTGGAGTCCTGAGTGGCGACGTCTGGAATTGTATCGGAACTCGATATATCTCGCAATATCGCGGTAAGCGTGTTCGCGGGTCGGATACTCGGTGCGGTGGCAGCGCTCGTTCTTCAGTGTGCCGAAGAATGATTCGGCCATTGAATTGTCGTAGCAGATACCGGTCCGTCCGACCGATTGGCGGAGCCCGAGTCGCTTCAGCGTCGTGGCGAACTGGGTGGAAGTGTAGTTGCTTCCGCGGTCCGAGTGAAAGATCGCCTGATCGGCGAGGGTGTGATTTTCGGCAGCCATTTCGATGGCCTTCTCGATGAGCGGGGTCTTGTAGTTGTCGTCCATTGCCCAGCCCACTACCGCCTTGGTGTGGCAGTCGATGACGGTCGCCAGATAGATCCATCCTTGCCAGGTTTCGACGTATGTGATGTCACCGACCATTTTCAGGCCGGGCGCGTCGGCGGTGAAGTCGCGGTTCACCAGGTCGGGGATGCGGTGCTCCTTGCCGTCGCCTTCAGTGAGGCTGAACCGCCATGGCTTGGGCTGGCAGGGCTCCAGGCCCAGGTCCCGCATGAGGGCGCGGACGAGTTCGAGGCCGGCCTGGACGCCGTGGTCGATCAGGTCCGCGTGGATCCGCCGGTGCCCGTACGTACCGTCCGATTCGGTGAAGAAATGCTGGATCAGCAGTTTGAGTTCCGTCCGCCGTTTGACGGTTGCCGACTCGGGGCGGCTGCGCCATTCGTAGAAGCCGGATCTGGATACTCGGAGCCAGAAGCACATTTTGGTGATCGGCGGGACTGTCGTTGCGCTCTTGGCTGTGGCAGTTGCGTACTCCGCGTCGATGAACTCGAACTTGTCGGTCACCGATGGTCCTTGGCGAAGTACGCGGCCGCTTTTTTCAAGAACTCAAGCTCCATCTTGAGTTCCCGGATCTCGCGCTCCTGCTCCCGCAAGCGAGCCCGCTCGTCGATCGTCAAGGGTGGTTCTTCTCCCGCATGCTCGCGCCGGTATGCGGCCACCCAATTCGCCAG
>NZ_JABVEB010000562.1 GCF_014323665.1 Actinomadura sp. HBU206391 | reverse complement strand
TTGTGGAGTTCCCCTGCCTCTCGCCTCCAAGGTGCCGTCCGGGTGCTGCAACGGTGCGACCAGCCACCGTTTGACATACAGCACGATCCAGCGCTGGTCGGTGTTCGCCTCCACCGCTTTGACGATCAGGTCGTGCGGGCAGCTGTCGAAGAACTTGGCGACATCAAGATCAATCACCCAGTTGTATCTCCAGCAACGTCCCCGGCACTTTCTCACCGCGTCGATCGCTGACCTGCCGACCCGATAACCATAGGAATCGTCATGGAAGATCTCCTCCATGCGCGGCTCCAGTCTTCTGGCCACCACGGTCTGCGCGATTCGGTCAGCGATGGTCGGCACACCGAGAATCCTGACCCCGTCTTTCTTTGGTATCGGCACCGCCCGCACCGGCGGCGGAAAGTACGACCCCGACGACATCCGATTCCAGATCCGGTACAGATTGTCTTTCAGATCCTTCTCGAACGCCTCCAGAGCCATCCCGTCCACTCCCGGGGCGCCCTTATTGACAGCAACCCTCTGATATGCCTGCCACACCTCCTGCTTCGAAATATCGAACGGTTTCCCGTTTGGCTGTGGCTCGCCCACTCGATCCCTCCCAGATTTCTCCGGTTGCCCGAACGAACATCACCTGGACGGTCCGGCCCCTTCGCTCCGCCCCCATTACAGGAACTTCGTCACTACTATGAACCGGTCCGACTGCACACCCCGCAACGGTACTCAGCGCCTTACGGTTTCTGCCGCTTGGCGCGCTCCCTCTCGCCCCGGACATAGCCGAGAGCGGTGTCGGGGCGTGCCCTCTCACGTTCCGCACGGAAGCCGCAGATCGGGCTCGTGCCGCCATTCACACCGGGCACCGCCTGGCCAGTAAACGGGTATCCGCCAGACTTATCCCAGAGCACACTCTACACTCCGGTTTCGATGCCAGCTTGGCACTTTCGATGCTTCAACAGCGGAGAGCTGAGCTCACCTTCCCGATCCCCAGCTGGCGCATCTCGTGCGCCTTTTCCTCAACGCTTACCACGACAGTCTTCAGCTAACGCAGCTTGAGGTGCTTTGAAGCCTCCCCCCGCAGGGCGGCTCCGGAGGGCCACAAAACCTCCATCTCCCATGCAGTTACACGCCTCGCGAGTCCACCCCGCCTACCGGAACGACCCACTCAACGTTCGTGACACA
>NZ_JABVEB010000561.1 GCF_014323665.1 Actinomadura sp. HBU206391 | reverse complement strand
GATCGGGAGATGATCATCCGCTGGATGTCGGACGTGCCCTCCTCGATCTCCTCGAGCTTGGCGTCGCGCATCCACTTCTCCACGAGGTACTCGCGGGAGTATCCCCAGCCGCCGTGGGTCTGCACCGCCGCCCAGGTGCACCACATCGCAGCCTCCGAGGAGACCAGTTTGGCGATGGCCGCCTCCTCGGTGACGTCGGCGCCCCGGTCGAACAGCCGGGCGGCCCGCATCGTCAGGAGGTGAGCCGTGTCGGCCTTCGCGGCCATGTCGGCCAGCCGGAACGCCACCGCCTGATGCTCGATGATCTTTACGCCGAACTGTTCGCGGTCGCGCGCGTAGGCCAGCGAGGCGTCCAGTGCGGCGCGCGCCAACCCGGTGCACGCGGCCCCGATGAGGATGCGTGAGGCGTCGAAGGTGCGCATCAGGCCATAGAAGCCCTGGCCCTCGTCACCCAGCCGGTTCTCAGCCGGAATCCGGCAGTCGGTGAAGAACAACTCGGCGCAGGAGATCCCGCGTTGCCCCATCTTGGGCATCGGGTTGCCGATCGTGAGGCCGGGGGTCCCCCGCTCGACGACGAACGCCGTGACGCCCTTCGACCGGGTGCCGGGGGCGACGGTGGCGAACACCACGAAGAACCGGGCGAAGGGCCCGTTGGAGATCCATGCCTTCTGCCCGTTCAGCACGTACGAGTCGCCGTCTCGGACCGCCCTGGTGGTGAGCGAGGCCGCGTCGGAGCCGACCCCCGGCTCGGTCACCGCCAGCGCGGTCAGCGGCGGCTCGGCCGAGCACAGCGGTTCGAGGAACCGCCGGCGCTGCTCCGGAGTGCCCAGAGCCTCGACCGGCGCGGCGAAGAACCCGTTCGAGGTGACGAGATTGCCGATGCTGATGTCGCCGTGGCACAGTTCCTCCTGCACCAGGCACTGGGTCTCCAGGTCGGTCACGCCACCCCCGCCGACCTCGGCGGGCAGCATGAACGAGGTCAGGCCGGCGTCGGCGGCCCGCCGCCACACGTCGGCGGGCAGTTCATGGTCGGCCTCGTCGACGGCCCTGGCCACCGGCCGGATCTCACGCTGTGCGAACTCCTTCGCCAGCTCGACGAACTCCCGCTGCTCGGGCGTGAGTTCCAGGGCGTCGCGAATGGAACGCGGCATGGCCGTACTCCTCATCAGTCACAGATTCGTTCCAGGT
>NZ_JABVEB010000560.1 GCF_014323665.1 Actinomadura sp. HBU206391 | reverse complement strand
GACGAAGGTCCCGAGGGCCCAGCGCGTCCGGGAGCCGGTGAGCCGGACGCGCCCGGCGAGCCCGGGGGCCTGCCGCACACCGGAGCCCCGACGCGGCTGTTCGCCGGCCTCGCGCTCGGGCTGGTGGGCGCCGGGCTGGTGCTCATGGGCCTGAGCCGCCGGCGGCGCAGGTCGCACTGACCCGCCTGGACGGGTTCACGCGGACCACCGGGGTCCGGTGCCGGCGGCGGCGCCGGACCCCGGTCGACGTCCGCGAGCGACCTCGTACGAGGATGGCACCATGCTTCTTCGGATCTTCACCGAGCCCCAGCAGGGGGCGGGCTACCAAACGTTGCTGCGCGTCGCCAAGGCCGCCGAGGACCTCGGCTTCGACGCGTTCTTCCGTTCCGACCACTACCTCAAGATGGGCGACGTCTCCGGGTTGCCCGGGCCCACGGACTCGTGGGTGACCCTCGGCGCGCTCGCCCGCGAGACCAGCAGGATCCGGCTCGGCACGCTGGTCACCGCGGCGACCTTCCGGCTGCCCGGCCCGCTGGCGATCTCGGTGGCCCAGGTCGACGAAATGAGCGGCGGCCGGGTCGACTTCGGCTTCGGCACCGGCTGGTTCGACGCCGAGCACACCGCGTACGGCATCCCGTTCCCCAGCCTCAAGGAACGGTTCGACCGGTTCGAGGAGCAGCTCGAGATCATCACCGGGCTGTGGAGGACGCCGGTCGGGGAGAGCTACTCCTTCGAGGGCGAGCACTACCGGCTGGTCGACTCGCCGGCGCTGCCCAAGCCCGCGCAGGCGGGTGGACCACCGGTGATCATCGGAGGCGGAGGCCCGAAGCGGACGCCGCGGCTGGCGGCCCGATTCGCGCAGGAGTACAACACGCCGTTCATGGGGCTCGACGACGTCAAAGCCGCGTACGGGCGGGTGCGGGAGGCCTGTGACGAGGCGGGGCGGACCGATCCGATGATCTACTCAACGGCCCAGATCGTTTGCTGCGGGCGCGACGAGGCCGAGATCAAGCGCCGCGCCGACGCGATCGGCCGCGATGTCGCCGAGCTCCGGAAGAACGGGCTCGCCGGCACGCCCGCCGAGGTGGTGGACAAGATCGGTGAATACGGGGCACTCGGCAGCGAGCGGATGTACCTGCAGGTGCTCGACCTCGACGACCTGGACCACCTCGAGCTCCTGGCCGCGAAGGTCCTCC
>NZ_JABVEB010000056.1 GCF_014323665.1 Actinomadura sp. HBU206391 | reverse complement strand
CGCAACCGCCCGCACCCCAGCCGAAACACGGGCCGACGCACAGGCCGATCACGCCACCGTCACCGAGGTCGCCGAGGCGCTGGCCGAGGTGATCGGCGAGCGGACCACCGTGATCGAGGACGCCACCACCTCGGCGGGCGCGCTGCTGCGGTGGCTGCCGCAGCGGTCGTCGCTGTCGCTCCTCACGACCGCCTCGGGTTCGCTGGGCTGGGGAATGGGCGCCGCGCTCGGCGTCCAGCTCGGGGCCCCGGACCGAGAGGTCATCGCGGTCGTCGGCGACGGCGTGTTCCAGTTCGGCCCGCAGGCGTTGTGGGTGGCCCGGCGCTACGACATCCCGGTCGTCTTCGTGGTCATCAACAACCGGTCGTACGCGGCGGTCGCGGCGGCCCTGCGCCGCTACGGCGGCACGGCTGCGCGCACCGGCGCCTTCCCCGGCAAGGACATCGCCGGCGTGGACATCGCCGCCGTGGCACGCGGATTCGGGCTGCCCGCCCGCCGTCTCACCCGGGCCGCGGAGCTGCCGGCCGCGATGAAGGAGTTCCTGGACCGGCGCGAACCGGCCCTCATCGAGATCCTCACCGATCCGGCCGACCTCGGCGGCGCGCCGAGATGACCGGCTGAGCGGGCGAAGAACGGCCACGAACCCTGATATGGATCTATATTCATAAATTCACGGTCGGCTGCAGAGAGGTGCCGAGTTGCCGGAGCCGACAGCGTCCGCGCCATCACCGGGCTCCTCGGGCGGGCATCCTCTCCTGTGGGCGGTCCTTCTCAGCGTGTGCGCGGTGTTCTTCGCGGCCCTCCTCTGGAACGCGAGCGAGCTGCGGAAGAATCACGGCGCCGCGAAAGGCTCGTACGGAAGCCCGGGCACCGTGACGATCACCGGCGAGAAGAGCAGCGGCCGGAGCTCCAAGGGCACCTACTGCGAGGGCGACTTCCGGCACCGCGCAGGCGAGCTGCGGCCCTCCGTCGTGGTGAAGCAGACGGGGCGCTGCGTCCGCGGGCGGCAGGGCGAGGCCCGGCTGATCGCGGGCGACCGCGGGTCGGACTGGTTCATCGGCGACGATGACGACGTCGCGTGGATGCGCGGCTCCCGCGGCTGGGTCGGCAGCGCCGTGCTCACCGGCCTCTTCGGATTTCTGTCCCTCATCGGCGCGGTGGTCTGGCTCTTCGGGATCCTGGCCGGGGTGGCACGGATCGCCGCCCTGATCGAGTCCAGGAAAAGGCTCAGACCTCCGTGAGCGGCTCCGGGTAGCCGAGCGTGCGCCGCGCGGCCGGATCGAGCCGCCACGGCCGGTGCACCGCCGGCCCGTCGATCCCCGTGAGCTCCTCGACATGACGGCGCACGTACTCGCCCGTGGGGTCGAAGCGCGCCGCCTGCCGCAGCACGTTGAAGGGACGGTCGCGTCGGGTGTCGTTGCCGGTGCCCGCGACCCACTGCCAGTTCATCGTGTTGTTGGCCAGATCGCCGTCGACGAGCAGGTCGAAGAAGTGGCGGGCGCCGAGCCGCCAGTCGATGGCCAGGTCCCTGGTGAGATAGGCGGCGACGATGAGGCGGGCCCGGTTGTGCATCCAGCCCTCCGCCGCCAGTTGCCGCATGCCGGCGTCGACGACGGGGATCCCGGTGCGACCCTCCCGCCAGGCGCCGATGCGGGGATCGTCACCGCTCCACGAGCGCCCCCGCGGACGGTAGTCGGCCGACGCGGCGTCCGGGCGGGCGGCCAGCACCTGGTGGTGGAAGTCGCGCCACGCGAGCTGGCGGACGAACGCCTCGCGGCCGGCGGCGCGCCCTTCATCCAGTCCCGCACAGCGGACCACCGCCTCGGTGGGCGACAGGCAGCCGAAGTGCAGGTACGGCGACAGCCGGCTCGTCGCGTCGGCGGCGAGATCGTCGTGACACCGGTCGTACCCGGCGATCCCGTGGCGCAGCCAGCCGTCGAACAGCGCGCGGGCCGTGCCCTCGCCACCGCGAGGCAGCCGCGGCGACGTCGTCCCGGGACAGATCTCGTCCTGGTCCGGCACGTGGCCGCGGTCGAGGCCGTCCGGCAGGCACAGCCGTCGGGGGGTCCCGAGCAGAGCACGCCGGTCCGCGACCGCCCACTTGCGGAAGTACGGAGTGAAGACGGCGGAATGGTCCTTGCCCTCGGGAACGAGCCGGCCGGGCGGCACCACGGTGACACCGGAGAGCAGGCGCAGGCACCTGCCCTCGCCACCGAGCCCGTCGGCCAGCCGCCGTTGCCGGCGCTGGGCGTAACCGCTCACGTCGGCGGCGGCGAAGACCTCGGCCGCCCCGGTGCGGTGCGCGAGCCGCGCGACCTCCGCGACGACGTCGCCCCGGCGCACCACGAGTCCGGCGCCGAGCCCGGTCAGGCTCTCGTCCAGATCGCCGAGGCATTCGGCGAGAAAGCGCGCCCGGTTCGGCCGGTTGAACCCGGTGCGCAAGATCGCCTCGTCGAGCACGAACAGCGGCACGACCCGATCGGCGGCCCGCGCGGCGGCGTCGAGAACGGGGTTGTCGCAGACCCGCAGATCCCGGGTGAGCAGGGCGATCGCCACGGACATGCCGTACTCCTCCCCGCGCCCGGCACCCCGTTCTCGGCCTTGGCGACGTCTTGAACCACTGCCGCCCCTCAGATGGATGTGGTGCGGTCGGTGTCGGCGCAGACTGGGGTGGTGGAGGGCAATGCGCGGCGATCCCGCTGCCTGGTCACGGGCGCGACCGGCTACGTCGGTTCACGCCTCGTACCCGAGCTGCTCGCGGCGGGTCACCCGGTGCGGTGCATGTCCCGCTCGGCCGCCCGGCTGCGCGAGTTCCCGTGGATCGACGAGGTCGAGGCCGTCGCCGCCGACGCCCAGGACGCACCTGCCATGCGCCGCGCCCTCAAGGGCGTGGACGTGGCGTTCTATCTGATCCACTCGCTACGCGGGGGCGGCGAGTTCGAGCGCGCCGACCGGCAGGCCGCCCAGGCCTTCGCCGCCGCTGCGAAGATCGCCGGAGTGCGACGCATCGTCTACCTCGGCGGTCTGGGGCCATCGGCCCAGGACGAGCTGTCGGCGCATCTGCGATCACGCTCGGAGGTCGCCCAGATCCTGCTGAACTCGGGCGTGCCGACCATCGTGCTCAGGGCGGCGGTCATCGTCGGCGCGGGTTCGACCTCGTTCGAGATGCTGCGACATCTGACCGAACGGCTGCCGATCATGGTGGCGCCGCGCTGGGTGGCCACGCGGGTGCAGCCGATCGCCATCCCGGACGTGCTGCGCTACCTCGTCGGCTGCGCCGGGCTGCCGCACGAGCTGAACCGGACCTTCGACATCGGCGGACCCGACGTCCTGACCTATCTCGAAATGATGCGCCGCTACGCGGCCGTGGCCGGGCTGCACCGCCGCTTCATCCTCCTGGTGCCCGTCCTGACACCGCGGCTGTCCAGCCTCTGGATCGGTCTCGTCACCCCCGTACCGACGGCGTTGGCGCGGCCCCTCGTCGGCTCGCTCTACCACGAGGTCGTCTGCCGTGAGCACGACATCGCCGACCATCTGCCCGCCGTCTCGCCGGGGCTGATCGGCTTCGACCAGGGCGTGCGGCTGGCGCTGCGGTGGGTCCGTGACATCAGGCTCGCCGACTGCGCGCCGGAGGAGCAGCGCACCGCCAGCGACCCGCTCCCCACCGATCCCCGGTGGACCGGCGGCGCCCTGTACGAGGATGTACGTGAACGGGCGGTGAGCACGTCGCCGAAGGCGCTCTGGCGGCTGGTCTCCGAGATCCCCGGCTGGTTCGAGGGCCGTCCGGCCTCGATCGGCCAGCCCCCGCGGCGCGGCCTCCTCGGCGCGGTCTCGGCCGGGCTCGGCGGCGTCGTGCGCAAGGCCGGCGCGGCACTTCGCCCGTGGCGCGTGGACGACGTCGAGCCGGGGCGGCGGTTGCGGATCCGGGCCGGCGCGCCGCTGCTGCCGGGAGTCGTCTGGCTGGAGCTCGGCGTACGGTCGGGCACGGTGCCGACCGTCTACACCCAGCGCGCCATGTTCCATCCGCACGGCCTGATCGGGCACCTGTGCTGGTGGGTCGCGCGCCCGTGCTCGCGGGCCGTGCTTGCCGGTCTGGAGCGCGGGGTCACCACGGCGGCGAACATGGAGCGGCGCCCGGTCACCGACCATCCCCGTGACATCACCACGCTGACCGGTTCGAGATCACCACAGTGAGCGTGTAGCGCACCCAGGTCACCGGAACACCGGACACCGGGCGAGACGGCGCGGCGGGGCGGAGCGCCTGCCGTCTCAGCCCGGTGCCCGGAACGGCCGAGCGCACTTTATGGCGCGGACCTCCGAGAATTGCGCCCCCCGCCGCGACCACGGCCGGAAAGCAGCTTGCCCAGCACCCGGAAGGGCAAGGTGAGGACGTTAATGATCGTCGAAACAACGGCGCTCAGAGCGCCACCGATGCGGCCTGCCATGTGACCCTCCTTTGACGTGTGTGCAGACCTCCTTATACCCGCGCAGCAATTTCTACACAGATACCCTCCGGCGAATCTGCGCGGGCTCGCCCTGGCCGGGGAGCGGGAGCTCGAACCGATCCGGCGGCCGGTGCCCGAAGCGTTCCGCAGGGTTGCCCGTTTTCTGCCGGGTAAGAATGAGCCGCACAGACGATGCGCCGCCCTGGAGGTGACGACAAGTGCGGCAGGCCATCGGCCCGATGGCACGTCATCCCCCCGAAATGCACAACAGGAGGCTCGATGAAATCGGTCATGTCCGTGAGCCGGGAACAGCGACGGAAATATGCGGGAGACGACGATCGCCCACTCGGCTCGTACCTCGGCACGCTGAGTCTCTACGGGCTGACGCTGGGCATCCTCGGGGCCGTCGCGCGGCGCACCGGACGGCGGCCGCCGAGCGTCGGGGTCTGGGACGTCGTGCTGATGGCGGGCGCCACTCACCGCCTGTCCCGCCTGATCTCCAAAGGGACGGTCACGAGTCCACTGCGAGCGCCGTTCACCAGGTTCGAGGGTTCCTCCGGGCCCGCCGAACTCGCCGAGAGGGTACGCGGATCCGGCGCCAGGCACGCCATCGGCGAGCTGGTCACCTGTCCGTTCTGCGTGGCGCAGTGGGTCGGCACGACCTATGCCGCCGGGCTGGTCTTCGCCCCCGAGGCGACCCGGCTCACAGGGGCGACGCTGACGGCGATCGCGGGCTCGGACTGGCTCCAGCTCGGCTACTCGCGACTACAGCGATCCGCCTCCTCCGGCGCCTAGAGGGCCGGTGATCCCCCGTCGACCTGAGCACGGGGGATCACCGGCCCTTGAACGTTCCCGGCGTCAGGCCGGGACCCGTTCCTTGGCCCGGTCCCAGTGCCGATGCTTGGCGATGGCGTCGGTGAACTCGTGCAGGAACCAGCGGGTGGCGCCGCCGCCGGCCGCCTGCGTGACGACCCCCGTGTCGGCGACCTCGCCATCGTGGCGGTCGGCCAGCCGCACACCCTCGAGCATCGGTGCCGCCTTCAGCAGATCGATCCCCTCCCCGATCGCGCCGATCGGCTTGCCGTGCTTGAACGCCTCGGCCACGACGTGCACGGCGTCGCCGCACCCGGTCAGGATGTCCACGCTGGTCCTGCCGCCAGGGATCACGACCGCGTCGTAGACCACCGAGCTCACCGTGCGAAGCGCGCGGTCGACCTCGACGACCCCGCCTCCGGTCGAGGGCAGCGAACCGTCATGAGGGCCGATCACGTGGCAGAACGCGCCCTGGTCGATCAACGGTTCCTTGACGCTGCGGACGTCGTCGGCGCTCACGCCCTCGGCGGCGAGCACCGCGATCTTGCGGCCGACCACCGAACCGGGCTGGTCGGCCTGGCTGAGCGCAGGTGAGGAGCGGCCGTGGTTCAGGGTCACGGGCCGGTCCGGCGGCGCGACTCCGATGCCCTCGGCGACCTTGACGGCGAGGTCGTGGTCGACGTGGTTGAGGTGCCCGACCACGCCCTTCCTGATGTGCCAGTGCGTCACGTTGCCGAGCTCGAACCGGAACGCGTCGACGATGTGCTCCTTCTCCCAGTCGGCCATGCTGTTCCAGAACAGCGTCGCCTGGGAGTAGTGGTCGGCGAAGGTCTCGCTGCGCTTTCGCACCTTGTGCCCCTGGACCCGCTCCGGGTAGTGCCTGAACGCGCCCTCGTCGGCGAGCGCCGGGCAGCCACCGCTGAGGGAGTTGGGGTGATAGGCGGCCCGGGCCGTCTCGATCAGCGTCTGGTGCGGGCCGTCACGGTGGTGGTTGCGCACCTCCGCCACCGGCTGGTTGACCGGCAGCTGGGTGAAGTTGGGCCCGCCGAGCCGCAGCAGCTGGGTGTCCAGGTACGAGAACAGCCTGGCCTGAAGCAGCGGATCATCGGTGAAGTCGATGCCGGGCACGACGTTGCCGAGATGGAAGGCCACCTGTTCGGTCTCGGCGAAGAAGTTGTCCGGGTTGCGGTCGAGAACCAGCCGCCCGACCGGCCGGGCCGGCACCATCTCCTCCGGGATGATCTTGGTGGGATCCAGCAGGTCGAAGTCGAACGCCTGCTCGTCCTCCTCCGGCACGATCTGCAGGCACAGGTCCCATTCGGGGTACCGGCCGGCGTCGATCGACTCCCACAGGTCCCGGCGGTTGAAGTCGGGATCCCGTCCCGCGACCTTCTGCACCTCGTCCCAGATCAGCGAGTGCACGCCGAGCCGGGGCTTCCAGTGGAACTTGACGAAGACCGACCGCCCGGCGTCGTTGACCAGCCGGAACGTGTGCACCCCGAAACCCTGCATCATGCGGAAGCTGCGCGGCAGCGCGCGGTCGGACATCAGCCACATCATCATGTGGATCGTCTCGGGCTGGAGCTGGACGAAGTCCCACAGCGTGTCGTGCGCCGACGACGCCTGCGGGATCTCGTTGTGCGGCTCCGGCTTCACGGCGTGCACGAAGTCGGGGAACTTGACGCCGTCCTGGATGAAGAACACGGGCATGTTGTTGCCGACCAGATCGAAGTTGCCCTGACGGGTGTAGAACTTCGTCGCGAACCCACGGACGTCCCGTACCGTGTCGGCCGAACCACGCGACCCCGCCACCGTCGAGAAGCGGACGAACACCGGGGTCTCCAGGGACGTGTCGCAGAGGAACTCGGCCTTGGTGTACTCCGCCAGCGACTCGGTCGCCCGGAAGTGACCGTACGCACCGGACCCCCTGGCGTGCACGACGCGCTCCGGGATCCGCTCATGGTCGAAATGAGTGATCTTCTCGCGGAGGTGGAAGTCCTCCATGATGGTGGGCCCGCGCTCGCCCACCTTGACCGAGTTGTCGGTGTCGTCGACCGGGATGCCCTGGTCGGTGGTGAGGCGGCCTTCCGGGTCGACCCGGTACCGGTCCAGCTGACGTTGCTTGTCCTGCGCGTCATGCCGGCTTCTGCGTAGTGGTGACATGGTGGCCCCCCGCCTCGAAACTTTGTCCGATAAGTCCCCTTTCCAGAGAATCGCGATCTATTCACCTGGGGAAACCCGCGAAGCGCTCGCCGAAGATCTACCTGCGCCGGCCCAGCCGATCGATGGTCTCCTCCAGCGCACGCATCTGCTCGGAGTCGCCGGCGAAGGCCTTCAGCACCGCCAGCAGCTCCCCCACGGCGCCCGGGAAGTCCAGGCACGTCCGCAGGATGGAGTGCGTGTCCAGGTTGGCCTGCGAGCGCCGCGGTATGCGCACCGCCACGTCGGGGTGGAGCGACCCGATCACCTGTTCCCGGCCTTCCGGCGTGGTCATGATCGGAACCGCGAGGAGCATCTTCACGACCTCGAAGAGCTCGGTCATCGAGCCTTGGTGCGCCGTGGCGTCCATGGCCCGCATCGGCCGTTCCCGGGCCGGGGGATCGGGCTCGGACCGCCGAAGCCCCCGCGCCGGCGCCCGGGCGACCCCCCGCCCCGGAGCGGAGATCCGCATCCACGCCGTCGTCCTGGTCTCCTTCACCACCACCTCGACGACCTCGTACTCGTCGGGGTCGATCAGCCCTGTGCCCGGCCGCACCACCGCCTCGTACAACTCCACGGACACGATCAGGCCGATATGAGCCTCGGCGAGCAGGATCGCCTCCTTGAACGTGGGCGCATCGAGCAGCCGGTTCGCGTGGTTGACCGCAGTGCCGACGATCCCCCGCCCATCGGCCTCGACGTTTCCCACGTGCAATGAGACCCTGAGCCGAATCTTCGCGAGGTCGCTGGAGAGTTCGTTATGCCGCCGCAGTGCCCCGCGCAGCCGGTCGATCAACGGGTGGACCAGCACCGTCGTCTCGATGTCCGGCGGCGGCACCACGATCACGCCGTCGCCCCGGTCCTCCCAGTAGCAGCGGTCGAACGGCACACCCGACTCGTCGAAACTCCGCCGCAGCGCCTCGTACATCGCGGTGCGCAAGTGCCCCTGGACGCCGTCGTGCCGGCCGTCCCGCCCGAACGAGACGATGTCGCAGACGAAGATTGCGCACCGCCCGGACGGCCGCCATCCGTTCCGGGAGGCATTGTCACTCTCGATCATGTCCACAGCGGCCACCTGACGACTCGCGGATGCGTTCACTGTGCCGTGTCGGCGCGGACACGGCAAGCGACTATGCCATAGGACACAGAACGGACGGATGTAACGCGATTAGGTGATGACATTGGGTGAAAGGATCGGGGACGGATGTGTCTCGGGCGGGGGAACCACGAAAAGATCGAGAACGTCGTAATCAGGCGGTTGCGTGAACGGCATGGCGCTTCCGAGGCGCGTTCAACGCACGCGGTCGAACCGCGGACGAGACCGTGCCGGCCGTGCCGAGCCCTGGAGGTGAAAGCCGGTGATCGACCAGAGCGGCCCCGCCGGGGGCGGTGTCGCGAGAGGACCCTCGGCGGCCGGGGGCGAGCCGTTGTTCGCGTTCGTCAACACCCTCACATCACTGCCCTCGCTGACCGACGACAGCGGCAGAGCGACCCTCGTGAGTCTGCTCCCGCCCGCGCTCGCGGCGAGCGCCCAGCACGATCCACGACCCCGGATACACCTGTTCAACCTCGTCCTCGCGTGCCTGGACCACGAGGGTGGGCTCGCGGACCTGCTCGCGGCCCTGAGCCACATGGAGGGCGACTCCCTGCCCATGCGGCGGGCCCTTCGGGCCGCCGCGGAGCTGACCGGCCGGCCGGCCGAGGCCTGGAATGATCATGGGGGATGACATGGAGGGATGGCCGGCGCTGACCGGTCGGCCGCTGGAGCCCGGCATGGGCCCGGTGGCCACAGGTCCCGAACAGTCGGGACAGGTCACCCTGGAGATCGCGGACGCGCTCGTCCAGATCCGTGACTTCCAGGACGAGGCGGGGCGGTCCGCGCTGGTCCACGCGGTGAGCGAGGCGCTCGGGGCGCCCCTGCTGCTCTCCGGTCACGGCAGCCCCAAAGTCCTGCTGTACAACCTCGTCGCCACCTGCAGGGAGTTTCCCGAAGGCATGCCGGCGCTGGTACGCGCGGTCGACTTCCTGGCCGGCCACACCTCGGCGGCCGCGACGATACGCCGGCTGGCGAGCCCGGCCAGCGACCTGCTTCACTCGGCGGTCGAGACCCAGATCAAGGATCTGCTCGAAGGCCTGACCCTGCCGTCCCTGGCACGGGTGTACTACACCGCCACCGGGGGCGGCTCGCCGGCACCGCGCCGGCTCACCGACGCCTGGGACGCCTTCTCCATCCTGCTCGACGCCAACGCCGGCCCGGACGGGCTGCCGCCCCACCTGGTGTTCATCGAACTGCTGATCCAGATGATGCGCCGCCGGCAGAGCGCGGATATGTCCACGCCGCAGGAGAGATGGCGTTCGGAACGGTTGAGGAAGTGGATGACCGCGCAGCTGGAGGAGCTGCGCGGCTCTGGCGGGTCGAGCGCCGCGAGCCGGCTCGACCGCATCCGCGACCGGCCGGAGCTGCTCGAGGTCCGCCCCGACCTGCCGATCTACCTCATCATTCAGCTGGAGCGACTGCCCACGGGCGGCGAGGCCGAGGACATGTACCGCCTGTCGCACTGGCGGCAGGTGCATCCACTGGAATGGCGCCCGGAACCGGGCGACGACCGCGCGGTGGCACTGCACGAGGTGCCACAGCAGGTCGCCGAGCTCGTCCAGGAGGCCGAGGGCGGCTGGGCCTACGACCTCGACGACTCCCTGGTCATCGAGGTCGTCCTGCCACTCGAACTGCTCAACCTCGACCTCGACCAGTGGACGCGCGACCCTCCGGGCGTGCCGCATCCCACCCCACTGGGCAGCGAGTACGAGGTTCTGGTGCGAAGCCACGAGCGACTTCGCACACTGCACATGCACCGGGCGTGGCGGCAACGATGGCGGACCCTCCTCGGCGCCGAGGGCGCCACGCACTGGGCGGCGGGCGAACCGCCCCCGGACCCGCAACTGCTGCACAACCGCCTGCTCGCCGAGAAGAACGTGGTCGCCTGTGTACTGAGCTCGCCGCCCGATCGCGAGCCCGGCCGCAGTGAACTGTGGATGGCCCTGCGGGCGGGCGTGCCCGTCGTCCTGTGGGACCGTACGGACGGAGCCGCCGCCGAGTTCGAGACCGAGCTTCGCGAGGTGATCGAAGGGCCCGACCTCCGCAGACTTCCCGATGACGTCAAGCGACTGCGGGTAAACGCGATGGGCGATGCCAAACACATAGATCGACGAACACCCCAGGTGACACTTCTCTGGGATGATCCCACCCACTTCCTCGACGACGCGCCGCCACTACGATCCCCTCAGGCGTCCTAATATGGCGCCTTCCAATTGACCGTAAAGGAGAACCAATACCGGCGATCGACTTGCAAAACTCAACCGTAGAGAGCATGCTCGGAGTAGGGTTTTATCTGCTTTGTGTAACATTTCATGTAGATAGCAGAAGCCAGGCGTCTGGCACAGACCAGGCCAGAAGGGGACGTCACCGATGAGCGCTGACGAGCGGCCCGGTGCACCCTCCGCCTATGCCCAGAACGGTGCGGGCGGCGCCCCAGCCGAGCCGCCCCGGCCCGGCTGGTGGATCTACCGTGGCACCGGGCGGCCGCTGCGCGACATCGAGCTGGGCCAACTACTGCCGCCGCCCCCGCCATGGCGGGCCTTCGAGGGCGGCCCCGCGCGACCGGCGCCTCCGCACGACGATCGAGATCTCGACCGCAGACTCGGTGCTCTCGAGAACCTCACGGTGCGGCAGCCCGCACGCGGCGAGGTCGAGGCCGTCAACGCCGCGATGTTCCTGCGCCGCCCGCTCCTGGTCACCGGGAGGCCCGGCGTCGGCAAGTCCAGCCTCGCCTACCAGATCACCCGCGAACTTCGCCTCGGCACGGTGTTGCGCTGGTCGATCAGCAGCCGTAGCACCCTTCGCGAGGGGCTGTACGAGTACGACGCGATCGGCCGGGCGCAGGACGCGGCGACCGCGCGGCAACTCGCGGAGGCTCGGCCCGAGGACGGCGACCCGGCGGGCTCGCGCATCGGCGAATACGTACAGCTCGGCCCGCTCGGCACCGCATTGCTGCCGTACGAACTGCCCCGCGTGCTCCTCATCGACGAACTCGACAAAAGCGACATAGACCTGCCGAATGATCTGCTGGACGTCTTCGAGGAAGGCGAATATCGAATTCCGGCACTGATCAGAGCGGCTCCCCGAGAACCCGACGTCGAGGTCCATACCGCAGACCCGGACGAAAAGGCCACCATCGCGAAGGGTCACGTCCGCTGCAAAGCCTTCCCGATCATCGTCATCACAAGTAACGGCGAGCGGGAATTCCCACCGGCGTTCATGCGCCGCTGTATTCAGTTCTCCATGGAACAGCCCGACGAGAATGGCCTGGCGAGCCTGGTGGCCGCCCATTTCACCAGGCAGCCCGACGCGAGCGCGGCACAGCTGATCCGCGACTTCATGGAGTACCGCCGGGTGCATCATGAGATGGCCGCGGACCAGCTTCTCAACGCCTTCTTCCTGGCGACCTCGGGCGCCTATGCGAAAGACGACTCCTGGAAGCGCCTGCTCGATCTCGTCTGGCAGCGCCTCAGCCCAGAGACGGCACCGGAGTGACGGGCCGGGCCCCCGATCCCCCGGCCCGGAACGCGGAGCGCCCCGCGACACCGGGCGATCAGCCCATCTCACATGAGATGGCCGACGCGCTCTGGCTGGCCGCGCAACAGGCGGCCATGGCACGGCCCGTCGACGAGGATCGCACGCCCGAGGGTGAGCGGTCACCCGGCGGGCGGCCGGCGACCGCCGCCGGCTCGTCCGCGGAGCCGCCCTCAACGGAGGGCTCACCGGCCGCGCCCGACCCGCCCTCCGCCACCGGCCGGAGCGACGGGCCGGTCGGGACCGATCAGGCCGAACCGCTCGGAGAAGGGCCCGACGGCACAACGCCGGCGACCGCGGATGACCCGGTCTGGAGCTCGCTGCAGGCGCGGCCACGGATCTGGCGGCCCCCAGCGGCGCTGATCGGCCGCCTCGACGAGGATCCCTTCGCGGGCGTACCGCCGCTGCTGAACCGGCGGCGGCTGGCCCACGCGCTGCGCCCGTTCAAGCGGACGACCGATTCGCGCACCCAGACCGAGCTCGACGACGAGGCGACCGCCGAGCGCGCCGCCGAGGACGGTCTGTGGCTGCCCGAACAGCGGCCGGTGCGGGAACGATGGCTCGAACTCGACGTCGTCGTGGACGACAGCCGGTTCGCGACCCTGCATCGCCCGGTGGCCGACCAGCTGATCGAAGAGATCGCGACGGTCGGCGCCTTCCGGCACATCCGGATTCACCTGCTCGACACCGACGGCACCGAACCGGCGTCCCTCACCCTGCGCGGCACCGGCGAGGCGGCCCGGCGGCTTCCCGCGGCCTCACTGCCGGGCCTCGGGCGGCACGAACGCAGGATCATCCTCGTCCTGTCCGACGGCGTGGGCGACGCGTGGCACGCGGGCGCGGCCCAGTCGGCTCTCGGGCGGTGGGCGAGGTGTTTCCCGGTGGCCGTCGTGCAGATGCTGCCGCCCCGGCAGTGGCGCCGCACCGGCATCACGGCGCTGGCGGCCAGACTGCACACGTCCGGCCCGGCGCTGGCGAACACCCGCTACCAGGTCTCGCTGTCCGCGCTCGGGACAGCCGCCTTCCGCACGGCGCCGCCCGGCGAGGTGTGCGTTCCCGTACTCGAGCTGGGCCCACGGCAGCTGGCCGGATGGGCCCGTTTCGTCGCCGGTACCGACCTCGGGTGGCACGGCCCGGTCACCCTCTGCCCCGAGAACCCGGCTCCATGGGCACCGGACGTGGCCGGCGACGACTCGATCCCGCCGATGACCGTCGAGGAGGAGATCGACCTCTCGCCCGCCGAGCTGGTGCGGCGATTCCGCGCCGCTGTGCCGCCGACCGTCTACGAGCTGGCCGTCCACCTGGCCGCCGCACCCTTGAACCTCCCGGTGATGCGACTCGTGCAGCGCACCATGCTGCCGGGGTCACGACCGGCCGATCTGACCGAACTGGTCGGCAGCGGCCTGCTCCAGCGGATCAGACCGGTCGGCGGACACGACGCCGAGGCCGTCGACAAGGTCACCTACGACTTCCTGCCCGGTACCCGTGCCGAGCTGCTGGCCGCCGGACGCCGGTCCGAGACGAGCAGGGTGCTCATGACCGTCGCCGAGCATCTCGGCGCGAGGGTGGGCGTACTGCGGGAACTGCGTGACATGGTCGTGGCGCCGCAGCGAGCGGCGGCCCCGGTCATGACCGCCGACCTCGTGCCGTTCGCCGAACCCATGCTGCACGCGTTCAGGGCACTCGCCGGGCCCTACCTCCGGCCCGCACAGAATTTGGACCTCGCCCTGCAATCCGCGACCTTGGGCGTGGATCGCAAGGGCGAGTTCTCGATGTCAAATCTTCGTTCTGATGTGTCGAGTCGCCCGCAAAGAAGATCCAAAACTGGAAATAATGGCTCCATGCGAACGATCGACGAACAGGCACTTGGTGATGGTCACCGTCCCGCCAAATCAGGCTCGGCCGATGACCGGGACATAGATAGCAAAACCCCCCTTGGAGTCGGCGTGACGATCCGCACCATGCCCCCGGCGGCAGAGCGCAGCCCCTCTGACCCACCTCCTATATGGGGGAATGTCCCTCCGCGAAATAGGAGCTTCACCGGCCGGGAAGCGCTGCTGGAAACTCTTCACCAGCGGCTCTCCCATGGAACGACCGCCGTGCTACCGGAGGCACTGCACGGAATGGGCGGCGTCGGAAAGTCGCAAATCGCCATAGAATACGTTTATCGCCATACTCGGGACTATGACCTGATCTGGTGGATCCCTTCGGAACGCCCCGGGCAGATCCAGCAGAGCCTGGCGGAACTGGCGGTCCAGATGGGGCTACCGGTCAGCACCGAGGTCAACGTCGCAGTGCCGGCGGTTCGAGAGGCGCTGCGGCTGGGCCGCCCCTATCGCAACTGGCTGCTCGTCTTCGACAACGCCGAGCAACTCGAAGAGGTCCAGGACTTCTTTCCCACCAACGGCGCCGGCAAGATCCTTGTCACCTCGCGCAACCAGGCGTGGACCAGCGTGGCCAGTTCACTCGAGGTCGACGTCTTCGCCCGTGACGAGAGCATCGCGCTGCTCCGGTTGCGCGGCCCGGAACTCGACGCCGACGACGCCAACGAACTGGCCCACCTGCTCGGCGACCTGCCACTCGCCATCGAGCAGGCGGCGGTGTGGCTGTCCGAGACGGGCATGCCGGTGGCGGAGTACCTGCACCTGTTCCGCGAGAAGCACGACAAGGCCGCCGAACTTCTGCACGACGCCGCCCCGGCCGCCTACGAGCTGCCGGTCGCAGCGGCGTGGAACGTGTCGCTCGACCAGTTGCGCAACACCGATCCCGGCGCCCTGCAGTTGCTCCAGATCTGCGCCTTCTTCGCGCCCGAGCCGATCTCGCGCCGGCTGCTGAGCGGCACCCGCAACGTCGACGGGCCGCCGGAGCTGATGGAGGTGCTGTCCGACCCGGTCAAGCTGGGCCGGGCCGTGCGCGCCATCAACCAGTACGCGCTGGCCAAGCTCAGCCACAAGCACAACACGATCATGCTGCACCGCCTCGTGCAGCGCGTGCTCGTCGGCCAGATGACCCCTCAGGAGGCGGCCGAGCTCCGGCACTGCGGCCATCAGCTGCTCGCCCAGGCGGATCCGAACGCCCCGGAACTCTCCGCCCACTGGCCCCATTACGCGGACCTCCTGCCACACGTGCTGCACTCCGACATCGTCGAGTGCGACGACGCGTGGGCCCGCCAGCTCGTGCTGAACCAGATCCAGTTCCTCTATCAGTGGGGTGACCACCAGGGCTTCCTCAGCCTGGCGCAGAAAGCCGTCGACACCTGGACCGAAAGGCTCGGCGCCGACCATGAGCAGACGCTGACGGCCGGCCTGCACCTGGGCCGGGCGCTGCGGCTGGGCGGCCGCTTCCGCGAGGCCTACGAGCACCACGTGCGAGTCCGCGACAGCCTCGCGTCGAGTCAGGGCATGGAGGACGAGCGGACTCTCGAGGCACAGCAGTTCGTCGGAGGCGACCTGCGCTATCTCGGCGAGTTCGCTCAGGCACTTGAACTTGACAAGCAATCCTTCGACATTCTTGTACGCCGGTTCGGCCAGGACGACCCCAGTACGTTGTTGCAGGCACACCTGTACGCCATCGACCTGCGGCTGACCGGCGATCCAGAGCGTGCACTGGAGCACGATCGCGACACTTACCAGCGATTGGTCAATCTGTTCGGCGACAATCACCCGAGAACGGTGGGTTCGCTGGCCTCGATCGCGGTGGACGAGATGGAGTCAGGCCGATATGTCGAGGGCCGCGACACCATGCGTCAGCACATCAGGTATCTCGAGAAGATCCACGAACCCGGTTCCGCGGGACTGGCCGAGGGTCTCACGATCATGTCGGTCATGGAACGGAAAGCCGGTGAACATGATCGCGCCCTGGAACTGTCAGAGCAGGCGATGACCCTGTTGCGCGGTCGTTACGGTCAGCTGCACCCGAGCACCGTGGCCGCGGCGATGAACCACGCGGTCAACCTTCGACAGGTCGGTGACCTCTCCGATTCCATTTCGCTCGCCAGGGACACCATCAAACAATACGAAGCCATGTTCGGGCCAAAGCACCCGAACACTCCCAGTGCCCATGTGAATCTGGCCGTGGCTCTACGACTGGACGGCCAGGTGACGGAGGCACGCGAGACCGACGAAGCCGCACTCGCGACCCTCACCGAAGTACTCGGGGCGAATCACCCACGAAGCATCGTCTGCTCGATCAATCTGGCCAGCGACCTTCACGCTCTCGGAGAGTTCGAGGCGGCACTCAGGCTTGATCTCGAGTCACTGGAACGCGCTCAGCGGTCTCTGGGAGATGACCACCCCACCACTCTGGCCTGTGCTCTCAACTACGCGCTCGATCTGCGGGCCGTGGGTCGGGAGTCCGATGCGGAGACACGACTCGCCGACGCGATGGCCAGGTTGCACAGGAGGCTCGGCGACAGTCACCCGGCCGTGATTTCGGCCCGTCGTGGCATCCGCGCCGACTGTGACATCTTCCCGATCGCCGTCTGATCGGCCGAGCGGCGGGGTCCAGAAGCCTGCCACGGGGCCCCGCCGGCCACTCGGTAAGGCATTTTGAATCGCGAGCCAATCCGGCCGGTTAAGACGGGCAACGCCCAGGGTTATCGCGAAACATTGGATTGGGTCGTTCGCAAAATGCCATTTTGGACGCTACCTGGGCAACGATCTGGCACTAGGTCGACATGTGGACAAGATAGACCTTCCGACGTATAGTGCAGTAGGTATATTTCCTACCCCGCATATCGCCATGCGATTTTACTGCCTGAGAGGGAAACTAATTCGTATGACCAGGTGAGCAGCTCTGAGGTCCCGAGCCTCCAGCGGACATACCGTCCCGTCTTCTCGCGGCCATTGGTGATGCTGCTTCAGAGCGGAAGAAGGAATGGTCAGTCAAGAGGAGCTGAACAATGCCTCATGGCGCAAGAGCAGCCGGTCCGACTCAGGTAGCGGCGGTTGCGTCAGCATAGCTTTGCTGGGCGTCTACTGTGCGGTGCGGGACAGTAAGGACGTCGATGGCCCGGTGCTCATTTTCAGCACTGCCACCTTGTGCACATTGTTCACAGAAACAAAACGGGGGAAATTCGATTTGCCGACTTGCGGTACGAACGGAGGCGCGGCCGGATGAAGCACCACGCCTCCCAGGCATGTTCGCTTCAGAGCTCGAATTCATTGCCCTTGATGGCGGCCATGAAGGTCCGCCACTCGGTGACCGAGAAGGCGAGCTGAGGACCACCCGGGTTCTTGGAGTCGCGGACCGCCCGCTCCTCACCGATCGCCGCGACCTCGACGCACGCGGCGATGGCCGGGTCGCTGCTACGGCTGCTCTTCCGCCATGCGGGCATGCCAACTGAAGTGCTCATGGTTTCTCCTTAGAACAGACATCCGCCGACACTCGTCAGGCTGCGCCGACAGAGTAGTTGGTATCGAGACCAAACTATCGCAGCATTTCACGGCCGGGAAAGGCTTCTCGTTACGCTTAGCGAAAGCGTCGCTAATGCATAATTACGCTTAATGTAATAAACGCCGCATATCACCGGGACGGCCACGGTCTCCCGCATTCGATGATACGGCCAATGACCAACAAAGTCCCACGATCGCCACCGATCAGTTATCTAGGGGTACGTATCGTCACACCATGGCCGTGATCATCGTGTTCGGCCACGGAATTGGGCAAGATGGCGATCGTGACGGGAACACGACCGGCCGCCGCCCCCGAGACGCGCGAACTCGAAGCGGTGCTCGAACGATTCACCTACGTCAACGACGAGACGGGCTACACCATCGCCCGGGTGGCGACGGAACGCTCGGGCACCGATCTGCTCACGGTCGTCGGTGCGCTGCTGGGCGCCCAGGTCGGTGAGAGCCTGCGGCTCACCGGCCGCTGGACCTCCCATCCGAAGTACGGGCGTCAGTTCGAGGTGCACTCCTACACCACCGTGCTGCCGGCCACGATCCAGGGCATCCGCCGCTATCTGGGCTCCGGGCTGATCAAGGGCATCGGCCCGAAGATGGCCGAGCGGATGGTGGACCATTTCGGCACCGAGATCCTGCGGGTGATCGAGGAGGAGCCCGGCCGGCTGACCGAGGTGCACGGGCTCGGCCCGAAGCGCTCCAAGCTCATCGCCGACGCGTGGGAGGAGCAGAAGGCCATCAAGGAGGTCATGGTCTTCCTGCAGGGCCACGGCGTGTCCACCTCCCTCGCCGTGCGCATCTACAAGCAGTACCGCGAGGAGTCGATCACGGTCGTCCGCAACGAGCCGTACCGGCTGGCGGCCGACGTGTGGGGCATCGGCTTCAAGACCGCCGACGCCATCGCCCGCGCCGTCGGCGTCCCGCACGACAGCCCGGAACGGATCAAGGCCGGCCTGCAGTACACGCTGTCCGAGGCGGCCGACGACGGCCACTGTTATCTTCCCGAGCCCAACCTGATCACTGCGGCGAGGAAGATCCTCGACGTGCCGCGCGAGCTGGTCGGCCCCTGCCTGGCCGAGCTCGTTGCCGCGGAGGGCGTCGTCAGGGAGACGGTCCCGCTGGGCGACGGTGAGGTGCCCGCCGTCTACCTGGTGCCCTTTCACCGGGCCGAGCGATCCCTGGCCGGTGGGCTGCTGGAACTGCTGCGCACCGAGCAGGACCGGATGCCGGCGTTCCAGAACGTCGACTGGGCCAAGGCCCTTGCCTGGCTGCGACAGCGCACCGGACACCAGCTGGCTCCCGAGCAGGAGGAGGCCGTACGGCTCGCGCTCACCGCCAAGGTGGCGGTGCTCACCGGCGGCCCCGGCTGCGGGAAGAGCTTCACCGTACGTTCCATCGTGGAACTGGCCAAGGCCAAGAAGGCCGAGGTCGTGCTGGTCGCGCCCACAGGCCGGGCCGCCAAGCGGCTGGCCGAGCTGACCGGGCACAAGGCGGCCACCGTGCATCGGCTGCTGCAGTTGCAGCCTGGCGGCGACGCCAAGTTCGACCGGGACGACCCGCTCGACGCCGATCTGGTGGTGGTCGACGAGACCTCCATGGTCGACGTGATCCTCGCCAACAAGCTGGTCAAGGCCGTCGCACGCGGCGCCCATCTGCTGCTGGTGGGCGATGTCGACCAACTGCCGTCGGTCGGCGCCGGCGAGGTGCTGCGCGACCTGCTGTCCGCCGGGTCGATCCCGAGGGTACGGCTCACCAAGATCTTTCGGCAGGCTCAGGAGTCCGGCATCGTCGTCAACGCCCACCTCATCAACGCCGGGCGATCACCGCGCACCGAGGGCTTTCCCGACTTCTTCCTGTTCCCCTGCGAGGACACCGAGGCGACCGCGGAACTGACCGTCGACATCGTGGCCGGCCGCATCCCGCGCAGGTTCGGTCTAGACCCGCGCCGCGACGTACAGGTGCTCACGCCCATGCACCGAGGGCCCGCGGGTGCGGGGAACCTCAACACGCTGCTGCAGAACGCGCTCACCCCGCACCTCGACGGGCGGCCCGAGCGGCGTTACGGCGGCCGCGTCTTCCGCGTCGGCGACAAGGTGACCCAGCTGCGCAACAACTACGACAAGGGCGCGGCAGGCGTGTTCAACGGCACCGTCGGCGTGGTGACGGGCCTGTCCCTGGAGGACCAGACGCTGACGGTACGCACCGACGAGGACGAGAGCGTCGACTACGACTTCGCCGAACTCGACGAACTGGCGCACGCGTACGCCATGACCATCCACCGCTCGCAGGGCAGCGAGTATCCGGCCGTGGTCATCCCGCTGACGACCAGCTCCTGGATGATGCTGCAGCGCAACCTTCTCTACACCGCGGTGACCCGCGCCAAGCGACTGGTCGTACTGGCCGGATCCAGGCGGGCCCTCGCCGCTGCCGTGCGCACGGCGGGAGCCGGCCGGCGCCACACCGCTCTCGACCATCGGCTCTGAACCCCGTGCTCGAAGAACCCCTACCCCGATCGCCCTCGAGCCGGGCGCCGTCCCAGGGGTCTCTCAGGGATCCCTCAGGGCGAATCCCGATGTCGCGCCGACGGTGTGCCGGGCATTCTCAATACATGAGCGAAAACACCTCCCCCATCTCGTTCCACCGCATCCGCGAAGGCCGCATCCTCGGCGGAGTCTGCACCAGCCTGTCGCGCCAGTTCGGCGTGGACGTCCACGTCACCAGGCTCGCCCTGGCCGTCGTCGCCTTCTTCACCGGCGGCACCGCCGTTGCCGTCTACGTCGCCGCGTGGCTGCTCATCCCCGATGAGGGCAAAGAGACGTCCATCGCCCAGGACCTGATCAACAAGAGCCAGAGCAAGCACGCCGACAAGTTCGACAAGCACGTCGCGCACTGACCCGGCCATGCCGGGCCAAAACCGTGACCAGCACAGGGCCGTGACCAGCACAGGGTCGTGACCGGCGGCCAGGCCGTCGACCGCTCCGGTGTTCTCCAGGACCCGGAGCGGAGTGGCATCCTGAAGTAATGGACCAGCCGGAGATCTATCTCAGTTTCGCCGCCGAGCTACGGACGTTCCTTGCACCGCGCAACCGCCACGGCCACGTGGCGGTCGCCCACGACGGGACGTCCTCGCTGGGACATCTGATCCAGTCGCTCGGTGTGCCGATCCCGGAGATCGGCGCCCTCGTCGTCGAGGGCCGGGTCGTGGCGCACTCCCACCGCCCGGCCGGCGGCGAGACCATCTCGGTCGAGGCTCCGCGGCGGCCACAGGAACTGCCGATCAACCCGCCGAGATTCCTGCTGGACGTCCATCTCGGCACGCTGGCCCGCCGTATGCGGCTCATCGGCGTCGACACCGCCTACGACAACGACCGCGACGACCCCGCCCTGGTCGTGCAGGCCAACGCCGAGCGGCGGGTTCTGCTGACTCAGGACCGCGGGCTGCTGTGCCGCCGCAATCTGTGGCTCGGCGCCCACGTCCGCGGCACCGACCCCGACGCGCAGTTGCAGGACATCCTGGAGCGGTTCGCACCGCCGCTCGCCCCCTGGACCCGCTGCACCAGTTGCAACGGGGAACTGGCCCCGGCGGGCAAGGACGAGGTGGAACACCTGCTCCGGCCGGGCACCAGCCGCAACTACGACACCTACGGCCGGTGCACCGACTGCGGCCGGGTCTACTGGCGCGGAGCGCACAGCCGGCAACTCGAGGCCATCGTCGAGACGGCGACCCGCACCGTGAGCGCATACCGCTGAGACCGATCGAGCATCGGCGACCAAAAAACAGCGGCCGAATCGGGCGGGCTCTGACTACAGTGCCCGAATGTTCGCAAAACGTCGGAAGGCCGATCCCTCCGTCTACGAGCACCTGCGCGCCCACGCGCCGGTCGACGGGTCCGGGCTTTCCGCGGATGCCGAGACACTGCCCGACTCCGGCGATCTGCGCGACGGCGTCCCCTGGGCCGTGGGCGCGAGGGACGGGGTGCTCACGCACCACTGGGCGGGCTCGGCGGACCCCGACGAGGTCGAGCGTCTCCACAGCGCGATCGTCGCGGCCGTGAAGAGCCGGCGGGCCTACGACGCGCTGCTTGAGGTGGCGATCGAGGTGAGGACCGTCTCACTCGTCGATGAGATCCAGCGGCGGCTGAGGTCGTCCGAACTGGACCAGGAGGCCGTCTACCGGCTCGGCCACCGGCTCGCCGTCACCTCGCGGCATCGTGAGCCCGTGAAGCTGGGCATCGCGATCCTCGGGCTGTTCGACGCCGACCACCATCGCGACGAGCTCATGACGCTCGGGCGGCATGAGGAGTTCACCCTGTTCGCCGCCGTCGCGCTGGCCAACCGCGCGACGGACGCCGAACCGGACCTGTGGGAGCTGGCCCGGCAGGTCGCCGGCTGGGGACGGATCCATCTGGTGGAACGGCTCGCCGACAGCACGAAGCCCGAGATCAGGGACTGGATCCTCCGTGCGGGCTTCCGCAACGACGTGGCGGACGGGTATCTCGCCACGATCGCGGCCGAGGTAGGCGACCTCGCCGGACGGCTGGCCGAAGCCGGGCCCGATGACGAGCTGCTGCACGCGGCGGCCGACATCCTGAGGGCGTTGTGCTCAGACCACGGGCCGTTCGACGGGATGGCCGACTACGCCGATGGCCGGCGCGCCGCCGAGCTGTTCCTCGGGCACATGACCACCCGCGCACAGGACCTGCGCCACTACCTGGCGGTGCACGACGTCCACCGGTACGCCGAGCGGGAGTGGCCGGCCCTGGTGCCCGTGGCCGCCGAGATCCTGGCCCGCCCGCAGTGGCCCGAGCTCGCCCGCCGCGGGCTCGCCTCGACTCAGGCCGACGAGTTCCATCGGGCCGATCGGGTTTGCGACACCCTGGGCATCTCGACCCTCCGGGTGCACATGGAACGGCTGCGAGCAGAACCGTACGACCCGTTCGGCTGGTTCGCCGCGACCCGGCAGGCCGACGCCTCCACCATCGACGAGGTGGTCGGCCTCGCGGTGGAAACGTTGCCGCTCGCGCAGATCGGGACGGGCCCGGCGGACGGGGACGGTGTGGGCGAGATGTACGCGCCGCACCGGTGCCTCGACCACCTGCTGCCCACGCTCGGGGACTGGCCGGGGCGCGGCTGGCCGCTGGTCGCTGCCGCTCTGGCCAGCCCGGTGACCCGCAACCGGAACCAGTCGATCCGTACGCTCGCCGCGTGGGACCGCTCGTCCTGGCCCGCGCAGGCGGCCGAGGCGCTCGACACCGCGCTCGCCCGTGAACCCGTCGCCGAGGTGCGCGACCGCATGCGGAACCTGGCGAACGGCCGCCCTCTGGAGGACTGACCGGCGCCGCACACCCGGGGGCCGCGCGGGCCCCCGCCGTGGTCTCGGCTCTCCGCGTCCGATCACGGTGTGGGGACGGTCCGGGCGATCTCGCGGACGGCGGGAGGGCAGGGTGCCGTGCGCCCCGCGGGCCGTGCCCGCGTCACCCGAATGCGCAGGTCGTACGCACCCGAACGCGGGTAGAGCGGCACGCAGTCCGGGCCCGCCACCAGCGTGCGGCGGCCGAGCGGAGTGGCGATCAGGGGTAGCGCCTCGTAGGTGTGCGGCCGGGCGAGACGCAGCACCCACCACCCCGACGTCGCCAGCCGCGTGCGCGTGCCCTCCACCTCGTAGTAGTCCAGCACCGCCTCATTGGGCGACGCGAGCGCGTACATCGTGAAGCCGTGCTCGGCGGCGGCGAAGACCTCGACCGCGGGTGACCGATAGGCGGAGTGCTCGTAGGCCAGCGCGAACGAACCACCCGCCGGCAGCGGGCGGGCCACCAGAGGCGTGCCGCCGGCCCGCTCCGCCACGATCGACCACGCGCCGCCGTCACCGCCGCCGGACGGGCCGCCCGAGGGGTCGTCGGCAGCGGCCGAACCGCCGAGCAGGAGGGCCCCGCCGGCGCACCAGACCCGGAGGGACGGTCGCCTCATCCTCCGGAGTAGTACCGCTGCGCTCCCGGGTGCAGCTGCACCGGCGTCACCTGCTGGGCGAGCTGCTTGTCGAGGTTCTCGGCCTCTGGGTGCACCCGTACCAGCTCGGCCTTCTTGTCGAACAGCAGCCGGGTGATGTCGTGGGCGAGGTCGTCGCTCATCTTGTCGCTCACGAGCAGGAAGTTGGCGACCCCCACCGTCTTGATGTCGGCGGGCAGGCCGTAGGCGGCACCGCTGATCGTGATCTCACGGTAGGCCGGACCGTACCGCTGGGTGAGCGCGGGCAGCAGATCGGTCGTGTCGACCAGCGCGACGTCCTTCTTGGTACTGGTGAGATCGGTGACCCCGGCGGTCGGCACGCCACCGGACCAGAAGAACGCGTCGATCGTGCCGTCCTTCATGGCCTGCACCGACTCGTTGATGCCGAGCTGCTGCGCCTTGATGCCGGACGCCGGGTCGATCCCCGCGGCGGTCAGCATCCGCTGGGCGATGACCAGCGTGCCGGAGTTCGGCGCGCCGACGCTGACCCGCTTGCCCTTCAGGTCGGCGACCTTCTTCACTCCCGAGCCCTTCGTCACCGCGAGCTGGGTGTAGTTGTCGTAGATCCGGGCGAGCGCGCGGACCGGCTGGGGTGAGCCGAACGACTCCTTGCCCTGTACGGCGTCGGCGGCGCTGTCCGCGAGCGAGAACGCGATGTCGGCGCGGCCCGAGGCCACCAGCTTGATGTTGTCGACGGACGCCGAGGTCGCCGACGCGGTCGCCTCGGTGTTGTCGAGCCCGCCCGAGATGAGCTTGGCCAGACCGCCGCCGTAGATGTAGTAGACGCCGGTCGTCCCGCCCGTGGCGATCGACAGCCGGGTCCCCTGCTGACCACAGGCGACCAGGGTCAGCGCCGCCGCGAGCAACATGGCCGTTAGTCGTTTCATGCCTGTTTCCTCCTTAGCGCGAGATGCACCGCGACCGCCAGGCCGAGCAGGCAGAGCCCGGCCACGACCGGGATGGGTTCGAGGTAGAGGAGCAGCACGGCCGCCACCGCGCAGAGCAGGCGCTCGGGCCATCGCGCCGGACCGATCAGCCACCGTCCGGTGACGACGGCGAGCGCCGCGACCGCCACGATGGAGACGGCCGTCGCGAGCAGCACCTGCGGCCACGGCGCCAACCAGAGCAGCGCCGCGCCGTTGTCGGTGAGGACGAAGGCGAACGGCACCAGGAAGGCCGGCAGCGTGTAACGCCAGGCCATCATCATCGTCTTGAACGCGTCGCCGCCGGTGATGGCGGCGGCCGCCACCGCGGCGAGCGCCGTCGGCGGGCTGACCTCGGAGAGCACCGCGTAGTAGAAGACGAACATGTACGCCTCGGGCGAGGCCACCCCGAGGCCGACCAGCGCGGGCGCGACCACGACCGCGGAGATGATGAACGACGCGGTGACCGGCACAGCGAGACCGAGGACCCAGATCGCGATGGCGGCGAACAGCGCGGTGAGACCCAGGTTCCCGCCCGCCAGCGTCACCACGATGTCGCTCATCTTCAACCCGAGGCCGGTGAGCGTGACGACCCCGACGATGATCCCCGCGACGGCGCAGACGGCGGTCACGGGCAGCACGCCGAGACTCCCCTGCACCAGCGCCTGCCACAGGCGGGACGGCGTCAGCAGGTGCTGCGGGTCGAGGAACGACAGCGCGAAGGCGACGGCGGTGGCGATCACGACCGCCTGGAACGGCGAGCGACCGATCGCCATGAGCACCACGATCAGCACGAGCGAGCTGAAGTGGTAACCGAAGCGCAGGAGCAGCCGGCCGAACGGCGGGGCCTTCACGTCCGTGGGCCTGGTCCTGAGGCGCCGCGCGTCGATCTCGATCGCGAGGAAGACGCCGACGTAGTAGAGGATCGTCGGCACCAGCGCGTACAGCAGGACCTTCAGATAGCTCACGCGCAGCAGCTCGGCGATGATGAACGCCGCCGCGCCCAGGGTGGGCGGTGACAGGATCGCCCCGATGCCGCCCGCCGCCATCACCCCGCCGGCCTGCTCCGGCGGATACCCGGCGCGGCGCAGGATGGGCCACGAGACCGAACCCAGGCTCACCGTGGTGGCCACGCCGGACCCAGACACCGTGCCGAGCAGGAAGCCGGCCGTGGTCACCGTGCGCCCGGGAGCACTCCGCGACTTCCGGAAGGCGGCGAAACTGACGTCGATGAAGAACCGGCTCGCCCCCGACAGGTCGAGTACGGCGCCGTAGATCGTGAACAGCACGATGTAGGTCGCCGCGACGTCGAGCGGGACACCGAAGAAGCCCTCGGTCCCCATGTACAGGTGGTCGACCAGGCTCGACAGGTCATAACCCCGGTGCCCGATCTCCCAGCCGATCGGGATGTATGCGCCGAAGTAGCCGTACAGCAGGAACGCGACGCAGATGGCGGGAAGCGCCCAGCCGACCGTGCGGCGCGCCGCCTCGAGCAGCAGGAGGGTGAGCCCGACGCCCATGGCGAGGTCGGTGCTCGTGGGCTCGGGACCACGGTTCACGAACGCGTCGAAGTCGAGTAGCGGATAGACGAGCACCGCCACCGACGCGGCGGCGAGCAACCAGTCGAGGATACCCGGCGAGTCGGTGCGCGGACCCGCGATGCGCACGGCCTTGCCCTCTACCCCGGGCCCGGCCTCGGCCTCGGCCTCGCCCTCTCCCTCGGCCTCGCCCTTACTATCGGCCGGTTCCGTCGGAGTCCTTCTCCTCCGCACGCGCCTCAGCAGGAGCCCGGACCGGTAGGCGAGGAAGATCAGCGGCAGTGCGACCGCGAGGAACGTCATCCGGTACTGCAGGACCGCGGCCGGGCGGAACACGACCACGAGCGCATAGACGGACAGCAGACCGGAGGCGGTCAAGACGAGGTGCCGGGGCAATCCGGTGAGGCGCCGCGCGGGCCGCTCCTGCTCGTAGTCCTCCGCAGAACCGACCGGTGCCGCCTCAACCGTCATCCGGGGCATCCCTCCTCACAGGAGTTGATCAGGACATTACGGGTCGGCGTTCGCACACAGAAGGCCACCGGCGGCCACGTGGCCGGATCCGGCCACCTGATGACACCGGTCGCCGACCAGTCACACTACGTGTCCGTCACGCGACCGTCAGCGGAATGGGCGTCGTACCGGCACGACGTCGAACAGACCGGCGGGCCCGCCGCGAGGTGCCGCCGAAACCCGCCGGCTCACGCCCGCAGGCCGAAGAGGCCCGGCGGCGGCTCGGGGGACGCCTCCGCAGTGACGTCGGTGACGGGAACCGCACCCGCGACGAAATCGTCGAGCTCCCGGCCGTACAGCACCCGGGCGGCGAACGGGTCCGTGGCCGTCAGCCTGGTCAGCACCGCGGTCGGGAGTTCCCGGTGCGCGGCGACCAGCACGAGGTTGCCGAACCGCCGGCCGCGCAGCACCGCCGGCTCCGCGATCATGCAGACGTACGGGAAGACCGCGCGGACGGTGGCGACCTGCCCGCGCGCGAACGCCAGTGGAGCGCCGTCGGCGATGTTGGCGGCGTACAGCCCGTCCGCCCGCAGTGCCCTGGCGGCGGCGGTGACGAACTCCACGGAGGTGAGGTGGGCCGGGGTCCGGCCGGCCGCGAAGACGTCGGCCACCACGAGATCGAACGCCCCCTCGGGCGCCCGCGAGAGCACCTGCCGGGCGTCACCGGTCCGGACCCGGATCCGCGACGTACGTTCCAGCGGCAACCGGCGGCGGACCAGGTCGACCAGTGCGGCGTCGACCTCGACGACCTGCTGCCCCGAACGCGGCCGGGTCGCCGCGACGTACCTCGCGAGGGTCAGCGCACCACCACCGAGGTGCAGGACCCGCAGCGGCAGGCCGGGCGGCGCGGCCAGATCCACCACGTGGCCGAGCCGCCGTACGTACTCGAACTCCAGATATGCGGGGTCGTCGAGGTCGACATGCGACTGCGGGGTGCCGTCGATCAGCAGGGTCCATGCACGTGGGCGGTCGAGGTCCGGGAGGAACTCGGCCACGCCGGAGTCCACGGCCTCCTGCTCCACCGCCGTCCGCCGGGTCCGCTGCCGATGCGCCATCTCTCCAGTATCGGGTTCGCGGCCGGCGGATGAGCCGCGTCCGCCGGTCCGGGCGTCCGGACCGACAGGGCCCCGACCACATTCCGGTTTGTTCACAAAGGCGGCGGGCCTGGGGCGCGGAGGGTTCGCACGACTAGGTTCCGTACCAAGCGGTGCTCGGCCCGCCGGTATGGAGGACGCCTTGATGATCCCGAACGCCACCCGGGCCATGCGACAGAGCATGCACGCCGTGGCCTTCGACAAGATCGGGGACCGTTACGACGAGGCCTTTCCGAACAAGGAGGGCCAGGAGGCCGCCACCGAATGGCTCATCGATCGGCTGCCGCCGGGGGGCCGGGTGCTCGACGTGGGCTGCGGAACCGGAGCGCCCACCGCCCGCCGTCTCTCCGAGGCCGGATTCGAGGTCACCGGAATCGATATCTCGGAGGTGATGCTGGAGCTTGCCCGCCGCAACGCTCCGCGGGCCACGTTCCTGCGGCTCGACATGGTCGATGTGGACGAGTCACTCGGCACGTTCGATGCGATCGTGGGCTTCTTCTCGGTGCTGATGCTCTCCCGCATGGAGATTCCCATGCTCCTGCGCCGGTTCCGGGATCTGTTGGTTCCGGGCGGTATCTTCCTGCTCTCCATGGTCGAAGAGGATCTGGACGAGGCGCCGGTCGCCTTCCTCGGCCATCCGGTGCGGGTCAGCGCCTATCCGCGCGGCGTGCTGGGTTCGACCGTCGCCAGGGCGGGCTTTGAGATACTCGACCTGCGAGCCGTCGCGTACACCCCCGTGCCCCTGGGGGCTTGGCCCGAGATCCAGCTTTTCCTCTACTGCCGTCGCGATGATCACTGAGCGGCGATACCGGGCCGGCGGTATCGAGTTGGCGCATGTCCCACCGATCGCCTATGCTTTCGGACGTTGCCCAAGCCGGGGATGACCGGCGGGGCCACAGCCGGGGCCACGGTCTCGGCACGCAAGGTCCTGTGGAGCAGCTAGGAGTGCTCGCCACCCTGTCAAGGTGGAGGCCGCGGGTTCAAATCCCGTCAGGACCGCTGAAGGCGCATCAGCGCCCTTGAGGGCAGGTAGCTCAGTCGGTACGAGCGTCCGCCTGAAAAGCGGAAGGTCGGCGGTTCGACCCCGCCCCTGCCCACCTCTCTGAACAGCCAAAACGCCCCGGAGCCACAGGCCCGGGGCGTTTTTGACGACAACGTACGGCGGACGGTCGCAGTTTGTGCAACCGTCTACGACCATGCTGATCACGAGCTGAGGCCGTCTCGCCACCAGGTCCGGCTTCGATGTGCCTCGTAGCTGTCACCTTCTCCGGCTTCCCAGGCTGGCGATTCGCGGGAGCGTGTCGGGCGACCTCTGTAGGCTTTGGGGAGTGGGAGGAGGCCCAGGATGACCGCACAACCACACGACTTCACTCCTGGCAGCGCACCCGAGCCGGCCAAGAGTCTGCGAGCCATCCGGGCCGCCCTGGTGGTGCCCCAAGACCGCGAAGCTTTCGACGCCGGGCTCAAAGCGGTGCTCGATGAGGTCCGGGTGAACCTCGACCTCGGAGTGCTGAACGACTTCGTACATCGCTGGTGGATCTCCGCTTGCGACTCGGCACACGACCCCGAAGGGCGTCGGCGGATGCACGCCCGCGCCGGTCAGATCGCCGCTGGGGAGGCTGTCCCTGCGGGAAGGCCGTGGCGTGAGCTCCTCACTGAGCGCGAGAACGGACGGTAGGTGTACCGGCTCAGCTTGGACCGGGTCGCTGAGGAACAGATCAACGCGGTCCCCGAGGGAGCTCTACGCCCAATCGCCGAGTTGTTCACCTTGCTGGAGACGGCGCCTTGGAGCGGGCAGCCGTTCAACCCTGCCAATCCCAGGGGCAACATGCTCACGCACGCCTTCGGCGAACGCGGGCTCGCCACATACCTTGTCCTCGAAGAACGACGCGAGGTGCACGTGCTCCGCATTGAATGGCCATGATCAACACTTCGTGACGGGCTGCGGCCGTTGGGGAAAGGCTACGCCGCACGCTCCGGAGGTCACGGGGATTGGGCACCACGCGAGCGCTGGTGGTCACGATCTACGATGCACCGATGCGCTACCTAGTTGAATCCTTCGCTCTCAGTGCCCTGCGACGGGGGAAGACTATCGCGCAGTTCCTTGTGACGGGCAAATGATCCGTTGGTACCGAGGCCAGCGTGTTGGCAGGTCAGGAATTTGGCCTGAGGTCGACTTTGCAAGCCAGGTGTCAGGGGTTTCCCGAAAACCAGAGCTCCTGCCGCTTCAATAGCCTCTTTGCAGTGTGCTGCGTGGCTTGAGAAGCCGCCTTGGCCTGCCCTTGGGCGATCTCATGTAGGCGATCGGCGAAGCGTTCACTCTCTGAAGCGACCATCCAATTCAACGCACTGGCAATCCAGTGATCCGACCAGGCACACAGCCCCATCTCAACCACCTTGGCCAACGCCTCACCAAGGTCTGGGTCACCAGGTCTCAGCAGTTCCCGAGCCTCCGCCTCCACCTCGTCACGCGACCTCTGCAGCAGGGGCAACAACCACATGCGGGACCGAGCGAGGGGAACAGCAGAGTGCTGTGGAGGAGCGTCGAAGGCCCACTCACCATCCACCAGCACCAACCACGTTTCGCCCGGCTTCACCGCCAAAATCTTGCGTGTTGCGGAAGCCATCACAGGGCAAGTGTCCCACGGAGTATCCGACCAAGAGCCGGAACATACTCGGAATGGCGCTGGGCAAGAAGACAACGGCGTTCGGCAGCAGCCCAGCGGCATGATTGAGCAAGATCGGGGAAGCGCCCTCCGGATCCGTGTCCTCAGACGTCGATCTTTAGCGCCGCTGAATCATCCAGTTCCAACCTGAACTCTGGCCCCGGTTTCGACGGTTGCCATCCCCGGCCCATCGCCGCAGTGATCGCGGTAGTGACGGTCCGGGGGAGGACGACTCCAGCCGGGAGCCCCAAACAGTTGCTCGGGTGAGCACACGGCAGGGAGACCACCAAGCGAGCGCCGGGCCCGCAGACCTGCTGTACGGCGAAGGTCAGCGGAGACCATCCCATCGCCTGGCAGTACGTTGGCCGACCGTGTACCTTCCAACGAAACTCGGCATCGCCGACGGATATCCGTCGTGATCCCTTCCTTGCCAGTGCCACAGGACCTCCGCCATATCACCGACCCTTGAGGACTCTAGAGCGGCCCAATCGGACATCTCCACTGATTAAGGGCTCGCCAACAGGATGAGTTCGTGGGAGCCACACGACCAGACGATCTCAAATCACAGTGAGCGAGTACGGAAACCGGCAGCACGACAGCCGCGCGTGCTGACTGACCTGAACCGGGTCACCAGCGCCGCCGTCAAGCCGACCCACGACCGCTGCCCGTCGACCACGCCCAGCGACGTTAAGCCGGACAGCACCAACGGCACGTACGACGGCTCAAAGGCCGAGGGCAGCACCGACGAAGCTGACGACAGTCCTGACGACAACAGCCCCACACACACGGCACCAGTCACAGCCGTGAAGCACCGTCCACCTCGGCGAGCGTCCCGTGAACAGGGCGGTTGCTACTTCTGAAAAGCGGAAGGTCGGCGGTTCGACCCCGCCCCTGCCCACCGCCTTTGAACAGCCGAAAGACCCCGAGCGAAGATCGCCCGGGGTCTTTTTGACAGCAACGGCATCAGCCGAGGGCATCCCCCAGCTTCCGCAGCGCCGCCCGTTTCTCATCCAGTGCCGCATGAGCGTAGATCGTCATGGTGACCTCGATGTCACTGTGGCCGACGATCTCTCGGACGACGTGGGGCGGCACACCCAGTGCCAAGAGCAGTGAGACGCAGGTGTGGCGCATGTCGTGGAACCGCATGCCACCGAGTCCGGCAACCTCCCGGATACGGCCCCAGCTACGGCGCAGGTTGTCCGGCTCCATCGGGGTGCCGATCCGGGACGGGAAGACGAGTCCGTGATCCTGCCAGTCCGGCCATGCCTCTGAGCGTTCGGCGTTCTGCCTCTCCTTGTGCTCGCAAAGCGCCATGATGCACAGCGTGGGCAGCGGGACAGTCCGCTCTGAGTCGTCGGTCTTGGGCGGCACGAATCGCAGCGCTCCCCCGATCCGCTGGAGGGTCTGGACCACTTCCAGGGTCGCACTCTCGACCCCGCTGTCCCCGCAGCGCTGGCAGGGCTGACCGACCTTGCCGCCGTCCTCTTCAACGCAGGCCCGGCACGAGGTGAGGTTTACGTCCTCCCACCGCAGCCCAAGGAGTTCGCCACGCCGCAGGCCAAGACACAGCGCCAGAACGTACAGCGCGTAAAGCCTTTCGTCTCTGGCTGCCTTGAGGACCACGCGCGCCTGCTCCGCCGTGAGCCCGCGGTTCACCTTGTACTTGGGCGTGGTCACCGTGACGAGCTTGGCCACGTTGCGCGGAATGATCTCCTCCCGCACGGCGGTTTGGAGCGCATTCCGTAGAACGGCGTGGACCGACTGGATCATGCGCACCGACAACCGTGATTCGCAGCACTGGCCGCCTCTGAGAGCACAGCAGCGCGGCTCTTCACGGCAGGCGTCCCAGCCGTTGCGGCAGCACTGGCACGCCTCCCGGATACGGGTGATCGCCAGCCGGACGTCACGGGCCGCCAGCTTCCCGAGCCGCTTCTTACCGAGTTCCGGGATCAGATGCCGCCGGATAGCGCTCTCGTATCCCTGGTAGGTCTTGGGACGCCGCTCGACGCTGACCACGTGTTTGAGCCAGTACGTGAGGTACTGCTCCACCGTCCAACTCTCCGAGGCCACCGGGATGCCTTGGTCGACCTGACTCAGGAGCTCGGTCAGCTTCTTACGGGCTTCCTCGTGCGACCGGGCGTAACCCTGGACACGCTTGAGAGTGCCCGCTGTCGTGAGCGCATACGCCGCGAAGCCATAACGTCCGTCCTTGCGGAGCCAGATGCTCCCCTCGCCGTTGCCCCGCTTCCGCCGGCTCTTGCGCGGCTTTCGGTCTTCGGGCTCGGGGGTGGGCGCGGTAGCGGTCATCAGGCGGCTACCTCCATGGACCGGGCAAGAAACTCGTCAAGTGCGGCGACCGGAACGAGACGGCGACGGCCGATCTTGACCGTGCGGAGTTGGTTAGAGCGGATCAGGTTGTAGACGGACCAGCGGCTGACTCGAAGCCGTTCGGCGGCCTCGTCAACGGTCAGAACGAGATCGGTCAAGCTGCGCTCCCTTGAGCCGTGACAAATGGATCAAGCGGTGGCAGTGGCTGGCCGGTCAGGGCGGCGGTGAGGATCACTTCGCCGGGACTCATGCCTTGACCGAGGTAGCGCCAGTCGGTGATGACGAGCACCTGGTCCTCGTCGTCGAAGGGCAGGCGTCCGGTGGTGATGTGGTGTTCGCGCTGGTTGTGGTCGAGCCGGGCGGCTCGGAGTGCGCTGAGGGTGGTGGAGTAGCGGCGGGATTTGGTGGAGAAGTGGCCGCGGAAGCCGAGCATGTGGGCCCACTCGGCGAGCCGCAGTTCGGCCAGCACTCCGGAACGATGCGCGGTGCATCTGCCTTGCGGAGTGGCGGAGCTTGCTAACGCCCGTGCTAACAATGGCCGTGGACGGATTTGGACGGCGCAGCGACTCAGCAGCAGGTCAGTGGACGGATGTGGATCGCTGTGGACGTCGCTCGCCCCATCGTAATAAACGCTCCACGCTGCCGAAGTAGTCTCTTGTAGATCAAGGTAGCGGCGCCTCACGGCGCCGCAGGCCGCCCGCTCCGGCACGCCCTACGGGCGTGCGGCGTGGGCGCCGGTCCCTCCAGCCGTGCCGTAGCGAGCGACCCACACCGCGACGGTCATCGCAGTATCCAGCTCCAGCAGCACCGTCACCAGGACAGCCCTGCCGATGGCCCTCACCACAGGTCGTCTAGCGCAGCGAGCAACTTCCGAAACCGCCGAGCATCCCGCCGCGGCAGAGCAAGGGCGATCACTTCCAACGCCTCACGCACCTCTGCTGGATCAGGACAACAGCCCCAATACCCGCAGCCCGGATACTTCGGATCGTAGAGTCGGCGGTACGGACTGTGGACCCAGGAGGACCAGCCACTCAGAGCTTCAGTGGCCGTACCACGCCAGTCCCGTTCGTATTGGAGCCTGGCCACGACGAGCCGTCCATGTGGAGACAGGTCAGTAAATCCGGACAGGACAGATCGAGAGCCAAACATTCTCCGTCGACGATCGCGGTACGCCCGGAAACGGATGTCAGCACGTAGCTGAGCCGGCCGTCTACGCGGCATCGTCCTTTCGCGTCAGCAACACAAAGCCCATCCTTGCACAACGCGGTGCTTGGAAAACGCCTCCGGCGGGGCCTCAGGCTCCGGGATGGCCGATCCAGCCCGCCGCCACAAGGTCTGTCAGAGGCTGAGGTGGAAACCTTGTTCTCCCGCCTGCCTTCGCCCAGGACAAGCCGAGCAGCCAGAGCCCAGGGGCGAAGCGCAGACAATGAGGACAGGCGGGCGGACCTGCGGCCCGATGCATAGGGCCGCTGGCCAGGTGGGGTCAGATTCGCATGACTGATCCTTCTATGTCGGGGCGGAGTGGGAGCCTGTGGGGCGAGGGCCAGTCCGGGAATGGGGTGTAACGCGTGCGGAAGAGCCCGATCGCCAGACTGGGATTTTTGGCTGCAGTCGCGGCGGTGCTCGCGGCGGCGCCGGCGGTGCTGGTGGCCGCAGTGGTGAAGGACTGGCGGTGGCTGACCGCCGCCGCCGTCGCGGCCCCGATCGCGATGGTGTTTGCCGGGGTCTTGCAGGAGCGGTTCAAAAGGAACATTCAGGCCCGTGACGATCTCGCCAAGGAGGTCGCCAAGGGCGTGTTGGTCCCGGGTGGGAGGTTGCCGCGGGTGCGGGAGGTCGTTGACCCGATCGCGGTAGGGGTGCATCCAGCACCGCTGCAGGAACCAGCCGCTGGTGACGACGGTCAGCTGACAGTTCGTGGCGTTGGTGGGGATCGCGTGCCGGTGTATGTGCCGCGTGATGTGGATGTCGAGCTGCGCCGTGTGCTTGGTCGTGGCGGGTTTGTGCTATTGGCAGGGGATTCCACGGCGGGCAAGACTCGGGCGGCCTTTGAGGCGATGCGGGCGGTGTTGCCCGACCATATTCTGATCGTTCCGGAGAGTCGGGACGGTGTGGCGGCCGCGGTGGCGAAGGCGGCGACGGTGCGGCGGTGTGTGCTGTGGCTCAACGACCTTGAGCTGTACCTAGGGCCAGGGGGGCTGACCCGCAAGTACGTCATTGAGCTGGTGGGAGAGGGAGACCACCACCGGGTTGTGTTGGCTACGTTGCGGGCTGTCGAGGAGGAGAGACTGACTACTAGCGGGGAGGAGGGCCGTCAACTTCAACGCGACAACCAGGCCGTGCTCGACCAAGCGCACCGGATCTTTGTGGACCGCCAGTTCAGCCCCGCTGAACAGAACCGCGCGGCGGAATTGGCCGACGAGGACCCTCGGATCGGCGACGCGCTGGCCCACGCGGGG
>NZ_JABVEB010000559.1 GCF_014323665.1 Actinomadura sp. HBU206391 | reverse complement strand
GCTGTTCGTCGAAGGGGACCGGCTCGCCGGAAAGGAGACCACCCTCCCGCTCGGCGCCGCGCGCAGGATGCTCACGCTGACGAAGGCCGGGCTGCCGCTCGTTTTCCTCGGCGACTGGTCGGCGGCGGGTGTGCCGGGCATCGCCACGGAAGGGGAGAACGAGAGGCTCCGGGCGGTCCTCGCGGAACTGTTCGCCCAGCCGCGCGTACGCAACGTCGCCGCCGAGGCCGACGTTCCGGCGGCACTGGCCGCGCTCGGGCTGCGCCCGGCCGTCGAGTACGCCCAGAGCTCCACGCTGCTGAACGCCCGTCGCGTCGACAAGGGGGTGGACCACTACTACCTCTGCAACGGCAAGCACGCCGAGACACCGAAGCCGCCGGTCGCCGCCATCGACCACGAGGTCACGTTCACCCGCGCCGACCGCAAGGCGGTGCCGTACCGGATGGACCCGTGGAGCGGCGAGGTCGAGCGGGTGGCGCTCTACACCGAGGCGGGCGACCGGGTCACGCTGCGCGTCGCCCTGCAGCCGAGCGAGGCCACCGTGATCCTGTTCGCCCGCCCGGGCAGGTTCGGCGGCCCGGGGAACGGTGTCCCGCACGCCACGCACAGTGAGGCGGGCGAGGTGCGGTACGAGGACGGGCGCCTGGTGGCGCGCGCCGCCACCGCCGGGACCTACGCCACCACGCTGTCCGACGGCCGTACGGCCCAGGCGACGATCGGTGCCCTTCCCGAGGCCCGCACGCTCACCTCATGGCGTCTGCGGGTCGAGGACTGGCGGCCCGGGAGGACGCCCACCGAGACCGCCGTCACGCGGCACGACCTGACGCTCGACGCCCTCACGGCCTGGCTGGAGATCCCGGAACTGGCCGACGTGTCGGGCATCGGCCGCTACAGCACGACCGTCGAGCTGAGCACCGCGCACGGCTACCACCTGGAGCTCGGCGAGGTGTTCGACACCTGCCGGGTGACGGTCAACGGGCGGCGGCTGCCGCCGGTGGACCTCATCAATCCGGTAGTGGACGTCGGCCCCTACCTGCGGCGAGGCACCAACACGATCGAGGTAGAGGTGGCGACCACGCTCAACAACCGCCTGCGCGTCTCCGATCCCGGCGTCTACGGCGGGGCCGCCCGGCAGAGGTACGGGCTCATCGGCCCGGTGCGGCTGGTGCCGTACGGCGAGGCGGTCATCCGCCGATGA
>NZ_JABVEB010000558.1 GCF_014323665.1 Actinomadura sp. HBU206391 | reverse complement strand
CGGATCGGCGTCCAACGACCAGGCGTCGCTGTGGCTGGAATCGCGCATGGCGCTGCTGCTCGGCCGCCAGCGCGCTGGAGCGCGTGGAATGACCTCCCGCGAGGTGCTCGACATCGGCACCCGCGGCGGCGCGGCGTGCCTCGGCCGGGCCGGTGAGCTCGGGGAGCTCTCGGTCGGAGCCGTGGGCGACCTGGTGTGCTGGCCGCTCGACGGGCTCGCCCATTCCGGAGCGCTGACCGACCCCGTGGAGGCGTGGCTGCGCTGCGGCCCGATCGCCGCCAGGCACACCGTGGTGGCAGGGCGGGCGGTGGTCGAGGACGGCGCGCTGACGGTACCCGGCGCCGATGAGGTCCTCCGGCGGCATCGGGCCGCGGCGGCGCGCCTTCAGGACGTGACCTGACCGGGCGCGACGCCCGGCCGGGTCAGGATCTCAGCAGGCTGGTGATCTCGTCGCCGAGCGCGGACCGGACGGCGAGAATGGTGATCGCGAGCGTGAGCAGCGGCGCCATCACCCAGCGTTCGGTCCTGCCGTTGGTGCGCGAGATGAGCGGGATCTCGACCGACCGCTGCACCGGCCAGAACACCGGGCAGCCACGGGGGGTCAGGCAGTCGCCGACCACATGGGCCAGGCAGCCGAGCGTGACGGCGTAGCCGACGTACCGCATGTCGACGTCGCGCATCAGGTAGACGATCGCACCCGCGAGCAGGGCGTTCATCAGCCCGGTGAGGTTGTCGCTCTTCTGGAACCCGATGCCGATGCCGCGCAGGCCCAGGCCGACGACGAAGAAGAGAATCCCCCACCACACGTGCACGGCGTGGGTGGCCGTCCAGTCGGTCAGGTAGCCCGCGCCGACCGCGAACGCCACCGAGTGCGTCGCGTGCCGGTGACCGCCCGAGATCGCGCCCACGACCTTGCAGAGCACCTGGGTGATCGGGCCGTAGGTGTTGGCGATCGTCCCGTCGTGGTGGTCGAGGTCGGGCAGCAGCGCCGCGCCCGCGCAGACCACGGCGCCCGCCACCACCTGCTCGGCGGACAGGCTCACCGCGAAGGAGCCGAGGAGAGCCTCGTTCGTCACCAGCGGAACCGCGGCCAGCCACGCCGCGGTTCCGCTGAGCGCGTGCGTGTACCCCATCATGTGCTGTTGATCCGTTTCGTGGCCCGGCGGAACGGCGGAACCATAACTTCGCTCATGGTCAAGGGCCCA
>NZ_JABVEB010000557.1 GCF_014323665.1 Actinomadura sp. HBU206391 | reverse complement strand
GTGGACGACCAGGTGATCCGACCGAGCATGTTGCACAAGGAGAGCAGGGCGACGAACCCTGCGGCGGCGCCGCTGGCCACGGGCGTCGAGGTGTTGGCGAAGAAGCTCGTGATCATCGGCGCGGCCTTCTCGAGGATGCCGATGCCCGCGGTCACGTTCATGCACAGCACCACCCACAGACACCAGAACTGCGGCGTGCGGATCGCGTTGTTCGCCGAGACGTCGGCCGTGGTGATCAGCGGCCGGCCGGTGACCGCCTCGGGGCTCCACCCGGCCGGGCGCCAGTCAGGCGCCGGCACCCGCACCAGCAGGACGCCGAACGACATGAAGGCCGCGTACACCAGGCCATGCACCAGGAAGGTCCGCGCGATGCCGCCCGTGTCGGTGCCGAAGGCCGACAGCATCTCGGCCGACCAGGGCGAGGCGATGAGCGCACCTCCACCGAACCCCATGATGGCGATGCCGGTCGCCATGCCGGGCCGGTCGGGAAACCATTTGATGAGCGTCGACACGGGTGAGATGTAGCCGATGCCCAGCCCGATGCCGCCGACGAAGCCGTAACCGAACACGACGAGCCAGTACTGCTCGAGCGCCATGCCCAGCGAGGCGATCAGAAAGCCGGAGGAGAAACACGTCATCGAGACGAACATGGCCCACCGCGGGCCCTTGCGCTCGACCATGGTGCCGCCGAACGCGGCGGACAGGCCCAGCATCACGATGGCTATCTGGAACGGCAGCGCGCTGGCGGTCCCCGACAGGTCGAGGGAGGACTCGAGCGGCGGCTTGAAGACGCTCCACGCGTACGCCTGGCCGATCGCCAGGTGAACCGAGAGCGCCGCCGGAGGGATGAGCCAACGACTCCACGATGGAGGCGCCACCGTCCGGGACTTGTCGAGAAAGGTTCCAACACCAGTGCTCAAGCCGGTCACCTCCGCGGGGAACAAGGACCGGAAAGAGACGGTATACGGTATTCGACCCGACCGAAAGACCCGATCTCCTCAGCGCCCCTGCTCATCCCCGAGCCACGGGCGATGCCGTCACCGGCGAGGGATCCACGTGGCGGAACGCAGGCGGCGTGACCAGACCTCCGACCCCAAGCCGGACGGGTACCGTTGGACCATGTATGCCTGTTCGGTTATATTACTAGCGGTGCAACTACCTGACCGGGTGGGATCACGCCTCCCGCGGTGGCTCGCCCCGGCTCCGGACGGGCGGC
>NZ_JABVEB010000556.1 GCF_014323665.1 Actinomadura sp. HBU206391 | reverse complement strand
GCCCCAGGGCGGCCCGATCTCCCCGCTGATCGCTAACGTGTTTCTGCACTACGGCTTCGATCTGTGGATGACCCGGACGTTCCCGGGAGTCCTGTTCGAACGCTTCGCGGATGACGTGGTGGTCCATTGCGTGACCGAACGCCAAGCCCGCCAGGTGCGGGAGGCGATCGGACATCGGCTCGCCGACGTCGGGCTGGAACTTCATCCCGACAAGACACGGATTGTCTACTGCAAGGACAGCAACCGGCACCTGGACTATGACCGGGTGTCGTTCACGTTCTGCGGATACACGTTCCGGCCCCGGAAGGCATACAACAAGACCGAGAAGAAGGCCTATACGAGCTTTCTCCCGGCGGTTGGTCCGGGGAAGCTGACCGAGATGAGACGCAAGGTGTCATCCTGGCGGATTGATCGGCGCACGACTTCGACGCTCAGTGACCTCGCAGGCCCGATCAACCAGGTGGTGCGGGGCTGGCTCTCGTACTTCACCGCGTTCTATCCGACTGCGGTGATCTCGATGTGCAGGCATCTCGACACCTGGATCATGCGCTGGGCGAGGAAGAAGTACAAACGACTGGAACGCAGCCGCCGCCGGACACACGAATGGCTCCAAGGAGTACGGCTCATAGCTCCAGAGCTGTTCGCCCATTGGCGACTGCGATACACGCTCTGAAGACTGGACGGCACGAGCCGGATGAATCGAGAGGTTCACGTCCGGATCTGTGAGGGCCGGGGGCTGAGATGCCCCCGGCTACTCGGCAGCGATGAGGAGAAGGCGCCGTGTGAGGCGTCAGGTGGGGATCAGGAAGACGAGCGCAAGCGATTCGTCGCTGAAGTGTCGTAACGATAACGGGTGGCATCGAGACCGGGGCGTGTGCCGTGTTCCGGGATGAGTCTGGCGGGTGCCCGTTGATTGGCCAGGCGGTGTCCGGCATGTAGACGACGTGAGCCTGATCTGCTGCTTTCGCGTGGAACGGGAGGAGGGGTGCCCTGATACTGCCGCCTGCCGGGTGGTGAGAGGGAGTGTCCCAAGCGGCGGAGACCGCGAGGGGGTGAGTACCGTCGCGGGGCGCGTCGGCGGACCGGCTTGTAGTAGCTGAGAAGCCTCTGTGATGGGGGTGGAGCGAAGGGGCCGGGTCATCTGTGGCTGTGTTCGTTCGGTCAACCGGACGAAGTCCGGGAGGAGTTGCGTGGGCGAGCTGAAATCGCAGAGCAAGTCGTTTGATATTTCGAAGCGGGAGGTCTGGGAGGCCTTCCAAGAGGTGCGGAGGA
>NZ_JABVEB010000555.1 GCF_014323665.1 Actinomadura sp. HBU206391 | reverse complement strand
AGTCGGTGGTCGATGGCTGCCACCGTGTCGCGGGGGATCTTGATCTGCATGTGGCGTATGTAGGCGTCCAGGGCGCTGTAGAGGATGCACTGTTCGGTCACCTGGCCGGTGAGGACCAGATTCCCGACGTCTTCGCGCTGTAGCAGGTACTCGAGCGCGGTGCCGTAGAAGGCGCTGTGCCGCACTTTGGGCAGGAAGGCGCAGTCGCTCGACGGGCGGACGGGTTCCACGAGGTCGGGCCGACGGCCCTTGAGCGCCCGCTCGACGATGTCCTCGCGGGTGGCCGAGAAGTCGCCATGGTTGTCGTTGACATAGAGCAGGCGTACGTCCTCTTGATCATGAGCCCGGTCGATGAGTTCCCGCAACGGTTCGATGATCGTCTCGACACTGCCGGCCAGCAGATCCGCGTCCTCATGGTCGTAGGGATTCATCATGTCGATGACGATCAGTGCTGTAGTGCTCACTGTGAGCATCTGCCCGGTTCGGCCGCTCTTAAGACAGCGATTCAAGCTGCGCGGAGGAACTCGGCAGGCTGAAGCTGACCGGCGGGACCATGCGCGCGGTGACATGTTTGGGGGACCGGGCCCAGGGAGACCTCGCCAGGCCCTCATCCTGTCTCGCTGCCTGTCTCGCATGGGAGTCCCTCCGGCGGGTAGAGCCGCCGTTGAATCGAGTCAGGGGTACTACACCGGTCAAAACCTCGTCCTGGCCGGGGGAGAAGTCCATCACGCCGCATGAGACGCGACGCTTGGCGTTGGTGAAAGGACGTGGTGTGTCATGCGAGTCGCCGCGGGTCTGCGTCCGCAGCCCCGGATCGGGTTCGTTGGTCTGGGCCGCATGGACTTGCCAATGTGCGCCAACCTCGTGAAGGCCGGGTATCGGGTCGTTGCGAGCGATGCACGTCCAGAGTGTGAGGGTGCCGCGGTCGAGTGCGGCGCGCTGTGGTCCCCGCGGACTGCGGCGGTCGCCGGTGTCGCTCACGTCCTGATCACCATGTTGCCCGGCCCTAGGGAGGTCGAGGAGGCGATGGCAGGGGCCGGTGATGCGGTCGACGCGCTGCCGGCCGGAGCTGTTGGGCTTGATATGACGAGCAACTCGCCCGTCGTCGCCGGACCGATCCGTGAGCGGGCGCTCGGGCGTGGCATCGACGTTCTTGAAGCGCCGGCCGGCGGTGGCGTCGCGGCGGCGCGGGCAAGGGCGCTGCAACTGTTCGTAGGTGGGGACGCGGATGTGCTCCAGAGGCCGGCATCCAACTGCGAAATGAATGACAGCGCCTCAAGATCCGGAAGCGCCGGCC
>NZ_JABVEB010000554.1 GCF_014323665.1 Actinomadura sp. HBU206391 | reverse complement strand
CCAAGTAGGGGACACGCCCGTCCTCGTACACAACTGTGCTAATGCTGATGACGATCTGCTCGACTTTGCGGATGAAGCTCTCGATATTGCTGCGGACGAGAGACCCAACGTGGCGACGAAGATAACCTCTGCGGATGGTGAGCACACGAGATTCGCCTATGCGGCCGATAGTCGGAGGGGTTCAATGCCACCCCAGACGGCACGTGCTGTAGTTGATTCGGACCACCACGGCGGCTGTGGAGAGGTGGCTTGTTCCGCGCTATTTGAGGAGGCCGAGATTCCACTCCAAGGTGCGATATTCCAATCGGTGCGGATCGGAGGGGGTGCCAGAGGTAACTCATTCCCCATAGAGCAACATGGCACGCTAATCTCCCCTTGTCCCGCATGTACCAGATTCTTGCCGCGGATTGGAGGAATTGGGCGAGATATGGCGATACCTGAAGAACTCCGACACTCCCTTCGATGCTTTCGGGCAGTGCGGGCCGGGCGGCCTAAGGGAGATGAAATAAGTGAAGAATTTGCCGCCTGGCGAGAGAGTATGGCAGATGCCCTCGATGCTCTCGCAGAACAGCTGCTTTACGAAAGTGATCGAGTACAGGCTAGGCTAGCGGCTCGGGAAGAGAGACGAAAGGCGGCTCGCATCCGCGATGCGCTTTAACTCTGAGTTCGCCTTAGCTTGGAGTCTAAAGGATCGATATGACCTCGACACTCAGCTTCCCTGTAGGGCATAAGGACTCATATCTCTCCACGCGCAGCTCGGCGCGAGCCTTGCGGGAAGACCTGGAGAAGCTCATCGAGGCCAACGACGATCTAACCGAGCTCAAGATCGACTTCTCGGAGGTCGAAGCTATGACCATAAGCTTCGCCGACGAGTTCCTGGGGCGCTTCTACAGTCGCATGGCAGGCGGTGACACCACCATGCTCGTTGACCTTGCTGGTCTGAACGACGAAGAGACCCGGGAGACCGTCTCCATCTGCCTCCACCGACGGGATCTGTTCGGAGTCGATTCCGATCAGCACTAGCTTCTCGGCAAAGCAGAGATGCTTACGGAGACCTACCAGGCGGCCAGAGAGCTACAGCAGTTCCGCGCGACAGAGCTCGCCGCCCGCTTGGGGACCACCCCACAAAACATCAACAACCGGCTGAAGAAGCTCGTCGCAGCCGGCGCAGTCCTCAAGCAACGAGTTACTGACCTTGAGCGTGGGGGCAAGGAATTCGGTTACGCCCTATTACCCGCGTTCCGCAGCTGAGGGCGGTTCCTGGGACACGCTCGGGGTGAACGTGCTGGTCAGTGGCTCGAC
>NZ_JABVEB010000553.1 GCF_014323665.1 Actinomadura sp. HBU206391 | reverse complement strand
CGCACCGGCCGCCGTGCGCTCACGATCGTGAGCGGCACGATCGTCTGCCGGGCCCAGCAGGCCCAGTCGTAGATGTTCAGGGGGACCTGCGGCGGCAGGAACATGAGTTCGGGGGGCAGCACGGGCAGGTCGGCCCAGGACCACCGGCCGAACATCGCCAGCCAGATCCGGGTGAACACCCGGCTGGACTCGATCCCGCCGGCCTGCCGGACGAAGGCGGCCGCCGAGCGCAGGTGCGGGGCGTCGGCCGGATCGCCGGCGAGCCGCAGCGCGGTGTAGGCCTCGATGGTGGTGGACAGGTCGGCGGGTCCCTCGTGGAAGTTCGCCCAGGTTCCGTCGTCGCGTTGCCGGCCGCGGATCCAGCGGGCGGCCTCGGCGGTCTCCTCCCGTGTGCGTATGCCCAGGAACTCCCGCAGGAGCAGGTCCTCGGCGTCCATCGTGACGTTGGTCTGCAGTTCGCCCTTCCACCATCCGGCCGGCGCCTGGAGGCCGAGCAGGTGCTCGCACGCCGCGTCGGCGGCGAGCCTGGCGGGCGACACCGATGGAGGGGCCTCGAGTGCGGTCATGTCAGTGATCCCGTGAGGTGATGAAGCGGGCGATGTCGAGGAACTCGGCGCGTACGTCGGCGGGCAGCTCGGCTTCGACGAGATGGCGCTCGGCGAGGTCGAGGCGGTGTTCCGCCTCCTTTTCCGCCCATGCGCGACCGCCGGCCTCGTCGATCAGCCGGGCGGCCTCGCGCAGGTCGGCGTTCGACCTCGGCTCGGGCCCGGAGAGTGAACGGCCGAGCCGTTCGCCCGCCTTCGTCCCGCTGGTGAGGGCGGCGACGATCGGCAGCGTCTTCTTCCGGGCACGCAGGTCGGACAGCGGCGGCTTTCCGGTCTGCTCGGAGGCGCCCCAGAGACCCAGCAGATCGTCGGTGAGCTGGAACGCCAGCCCGACATCGGTCCCGAATGCCGTCAGTGCCGTGATCAGCGGCTCCGGCCCGTCCACCATCATCGCGCCGATGGAGCAGGCGCAGGCCAGCAGGGAGCCGGTCTTGTCCGCCGACATCTGCAGGCACTCGTCGAGGCCGACGTCCTGGCGCCTTTCGAACTCCAGGTCACGGGCCTGCCCGGCGATCAACTGCCGGGTGGCGGCGGTCAGGCACCGTGCCGCCCGGACGCCGCCCCGGGTGCCCTCTCGCAAGAGCAGTTCCGTGGCCAGTGCGAGCAGGGCGTCGCCGGCGAGGATGGCCGCCGACTGGCCGAAGACGGTCCAGGCGGCCGGGCGGTGCCTGCGCATGCGATCGCCGTCCATGATGTCGTCA
>NZ_JABVEB010000552.1 GCF_014323665.1 Actinomadura sp. HBU206391 | reverse complement strand
ACAACGCCATCGCCTGGGTCAAGAGCCACGCGGGCACGTTCGAGGTCGATCCGGACCGGATCGCGATCCTCGGCTCCCAGGCCGGCGGGCACCTCGCCGCCCAGGCCGGCACCTACGGCGCCGGGAACGCCCGCGTCCGCGGGGTCGTCGGCCTCTCGACCATCGCCTCTCCCAAACGCGCCTACGACGAGGCCCAGACCACCACCGCGCCCTTCTCCCGTCGCAAGATCCGCGACCAGAGCGTGATCCTGGCCAACTGCACCCCCGCACGCGACACCGGCCCCTGCCTGACCCGCTACGCCGACCTCAACACCGCCACCCACGCCAGCGGCGACGACGCCCCCATGCTCCTCGTCCACTCCGCCGCAGACGTCATCCCCGCCACCCACGGCACCGACATCAAGACCGCCCTCGCGGACGCGGGCGTCACCGACGTCACCGTGCAGACCGTCTCCGGCAGCGCCAGCGGCGGCCCCCTTCTCACCACCGCCCTACGCACCCAAGCCCTGACCTGGATCCGCACCCGCACCCAGCCCCGCACCACCCCGCCACCGGCCACCAACCCGATCGAGGCCACCGGGCTGCGTGCCGAACGCGTCCCCGCCCACACCTCCGACGACAACGGCGCCACCACGGCCGAGGCTCAGCAACCGACCACCCTGGCGGCGACCCGGCTGGAACAGAACTACAGCTACGGCACCCACACCCGACACCAACTCACCGCCTACTACTACAAACGCTCCACCAAGCAACCCGCGATCCTGCTCATCCACGGCGGCTACTGGTACGAAGGCGACAAATCCGTCTGGGCCCCCCAAGCCCGCTACTTCGCCGACAACGGCTACGCCGTCTTCGCCATCAACTACCGCCTCAACACCCAAGCCGCCTGGCACGCCCAGCGCAACGACGTCTACAACGCGATCCAATGGATCAAATCCAACGCCACCACCTTCACCCTCAACCCGGCCCGCATCGTCCTCCTCGGCTCATCCGCCGGAGGACACCTGGCCACCAGCGTCGGCGTCTACTCCACCGGCACCAAATACGCCAAAGCCGTCGTCGCCCTCTCCCCCGTCGCCAGCCCCTACCACGCCTACCTCGACGGACAAACCGCCACCGCCACCGACCAAAAACGCAAACTCCGCGACACCGCCACCCTCCTCGCCCGATGCACCCCCGACCGCAACGACACCACCTGCTGGAAACGCTGGACCGACATGGTCAACTTCAACCACGCCAGCACCGGCGACACCCCCATGTACCTCATCCACTCCACCGGCGACTTCGTCCCACCAACACACGCCACCCG
>NZ_JABVEB010000551.1 GCF_014323665.1 Actinomadura sp. HBU206391 | reverse complement strand
TCGAACGTGCCGTTCTGGGACGCGCTGACCACGTCGGTGTCACTGGCCGCCACGTACGGCCAGTCGCGCAAGCTGCTGGAGTCCTGGTGGCTGTGGATCGCCGCGGACCTCGTCTACATCCCGCTGTACGCCTACAAGAAGCTCTACCTGACCAGCGGGCTCTACCTCGTCTTCCTCGGGCTCTGTGTCGCCGGGCTGATCGCCTGGCGCAGTGACTGGCGGGCTCGCCAGGCCGCCGCACCGGTCTCCGTACCGCTGTGACGTTCCGGCACGGCCTGGTCATCGGCAAGTTCTATCCGCCGCACGCAGGCCACCATCATCTGATCGACACCGCTGCGGCGGCGTGCGAGCGCCTCACCGTGGTCGCGGCCGCCTCAAGCGTGGAGAGCATCCCCATCGCGTTGCGCACGGCCTGGCTGCGGGAACGGCATCCACAGCCGCACGTGGAGATCGTCTCCGTGGTCGACGACACTGAGATCGACTATGGGTCGGACCGGGTCTGGGCCGAGCACGTGGACGCCTTCCGCGCCGGGCTGGTCATCTCGTCCGGCCTCGGCGTGGGAGCGGTGGACATGCCGCCCGTCGACGCGGTGTTCAGCTCGGAGCGCTACGGCGCCGAACTCGCCCGGCGGTTCTCCGCCGCGCACGTGCCGGTCGACCCGCCGCGGGGGCGCTTCCCGGTGAGCGGCACCGCCGTACGGCGTGATCCCGTGGCCTGCTGGGAATGGCTGTCTCCGGCCGTACGGACCTACCTGGCCAGGCGGGTGGTCGTGGTCGGGGCCGAGTCGTCGGGCACCACGACGCTCGCGCGCGCTCTGGCGGCGCACTACGCGAGCCGAGGCGGCGTCTGGTCCGCCACGCGCTGGGTGCCCGAATACGGGCGGCTCTACTGTGAGGAGAAGCTCGCCGCGGCCCGCCGGTGCGATCCCGGCCTGTGGATCGGCGACCTGCCGTGGTCGTCGGAGGAGTTCACGCTGATCGCCGAACGGCACCTGGCCATGGAGGACGCCACGGCCCGTGTCGGCTCGCCACTGCTGGTGTGCGACACCGACGCCTTCGCGACCGCGCTGTGGCATGAGCGCTATCTCGGCTCGCCGGCCCCGGACGTCGAGCGCCTCCACGCCCGGGCCCGCCATGATCTGTGGATTCTCACCGACACGGCGGACGTGCCGTTCGAGCAGGACGGCTGGCGCGACGGCGAGTCGATCCGGGAGTGGATGTCGGGCCGGTTCCGCGAGGAACTGGACCGGCGCGGTCTTCCGTACATCGTCGTGACCGGCGGGCACGAGGACCGCCTCGCCGCCGCCGCGGCGGCCACCGAC
>NZ_JABVEB010000550.1 GCF_014323665.1 Actinomadura sp. HBU206391 | reverse complement strand
TTCGATTGTGAGACTGTCCTTGTGTCGCCTGAGGGTGGTCTGACCCTTGTTACGATCGGCCCGATGAGTGCCTTGGCGTTGATCTGTCGGCTGCCCCCAGGTGACGCCCCCCAACGGCGCGTCCGAGCGGGCAGTGACCTCATAGGAGCCTGATCACGGCAGGTCCCATCGCAGTCTTGTCCGCCCGCCCGGCCGCGTTGACCACGCTGTCTGGGAAGGACACGCAGTCGATGACCAGCATCTCCCATGCTCGCGTCGAGCGCATCACCGTCGGAGTCGACACCCACAAGCACGCCCACGTCGCCGTCGCGTTGAACGAGATCGGTGGCCTCTTGGCCAAGACCACGATCACGGTCAACACTGACGGTTACCACGAGCTGGAGCAGTGGGCGCTGGCGCTTGGCAGCCGGGCTGTCTTCGGTATCGAAGGAACCGGCTCCTACGGTGCCGGACTGGCCTCTCACCTGCGGCGACGCGGTCACCGCGTCATCGAAGTCGTCCGCCCGAACCGGCAGCAGCGGCATCTGCGCGGCAAGAACGACCGCCTGGACGCCGAAAACGCCGCCCGGGCGGTCCTGGCCGGCACCGCGACCGCCATCCCCAAGTCCGCTGACGGATGCGTGGAGATGATCCGGCAGATCAAAATCGCCAAAGACACCGCGGTGAAGTCCCGCACCCAGGCGATGGTCACACTCAAGACCATCATCGTCAACGCACCCGCGGAACTGCGTGAAGAACTGGACGAACTCCCGGACCGGAAACTGCTCGAATACTGCGCAGACCTACCCTTTGAAACGATGACAACCCCCGCCGACGCAGCCCGCTACACACTTCGCACCCTGGCCCGCCGACACCGAAGTCTTAGCCAGGAAATCGACATCCAAGAACGCATCCTGCAAACACTCACCGAACGAGCCGCACCTCAGCTGACCAGCGTGTTCGGCATCGGAGCCGACTCAGCGGCAGAACTACTGATCGTCGCCGGCGACAATCCTGAACGGCTCCGGGGAGAAGCCGCATTCGCCAAACTCTGCGGCGCCTGCCCGATCCCCGCATCATCCGGCAAGACCAATCGGCACCGCCTCTACCGCGGCGGACACCGCCAAGCCAACGCCGCCCTCCACCGCATCGCGCTCATCCGCATGCGCTTCCACGAGCCGACCATCGACTACGTCACCCGCCGCACAACCGAAGGGAAATCGAAGGCCGAAATAATGCGATGCCTCAAACGATTCATCGCCCGAGAAATCTACCATATCCTCGTTGCCAACGTTAATACGGGCATTCGGGAGGTCACCGCTTGCCAAACATAGGAGCATCAACGC
>NZ_JABVEB010000055.1 GCF_014323665.1 Actinomadura sp. HBU206391 | reverse complement strand
GCCGCCTGCACGCCGTCGCCGTGGTGGACGTCGACGTCCACGTAGGCGACCCGCCGGGCCCCGTTCTCCAGCAGCCAGGCGATCGCGATCGCCGGGTCGTTGTAGACGCAGAACCCCGAGGCGCCGGCGCGCATCGCGTGATGCAGGCCGCCCGCGACGTTGGCGGCGTGCTCGGCCGCACCCGACCAGACCGCCGCTGCGGCGGCCACGGTCGCTCCGGTCACCAGCGCGGCGGCGTCGTGCATGCCGGGGAAGACCGGGTTGTCGGGGCTGCCGAGGCCATGGGCGAGCTCGGGAGACCCCGTCTCGCCGGCCCGCCTGACGGCGGCGATGTAGGCGGGATCGTGGACCAGCCCGATCAGCTCATCACCGGCCGTCTCGAACGCGGCGATCTCGACGTTCGGGTACTCCAGCACGCCGTGATCGCGGGCCAGCGCCATGGTCAGTTGGACCCGGATGGGATTGAGGGGGTGGGTGGGACCGAAGTCATAGGCGGTGAGCTTGTCGTCCCAAAGGATCCGAAGCGAGCGGCTCATGGCCTCACGCTAGCGCCACTGCGGGCATGCCCTCCGCGTGGCGCAAATCACACCACTCCAGTGGCCTTCCGCCACATCGCGCGCAGGCCGCGCAGGTTCGTGATGTGAACTCTGCCGTATTCCGGGCATCTATTAACATATTGGTAACGTGCCACTGAGTAAGGGGGGCGTCGATGAACCCGGACCCCTCACCGTTCGACCGGCGGCCGAGCATGCAGAGTCGTGCGATCTCAAGAGCGCTCAGGCTCGGTGTGCGGCCGTTCGTCAGCAGGTTGCCCGGCAATCCCGTGTCCCTGCGCACCGCCCGAACGGCGGCCGACGCCGCCGCGCGGTTGATCCGCTCGGGCCCGCGGGTGCGGGTGGAACAGCTGGTCGACCCCTGCACCGACGCCACGGCCCGGCCCGTCGTCGGCGAATGGGTGACACCCATCGATCCGGACGTGCAGGAAGGCGCGATCCTCTACCTGCACGGCGGCGGCTATGTCGCCTGCTCGCCGCGGACCCACCGTCCCATAACGGCCCGCCTGGCCGTCGACTGTGAATTACCGGTGCTGGTCCCCCGCTACCGGCTCGCGCCCGAACATCCCTTTCCCGCGGCACTGTTCGACGCCGTGGACGCCTACCGTCTCCTGCTGGCCCGTGGCATTCCCGGGTCGAAGATCGTGGTCGCGGGCGACTCCGCCGGCGGCCACCTCGCCGCGTCGATGGTCGGCGAGATCTGCCGGACCGATCTGCCGACCCCCGCAGGGGTCGTGCTCTACTCGCCGTGGGTGGACCTCACCTGCGAGCTGTCCAGCGAACGCGACGAATCCTGCCGGGATCCCTATGTCAGCCTGGCCGCCGCCCGACTGGCGGGCCAGATGTACGTCGGGACGGGCGACTTCGACGATCCCCGCCTCTCGCTGCTGACCTGCAAGTGGACCTCGGCGCCGCCGTTCTTCGTCCAGGTCGGCGGGGGCGAGTTGCTGCGCGCCGAGGCGGAGCGGCTGGCCGAGGTACTGAGCGCCGCCGGAACCACGTGCGAGCTGCAGGTCTGGGTGGGCCAGATGCACGTCTTCCAGATCCTCAATCACGTGCTGCCAGAGGCCCGGGCCGCGATGCTCGAGACCGCCCGATTCGTCCGCACGGCCATCTCGGCGCCCGCCGTCGGTGGAGTGGCCTGACGCCCGCCGGCGGTCATTCGGTTCGCCGTGGTCATTCGGTTCCCCGTGGTCATTCGGTTCGGAGCGCGATGACGGGGTCGAGACGGCCGGCTCTGCGGGCCGGCACGACCCCGAAGAACACCCCCACGGCGACCGACACCGTGAACGCCAGGGCCGGCGACCACCAGACGATGGCGGCGGGCACCGGAGAGACCGCGGCGATGGCGAGTGCGGCGCCGACGCCCAGCCCGATGCCGATGATCCCGCCGAGCGTGGTGAGCAACACCGCCTCGATCAGGAACTGGGACACCACGTCCCGCTGCCGGGCGCCGAGCGCCTTGCGTAGGCCGATCTCCCTCGTACGCTCCCGCACGCTGACCAGCATGATGTTCGAGACGCCCACACCGCCCACCAGGAGCGAGATGGCGGCGATGGCGGCCAGCACCCCGGTCAGCGCGCCCAGCACCGTGCCGATCGTCCCGAGCAGCTGGGTCTGGGTCACCGCCGAGAACTGCTCCCCCGGGTACTTCTTCTGCAGCGCGTCCACGACCTGGTCCTGCAACCGGGGGATGTCGTCGGCCGACGCGGCCCGCAGCGCGAGGAAGTCGATCCGGGTCACGCCGAACAGCCGCTGAGCGGTCGTCACCGGGATGTGCAGCTCGGCGTCCCGTGCCTGGCCGAAGGTCTGCCCCACCTCCTCGAAGACCCCCACGACGCGGAAGCGCGTCCCGCCCGCGATCGCCACCTGCCGTCCGACCGGGTCCACGTCCCCGAAGATCTTCCGCGCGATCTCGGAGCCGAGCACCACGACCCGGCGCCGGGTCTCCACGTCGGTCCGGGTCAGGTAGCGGCCGCCCGGACGCAGCGGCCGGTCGAACACGTTGCGGACGTTCTCGTTCGCGCCGACGACGGAGGCGAACGTCTGGGTCCGGCCTGCCCGCACCACCTCGCCGGAGTTGAGAGTGACCGCGATGTTGCGCTCGTCGCCGACCACCCGGCCCAGATAGCCGACGTCGTCGAGCTGCATCCGGCTGACCGTCGGCGCCGAACCGAAGGAGAACTGCCCCGGGACCACGAAGATGATGTTGGAGCCGAGGCCCTCGATCTCGCTCTCCACCATGTTGCGCGCGCCGGAGCCGATCGCGACGAGCACCACGACGGCCGCCACGCCCACCACCACGCCGAACATCGTCAGGGCGCTGCGGAGCCGGTTGACCCGCAGTGCCTCAAGCGCCACCCGGAGCGCCTCGCCGTATCTCATCGCCGCGTCGACGCCCCCTCGGCCGTCCTCACGTACCCGCTCCGGAGTCGCGTTCGATGAGACCGTCGCGAATGTGGATCTGCCGTCTGGCCCGGTCGGCGACCTCCGGCTCATGGGTGACCAGGATCACCGCCACCCCTCGCTCGGCGTTCAGCCGCTCCAGCAGCTCCATGACCTCGTTGCCGGTGCGGGTGTCGAGGTTGCCGGTGGGCTCGTCGGCCAGAACGACCTGCGGGTCGCCGACCAGGGCGCGGGCGATGGCGACCCGCTGCTGTTCACCGCCGGACAGCTGGCTCGGCCGGTGGTCCAGCCGGTGCGAGAGCCCCACGGCCGCCAGCGCCTCGGTGGCCCTCCTACGCCGCTCCGCCCGCGGCACGCCCTGGTAGACGAGCGGCAGTCCCACGTTCTCGCGTGCGCTCGTACGGGCCAGCAGATGGAACGACTGGAACACGAATCCGATCGTGTTGTTGCGCAGCTCGGCGAGTTCGGAGTCGGAGAGCTCGGCCACCTCCCGGCCGCCGACCCGCAGCACGCCCGTCGTCGGACGGTCGAGGCAGCCGAGCAGGTGCATGAGCGTGGACTTCCCGGAGCCGGACGGCCCGAGTATCGCGGCGAACTCCCCCTGCTCGATCTGCAGGCTCACGCCGCGCAGCGCCGAGACCGCCACCCCCTCCATCTGGTAGGTACGCGTGACGTCGAGTGCCTCGAGCGCCGCGCTCATGGCCGCGCCTCCGGCGCGGCGGCTCGGGGCGCTTCGAGGCGCTGTCTTCCCTCGTCGCTCGCTCGTACCTCGCTCGCTCCTCAGTCCAGACAGCGCCGCGCCCCTCGCGGCCTCTTCGCGCTCAGGGTCATGGCCTTCAGGAGTCATCACCTGGGGAGCTTCTGGTTCTGCTTGACCGCGTTCACGCCGCGGACGACGACGCGCTCGCCCTCGGCCAGTCCCGAGGTCACCTGCACCGTCGCGTCGCCCTGGGCCCCGAGCCTGACGACGCGCCGCTGCGCCCTGCCTCCCGAGACCACCCACACGGTGGAGTCCCGGCCGCTGGTCACGATCGCCGACGAGGGCACCGACACCGCCGAGCCCACCTCGCGCACCCGCAGGTCGACCACGGCGCTCATCCCCGGCTTCGGCCAGGGCGCCACGGCGCCGTCGGCCGTCGTGCCACGCCGCAGCGAGAGCGTCACCCGGTAGGTCACCCCGCCGCCGGTGGACTCCTTGGGCGTGACGCCCACGCCGGTGACCCGAGCCTGATAGGTGGCGCCCTGCACCGCGTCGAACTCGACGGTGGCCGGGGTGCCCCGCTTGACGTCGAGCACGTCGGTCTCGTCCACCTCGGCGGACAGTCCGAGCCTGGACACGTCGGTGACGGTGACGACCGCGTCGCCGGGGGCGATCGGGACGCCCTCGGCGACCGAGGCGGCGTCCCGGGTCGCGCCGCCGCCCCCGCCGAGCGACGGCGCCGCTCCCGCGGCCGGCGCCTGTGCCTGCGCGGGCAGTTGGCCGATCAGCCCGGACAGGTCGCCGGCGCCTCCCGCCGGTCCGCCGAGGCTCACCACCCCGGCGAACGGCGCCTTGATCGTGAGACCGGCCACGGTGCGCTCCGCCGCCCGTACCGCCGCCCGGGTCTGCACCCGCTGCGCCGCCGTGATAGACGACATGGCCTGCCGCACGCTGCCGATCCCCGAGTCCAGCTGGACGAGCGCGTTCCGCGCGGCCGCGGCGGCCGTCGCGTAGTCGGCCTGTGCCCTGGTGATCTGGGCGAGCACGACGGCCCGCTGCCGGGTATCCGGGATCTTCATCGCGACCTGCCGCGCCGAGGTGAACCCGCGTCTGGCCGTACGGTCGGTGCGTCGCTGGAAGGACGAGAGGTCCACGCCGGCCGGAACTCCACCACCGCCGCCGGACACGCCGCTATCGGCCTCGCGGGCCTGCCGCAGTTGCTCGTCTGCGGTCGGTGAGGCGATGCGAGCGAGCACCTCGCCCTTGCGCACCTCGTCGCCGTCGGCGACGCGCAGCCGTCTGACCGTGCCTTCCGCGGGCGACCGCAGCGTGGCGGTCGCCCGCGCCGTGACCGTCGCCGGAGCCTCCACCACCTCGGCCACGTCGGCGCGGGTCACCGCGCCCAGGCGGATCCCGGCGGCCTTGTCGTCGCCCGAGCACGCACTGATCAGCCCGGCGATAAGGACGCCGACCACCGCCAACGGGATGAAGCGCCGCAAACTCACGCGGCCATGCTAAACACGCGCCCCGCCCGAGTGTGGCGAAGCGTGGCGAAACGGTGCCGTGCTACCGGCGCGCGGGCATCTCGGCGTGATGTCCTGCGGGCCGCCCGGCCACGGTGAAGAAGCCCACCAGAGCGGCCAACGCCGCGACGCCCTCACCGACGGCGCTGATGGTCTTCTCCGCGTACCAGACCGGCTCGTGCATCTCCGGCAGCGGGCCGATCGACCCGACGTCGACCGCGTAGTAGAGCAGCACGGCGCCGACCGCGCTCGCGGCGACGAGGAAGGCGACCGCGTACGTCCAGCGGCGCGCCCAGCACAGGACCAGCAGGCCCACGACGATCGCGGCCACGGCCTGCGCCTGGAACAGCACGTCCGCACCGATGTTGCCGTCCTTGCCCGAGGGCAGGTCGGCTGCGAGGTCCCAGTGGATGTAGGCGTCGACCGCGAGACCGGCGGCGACGAGGAGGCGAAGCAGGATACCCATACCCTCTAATCGGTCACGGACCGGTGTTCGGTTCAATCGAATCCGGTCGAATCGAGGAACATGCTGCGGATCTCACCCTTCGGCGAGTTCACGGCCTCGGTTCCTGGCGGCCTCGATCGCCTCCAGCACGGCGGCCCGTACGCCATGACGCTCCAGCTCGCGGATCGCCGCGATGGTCGTCCCGCCGGGCGAGGTGACCGCTTCGCGCAACAGCACCGGGTGCTCTCCCGAGTCGCGCAGCATCACGGCGGCGCCGACCGCGGACTGGACCACCATCTCGAGCGCCGCGGCGCGCGGCATGCCGAGCAGGATGCCGGCGTCGACCATCGCCTCGACGAGGTAGTAGAAGTAGGCGGGACCGCTGCCCGAGAGGGCCGTCGCGCCGTCCTGCAGCGACTCGGGGATGCGCAGCACCTTGCCGACCGGCGTCAGCAGCTCCTCGGTGAGCTTGAGGTGCGCCTCGTCGGCGTGCGAACCCGCCGACACCACGCTCATCGCCTCGTCGACGTGCACGGGAGTGTTGGACATGACCCGCACGACCGGCACACCGCCCGGCAGGCGCGACTCGATGAACGAGGTGGGGATGCCCGCGGCCATGGAGATCACCAGCCGGCCCGGCGGAATGTGCGGGCCCAGCTCCTCCAGGAGCGTGGCCATGTCCTGCGGCTTCACCGCGATGACGAGGGTATCGGCGGTCTTGGCGGCTTCGGCGTTGGACAGCACCGCGACGCCGTACCGCTCATGCAGGAGCGCGCCCCGCTCGGCCCGGCGAACGGTCACGGCGAGCTGGGCCGGGCGGCGGCCGGCTCTGAGAACGCCTGACAGCAGTGCCTCGCCCATCTTGCCGGCGCCGAGAATCGCAATCATCTGAGCAAGCCTACCGAGACTTCGTGACACGCCAGAGGCCCCTCACCTCGCGATGCGGAGGTGAGGGGCGCTCAGACGCGGTCGAGAAGACGCCTCGCGGCTCCCTCAGGAGTCACCGGCCAGCGAGCGCAGGAAGAACATCAGGTTCGCCGGACGCTCCGCCAGCCGCCGCATCATGTAGCCGTACCACTCGTCGCCGTAGGGCACATAGACCCGCACCTGGGCGCCGAGCCCGGCGAGCCGCCGCTGCTCCTGCGTGCGGATGCCGTAGAGCATCTGGTACTCGAACCGGTCCGGCGACCGGTCGTTGAGCACGGCCAGCGCGCCCGCGATCTCGATGAGCCGCGGATCATGTGTGGCCAGCATGGGGTGCCCCTTGCCGGCCATCAGCACCTTCATGCACCGGACGTACGACCTGTCGATCTCACGCCGGTCGGCGAAGGCCACCGACTCGGGGGCGTTGTAGGCGCCCTTGCAGAGCCGCACCCGCGACCCCTCATGGGACAGCTGGTCGCAGTACTCCTCGGCGCGGCGCAGGTACGACTGGATCACCGCACCGGTGTCCGGGAAATCGGCGCGCAGCTCCTCCAGGATCCGCAGCGTCGAATCGACGGTGGTGTGGTCCTCCATGTCCAGCGTCACCGTGGTGCCCACCGCGCGTGCGGCGTGGCAGATGCGCTGCGCGTTCTTCAGCGCCAGCCGTTCACCGCCGTCGAGCACCTGACCGAGAGCCGTGAGCTTGACCGAGACCTCGGCCCGCGGCCCGAGATCCGCGGAGCCGAGCCGCTCCAGCAGGGTCACGTAGCCGTTGACGATGGTCTCGGCCTGACCGGGGTCGAGCGTGTCCTCCCCCAGGTGATCCAGGGTTACGAGCAGCCCGCCGGCGGCCAGCCCTTCGGTGACCCGCAAGGCGTCGTCCACGGCCGTGCCGGCGATGAACCGCTGGACGACGCTCCTGGTGTACGGAGCCGTTTCGGCCAGCCTGCGTACGCTGTCTCTGCGCGACGCTGCCAAGAGCACCTGACGGAGCAACGTTCCCCCTCTCCGGCGAGACAACGTCGTCCCGCGCCTCTCAAGGCTAATCCGCGACGCGGTTGCCCAGTACATGCCGGAATAGAGGGTAAGTCCTCCGTCTGTCCGATCTTTGCCCGAGTCCGCTATCGCCTGCCGGGATGTTCCCGGCGGCCGCGGATCGGCACCCCTCAGGCGGTGCGGCGGCGAAGCGTGGCCGCGCCGAGCATGAGCGAGACGATCACACACCCGATGATGATGGCCAGATCCCGCGCGAGGGTGCTCGTGAACTCGTCACCGCGGCTGAGCTCCCGCATCGCCTCGACCGCGTACGACAACGGCAGCACGGCCGAGATCCACTCGAGCCAGCTCGCCATCTGCTCCCGGGGCACGACAAGCCCGCACAGCAGGGCCTGCGGCAGCACGAAGGCGGGCATGAACTGCACCGCCTGGAACTCCGTGCGGGCGAACGCGCTGGCGAACAGGCCGAGGGCCATGCCGAGCAGTGCGTCGAGCACCGCGACGAGCACGAGGCTCCACATCGACCCGGCCAGGTCGAGCCCCAGCCAGGTCACCGAGATCGCGGTCACCACGCCGACCTGCACGAGCGCGAGCAGGCCGAACGCGAGCGCGTAGCCGAGCAGCAGGTCCAGCTTGCCGAGCGGGGTCGTCATCAGCCGCTCGAGCGTGCCGCCCGTACGCTCGCGCAGCGTGCCGACCGAGGTGACGATGAACATCACGATGAAGGGGAACACCCCGAGCAGCATCGGGGCCCAGCGGTCGAAGGCGACCGGATTGTCGATCACGTAACGCAGCAGGATCATGAGCAGGGTCGGGACGCCGATGAGCAGCCCGACCGTGCGGTGGTCGTGGCGCAACTGGGCGAGGATTCGCCGGCTCGTGGCCAGCGTGATCGAGAGCTTCATGCGTGTGCCTCCTCGCGCTCCGCGATGAGGCGCAGGAAGGCCTCTTCGAGATCGTCGGTTCCGGTGTGGGCGCGCAGCGCGCCCGGGGTGTCGTCGGCGAGGATCACGCCTTCGCGCATGAGCAGCAGCCGCCCGCACTTGGCCGCCTCGTCCATGACATGGCTGGAGATCATCAAGGTGACGCCACGGTCGGCGAGTTCGTGGAACAGCTCCCACAGCTCCTGCCGCAGCACGGGGTCGAGCCCCACCGTCGGCTCGTCGAGCACGAGCAGTTCCGGTGTGCCGAGGAGGGCGGCGGCCAGGCTGGCGCGGGACAGCTGCCCGCCCGAGAGCGTGGCCACGACCTGGTCCCGCTCCCTGGCGAGGCCCACCTCCTCGATGACACGATCGGCGTCGTCGCGGGGCGCGCCGAGAACCGAGCCGAAGTATCGGAGGTTCTCGCGGACGGTCAGATCCGAGTACACCGCCGGCGTCTGCGTGGCGTAGCCGACGAGCCGCCGCAGTTCCGCGCCGCCCGCGGGCCGGCCGAGCACGGTGACCTCACCGCTCTTCACGATCTGCACTCCGACCACCGCCCGGATCAGCGTGGTCTTGCCACAACCGCTGGGCCCGAGCAGCCCGACGATCGAGCCGCGCGGCACCTCGAACGTGAGCCCGTGGAGCACCTCGCGCCCGCCCCGGTCCACGCACAGGTCCGCAGTCTTAACCGCTGAACTAATCATGCGTTTAATTTAAGCTCGGCCATGCACCCCGTCAAGACCGAAGGGAAGTCCCAAAACCGGCTCGACCCGTGACCTCGCGTTGGGCAGAGCTCGCGAGCGAGGAGGGAAAGCGAGGAGGGAAGACGCCGCGTCAACCGCCCGCGAGCCGCCGCACCGAGGGCGCGGCCGTCAAGAAGATGAGCAGAGGTAGCGCTGCAACGTCGGGGCCAGAAGCTCGACCAGCTCTTCCTCAGAGGCGGAGGCGATCGGCTCCACCTGAATCACGTACCGCAGGAGCATCACGCCGATCATCTGGCCGACGGCCGCGTCGACCTTCAGCAGCGGAATGCCGCGCAGCTCGGCGGCCCGGCCGATCAGCGCCTTCGACACGAACTGCCGCATCATCGTCGCGGCCTGCTCGTTGGTCATGGCCGAGCGCAGCATCGCGATGAGGGGTGCCCTGCGGTCGGGGTCGCCCCAGATGCCGAGGAAGACCCGGATCAGGGTCTCGCCGATCCGCTCGTCCGAGGTCTCGATGATGAGGGGCAGCAACTCCGCTGGATTGAACGGCAGCCGCATCGCCTCGATGAAGACGTTCTCCTTGGTGCCGAAGAAGTGATGCACCAGGGCGGGGTTGACGTCGGCCGCGCGTGCGATGGCCCGGATCGACGCGCCGTCGTACCCCTTCTCGGCGAAGAGCTCGCGCGCGGCCGTCAGGATGGCCTCGCGGGTCTCGTTGGGTCCCGGCCTGCGTCCGGGTTTGCGGCCGGACTGGGCGACCATCAGCCGCTTCCCCTGCGCGACACCTCGCCGCCGGGTGTCACCTCCCAGGTGCGGCCGGCGGCGGCGAGATGGAGCCGGGCGAAGGCGAGCGCCTCGGCCAGGTCCTCGATCCGCTCCGCCCGGTCGGCTGCCCGGCGGGTGTTGACCTCGAGCACGATGTGCCCGCCGTAGCCGTCGTCGGCGAGCTTCTCGAGCATCGCGCCGCACGGCTGGCCGCCACGGCCGGGCACGAGGTGCTCGTCGCGGTTGGGGATGCCGACCCCGTCGGCGAGGTGGACGTGCTGGAGCCGGTCACCGAGCTCGGCGGCCATGGCGAGCGGGTCCGACCCCGAGACCGCCGTGTGGGACAGGTCCAGGGTGACGTTGGGGTAGTCCAGCTCGACGGGGTTCCAGTTCGGGGAGTACATCCCGACCTCGGTGCCGCGGGCCCGCACGGGGAACATGTTCTCCACGGCGAAGACGACGTCGGTCTCGTCCTGCATCCGGGCGAGACCCTCGACGAACTCCCGGGCGTACTCGCGCTGCCAGCGAAACGGCGGGTGCACGACCACGACCTTGGCGCCGAGCTCCTCGGCGACCTCCTTGGAGCGCTTCAGCTTGCCCCATGGCTCGCGACCCCACACCCGCTGGGTCAGCAGCAGGCACGGCGCGTGGATGGAGAGGATCGGCACCTCGTGGTAGTCCGACAGCCGGCGCAGCACGTTGAGGTCCTGTGACACGGGATCGGTGGCGACCATGATCTCGACGCCGTCGTATCCGAGCAGCGCGGCGATCTCGAACGCGCTCGGCGCCTTCTCTGGATACACTGACGCGGTCGAGAGCGTGATCGGCGCATCCGGGACCCTGATCCCGGCGGGGATCGTGCCATTGCGCTCCGGTGCCAAGACTCCCTCGCTGATTTTTCGCTCGGTGGTCGGTGGCCGTGCTCCGCTCGGGGCTCGCCCCCGTTGCGCATCGCCACGCAACCGAAAGCCTATGCGCTATCTTCCGGGATCTGATCCCCCGGCACGCGTGATCCTCACCTTTGGCGGGCCGGTGACTACGCTCAGCGCCGTGGCCACGATCGTATCCGGTGCCGTCCCGAGCCCGAACATCTGGAATTCTCCGCAGGTCTACGAGCTGGAGAACCGTGCGGCCGACCCCGACGGTGTCCTGGAGGCCGCGATGCGCGATATCCGGCCCTGGGACGCGGCGACCGTGCTGGACCTCGGCTGCGGCACCGGCTTTCACCTGGCCGGATTCGCCCGTACGGCGTCGCGGGTCATCGGGATCGAGCCGCATACCGGGCTTGCCGCCGCCGCCCGGAGCAGAGTGGCGAACCTCACGAACGTGTCGGTACGAGCCGGAGCCGCGCAGGCTTTGCCGCTGCCCGACTCGTCCGTCGATGTCACGCATGTGCGCTGGGCGTACTTCTTCGGCCCCGGCTGCGAGCCCGGTCTCGCCGAGCTCGCGCGGGTCACGCGGCGCGGTGGCGCGGCGTTCGTCATCGACAACGACGCGACCCGGTCCACGTTCGGCGGGTGGTTCCGGCGCTGGCTGCCCGCGTACGACCCGGAGGCGGTGGAGCGGTTCTGGGCCAGGCAGGGTTTCTCCCGCCGGGCTCTGACGATCCGGTGGGCGTTCCAGCGCCGGGAGGACCTCGCCGCGGTGCTGCGCATCGAGTTCCCCGCCGAGCTGGCGGAGCGGTTCCTCGCCGAGCACGACGGCCTGGAGGTCGACTACGCGGTCAACCTCTGGTGGCGACACTACTGACCGGTAAGTCATACTGGCGACCAGCTCCTTACTGGACAAGCCGTACAACAGTGGCCAACGGAGACGGCCGCTCACCCCCCGGAGGTCGTCATGAGCCGACGCCGCACCATCTTCGCCACCGCTCTGATCGGCACGGGCGCCGCCAGTGCGGGTGTCGCCGCCCAGCGCCGCGCCGTACGACGGATCCAGAACCGCCCCGACCCGCACGCGGCCGAGCCGTTCGGCACGGTGCGCGGCCGCCCGGTCACGGTCCGGGCCGCCGACGGCACCCGGCTGCACGCCGAGATCGACGACGTCGAGAGCGAGGGCCGAAGCGATCTCGCGGTGGTCTTCAGCCATGGCTGGACGCTGAGTCTGGACTCCTGGCACTTTCAGCGCAGGGCCCTGCGCGGCCTCGGCCGGCTGGTGTTCTGGGACCAGCGCGGCCATGGCCGGTCCGGCGGTGGCCACCGGAGCGGCAACGGGCTCGACCAGCTCGGCGCCGACCTCGCCGCAGTGATCGAGCAGACGGTGCCCGCGGACATGCCCGTCGTCCTGATCGGCCATTCCATGGGCGGCATGACGATCATGCGCTATGCCGACCGCGACCCGGAGGCCTTTCGCCGCAGGGTGGTCGCCACCGGGCTCGTGTGCACCTCGTCCGGCACGCTGGGCGAGGCCACGCTCGGGCTGCCCGCCGTACTGGCGAAACTCTCGCAACGGGCGATGCCGCACGCGCTGCGCACCGTGGGCCGTGGTGTCCCAGTGCTCGAGCGGCTCCGGCACCTCGCCCGGGGCGGCGCGCTGCTGATCGAGGAGAGGATCGCCTTCGGCCCGGACGCGAGCCCCGCGGCGATCGCCTTCTGCGAGCAGATGGCGGCCGACACCCGCATGGACGCGCTGATCGACTTCTTCGGCGCGATGACGGGCGACCCGGTGATCAGCGAGTGCGAGACCCTGAACCACGCCGAGACCCTGATCATCGCGGGCGAGAACGACATCCTCACCCCACCGCACCACAGCGTGAAGATTCACACCTGCGTCCCCTCGGCACGGCTCGAAATGGTGCCGGTCGCCGGGCACATGGCCATGCTGGAGCGTCCGGGCGTGGTGTCCGACCACCTGGGCGACCTGATCGAGCGGGCTCGCAAGAGTCTCGGCGAGGAGGCCCGGGCCTAGGGCGACGCCTCTGCGGGGTGTCGGCAGGCCGTTTCAGGTTATTTGCCAGACTCTCCGAACTTTTTCGTAGTTTCGACCGTCTCCTTGAATCGAGTGGGTTGTTCGTTGTCTTGGGGATGGGAAGGCTCTGTGAGCGCAAAGGTTCGGATCCGGCTCGTGGCGACAGGAGGTGCCGTGGCGCTGGCCGCGCTCACCGCGGCCTGCGGCGGCGGTGGTGGTGTGCTGAGCTCGCCCAAGGAGGCGGTCGTCACGATCACGCCGGCGAACGGCGCCGGCGGGGCCAAGCCCGACGCACCGATCGAGGTGAAGGTGGCGGACGGCACCCTGAGCGACGTCACGGTTCGAGGCGACGGAGTCGCGATCACCGGAGAGACGCTCGCGAGCGGCACCCAGTGGCGCTCCGGCCGCACCCTGACCCCTGGCACCTCCTACACGGTCACCGCACAGGCCAAGGGCGCCGGCGGCAAGCTCATGACGGCGACGAGCACCTTCACGACGCTGAAGCCTGCCAGGACGTTCGGCATCGCCGACATCACCCCCGGGCTCAAGGGCGAGACGGTCGGCGTCGGCATGCCGATCATGGTGCGGTTCACCGGCCCGGTCACCAAGAAGGCCGCGGTCGAGCGCGCCCTCGAGGTGAAGGCCGACAAACCCGTCGAGGGGGCCTGGCGCTGGATCGGCTCCGACCAGGTCGTCTACCGCACCAAGACCTACTGGCCGGCCCACCAGAACGTCCGGTTCACCGCCCGGCTGGCCGGTCTGCAGGGCGCCACCGGCGTCTACGGGATGAAGGACACCAAGCACACCATCAAGATCGGTGCCGCTCAGATCACCACCGGGGGCATCGGCAGGCACCAGATGACGGTGACCCGCGACGGCAGGAAGCTGCGCACCATCCCGTTCAGCGCGGGCAACGGGCAGACCCGCGAGTTCACCACCACCAGCGGCGTCCACCTCCTCATGGAGAAGGGCAACCCCGTCACGATGATCTCGCCCGGTAAGAAGAAGGGCGACCCCGGCTACTACAAGACGGTCGTCGACCACGCCGTGCGCTTCTCCAACAGCGGCGAGTACGTGCACTCGGCGCCCTGGTCGGTCGGCTCCCAGGGTTCGGCCAACGTGAGCCACGGCTGCCTCAACGTCAGCCCGGCCAACGCGCGCTGGTTCTACTCGACCATGCAGCGCGGAGACGTGATCAAGCTGACCGGCAGCGACCGTGAGGTCGAGTGGAACAACGGCTGGAGCTTCTGGCAGCTCTCGTTCGCCGAGTGGAAGAAGGGCAGCGCGCTGCGGTGACGCGGGCCCTCCGGCTCTGACGGAGGGCTTGTACGAACTGACCGGGCCCGCGCGCAGATTCTGACGCTTGACTCAAAACGGCAAAATCTGACAACTGTCGGTCAACGTCCCAGAGCGAACAAATAATTACAAGTCGGATACTTGCGGCGGAGATCCAGCCCGAGTGTGGTTTTTTCGCGCTTGAACATCTTTCACGTGGTCGAGAAAGTCCTCGAGAGGAGCCTTGTGAGGTCCAGGATTTTGAGCGCTCTGGCGGCTGTGGTGACCGTCGGCACGCTCGGTTTCACGGCGTCCCCCGCATCGGCATCGCCTGGTGGCAGCACCTTGCGCGTCAGCCAGGATGCCGCCGGGCAGGTGGCGATCCAGCAGGGTACAACGCTCCGCGCCGGGCTCATCAATGTCAACGTGACCAGCGCCTACGCCGCCGCCGACCCCGAGACCTTCCAGCTCCGGAACGGTGCGACGCTTTCGCAGATGGACGTCAAGATCGCCGAGGCCGGCAACTGGCAGGTCGACGCCGCCAAGGCCGCGGCGGCGATGCAGTGGTTCGTGCAGAACACGAGCTTCTACGGCGGTCTCAGCGCCATCGGCCAGGTGTCCTACAAGACGGTGCTGCCGGCCGGCCGCTACTACGCGGCGCAGGTCAACAACCCGTCGGCGACGGCCCAGACCTTCCGGGTGACCGGCAACACGTACGCCGCCCTGCCGGCGACCAACCAGTCCATCACGATGAAGGAGCCCGATCGGTTCGTGGTCAGCGGCTCCGGCGGCAAGCTGCGCCGCGGTCCGCTGCGGATCTCCAACGACTCGGGTGAGCTGCACTTCGCGCAGCTCGTGCAGGTGCAGCCCGGCACGACGGACGCCGACATCACCGCCTGGTTCGCCGGCGGCGAGAACCCCACGGTCACCGGCGGCGCGGCGCTGAACTTCGGCACCCAGACGCCCGGCCGGGCATCCGTGGTCGATGTCACGCTGCCGAGCGGCACGTACGCACTGCTCGACTACATCCCGGACACCACATCCGGGATGCCGCATGCCTTCGGCGGCATGCACGCCGTGGTCACCGTCGCCTGATCGCAGGCGGTTCCCCACCGGCGCCGCCTTCAGGTGACCCAGCCGGGGTGACGTTCCGAACTCGTATCCGTACCCCACGCTGACGCCTTCGCCCGAGTTGACCTCAAGCTCACTTCAGGTTGCAGCCTCGACGGCGGAAGGTTCGCGTCGAGTGAGGGAGAACGGCTGTGCGTGCGGTAAGGCAGCATGAGTTCGGTCCGGCCGGGAATCTGCTCTTCGAGGAGGTTCCCGACCCGAGTCCCGCGGCGGGACAGGTGCGGATCGCCGTCCGGGCCTCCGGCGTCCATCTGGCCGACACCGCGATCCGCGCCGGCGTCGCCATCGGGCCCTTCCAGCGGGCGGAGCTTCCGATGACGCCGGGCCGCGAGGTGGCGGGCGTGGTCGACGGGCTCGGAGAAGGCACCGATCCGGCCTGGCTCGGCAGGCCGGTGGTGGCCCATCTCGGCATGGTCAGTGGAGGCTACGCCGAGCTCGCGGTGGCCGATGCCACGGCTCTGCACACGCTCCCGGACCGGCTCGACCACGCCGTCGCGGTCGCGATCGTCGGGACCGGCCGGATAACGATGGGGATCCTCGACATCGCGATGCCGACCCCAGAGGACGTGGTGCTGGTGACCGCGGCGGCCGGCGGAATCGGCACGCTGCTGGTCCAGGCCGCCCGGAACGCCGGCGCGACCGTCGTCGGCGTGGCCGGCGGGGCGGCGAAGACCGAGCGGGTACGGGCGTCGGGCGCGACGATCGCGGTCGACTACACGGCGCCGGGCTGGGCGGACGCCGTCCGGAAGGCACTTGGCGGGCGCGAGGTGACGCTGGCGCTGGACGGCGTCGGGGGCGAGCCGGGCCGGGCCGCTCTCGACCTGCTCGGCGCCGGTGGCCGGCTCGTCCTGTTCGGCTGGTCAGCGGGCGAACCCACGCGGTTCACCTCCGCCGACCTGTTCGAGCGCAGCCTGTCGGTGTCGGTCGCCCTGGGCCCGCGGATCCTGCGGATCCCGGGTGGGCTGCGCGGCCTGGAGGAGAGGTCGCTGGCCGAGGCCGCCGCCGGCCGCCTCGTGCCGGCCGTACAGGCCTTCCCGCTCAAGGACGCGGCGGCGGCGCACACGGCGCTGGAGACCCGGGCCACCATCGGGAAGGTCGTGCTGGTGCCGTGATGGAGATCGGTGTGATCCTGCCCTCGATCGCGTCGCAGCGGGCGCAGGGCCTCGGCCTGCCGGCCGCCGCGCGACATGCCGAGGACGCCGGTCTGGACGGCGTGTGGCACGGCGACCACCTCGCCACCGGGGCGCCGTCGCTGGACTGTGCCGTGGCGCTCGCCACCGCGGCGGCCGCCACCGACCGGATCGCCATCGGTGCAAGCGTGTTCATCCCGGCGATCCGTCCCCTGGCCTGGGCGGCCAAACAGATCGCCACCCTGCAGCACGTGTCGGAGGGCAGGCTGATCCTCGGCGTCGGCTCCGGCGGCGGGGCGGCGCAGTGGGCGGCGGCGGGAGTGCCGTACGACCGGCGCGGGACGCGCACCGAGACCGCACTGGAACTGCTGCCGGCCCTGCTGGCGGGCGACCGGGTGCGGCTTCCGGACGAGCCGGGACGGCCCGAGGTCGAGCTGGCGCCGGCGGTGGCACCGCCGCCGATCTGGGTCGGCAACGCCTCCACTACCGCGATCGGGCGGGCCGCCCGGCTGGGCGACGCGTGGTTTCCGTCACTCGTGCCGCCGGCCGAGATCGCCACCGGAGCCGCACGGCTCGCAGGCCTCGCCGCCGGGCACGGGCGGCCCGTCCCGGTCATCGCGGTCGGGGCCGCGGGAGCCCTCGGCTCCGGGCCGGACGTGCCAACGCGCGAGCAGATCGCCTCGGGCATCAGCGGGGGGTACGGCCGGCCGCTCGAGGAGGTCATGCCCCTGCCGATCACGGGCGGCCCGCACGAGGCGGCCGAACGGCTGGCGGCCTACCGCGACGCCGGGGCCCGCCACATCGTCATGGGCATCGCCGGGGGCGACTGGCGCCGTCAGTGCGACCTGCTCGCGGAGGCGCGATCACTGCTGCGATGAGGCCCGGCTTCGTAATGTCGGCGCTGGGGCCTACTGTCACCCGCATGGCGAAGACGACCAAGGCCAGGGCCACCTACCGCTGTTCCGAGTGCGGCTGGCAGTCCTCCAAGTGGGTGGGGCGCTGTGGCGAGTGCCAGGCGTGGAGCACCGTCGGCGAGGCCGGTACGGCCACCCCGCCCAGAGTGGTCTCGGCGGGTGCCGTGTCGGCGCCGGCCCGGCGGATCAGCGAGATCGACGTGGGTTCCGCGCAGTCCCGGCCGACCGGCCTGGACGAGCTCGACCGCGTGCTGGGCGGGGGTCTGGTCCCCGGTGCCGTGGTGCTGCTGGCCGGTGAGCCGGGCATCGGGAAGTCCACGCTGCTGCTCGAGGTCGCCGCGCTCAGCTCCTCTCGCGCCGGCGATCCCGGCGGTCCCGAGAAGGTGCTGTACGTCACCGGCGAGGAGTCGGCCGAACAGGTCCGGCTGCGCGCCGACCGGGTCGGCGCGGTCACCGATCAGCTCTACCTCGCCGCCGAGACCGAGCTGGCCGCTCTGCTGGGCCAGGTCGACGCCGTCGATCCCAGGCTGCTGATCGTCGACTCGATCCAGACGATCGGCGCCGCCGAGGTCGACGGGGCGCCCGGCGGGGTCACCCAGATCCGCGAGGTCACCGCCAACCTGATCCGGGTGGCCAAGGAACGGGGCATCACGACGGTCCTGGTGGGCCATGTCACCAAGGACGGTGCGATCGCCGGGCCGCGGCTGCTGGAGCACCTCGTCGACGTGGTCCTCTACTTCGAGGGCGACCGGCACAGCCGGCTGCGCATGATCCGGGCGGTGAAGAACCGCTACGGTCCCACCGACGAGCTCGGCTGCTTCGACCTGTCCGAGATGGGCATCGTCGGGCTCGCCGACCCGAGCGGGCTGTTCCTGACCCGCCGCGACGAACCGGTGCCCGGCACGTGCGTCACGGTCACGCTGGAGGGCCGTCGGCCGCTGGTGGCCGAGGTGCAGGCGCTGGTGGCCCAGTCGTTCCTGCCCGCCCCGCGCAGGGCGACCTCCGGCCTCGAGTCCGCCCGGGTCGCCATGGTGCTGGCGGTGCTGTCCCGGCGCTGCAAGATGGCCATGCACGAGCAGGACGTCTACGCGTCCACGGTCGGCGGGGTCCGGCTGGCCGAGACGTCGGTCGACCTCGCGGTGGCGCTCGCCGTCGCGGGCTCCAAGACCGAACAGACGCTCTCGCCCAGCGTGATCGCCCTGGGCGAGGTGGGGCTGGCCGGCGAGGTCCGGGCCGTTCCGGGCGTACGGCGGCGCCTTGGCGAGGCCGGCCGCCTCGGCTTCAAGTGCGCGGTCGTGCCGCGCGGCTCGCTGGAGCTGGCCGGCACCACGCCACTGAAAAGATCTACCCAGCCCGAGCGCGGCGAGCCCGGACGGGTGGTGAGCCTGGCCGGCGGCGCCCCCGCGGTCAGCTTCGAGGGCATGACCGTAATGGAGGTCGACAGCCTGGAGCAGGCGCTGCGCGTGGCCTTTACAGCTTCCTGACAGAGTCCCACCAGGGTATGAACTTGTCCGACTCGCTCTTGCGACCTGCGGAGGAGTCGACCAAACGGTCGTCGTCGGTAAACTGAGCGCCGTCCAGCGACCTCCGGGGGTCAAGTGCCAATACATGAAAAGGGTCAAGACGAGCGACGCCGCGCGACACTCGCCGCGGTGGCGCCGGGCACTGCTCTCCGCGACGGCCTGGAGCGCATCCTCCGGGGACACACCGGCGGATTGATCGTTCTCGGCTATGACAAGACCGTCGAGGAGATCTGCACCGGCGGATTCGAGCTCGACGTCGAGTTCTCCGCCACCCGGCTGCGTGAGCTCGCCAAGATGGACGGCGCCATCGTGCTCGACGGCAGGCACGCCCGCGTCGTACGGGCCGCCGTGCATCTCGTGCCCGACCCCACGATCCCGACCGAGGAGTCGGGCACCAGGCACCGGACGGCCGAGCGGGTGGCCAAGCAGACCGGCTACCCGGTGATCTCGGTCAGCCAGTCGATGCGGATCATCGCGCTCTACCTCGGCGGCACCCGCTACGTCCTCGAGGACTCGGCGACCATCCTGTCCAAGGCCAACCAGGCCCTCGCCACGCTCGAACGCTACAAACTGCGTCTCGACGAGGTGTCGGGCACGCTGTCGGCGCTGGAGATCGAGGATCTTGTCACGGTCCGCGACTCGACCGCGGTCGTGCAGCGGCTCGAGATGGTGCGCCGCATCGCCGACGAGATCGAGGGCTATGTCGTCGAGCTCGGCACCGACGGCCGCCTGCTGTCCCTGCAACTCGACGAGCTCGTCTCCGGCGTCGAAGGCGACCGCGCGCTGATCGTGCGCGACTACGTCCCGGGCAAGGTCCGTGACGGCAGCGTCACCGGGGTGCTCGGCGCGCTCGACGGGCTGTCGGCGACCGAGCTGCTCGACCTTTCCACGGTCGCCGACGTGCTGGGCTTCTCCGGCAGCGACCCGCTGGACGTGCCGGTGAGCCCCAAGGGCTACCGGCTGCTCGCCAAGGTGCCGCGGCTGCCGGGGCTCGTCGTCGAGGGGCTGGTGGAGCACTTCGGCGGGCTGCAGAAACTGCTCGCCGCCAGCATCGACGACCTGCAGGCCGTCGGCGGGGTCGGCGAGACCCGCGCCCGCAGCGTCCGTGAGGGCCTGTCCAGGCTCGCCGAGTCCTCGATCCTCGAGCGTTACGTCTAGACCGTGGCCGTCAGCGGCCAACGTGCTGCGATGAGCGGGTGAACCCTCGCGGCCGGTCGCCCGTCGAAGCAAAATGACCGACGCGACTGATCCGGAGGGCGACGGTAAGCCGCCGCGGGCTCCGAGCACGACAAGGCTCTCGGCCCGGGCACTGGCGTTGGCGGGGGTCGGGCTCGCAGTGGCCGGTCTCGCCCTCCCCTGGCTCTCGGAACGCGGCTACGAGGTCAGCACCGGTGCCGACCGAAACTTGGTACACGGCTACGAGGACCTGTTCCTGGCCATGGTGGGCCTGCTCCTGGCCTGGTGCGTCGGCACCGCCGCCGTCTCGGCGTGGACCGGGACCCGTCTCGACTGGCAGGTCCCGCTGCTGATGGTCACGGCGGTGGCGGCGGCGCGACTTCAAGGTCTCATCGAGATCGGCAGCCTGTACGCGCCGGGGTGGGACGTCGGGCTGGATCTGCTCTCCGGCGCCTGCGTGATGGTGGTCCTCGCCGCCGGCTCGGCCTCCGCGGCGCGGCGACGGCCCGTTGCCGAGCCGCCGCCGGGGTCGACTTCCCCGCGCCCGCTGTCGGCGCCCGGGGAGGCGGCGGCGGGAGTACGACGTGTGCTCGCCCGTTCTCCCGCCACGCTCTCCGACGTGGTGGTCGCGTGCGTGATCGCCGTGCTTTATGCGGCCGCGCAGTATCTGCTCGACACCGTGGTGTCGGTGCTGATGCTCGTCGTCGCGGCGGCGTTCGCGGCCAGGGCACAGCCCCTCCCCGGGCCGCCGCGATCGGCACCTCCGCGCCCGCTCTCGGTGTTCGCGGACATGAGTGTGGTGGTGGCGGCGGGATGCGTGCTCGCCTGCGTTCCAACGTTGCTGTTCATCGCGGTGCCCCTCTGCGCGCTCGCCGTGCCGTGGGTCGTGGCAGCGGATCTCGGCGGCGAGGGACCGCAGGGCCGACGCGGGTCGTGGGAGCGCATCACTCTGGTGATCGTGCTGGCGATCGTGAGCGTGAGCATCGTGATCCCGGCGGCGCCGGTCCTTCATCTCGGCCAATTGGCGGTCCCGGCGATCGCTGCGCTGGTGTTCCTTGTCGGCTTCGTGGCCATGGCCTGGCGGCTACGAGCGGTCTCCGGCAGCGGGCGGCGGACCCGTTCCCGCCCTCGGCTGACACCGGCCGGCATCGTCGTGGAGGTCGCGGCGGGGCTGGCCGCCGCCGCCGGCGCGGGTCTGCTGATCGCGAGCGCCTGGCGACCGTGGGGCCGCTGGGTGGCGTGGGCGGGGCCCGGAGAGCGCCCTGACGTCGACTTCGCCCACTTCCATGACATGTATCCCCTGCTCACGGTGCCGGCGATGCTGATGCTCGGTGCGGCCGTCGCCGTGTACGTCATCGAGGTGGCCGTGCGCGGCCGCGCGGTCCCCGCAGGGGTCGCCTTCCTCGCGCTGTTCGGCACGGTCCTCGGAACCGCGGCGATCCCCATGTCCACGACCCTGTCCTTCGGCTCCGACCGTGGCGAGTTCCATCGCCTCGGCGGCGCCGACCTGCTCGTCGGCTCGCTGTCGGCCCTGGTCGTCGCCTTCGTGATCTCCCGGCTTGGCCACCGGCTTCGTCATCCGGCTCCCGCGGTCGGCGCGGCCCCCCGACACCATGACCGGGCTCCTCTTCCCCGCCCTCGCTCGGACGGCTGGGATCGTGGGGCCGCGGGCGGTGAACCCGCGCGTACGGGGGGCATGACACGTCCGAGTGTGCCTGTGGGCGGCGGTAACGGATTCTCGGCGGCGGCGGCCGTCGCCCAGATGCTGGCACTGGCCGGGCTGGGACTCGCCATGATCGGAATGGTCCTGCCCTGGTACACGCTGCAGCGTCGCGAGAGGCCGGCCGGCCCCGGGGACATCAGGCGGACGGAGGTGCACCTCTACGTCCACGACGATGTGTTCCTGGCCGCGATGGCACTGCTTCTTGCCTGCTGCCTGGGCATGGCCGCCGTGGCGGCGTTCAGGGCGACCGGTCTCGACTGGCAGGTGGCGCTGCTCATGTGCGCCGCGGTGATTGCGGCCCGGCTGCACCTCATGTTCGGCTACGACGACAGGGCGGAGTCCCCGTGGGAGCTCGGGCTCGACCTGCTCACCGGCGCGGTCGTCCTGCTGACGATCGCCGCTGGGTTGGCATCGCGCCCGCAGTCCTCGCCAGGGCACGACGGCCGGACCGGAGCCACCTCGCCGGGCTCGACGGCGAAGGTCGTCGGCGTGGTGGCGGCCGTCACGGGGCTGTGCGTCGTCGGACGCTCTCCGACCGGCAGTCTCCAACTGATGTACCTGTCCCTGGTCGTCTCCCTCTTCGCGGTCCCCATCGGCGTCGTCATGGCCGTGCGGGCGGCTCGCACGAGGACACCGACCGCTCCGCCCGGCCCCGCCCGAACGCCGGTCGCGAAGGTCTCCGGCGTGATGGCGGCGGTGGCGACATTGATCGCCGGTGGCTTCCTGCTCGGGAGCCTCGTGACACCGTGGTACGCCCGGAACAAGACAGTGGGCTTTCCGAGGGACCCGTCGTCGCCCGACGCCTACTTCTACGCGGCCAACGGTCCGTTCGGACTGATCTCCGTGCTGCTGGTCGGAACGGCACTCGCCGTTCATGTCATCGAGGTCTACGTGCGCGGACGGCGCGCGCCTCTCGGAGCGATCTGGCTCGCACTGCTCGGCCCGGTCGTCGGCGAGACGGCGGGGTTTTTCTACGTAGGCTCGGGCGGGGACGTCCTCTCGCCGCTCGCGGGGCGCGACGTGCTCACCGGCTCGCTCATGGCCCTGATCGCCGCCTTTGTGATCTCGCGGCTGGGCACGGCCTACTCGGCCGGGCGCGGATCGTCCGGCGTCCACGAGCCGGCTCGGCCGCAGCCGTGACCGTGGGCGGAGCCGTCAGGGGCGGAGCCGGAACACCTCGCGCTTGGGTCGCTGGTGGTCGGCCTTGACCGCGACCACGTAGGTGCCGGGACGGGCCAGCGACCGGCTGCCGCCACAGCCGTTCGCCGATCGCTTGCGGTCCCAGGTGACCGTCTCCGCGTACGGGATGCCTCGCTTGAGCAGCCGGATCGACGAGCCGTCACCCCGTGCGCAGTGTGCTGAGGACCAGATCCGGTCCGGACCGGACGTGACCCGCAGCTCCAGCTCCTTCGGCCCGACGCCGAAGGTGCAGGGGCGCTTGCCCGTGTTGACCACACTGATCAGGAACTGCGGCCGTGCCTTGCCCCTGTAGGCGTCCGCCTTGGAGTCGAGGTTGACCACCACGTCGCCTGGGGCGCAGGCGTCGCCAATGCGCACCGGGGACGAGGGCCGTACGGTGACCTTCGCGGTCGCCGTGATCGTGACCGTCGGCGTGGCCACCGGCACCGACACGGTGCTGACGGGAGTCGGGGTGCTCAGGCCGGCGGCATTGTGGATCGACCGGTCCTTGTCGTTTCCGCCGCCACCCGAACATCCCCATGCCACGAGCCCGACCGTCGCGAGGACGCCGGTGAGCGCGAAGGCCCGCCGCCGCCAATACGCTTCGGCGGATTCCTCATGGGAACTACGTTCAGTACCCAATTCCATGCGGACAGTATGCTTCGCGGATCTTGTCTTACGGTGGCGACCCGCCGTGGAAGTATCAGACCTGTTATGCGCTCGTCCCATTTCGCCGCCCCCATCCTGGGCTGGTACGCCGAGAACGCCCGCGATCTGCCGTGGCGCGCGCCCGAGGCCACCCCCTGGGGAGTACTGGTCAGCGAGATCATGCTCCAGCAGACGCCGGTGAGCCGTGTGCTGCCGGTATGGGCGGAGTGGCTGGCCCGCTGGCCCACGCCGTCCGCGCTGGCCGCCGAGCCGTCGGGCGAGGCCGTACGGGCCTGGGGGCGGCTCGGTTACCCGCGCCGCGCTCTGAGGCTGCACGCGAGCGCCGTCGCCATCGCGGGCGAGCACGACGGCAGGGTGCCGGACTCCTACGACGCCCTGCTGGCCCTGCCCGGTATCGGCTCGTACACGGCGGCCGCGGTCGCGAGCTTCGCGTACGGGCAGCGTCACGCCGTGCTCGACACCAACGTGCGACGCGTGCTGGCCCGGACGGTCGGCGGCGAGGAGTACCCGCCGAAGGCGCAGACGGTGGCCGAGGTACGGCTCGCCGAGTCGCTGCTCCCGCTTGATCCGCCGGTCGCGGCGCGCTGGTCGGTAGCGGTCATGGAGCTCGGCGCCCTGGTGTGCACTGCCCGCGCTCCGCGCTGCGGCGCCTGTCCGGTCGCCGAGCGCTGTGCCTGGCGGCTGGCCGGGCGGCCGGCGTACGACGGGCCGCCGAGGCGCGGCCAGCAGTACGCGGGCACCGACCGGCAGTGCCGAGGCCGGCTGCTCGCGGTGCTGCGGCAGGCCGAGGGCCCGGTCGAGAAGGCCCTGCTCGACGTCGTCTGGGACGACGCCGTACAACGCGAACGGGCTCTGGACGGCCTCGTCGCCGACGGGCTCGTCGACCCCCTCGACGAGGGGCTTTACGCGCTCCCGCGCTGACCGGCAGAACCGTCGCCATGGAAGATTGACTTCTCTTACCGACGATTTTCACTGCCACATGCCACAGAGAAAGGATCTGCGGCTCAGCAGGCTTGATACTGCGGATCAACGCCTACGTGGCAGGAGTGTTGCCGATGGCTGACATTCTCCTCGGGCTCGGCGCCGCGGTGATCAAGACGGCGGCCAAGCTCTGGCTGAAGGACCACCAGTTCGCCGCGGAGATGAGCGGCTCGATCGTCGACGCGATCACCGGCAAGGCGGCGGGGATACGAGAGCGCCGGCGCACGCAGCGGCTGTTCGAGGATCTCGAGGAGACCGTGGCCGACCGGCTCCTCACGGTGCTGGAACACGAGTTCGGCGGCCTGGCCGACCATGAGCGCAACGCCGCCGTGTTCGCGGTGACGGCGGCGTTCGAGCGGGCCGAGCTCACCGATCAGGACCTGTTCGCGGCCGACCTCGACGCGCTCTTCCTCGAGCGGCACATCCGGGCCGGCAGCCCGGACGCCACCAGGGATCTCGGGCATCAGGCCGCCGGGCTGTACGACCGGGTGCTGGCCGAATGCTGCGCCTACGTCCTCGAGGTCACCGTGGGCCTGCCCGCGTTCGGCAAGGGCGCCCTCACCGAGATCCTGCGCCGCGAGACCCAGATCGTCACCGGCATCCGCGAGCTGCTGGACCGGATCCCGAGGATGGACGAGGCCGATCCGGACGTCGCCTTCCTCGCCACCTACCGCCGGCAGGTGGCCAATACGCTCGACCGGCTGGAGCTGTTCGGCGTCACGGTCTCGCAGGCCGTACGCCGCTATCCCCTGAGCGTCGCCTACATCAGCCTCAACGTGCAGGGCGAGGGCCTGCGGCAGGGCGTGTCGTCGTCGCTCGGCGGCCTCGGGCGGATCGAGGAGGCGCACCCGCGCCCCGACGCGGCGGCCACGACCTGGCGCGTCCACGAGGCGCTCGGCGGCACCCCACGGCTGTTCGTGCGCGGCGACGCCGGCTCGGGGAAGACCACGCTGCTGCAGTGGCTCGCCGTACGCAGTGCGCGCGGCGACTTCGGCGAGCAGCTCTCCGGCCTGACCGGTCTGGTGCCGTTCTTCCTTCCGCTGCGCCGCTACGTGGGCGCGGAGCTGCCGGCGCCCGAGCACTTCCTCAGCCAGGTGGGGCGGCACATCGCCGACGACATGCCCCGCGGGTGGGTGCACCGGGTGCTCAAGTCCGGCCGGGCCCTGGTGCTCATCGACGGCATCGACGAGCTGCCCGAGTGCGAGCGCGAGGCGGCGCGCGGCTGGCTGCGCGAGCTCGTCGGCGTCTTCCCGCAGGCACGCTACGTCGTCACCTCACGCCCGGCGGCGGCCACCGGGGACTGGCTCGACAACGAGGGCTTCGACTCCGCGGAGCTGCTGCCGATGTCCTGGCCGGACGTGAAGTCGTTCGCGCGGCACTGGCACGCCGCGATGCGCAACGAGACCGCCGACGAGGAGGAGCAGAATCGGCTCCGGGCATGCGAGGGCGAGCTGCTGGAGAAGGTGCACGCCCGGCGTCACCTGCGCGAACTCGCCACCAACCCGCTGCTGTGCGCCCTGCTCTGCGCCCTGCACCTGGACCGGCGCATGCAGCTACCGCAGGACCGGATGGAGCTCTACGCGGTCGCCCTGGAGCTGCTGCTGGAGCGGCGCGAGACCGAGCGCCGGATCAACGACCGCGGCCCGGCGCTGTCGCGTACCGACAAGAGCCTCATCCTGCAGAACCTGGCGTACTGGTTGATCCGCAACGGTCTGAGCGACGCGCCGTGCGATCGCGTCGTCAAGCAGGTCGAGCAGAGTCTCGCGCTGATGCCGCGCATCTCGGCCGACGCCGAGCAGGTGTTCAGTCACCTGCTGAACCGCAGCGGGCTGATCCGCGAACCGGTCACCGGCCGGGTCGACTTCGTGCACGGCACCTTCCAGGAGTACCTCGCCGCCCGCGCGGCGATCGAGGCCGAGGACATCGGCGTGCTCGTCGAGCACGCCCAGGACGACCAGTGGCGGGAGGTCATCGTCATGGCCGCCGGCCACGCCCAGCCGCGGCAGCGTACGGAACTGCTGCGCGGGCTGCTCGACCGCGCGGAACGGGACATGTCCGTGCGCAGGGTGGTGCTGGCGCTCGCGGTCGCCTGCCAGGAGACCTGTCCCCAGATCGATCCAGGTCTCCAGGAGGAGATCCAGCAGGTGACCCGCGACCTGCTGCCGCCGCGCGGCATGGCCGACGCGAAGGCGCTGGCGGCGGCGGGCGAGTTCGTGCTGGATCTGCTCGCCGACCGCCCGCCGCGCGGCGTACGGCAGGCCGCGGCGACGATCAGGGCGGCGGCGGGCATCGGCGGCGATCACGCGCTCAAGGTGATCGCCCGTTCCGCTCGCTATGACGACCCGCGGATCCACGAGGAGCTGATGCGCGCATGGCCGCGGTTCGATCCGGTGGAGTTCGCGCGCACGGTGCTGCGGCCCTCCCCGCACGCCGTACGGATCAGGGAGATCAACGACGTCGCCCTGATGGCGGGCCTGGCCGAGCTCAAGGATCTGGAGGATCTGGCCTACCGGCTGCCGCTGGGGTACGGAGACCTGGGCTTCGTCGAGCGCATGCCCAGGCTGTCGGCCCTCTGGGTCCTCGAGGACCCGGCGCTGCGCGACCTGTCTCCGCTCTCGTGCGGCACCGCCCTGGAGCACCTGCTGCTCGGAGACGTGGGAGACATCGCCCTCGCGCCGCTGGCCGACGTCGCGGGCCTGCGCAGTCTCTACATCGACGACACCCGTGGCATGGACCTGACGCCGCTGCGCTCCTGCGCTCGCGTCAAACGGCTACTGCTCGGCCAGCTCGACGACATCGAGGTGCTCGGACGGTCACTCGCGCCCACGGCGCTCTCCTTCCTCATCATCGGACAGTGCGCGACCCTGCGTGACGTCCGCGCGCTGCGGCGGTTCGAGCAGCTAGGCCGGCTGCGCGCCCTGCACCTGAACTCCTGCCCGCTGACCGACCTGATCGGCATCGAATGGTGGGCCGAGACCCTCTCGAACCTGTCGCTGCGCGGAGCCTCTGGCCTCACCGATCTCCGGCCCCTGCGCGGACTGGCCCGCCTGAACTCACTCGACATTTCCGAGACCGGGGTCGGCGAGCTGGCCGCGTTGCGGGAGCTGCCGGAGCTCACCTCACTGCATCTTCGGGAATTCCGGCAACCGCCCGATCTGCGGCCGCTGGCCGAGTTGTCCCAGCTCAGGTTCCTCTGTCTGGCGGGCAGCGGCGAGGTCGACCTCACCCCGCTCGCCGGCAAGCCCGATCTCGAAGTGCACCTGGCCCGCCGCCAGCGGGTGCGGGGCGCCGAGCTGCTGGGACCCGGTAGCAAGATCGTCCGCGACTGGTGACCCGGGGGCCGGTCGGTCGACCGCCCTCATGGCGGGACCGGACGTCCTCGGCCGGACGGATGAGGGTGCCCTCTGGGCCGCGTCCACCGGCACGATCACCCTTCACCGGCGCGGGGATGGTACCTCCGTGGGGGCGGGACGACCTTGTCGGGAATTTGGTCCGTCCACTCGCCCGTGTACGTGTTGGTCCCCGACGACTCCCTCTTTCCGAAGTCGGTGAAGTTCTCGATGCCGACCCTCGTCGTCTTCGGGTCGACGATCATTCTTATCCCCACTTGTCCGCGTCCGGGGCCGGACATGTACACCAGGACCTGCCCCTCCTTCACTGCACCCACCCTCTTGATGCTCGGGAGCGAGGCGAGCGCGCGGAAGGCGGCGGCGCGGACCTTCTGCTGAACCGGCAGGAAGTACAGCATCTCGTTGAGAACATGGACGAGGTTGACCTCGAGAGTGCTCGGCTCGTACCTGGAGTGCGGATTCTCCTTGCTGCGCCGTAGTTTCATGGCGTTGAGGATCCACGTTTTCAGTGCGGCCGGGTCGGTCGGCAGATTCTGGAGCTGACGGGAGCTCATACCGGTGAGCAAAAAGGTGGTCACCTGCCACCGTGCGAGTTTGCTCACCTCGCCGGGCTTCACGCTCACCCACCCCTGGCCGTCACGCCGAAACCACATCTCGGTGAGGCGCCTTCCCCCTATCGAAGGCCCGTGTTTCATCGTGACGTGCCAGTAGGATCCAGAGCCCTCCGGTACGGTCTCCGCGGTGGCGGCGGCCGCGAGCAGGACCTGCCGCGCGGACGGCTGGGCTGCGGTGGACGGGTTGTCCTGCGTGGCGGGCGGCTCGGTGGTACCCGAGGCGACCACGATCGCGGCCACCACGGCGATGGCGGTCAGGCTGAGACCGGCCACCGGCCGGCCGATCCTGCGCCTGCGCTTCCGCCCGCGCATCGCGTTCCGGAGCCCTTGACGGCTGCGGTCGGCCACCTCCGGCGCCGGATCGGGCTGCGCCAGCGCGGCGCCGAGCAGCTTCAGGTCATTCATTGAACGCCTCCGGATCGATCGCGTCGGTGAGTTTCCGGCGGGCGCGGCTGAGCCGGGAGCCCACCGTGCCCTGAGAGATTCCGAGCGCCTGGGCCACCTCGTCGTAGCTGAGCTGGGCCAGCGCCACGAGCAGGACGACATCGCGCTCGCCCCGAGAGAGCGCGGCGAGAGCCTTGGCGAGCTGCGGCTTCATGCGCTGCGCCGCCACCGACATGATCACCTGGTTCTCGTGGCTGCCGGCCGCCGGCTCGGCTCCCGTACGCGCCATCGCCCGGTAACGGCGGGCCTCCTTGCGCCGGTGGCGGGCCACCAGGTTCGTGGCGATGCCGAACAACCAGGACCGCAGGTTGCCGCGCTCGGGGTCGAACCGGTCGCGCTGATCAAAGGCCACGAGGAAGGTCTCGGCGGCGATGTCCTCGGCCGCCTGCACGTCCAGCCGCCCGGCCACGTACAGATAGATCTTTCGGAAATACCGGTCGTGGACGGCGGTGAACTGCTCGGCATCTCGCCGGAACCGGGCGACCAGCTCGGCGTCGGTCACCTGCTCGCCCACATCAGCGGTCAAGTCCCTGTCTCCGTCATGCGGGTGCCTCCCGGGTGAAGTGGTCAACGGTCACCCATGATTCGCCGCAAGCCCGCTTCGTCTTCCCCTTTCCGAGCACCCGCAGCCGGCCGCAGGACCGCCCTGGGCCTCGTGGGCGTGAAGCAACGACGGCCCCTGATTCCCCGGCTACTCCGTGGTGACGGCGCGTAGGACGTCCATCCTCGCGGCGCGCCGGGCGGGCCAGATCGCCGCGATGACCCCGATGACGGCGGCGGCGACCGCGTAGAGGCCGAGCCGGCCGTAGGGGATGCTCAGCACGTCGACGCCCTGCTCTTCCATGGCCCGCTGGAGCGCCCACCCGAACGCGACGCCAACGGCCAGGCCCAGCGTGGCCCCGAATGCCGCGATCACCACCGACTCGTACCGCACCATGCGTCGGAGCTGGCGGCGGCTCATGCCCACCGCGCGGAGCAGGCCGATCTCGCGCGTGCGCTCGATCACCGACAGCGCGAGGGTGTTCACGATTCCGAGCGCCGCGATGATGATCGAGAGCACCAGCAGGGCGATGACCACGGTGAGCAGCTGGTCGATCTCCTGACGCGCGGCGGCCTTGGTCTCCTGGCGGTCCTGCAACTTCACGTTGGGATAGGCGGCCAGGGCCGACTCCAGCGACCGGCCCGCCCGGGCGTCCTCGTCGGTGTCGACGTAGGCGAGCTGGATCAGTTCGCTGGGCGCGTGCGGCCGGTAGCCGGCCGGCGTCATGAGGTACGGGCTGCTCGCCACCTGATTGTCGGCGTAGATCCCGGCGACGCGGAACGGTGCCTTGACCCCGTCCGGATACTCTCCCGGCACCGTGCTGCCGATCGTCCAGCCCCACTGATCGGCCACGTTGCGCTGGACGAGCAGTTCGTCGGGGCCGAGCGCGCCGGTGCCGCTCTCGATCTCGAGGTTGATCGGCCCGGCCAGCGCGGCCGGGTCGGCGACCATCACCGGCGCCTTCTCGCCCGCCAGTTTGATCGTGCCGAGCCGGACCGGCGTGACGCCGCTGACGCCGGGCGCCTCCGAGACCGCCTCGACGGCCTCGGGGCTGAAGCCGCCCAGGCCGGTGGGCTGCAGGGTGTAGTCGGCGCTGAGATCGCGATCGAAGGCGCCGTCGGCCGAGGCCTTCATCGACTGCGCCAGCACCGAGACCATGGCGACGAGCGCCAGCCCGATCATCAGCGCGGACGCGGTCGCCGCGGTTCGGCGGGGGTTGCGCCGGGTGTTCTCCCGGCTCATCCGCCCGACCGAGCCGGCCAGCCTGGCGAAGGGCCAGCCGAGGACCCAGGTGATGGGCCGGCTCAGGACCGGGCCGAGCATGACGACGCCCAGGAACACGACCGCGCCCCCCAGGCCGACCAGGCTCACCCCTTCCTCCCCCGAGATGGCCTCCCCTGAGATCGCCAGCCCCCGGGCGACAGCGGCCCCGCCGAGCACCATCAAGGCGGTGCCCACCGCGACCCGGACGCGCATGGAGCGCTCCGGCAGGCCGCCGACGTCGTCCCGCATGGCCGCCACCGGCGGGATCTTCGCCGCGCGGCGGGCCGGGAAGTAGGCCGCCGCCACCGTGACCAGCATCCCGACGGCGTACGACCAGAGGGCGGTGGAGGCGGCGAGCACCGGCCTCGTCGCGGGCAGGTCGACGCCGAAGAGCGCGAACAGTGCCCTGAGCCCCAGGGCGAGCCCGGCGCCGAGGCCGAGGCCCAGCGTGGAACCGACGAACCCGACGCCGGCCGCCTCACCGAGCACCGACCGGGTCACCTGGCGGCGGCTCGCCCCCACGGCGCGGAGCAGCGCGAGCTCCCGGGTGCGCTGGGCGACCAGCATCGCGAACGTGTTGAAGATGATGAACGAGCCGACGAAGACCGCCACGGCGGCGAAGACCAGCAGGAAGATCGCGAGAAAGTCGAAGATCTGCTTGATCTCGGCCTGGGTCTCGTCGGCCTCGTCCTGCCCGGTGACCGCCTCGTAGCCCTCGGGCAGCACCGCGGCGACCTGGTCGCGCAGGTGCTCCGTGGACACGCCGGGCCGGGCCTGGACGTAGATCTCAGAGTAGTGACCCGGCTTGACCAGGAGCCTCTGCGCGACCTCCGGGGTGAACAGCGCGTAGGTGAGGAACCGGTCCAGGCCGCTCAGCGACCCCAGCGTGAAGATGCCGGTGACCCGCATCGTCTGAGTGGGCCCCTGAGTGAGGATCTTCACCTGATCGCCGGCCTCGAGCCCGCCCTTGCCCGCGGTGACCGAGTCGATGACCACCTCGCCGGGTGCGCGAGGTGGCCTGCCCGAGACGATCCGCAGTTCGGAGCCGGTGTCGTCGCTCCAGTCGCCGCCGAGGTGCGTCATCCCCTGGCCGCCGACGACCTTGCCGTCCGCGCCGACGATGGCCGCGTAGCCCTCGCTGGCGCCCTGCGCGCCCGCCGCGCCCGCCGCCTTCTGCCTGATGGTGGTGAGCACCGACTGCGGGATCGGGCGGGCGGGGTCCTCCTCGGTGGCGGCGAACGATCGCTCCGCCCGCACGATGACCTCGACGCCCTTGTACACGTCGCCGAAGAGGCCGTCGAAGCTGCGCGTCATCGTGTCCTTGAAGATGAGCGTGCCCGACACGAACGAGACCCCGAGGATCACGGCGAGCGCCGTGAGCCCCAGCCGCAGCCGGTGCGCCGCGAGGTTGCGCAGCGTGAGCCTGGCCATCATCGGACGCCGCCTCCCCCGTGCGACTCGATGCCCTTCATCCGCTCAAGCACCTTCTCGGCCGTCGGGTCCGGCATCCGGTCGACGGTCCGCCCGTCCCCGAAGAAGATCACCTCATCGGAGTGGGCAGCCGCCACCGGGTCGTGCGTCACCATGACCACCGTCTGGCGCATCTCGCGTACCGAGTCGCGCAGGAACGACAGCACCTCGGCGCCCGAGCGGGAGTCGAGATTGCCGGTCGGCTCGTCGGCGAAGACGATGTCCGGCCTCGACGCCAGCGCTCTGGCGCACGCCACCCGCTGCTGCTGTCCCCCGGACAGTTCGGCGGGCCGGTGGCGGAGCCGGTCGCGCAGCCCGACGGTGTCGACGACGGTGTCGAGCCAGTCCCGATCCGGCCGGCGGCCGGCGATGTCCATCGGGAGCGTGATGTTCTCCAGTGCCGTGAGCGTCGGCACCAGGTTGAACGCCTGGAAGACGAAGCCCACCTTGTCGCGCCGCAGCCGGGTGAGCCGCCGGTCGTCGAGCCGGGTCAGCTCCACCTCGCCGATGAACACGCGACCGGAGTCGACCGAATCGAGCCCGGCCATGCAGTGCATGAGCGTGGACTTGCCGGAACCGGACGGTCCCATGATCGCTGTGAACCGGCCGCGTCGGAGGCCGACCGTGACGTCGTCGAGAGCGACGACCTCGGCGTCACCGCTGCCATAGATCTTGCTGATCGCCTCGGCGCGCGCGGCGAGGGCTTCGGCCGGCGAACCGCCGGTCGCTTCGCCGCCGGACCCTTCGGCCGTCACAGGGCTGGTGTTCGTCATGTACCGAACTCTCCGGCCCCGGCCCCATGGCGAGCGTCGGTCGAGCTGCCATTTCGCCTAGACCAAAGTCGATGGCCGCGTAGACCGCCTGCCACTGCCGGGGCGGTCGGGCGGCACGTAGCCTTGAGCAGCGCGGACAGGAGAAAGAGGTCGGCTGTTGGACGCATACGCCACACCGGAGCGGCCGGCCGGACCGTCGCACGGTCGTATCCGCAGGCTGGCCGGTGAGCGGGCCTCCGACGTCGGCTACGCGTCCGCCGCTGTGACGCTCGGCCTCTTCTTCCTGCTGGTCACCATGGAGGAGAGCGCCCAGCAGCAATCACCGCCGCCTCCCCTTGCCCTCGACCTGGCCGTCGGCAGCCTGTCCTGCCTGGGTCTGCTGCTGCTGCGGCGGCGATGGCCGGTCGGGCTGGCACTGGCCGTGAGCATGGCCGGACTGTTCGTCTCGTCGACGGCCTTCGGCATCGCGTTCATCACCGTGCTCAACGTCGCCATGCGGCGCTCCTGGCGGGTGACCGCCGCCGTCGCGGCGGTGCACATCGGTCCTACCGTCGCGTTCTACCACCTCGACGCGACGACGCCGCAGCAGTACTGGGAGGCCGTGGCCGTGGTCGGTCTGCTCGACGCCACACTGATCACCTCGGGCATGCTCGTCCGTTCACAGCGCCTGCTCGTACGCTCGTTGCGCGACCGGGCGCGGCAGGCCGAGGAGGGACAGCGGCTGCGCGTCGAGGAGGCACGGCATATGGAGCGCGAACGGCTCGCCCGTGAGATGCACGACGTCCTCGCGCACCGGATCTCGCTACTGGCCGTGCACGCCGGGGCGCTGGAGTTCCGGCAGGGCGCGACCGCGGAGGAGACCCGCGCGGCCGGCGTCATCAGGCAGTGCGCCTACGAGGCCATGGAGGACCTGCGCGAGGTGATCGGCATGCTCCGCGAGGGCACGGACGCCTCGGATCAACAGCGCCCCCAGCCCACGCTCACCGACCTGCCGGCCCTGATCGAGGAATCGTTGCGAGCCGGCTCGCCCGTCACCCTGGACAACCGGATCGGTGACCTGTCCACGGTGTCGGCCCGGATCGGACGCCACGCCTACCGGATCGTCCAGGAGGGGCTGACCAACGCTCGTAAGCACGCACCGAGCGCCGGCGTACGAGTGACCGTGGACGGCACCGTCGCCACAGAGCTGACGGTCGAGGTGCGCAACGCGCTGTCGCCCGCCGCGGCCGTGGGCCGGATGCCCGGCTCGGGCGCCGGGCTCATCGGCCTGCGGGAGCGCGTGGACCTCGTCGGCGGACGGCTGGAACACGGCCGTACGGGCACCGGCGAGTTCCGGCTTCGGGCGTGGCTGCCGTGGCCGGGCTGAGCTCACCGATCCGCGTGCCCGGGCTTCGGCCAGGCGGCGAGCTCGAACCAGACCGCCTTGCCCGTCGCGGTGAGGTAAGTGCCGTGGCCGGCGGCCAGGAAGCCCACGATGAACAGGCCACGGCCCGACTCGTCGCAGGGGTCCGGACGGCGCGGGCGTGGAAGCTCCCGGCCGGCGTCGTGCACCTCGACGCGCAGCCGGTCGCCGCTGCGGATGACCAGCAGCCGTAGCGTCGAATCCGGCAGCCCGGTCGCGTGCTTCACCGCGTTGGTGACCAGTTCGCTGACGCACGTCTCCGCGTCCTGCGCGATCTCGCCGGGCAGGCCCCAGGCGGCGGCGGAGGCGACGACCTCACGCCGTCCGGCGGCCACCGCCTCGGGCCGGTTGCGCAACCGGACCTCCTTGAGCAGCACTCCCCGGATGCCGCAGAGCCGATCACGACAAGGTTCCTCTGACACCGGGCGTCGACTCGTCGCCACTCCCGTCCTCCCTCACGCTTGCGCGGCGGGCGGGCGCGGCCGCACCACCGAGTTGACCGAGTTGCCCGACCAGAGTGTCGCCACCTGGTTACTCTCGGAAGTCGCGCGACCCGTACAACGGAGGTCGAGAACATGCCCGCGCCCCGCGTTCTGGATCCGCTGTCGTCGCTCGCGGCCTTCTTCGGGTCGGAGATCCGCCGTATGCGCGAGCAGCAGGGTTGGAGCCAGGAGGAGCTCGCCGGGAAACTGGGCTGGTCACTCGCCACGGTCGCCAGCGTCGAGACCGCCCGCCGCAGCCCGCCGCACGGTTTTCCGGAGAAGGCCGACGCCGTGTTCGGGCTTCCCGAGATGCTGGAACACCTGGCTGAGCTGGTCAGATCCACGCCCAGATGGTTCGAGCACTACATCGAGCTGGAGGCACAGGCCACCCGGATCAACATCTGGTCCATGAACCTCGTCCCCGGCCTCTTCCAGACCGAGGACTACGCCCGAACCGTGATGCGATCCGGCTGGCCGCTCAATCCTCCGGACTCGCTGGAAGAAGAACTTGCCGAACGACTTGAGCGGCAACGAATCCTTGAGCGGCCGTCTCCACCCAACATTTGGGTCGTATTGCACGAAGCAGCTGTGAAACAACCGATCAAGAGCGTTGAAGTAACCAGAGCCCAGCTCAAACGCCTCGTTGAGCTAGGTCGGCAGCCCAACGTGACGCTCCAGATCCTCCCCTTCGCATCCGGCGAGCACGCAGGCCTGGGGGGCCCGTTCACACTGTTCGAGTTTGCGGACCAACCACCAGCCGCGTACGCGGAAGGGCGCGGAGGAAGCGGCCGACTCCTCGATCAGAAGCATGAACTCGAAACGGCATCGCTCGCCTACGATCAGCTGAGAGCGGCGGCACTGACGCCCGAGGCATCAATCGGCTTGATCGTAGGAGCAATGAGCGACATATGGATCGACCGAACCTGACGCAAGTTCAGTGGCGAAAGTCCGCCCGCAGCGCGGAGAGCGGCAGTTGCGTGGAGGTCGCAGGGGTCAAGGGCATGGTCGCGGTACGCGACTCCAAGAACCCCCAAGGGCCCGCTCTCCTCTTCCCGCCTGCGGTCTGGAGCGCGTTCGCCGCTCGGGTGCGCAGCGACGCGCTCTGACGACGCGGCT
>NZ_JABVEB010000549.1 GCF_014323665.1 Actinomadura sp. HBU206391 | reverse complement strand
TAGAAGTCGTCTCATTTGGTGAGTCGGCGGTAGCAGATCAGGGCAGCGGCGATACCGACGAAGACCAGGAAGTGGGCAGCGTGGCGTTCGTAGCGGCGGTGCAGGCGGCGGAAGGCGGCCAGCCAGGAGACCGTTCTTTCCACGACCCAGCGGTGTCGCCCGCCGCGGCATCGAGCGCTCCAACCGCCTCGGCCGGCAGCGCTGGGTGGTCGAGCGCACCATGGCATGGCTGAACGGCGTTCGACGCCTGCACCGCCGCTACGAACGCAAGGCCGAGCTCCCCGGTCTATCGGCATCGCCGCAGCCCTCATCTGCTAGCGCCAACTCACCAAATGAGATGGCTTCCTACTACACGCACACGTGGCCCCCGGAACGCCTCTCCGGGGTCGGGGCAGGCCGATTTTCTAACGCTGCATTAGCCCGGTGCTGTATGGCATTGCTGGGTGGCCCGTCGTTCCAGGCGCCTACGGTGCCATGCCAGCACCACGCTAGTTCCTGCGATCGCCATGGGTATGGACAACGCCGTCGCGAGAACCACAACCCAGCCCGGGTTCAGCTCAGAGGTCATCCCGCTTGCATACTGGCAGGTCGCCTGAGGCGGGAATAGACTGTACTCCAAGGTCTTCGGTGGATGGCCCAGCCATTCCCCTCTGGCCCCACACGACGATGACGGACCGGTGATCAGTGGCCATGCCGCCAGGCCGTAGATCAAAAGGAATGGGAAGGCGGTCGCAACAAAGACCGCGCTCGTACGGTGCAGCTTGTCCCGCCGGGAGATGGGGCTGGTCAGTCGGGCTCCGGCAGGCGATTCGACGCATTCGGCCAGCAGCGCCAGCAGAACGGCCAAGACCAGGAGTATCAAGCTGAGCCACATGACCGCACCGAGCAGCCCGGTGCCGCCTGCAGAAATCTCTCCTTGTGTGTATTCGCAAATGACGGCCGGAGGAAACGCCGGCCGCCGAATGTCTTGCAATTGTCCGGGACCTTCCACGATGCCTTGGTTGCAGCGCTCGTCAAATTCCAGAGCACTGAACCAGGACCAGCCCAAGGAGACAAGCAGGACCAGGAATAACCAACCCACCAGGACCCACAGGAGACCGGTGCGGAATGCGGCGTACCTAGGGGCGTTCGGCATTTGTGGATGGTATCGCGGCTTCGTCAACGATAGTTAGCAGCGGATGCAGGTAAGTTCTGGCCACACCTGGCGGTTGGTGGGCGCGGCAGTTCTTCGCCAACGACGGCTTAGAGCTCGTCTCATTTGGTTTGATCGGTAGTCTGCCGCTTGTGGTGATGGTGGAGCGGGGGGGTTCCACCGTGATCGTGGACACCGGTTGCTG
>NZ_JABVEB010000548.1 GCF_014323665.1 Actinomadura sp. HBU206391 | reverse complement strand
GCGTGCATGATCTTGTGTGTAGGCGGGTGATCTGACCGGCAGACGGGCGGGTTTTGTCTGCCCAGGGAGGGCACTGAGCGTGAGCACGATGGATGAGGCGAAGGCGGTCGGGGAGATCTTGGCCGGGGCCATGGAAGAGAGCGGGCTGGAGGTTGTCGTCTCGGAAGAGGAAGCAGCGGCGGCGCGGCTGGCGGAGTTGGTCAGCCCGCAGGCGATCGATCGGATGCTGGCCGATGCGCAGGCGTCGGGAATGCCGCTGGACGGCACGGATGGGCTGATCAATCAGCTGACCAAAGCGGTGATCGAGCGGGCGCTGGGCGCTGAGATGGACGATCACCTGGGTTATGTGAAGGGCGACCCTGCCGGCAACGGCTCGGGCAATTCCCGCAATGGCCACTTCGGCAAGACCGTGACCACCACGGCGGGGCCGGTCCGTATCCAGGTCCCGCGGGACCGTAACTCCGATTTCGAGCCGAAGATCGTGCCGAAGAGAACGCGGCGGCTCGGGCAGATCGACGAGATCATCTTGTCGCTGTATGCACGGGGGATGACGACCCGCGACATCCAGGCTCATCTGAAGGAGGTGTACGGAGCCGATACCTCACCGGAGTTGATCTCCCGGATCACCGATGTGGTGCAGGAGGAGATCGTCGAATGGCAGACCCGTCCGGTCGACCCGGTCTACCCGATTCTGTACATCGACGCCCTGGTGGTGAAGATCCGCGAGGGTGGAGTGGTCGACAACCGGGCCGCTCACCTGGTCGTCGGCGTCGACATGGAGGGCTTCAAGCACGTGCTGGGCATCTGGATCCAGGACAAGGAAGGAGCCAGGTTCTGGGGCAGCGTGCTGACCGAACTGCGCAACCGCGGCCTCAAAGACGCCCTCATCGTGTGCTGCGACGGGCTCGCGGGCCTGCCTGAGGCGATCGAGCAGGTCTGGCCGGAGGCAAAGGTCCAAACGTGTGTGGTGCATCTGATCCGCACCTCGATGCGTTTTGTCTCCTACGGGGACAGAAAGACCATCGCCAAAGCGCTCAAGCCGATCTACACCGCCGTCAACGAAGCCGCCGCCAAGGCCGCACTGGAGAACCTGCGGCGTGAACACGGCAAGCGCTACCCAGGGGTCATCGCCGCGTGGGAACGGGCCTGGCAGCAATTCATCCCGTTCCTGGAATTCGAACCCGAACTGAGAAAGGTGATCTACACGACCAACACCATCGAATCGATCAACTTCCAGCTGAGGAAGATCACCAAAAATCGCGGGCACTTCCCCGATACCGACGCCGCGATGAAACTCCTCTATCTCGGGATCCGGAACATCACCGGCCGGCATATCGACGGGACCGGGCTGGTGCGTGA
>NZ_JABVEB010000547.1 GCF_014323665.1 Actinomadura sp. HBU206391 | reverse complement strand
GGCGGGCTCGGCCACGTGCCGGTGTCCGGCCATGTGGAGATCTTCAGCGACGTGCACCAGCGGCTGCAGGACGTACTCGCCTCGATCGACCAGGACGGCCCGCGGCCGCCGGCGCCACGACGGCCATGACGCGTCGAAGGCTCGATGCCGAGCTGGTGCGGCGCGGGCTGGCCAGGTCGCGCGAGCACGCCGGTGAGCTGATCGGCGCCGGCCGGGTCCGGGTCGGCGGGCAGACCGCGGGCAAGGCCGCCACCCAGGTCGAGACCGGTGCGGCGATCGTCGTCGACACCGCCGCCGAGGGCCCGGCCTACGTCTCCCGGGGCGGTCACAAGCTCGCCGGCGCGCTGCAGGCGTTCTCGGACCTCGATCCGAGGGGGCGCCGGTGCCTGGACGCCGGAGCGTCCACAGGCGGTTTCACCGACGTGCTGCTGCGCGCCGGAGCGGCGCACGTCGTCGCCGTCGACGTCGGCTACGGCCAGATCGCCTGGTCGCTTCGGACCGATGACCGGGTGACCGTGGTGGAACGGCTGAACCTGCGGGAGCTCACGCCCGCCCACGTCGGACCCGAGCCGCCGAGCCTGGCGGTCGCGGACCTGTCGTTCATCTCGCTCCGGCTCGTGCTCGGGCCGATCCACGGCTGCATGACCCCCGACGCCGACTACGTGATGATGGTGAAGCCCCAGTTCGAGGTGGGCAAACACCGGGTCGGCGCGGGCGGAGTCGTCAAGGACCCGGCGCTGCGCGCCGACGCGGTCAGGGGCGTCGCCGAGCACGCACTCACCCTTGGCCTCGGAGTCCAGGGGGTCACGGCGAGCCCGCTTCCGGGGCCGTCCGGCAATGTGGAGTATTTCCTGTGGCTTCGGGCCGGTGCGCCGCCGTTGGTGGAGGCCGACCTTGTGAAGGCGATCGAGGAGGGACCTCAATGAGCGTGAGCCGATGAGCGCCAAACGATCAGTGCTGATCGTGACGCACACCGGACGGCCTGGGGCGGTGCGCAGTGCCCAGCTGGTCATCGAGCGGCTCAGCGAGGCCGGCATCGCCGTACGTGTGCTCGACGCCGAGGCCGAGGACCTCGCGTGCGCCGACGTCGACGTGATGCCGTCCTCGGCCGCCGCCGCCGAGGACGCCGAGATGGTGATCGTGCTCGGCGGCGACGGCAGCCTGCTGCGCGCCGCCGAACTGGCCCGCCCCACGGGCGCTCCGCTGCTCGGCGTCAACCTCGGCCACGTCGGCTTTCTCGCGGAGGCCGAGCGGGCCGACCTCGCCGCCACCGTCGAGAAGGTGGTCGGCCAGCAGTACGACGTCGAAGAGCGGATGACGGTCGACGTGACCGTACGCCAGGACGGCGAGGTCACCGCGACGACGTGGGCGCTCAACGA
>NZ_JABVEB010000546.1 GCF_014323665.1 Actinomadura sp. HBU206391 | reverse complement strand
GAGCCGGTCGAACCCGGGGAGCCCTCGGAGGTCGAGGGCCGCGCGCGCACCGGCGCGCAGACCGGGATCGGGTCATGCGATCCGCCCCGCGACGGTGACTCCGCGCTGCCCGTGCCCGCGGTCGCTGCGCGGCACGCCGCGCTGGAGGCGCTGTTCCCCTCCGGCCGGGTCGACGAGACCGGGCAGCCGCTGGACCTGCGCTCTCGCAACAGCTGGAGCCTCAGGCTGCACGAAGTGGAGCCGGCCGAGTGGCTGGAGGTTCAGGTCGTGAACGCCTTCGCGCCGTTCCTGCTCACCGCCCGGCTGCGCGGTCTGCTCGAGGCGTCGCCGTGGCCGGACCGCTATGTCGTCCAGGTCTCGGCGATGGAGGGCAGTTTCTCCCGCGAGAACAAGACCGTCCGGCATCCGCACACCAACATGGCCAAGGCGTCGCTGAACATGCTGACCCGCACGGCCGCCGCCGACTACGCGGCCAACGGGATTCACATGAACAGCGTCGACACCGGCTGGGTGACCGATGAGCGTCCGCACCCGGGCAAGACGGCACAGCGCGAGGCGGGGTTCCGGCCGCCGCTGGACGTCATCGACGGAGCCGCCCGCGTCTACGACCCGATCGTGCGCGGCGTCGGCGGGCAGCGGATGGCCGGCCTGTTCCTGAAGGACTACCGACCGGTGGAGTGGTGACGATGGAACCGACACCCGTACGCTGCCCCGCGATCGCCCATCCCGAGGTGACGCGGGCCGATCCGGCGGACCTCGACCCGCTGATCGCCCGGCTCGCCGATCCTGCACCGGTGGAGGACGCCGAGACCTTCCCCCTCGGCACCCTCCAGCCGGACGGGCGGGTCGACCTGTGCAAGCAGGGGCTCGGGCCGGACGGGGTCACGAGAGTGCTGCCGGTGGCCGCGCGTTCACCGCACGCGGTTCATCTGCTGCTGGGCACCAACGGTCTGGGGAATCCCGGCGCGCGGGCGGTCGCAGAGGCGCTGGCCGCCGGGCACGGCCTGCGGACGCTGTATCTCGGCTGCAACCGCGTCGACGCCGAGGGAGCGACCGAGCTCGCGGACCGGCTGGGCGGCGACGACACGGTGCGCGCCCTGTGGCTCAAGCGCAACCCGGTCGGCGACGCCGGGGTCCGGTCGATCGCCGCCATGCTGCGCCGCAACACCGGGATCCGCACGCTCGACCTGGTCAACACCGGTCTGACCGGCGACGGCCTGCGTGACCTGCTGGCCGCGCTGACCGAACGGGAGCAGCTCGTCGAGCGGCTCTTCCTCGGCGGCAACGGGCTGGGACCCGACACCGCCGACCTGCTGGCCGCGCTGGTCCGCGATGCCGGCGTCCGTGAGCTCTACGTCGCGGCCAACCGGCTGGGCGACCACGGCGCGAAGGT
>NZ_JABVEB010000545.1 GCF_014323665.1 Actinomadura sp. HBU206391 | reverse complement strand
ACAGACCAGCGGCTCCATCACACCCTCACACCCACCGACCCCACCAGCCAGCCCAAACGATCACTCCGGAATCAGGCCGGTGGATCCGGGCTCAGCCTACTCCCAGCAAGTCTCCTCGCCACCATCACTCTGGAAGTTCTCGAGGCACCCAGCAGACGATCAGAATGCACTTTTCTTGGGCCTGCTCCCATTCATGTTCAAAGGTTCCTGGAGTATGATCGGAAGCCATCAAGGCTTCCTTGAATTTTTTCTCGCGAAATGCCCGCTCGTCTTTTTCGGTCATGGGTGGAAGCTTCTTCGACCGGCGACGCTCCTGCTCGGTCGTGACGCTCTCATCGGTAAACCGATCAACAGCAGACTCTGTGTCATGGCCGATCGCTTTGTACAGCTCTTCATTGAGAAGATACTCGTCCGCCTCCAGCTCGCCATAGCGGCGCATAGCGGCGTCGACCCACTGAGCACGATCGACGCTTCGCGGATGCGGCAAGTCTTTGTACATCTCGTTACGAGCTGTGTTGAACATGACGCGAGTGTATGTCCGAAGCCGCTCTAGCCGACTTTCCGAGGCGTCTATAAATCGCCAACCAGAAGTGTTATCCTCGCTATCGTGGTAGGGTAGATCCGGGTTTTTCCAGTGGTATCGGATTTGCATGCCGCTCTGTTCGAATGCCCGCTTGAGCGACGCCCCGGTCCTCGTTCCATTGATCAGGGCCTCGTCCTCCCGCTGGATCGCCGACGGAGGCCTCGCCGGATCGTAGGGCTCTTCTAGCTCGGGCGGCACCCACCGCCCGCTGGGCGCTGACGGCGACGGCCGTGGTACGGCCGCCCCGCCGCCACCTGGGCGCACCGCCCTGACACCCCCACTCCCGCTCCGAGCGGGAATAGGCGCCGCGACCGGACCACCAGCTTCCCGGCAACCGGCCATAGACTGCTCGACCCGGCACAACGCCGACTTCGTGGAACCTACGACCGAGTCCCCCACTCCCGACCCCACCACGGCGGCCACGACCCCGGCGATGAGCAGAACCACGCCGAGGTGACCCACCGAACCTTCGCCTCTGTCACCACGTGGTGACTCTGCACATATCACCATGCCGCCACGCTAGTGATCTCAACCACACTCGAACAGAGCCCAAAGCCTCAACCGAGGGCCCCAACACCCATGGGCCTAGGGCACCCTCAGACCCAAGGAGACAAGACGAGGTCTGTCCGAATCTTGGTCGCTGACCTGTAGATTCACCGGTCGTCTGTCCCTGAGTAACCGTGGTTTGAGCTTCCCCCTTGATCACCATCCTGACGGGCACGCAACGGGCACGACGGGGCGGTTGTGAAGAGCAGCAGCCGCATGCCATCAACGCTTCTGGCCTCTAGCCTGTCGGGTGGCCGGGAGGAATCTCACCTCCCGGCTCC
>NZ_JABVEB010000544.1 GCF_014323665.1 Actinomadura sp. HBU206391 | reverse complement strand
GCCAAGATTATTTTTAAAGATCTTGAACAATGATCATGTGGACCGGTACAAAGCAGATGTTTCGTTCAGCTTCTGCGTGGATGCGTTCCGAACGTACGGCAGTCCACCCCCTGCCTTCATCTGAACGACCGGCAGCCGGCCTAAGGCAGAGCACATGATTTTGTTCAACACGCTCATGGGCGTGTGCGCGGGGCTGGTGATGCTCCTCGCCGCCGACGCGCTCAAGAGAATCCATACGACCGAGGGAGGGGAGGGTCTCGTCGGCACGGGTGTGGCATTGCTGGTCGTGGGAGCGCCACTGACCTTTCTCAGTGCCGTGATGGCGGTCACCTGGCCGCTCACGGTGAATCCCCCGATCAATGTCGCCTTCGCCGAACCGGCGCTTCTCCTGGGCGTCCTGGCGCTCGTCGGCGGCGCGGTCCTGGTGAAGGGCCACGTGCGGCCGGACACCTCGTTCACGGCGCCCACGGCATGGGTGATCGGAGCCGTGGGCCTGATCCTGCTGGCCGTTTCGTCGGCCATCTTCTCGTACGACCTGGTGGGAGACGCCCCTGATCAGGAGCCCATCACCGGCCGGTTCAAGGGATGGGAGAACACCACCTTCGGCCTCGTCTACCTCGTCGGGGCGGTCGGATGCCTCGTGGTGCCCCTGTACAGGTCCAGCAGGGTGTGGTCGTTCCATGTGGTCCGTTATGCGTGGATCGTGACGGGTCTGTTCTTCCTGGTCTTCAGCGTGCTCAACTACCGGACCCACATCGGGATGCTCGTCAACATTCAGCGCAAGACCGACTACGAATGGTGAGTTGGGCATAGCAGGTGATCGCAGGGCCGTGGCGCAGGGCGAAGGTCATCGCTTGGCGCCTCGGCCGCCATCACGGCGTCGAGGCACCCGGCAGGAGCCTGCTCACCCAATGGCGGACCTCGGTGCCCGAGCAGAGGCGGATCACTGTCAGATGGGGGTGCCGGTCGATCCGTTCGGTGGTCTGCCGTCGCTTGTCCCCGTGCCGTGACCACGCGTCCCGGATGGGGTGATCGGCCTCCAGCCAGTCCTGGAAGCGCTCCCGATTGCCGTTCCACAGCTCACGCCGGGCGGCGGCCCTGACGATCGAACGCCGCACCACCCGCCGCATGACCGTAGGGCGGGGCAGGTCGAGCCAGACCAGCGTGTCCGCACGCTGCCAGAGGAGATCCCCGAGCGCGCCGGAGTACTGGTCCTCGGTGACCCAGCGCGGAGTGGCCGAGAAGGCGTCCACCTCGGTTTCGAACTCCGGTCGCTTCACCCAGCGCGGCCCGTGATACATCGCATCGAGTTCGAATCGGGGCAGTCCGAGCCGCGCCGACAGCGTCGTGCTCAAGGTCGTCTTCCCCGACCCGCAGATCCCTGAGACCATCACTTTCTCCATTGCGCTCCATATCCGTCTCAGTCGAAACGCGCGAC
>NZ_JABVEB010000543.1 GCF_014323665.1 Actinomadura sp. HBU206391 | reverse complement strand
GAGGCCCTTGTAGTGGACCGTCTGACCGACCAGCACGAACGTGATCTCGACCGGCTGGCCCGCCTGGGTGATCTGCAGCGTCCCCTTCGCGTCGCCGCTCTTCAGCAGCTCGATGTCGCCGCGCTTGACCGACACCGCGGGGTCGCCCTCGGAGTCGAGGGTGAACCCGAGGCTCCTCACGTCGCGCATGGCCGCCGACGCCTGCGCGAGCACCTCCCGGCCCTCGGGCAGCGACTTCGCCGAGTCGCCTCCGCCGGAGCAGGCGGAGGCGACGACGAGCACGGGCAGTAGGGAGAGGGCCGCCGTGACGCGGGCCCGAAGCGATGCCATGCCGGGAGACTAGTGCGGAGGCCGGGGGTACGCGTCGTCCCCTGGCACGAACTACTCCGGCGATTTATAGGTACGAATCACTACGCTGCTTGACAGCATGCGTGAAGAGTATGCTGAGAAAGCGCTTTCCATCTTCGTAGGAGGTCCGTGTGGTCACGCTCGAAGATGTCGCGCGGCACGCGGGCGTCTCGCTCGCCACCGCCTCACGGGTGCTCAACGGCAGCAGCCGCCGGGTGGGCGCCGCGCTGCGCGAACGGGTGGAGCTGGCCGCCGCCGAGCTCGGCTACCAGCCCAACGCGACCGCGCAGACGCTGGCCCGCGGGTCCAGCAACGTCATCGGGCTGGTGGTGCACGATCTCACCGACCCCTACTTCGCGGCGCTCGCCGGCGGCGCGATGCGGGCGGCCGACCGCCGGGGCCTGGTGGTGATGGTGGGCACCACCTATCGCGATCCGGAACGCGAGATCGGTTATGTGTCGACGCTGCGAGCGCAGCGGGTGCGGGCGATCCTGCTGGCAGGTTCCCGGGTGGCCGACGAGCGGATCACCAACCGGCTCCGTACCGAACTCGCCCGCTACCGCGACTCGGGCGGGCGCGTCGCCTGCGTCGGCCAGGACCTGCTCGGTGTCGACACCGTCGCGCCCGCCAACCGCGCCGGCGCCGCCGCGCTCGCCCGTGCGCTCGCCGAGCTGGGCCACACCCGGTTCGCCGTGCTGGCCGGCCCGCCGGCGCTCGTCACCGCTGCCGATCGCACCGCCGGGTTCACGGCGGCGCTGGCGGAGCTCGATCTGCCCGCTCCGCAGATCGTGCACGGCGGCTTCGACCGGGACGGCGGGTACAACGCCGTCCGCGGCGTCATCGACAGCGATGTCACGTGCGTGTTCGCGGTGAACGACGTCATGGCGGTCGGCGCTCTCGCGGCGCTGCGGGAGCGCGGCCTGTCCGTGCCGGACGACCTGTCGGTCGCCGGGTTCGACGACATCGCGACCCTGCGCGACCTGGTGCCCGCGCTGACGACGGTGCGGCTGCCCCTGGCCGAGATGGGCGAGCGGGCGCTGGAAATGGCGCTCGGGGATTCGGTGAAACCGTCCGTCGAGCACATCGCCGG
>NZ_JABVEB010000542.1 GCF_014323665.1 Actinomadura sp. HBU206391 | reverse complement strand
GCTCGTACAGCGCCGACCGGTCGTACTGTGCTCGCCGCCGGGATTCCAGGATCGGCGTCGCGAAGACCGTACGGGTGTGCGGCGCGAACAGGAACGCGCCGAGCTCGCCGGGGAGCGGCAGGTGGGCGTGACGGGCCGCCGTCCTGACCGCGTCGCGGTACTTCACCGCGTCGAAGGCGAGGTCGCGGCGAGCGTTCAGCCAGTCGCGCATGATCGCGCGGGTCCGCCGGTTGTTGACCTTGTCCTGGCGGAGCCGGCGGAAGAGCCCGTACACCCGCTGGGGCGGCAGCTCCGCGAGCCGCCGCGCGATGAGCCGGCCCTCGGCGCGCCGACGGCCGGGCGTCGCGTCGGCCGCCGTCTCCAGCAGCCGGTGGATGATCAACGTGGCGTTGTGGTGGTTGACGCCGAGCGCGAGAGTCGCCGCGTAGAGCTCGCGGTAGTTGCCGAGCATGTAGTCGTGCAGGAAGTCCAGCGACAGCCGCTGCCGGCCGGCGTCGCCGTGGAACTCCGACTGCCCGGTCGAGGTGATGGCGGCGTTGACGAACAGCAGCACGTCCTCGGCGGCGATCAGGTCCGCGTACGTGTCCATCGTGGTCTCCAGCTCACGGGTGCCGGCCGGGGAATGGGGGCACGATCAGCGAATCGTCACATTAAGAGATGGGTCCGGAAGTCGCACCGGAGTCCCGCGGCCGGCTCCCGCACGGTAGCACCGCGACATCGCCGGGCTCCTCCCCATTTCAGCGGTTCCGGTCGCAGGCAATGCCGGTCTCGTGCGTCGGTCACCCCGCAGCCGGTTGTTAGGCTCCGAAGCGTGGACGGGTTCCGGCGGATCGGCCAGATCCCGGCGAATCTCACCGGGGCCCGGGTGAATCGGAGGAACGCGCGTGCAGCCGATCGATCCCGCTGTCGTGGACTGCTCGGTGCTGGCCGGGTGGATGGACGCTCAAGGGCTCCCCGAAGGGCCCATCGAGGACGTCGAGGCGCTCGGCGGCGGGACACAGAACATCCTGGTCCGGTTCCGGCGGGGCGGCCACGAGTACGTCCTGCGCCGCCCGCCCCGGCATCTCCGGCCGAAGAGCAACGAGGCGCTGCGCCGCGAGGCTCGGGTGCTGGCGGCGCTCAAGGGCACGGGGGTGCCGGCGCCAGGACTGATCGCCGCCTGCCCGGACGAGGGCGTGATGGGCGGCGCGGTCTTCTATCTCATGACCGCCGTCGACGGCTTCAACGCGACGACCACGCTGCCCGAGCCCTATGCGAGCGATGCGGCCGCGCGGCACCGGATGGGCCTGGAGGCGGCCACCGCCCTGGCCGCCCTGGGAGCGGTGGACCACGTCGCCGTGGGGCTCGCCGACTTCGGCCGCCCGGAGGGCTTCCTGGAACGGCAGGTCGGGCGGTGGATGTCGGAGCTGGAGTCCTACAACTCCCTGGAGGGATACCCGGGA
>NZ_JABVEB010000541.1 GCF_014323665.1 Actinomadura sp. HBU206391 | reverse complement strand
ACGTGACCGGCCTGCTGATCATCACCGTCGGCATCCACTACATCTCCAAGTGCGTGATAGCGGGCCCCACGGTGCGCGGAGAACTTGCCAGGGCCTTCGCCACCGGGGAGCGAATGGCGCTGCTGCGGGCCCGCGGGGAACTTAGCGGCGTCTCATGGCCGCCGCGCCTCTTCCGCGACCGGCGATCCACCTCGTAGACCGGTGACCGTCCGGGTTCGCAGCTCACCGGACCGCAGGTCCAGGTGGAGGGCTCTGACAGCTGCACCCAGTCGGCCGAGGGCTTCAGGTGCCATGTGCGTGCATTGTCACGGGAGGAGCCGCGATTCATGCGACGCCCGGGGCCGTGGTTCTACGTCTGTTCCGGTGATCAGCTGTTTGTCCGCGGTCGTGGGTCCGTAGGAGCCCAGGGCGACGGGGACGCGGAGTTCCTCCTCGATGGTGGTGATCCAGTCTGCCGGTGCCTCGCCGTACAACGGGCGGGCGGTGAGCAGCCGCTGGGTGAGCCGCCGTTGCCGGTCGAGATCGCCGGGCGGTCCGGTGGGGAGCCGGTCCAGGATCTCGCCGCCGATGTCGTAGGACCGGCAGATCCGCAGGTCGGTGCGGGACGCGGCGGTGTCGAGGTGGGTGACGGCGAGGGCGTCGGCCCCACCGGCGACCTCGAGTGCGTAGCGCAGCGCCACCGTGTCGAGATGGCCGACCCGGAAGGCGCCCTGCCAACGGCCGAAGCCGTTGTGCCGGTCGGGCAGGTCGGCGGTGAGCGCGGGGTCCTCGGTGACGAACGGGCCAGGCCCGTGCCGGGTCATGTACGTCCGCAGCACGCCGAGCCGGGTCGCGGGCGGCAGGCCCGCCTCGTCGAGCAGTGCCTGCGCGTTGGCGAAGGTGGTCGTCGACCAGGTGGTGTACGGGTGGAAGCCGTGCCATTCGTCGAGCAGTACCCCCTGCGCACCCTCGAAGACGACGTCGCCGTCATGCAGCAGGTCGTGCAGGTACGTACCGTCGACGACCCGGACCCTGCGGGCGAAGGCCAGGAAGGCCTCCGCGCAGCTCCCGACGTCGGGTACGTCGAGTGGCCCGAGTTCGCCGGTCAGCCGGTCGCGTAGCGCGGTGAGCCGATGGCGCAGCCGGGTGGGGGACAGGCAGTCTCCGGCGCGGGGAGCGTCGTCGTGCGACAGGGCGTAGCGCGCCGTCTCGCCGATGCCCATGCCGCACGACCCGTGCCGGCCGGTGCCGCGGGCGATCTCACGTGCCCGGCCCGCGGCCCGGTGGAATGGGGTCGTGAGCAGCGCGTCCCGGTCCACGGTGAGCCGGTCGAGCGCGTCGGTGACGCCGAGACCGGCCAGGTGGCCGGCCTCCGCGGCGAGCGCCAGGGGGTCGACGAGCATGAACCGGGACAGGTGGGTGCGGACTCCCGGCGTGAACGTGCCGGACCCGAACTGGGCGAACGTGT
>NZ_JABVEB010000540.1 GCF_014323665.1 Actinomadura sp. HBU206391 | reverse complement strand
CTAGGTCCCCGATGGAGGGCATGGCCGCAGTGGGTGGCGATCAGATGGCGCTGACCAGCCCCGACCCGCTGACCTGCGCAGATAACAACGACCCTCGGCATGATCAGACCTGGACCAGGTCCGCCTCAGACGTCACCGAGCGGTTGACGGACTGATCAACGAGTACAGATCCGCAGCGTAAATCAAAGAGAAGCCGCAGCTCAGTGCTCTAATCGAGTATCCGCACACCACAGGATGGCTACTACCCCCTGGATATCGTCAGAGACAGCAAAATCATGGACCCTGCCGATGTCATTGAGGGCACGGATCAAGTACTCGAAGACCTCGGGCACACTCCGACTCGCCATGAAGACGAAATCCCGCAGGGCCCGCCATTGTCTGCGCATACTCATCAGACGCGCGCCCGCGGCCCGGGGTGCGTGCCTGGATGGCTCGCCTTCCCGAGACTCTTATTTGCTATCTTCCGGATATGTTGCGCAAACCACCTGGTGTGTTGTTCATCGGTGCCGTTGTCGCCGTCTGTGTCTATGCACTGGGGTCGAGTTGGACCATCGGGGGGACCTCCGAGGAGTACGGCTTCTACTTGTTCATCGTGCTGCTGATCGCCATGGTCGCCATGGGCGTGAGGATGTTCCTCGCGCTCCGGTCGCCGCGTGACACCCCTCCGGCCGCCGTGGTGCGGATCTCCGCCGGTCCGACCCTGCTGGGCATCACCTTCTTTCTCCTGATGCTAGGTGGGCCGGAACGCCTGAGGCTGGTCTACTCGGACGGCAGCCTCGACGACTACGCCCGCACGGTGACTGCCAAGGAGTGCGACGAGGAGTCCTTTCGTCCGTGCCGGGTCGGCCTCTACACGGTGACCTGCGCGGACCGCCCGATCGACTCCGTGGTGGCGCTGACGGTCCGCGACCGCCTGACCCCGGACGACACGGGGACCTGGTTCCTCGTGGGCCCTGGCGACTGGGAGTTCGGCCTCCAGGACTAGCCTCGATCGATGGTCGTGCCGGTGATCACGTTCGTGGCGTGGATGAGCTGGTCGCGGGCGGCTTGCCAGGCGATGGTGAAACTGGCCCGGCCGGGATCGGTATCGGGTCGGGTGCTGGTGGCGTCGGCCATGGCGGTGCGCAACCGAGCCGAAGCCCGCATCAAGATCTCAACCTGGATCGCCGACTTCTACAACACCAGCAGGAGACAAACCGCCAACGACGGGCTCGCCCCGACCACATTCGAACGTCAAATGGCACAAGCACGGAGCGCATCAACACCCGGGCTCAGGGCCGAAGTGGCATAAGAACGTCTCCACACTTTGAGGGGATTAGCAGAAAACCCAAGATTTTCTTCGATCATCGGGGATCGCGTTCTTCGTTCACCACCCGGGGACACCCACTCGGCCACGGCCCGTCGACCATCAACTCATCTCACGATGCGAGAACGCATCGGCCCTGGG
>NZ_JABVEB010000054.1 GCF_014323665.1 Actinomadura sp. HBU206391 | reverse complement strand
TGGCGCGGCGGTGTTCTATCTGGGCGTTCAGCTCGGCGCCGAACAGGACGGCGAGTGCGGTCACGTACAGGAACAGCAGTGCGGCGGCGGGCGCGGCGAGCACCCCGTAGGTAGGGCTGTGCGCGATCGCGATGGACAGGAAGATGCGCAGCATCGCGCTGCCGATCAGCCAGAGCAGCATGGCCACGATCGCACCTGGCAGCTCCCGCAGCCAGCCCACCCTGCCCGGTACGGCGAGGTGGTACAGCGTCGCGAGCAGCGCGGTGCACACCACGACGAGGAACGGCCAGTAGCCGAGCCGGATGACCGGGCCGACGACCGACCGGGCCTCCATCGGGACGACCGCGATGATCCAGCCCGGCGCCGTCACCATCAGCGGCAGGGTGACGCACCCCGTGACCAGCGCGCCGAGATAGAGGGCGAACGCGAGCGCGCGGGCGCGCACCGCGGACCGCACATCCCTTCTGCCGTAGGTGATGGCGATGGCGTTGACGTACGTGCTCATCGCCGTCGAGCCGGTCCACAGGGCCATCACGAAGCCGATCGAGGCGATCTCGCCCCGACCATGCCGCAGGACATCGCCGAGCGTCGGCCGCAGCACCTGGTCGACGGCCGACTGCGCGAGAACGTGCTGGGCGGCGTCGAGGATCCGTGCCTCCACGTTCACCACGATGTGCGGCCCGAACAAGGGCGTGAGGTAACCGATCGCCGCCACCAGCACCAGCAGCAGCGGGGTCAACGACAGCAGCGCCCAGAAGGCCGCCTCGGCCGCCAGCCCGAGGATCCGGTCGGCCCACGCATGGACGAGCGCCCGCCGGGCGGTGCGCCACGCGGCGCGCAGCCACCGTCGCACGCGACGCCTCTCCTCTTCGGGAGCCGGGGAACCGCCACGCGAACCGGTGCGGCGTCCGAGCGAAGGCATCGGCACCCGCGCGAGAAGCCGCGGGCCACCCGACCCGGCCTTGGCCGCCTTCGAGAGCTGCTGACCGATTCGCTCGCTGCGGTCAGGGGCGGAGGTCACGCGGGCCGAGCCGGCGATGGGGTCGGGGGGGTGCCGAATCGGCCGGCGACATCGTTGACACGAACGGTGGTCACGTTGGGCAGCGTGGCCCCGTACACGCTCATGGGTCAAGGAATCGCCGCGATGTCACGCAGCGCATCTTTGATCCCGATGTGCCACCACTCCGGGCCGACCTGGACGGCGTAACCTATTATGTGACTCAGTCATACTTTGGAGAGCCGATGTCGGACCACGCCGCCAACCTGTTGGGGGCGCTCGCGGTCGCCGTCGCGGACGCCCAGTCGGCGGCCATGCGCACCGCCACGGGCGGCGACCTGTCCGGTGTCGCCGCCCTGACGACGCTGCTGGACCACCCGGGGCTCAGCATCCGCGAACTGTCGACGGTGCTCGGCATCACCCACAGCGGCACAGTACGGCTGGTGGACCGCCTCGCGGGCCGCGGGCTGGTGACACGCGCGACCGGGACGGATCGGCGGCAGGCTCCCCTCAGCCTCACCGGCGACGGGGCGGCCGCCGCGCGGCGAGCGCTGCGAGCGCGTCAGGACGTGCTCGAAGACGTGCTGGCGCCCCTCGACCCCGGCGAGCGCGACCGGTTCGCCCGCCTGACGGCGAAGCTGCTGGCGGGCATCCCGCACGACCGGGCGCACGCCCGGCAGATCTGCCGGCTGTGCAGGCATGACCGCTGCCGAGGGGACGCGTGCCCGGTCGGAGCCGCGGTCGACGAGGCAGGCGAGTTCGACGCCGGCCTGAACCGATGAGCACGGCATGGAACCTGAAGCAGGGAGATCTGAATGACGCTCACCAGTTACCTCAGTTTCGTCGTCTTCGCCGTGATCCTCGTTCTGGTGCCCGGGCCGGACTTCACCGTCGTGGTCAAGAACCTGATCACCGGCGGCCGGCCGGCCGGGCTGGCCACCTCCCTCGGCGTGGCCACCAGCAACCTCATCCAGGGCATCGTGGCCGCGCTGGGTCTCGGTGCGGTGATCGTCGGCATCCGGCCGCTGTTCGACGCCATCCGCTGGGCGGGCGTCGTGTACCTGGCCTACCTGGGCGTGCAGGCGATGCGCAGCGCCGTACGGGGCCGTGCCGCGGGCTCGGAGTCCGATGGTGACGGCGGCGGCGAGGACCGCGGCCGGCGGCTGACCGGGTGGCGTCAGGGCTTCCTGTCCAACATCACCAATCCCAAAGTGCTGACGTTCTACCTGTCGGTGCTGCCGCAGTTCCTGCCGCGCGACCACGTCGCGCCGGGTGACCTCGTCGCACTGGTGCTGACGCACGCCGTGATCTCACTGGTCTGGCTGTCGGCGGTCGTCGCCGCTCTGGGCGGCGTACGGTCATGGCTGCGACAGCGTGCTGTGCGCAGGGCACTGGACGCCGTCACCGGATGCGCTCTGCTCGGATTCAGCGCCAAGCTCGCTCGCGAGCACCCCTGAGCCCCGCCGCCGAGCCCTGCCCCTGAGCCCCGCCGCCGGACGCGACCGCCACCGGCCTTTAGTCGAGACGTGTGATGCGGCGTTCCTCCGCGAGTTCGATGAGCGTGGCCGAGGTGGTGGCGAAGATCAGCAGTTGCCGTTTGATGGGCGGGCTGAACGGGATGTCGCCGGGCCGGCCGGCCAGGGCGAGCACTCCGCAGGTCCTTTCACCGGTGTCCAGCGGGAGCAGGAGGATCGGCCCCGGGGGCAGTCCCTTCAGTGCGGGGTCGGTGGCCACCCGCAAGGACAGCGCACGCCGGGTCGCGAACACCCGGCCGATCGCCGAGGTGCCGACGCGGACGGTGAGCCCGCGGACGTGGTCGGCGTTGACCCCGTGCGGGAAATCGATGACCAGAGTGCTCGGGGCCTCACCGGGCAACGCCATGAACGCCAGATGGGCTCCGGACATGTGCCGGGCACGGCCGACGACCAGCGTCAGCATCTCCGCCAGGTCGGCCCCTTCGAGCAGGGCGGCCATCAGCTGGAACGTCGCGGCGATCCGGTCGGAGTGACCGGGGACGCGGATCTCCGATGGCCGGCCACCAGGGGGGATCTCACGGGCCGAGGTGCCGGTCGCGCGGGGCGGCGTGGGCCGCCAAGTGATCGAGGCGACTCCGTCGGCCGTCATCTCTGCACCTTGCTTTCCACCCTGCGTCGCTGGCCGGCGATGCGCGAGGGGTCCGAGGTCGCTTTTGTACTCCTGACCGTGCGGGCCGCCGTGGGGGCATGGCGCATGGTGGATCTCCGTTCCGAGATGAGCGGCAAAGTCGTATCGCACGCCTGGAAGAGGCGGGTGAGCACTCGCCTCGTGTGGACCGCCGGCCTGGGGACACCGGGTACGTGGCCGCTCTATGTTCCGAATTGGATCGACGTGCGCCCACTGGCCGGTGCGGGCGGCGAATGGACCCTGTCGGTGGGGCTGTGTTGCGGCGTCATGCTCGCCGTACCCGTCTCGGCGCCCGCTGAGGTGCCGAAGTAGTGAGCTGCCGTGGGCCACGCCGGCTCGGTCTGCCGACGTGTGAAGACCGCTCTGTGCTCGCGACTATACGCCCGTCATCGCCTGTGCGGTGGTATGCGATCTGGCGCCGGACCTGTGGCGCCCGGTGCGGAGCGGCCGTGCGGACCGACCGCGCGACCGGCGCCGGGGCGATGCGCTGCCCGGTCGCTCAGTTCGCGGATTCGATCAGCTCGCCCACCCGTAGCGCCGCGGCGAGCGTGTCGGCGTCACCCGTGTGTGCATAGGCGTCCGCCGCGGTGTCGGCGAACTTGATGACGTGCTCGTCACCGTGCGCGGTAGCGCGTTCGATCAGCAGGGCGACGGCGTCCGGCCCCGGTTCCATCTGCGGAAGCCCGGCGCGCGGGGCCGCCTGACGGGGCGCGTAGGCGGAGATGATCGCGGCACTGGCCGCCCACACCGCGGAAAGGCTGGGTGCCCACAGGTCCCGTGGCAGCACGGACAGAGTGTGGAGGACGGCGTTTGGCGCGGTCGCGGTGTGCACGAGCAGCACAGGGCTGGCATGCCCGTGGGTGAGATAACCCGCCGTCGCACCGGCGACGAGGTCGGCCAACTGGGCCCGCGCGTCCTCGGGATCCGCGGGAGGACGAAGCGCCGAAAGGGAACCGGACCACGTCGGCATGGCTGCGAACTGTCCGAAGCGGGTCGCCACGGTGCCCTGCTGATCCGGAATACGCGGAATCGCGGCCAGCGCCGCGGCGACGTCCAGTTCACCCGCCGGATCGGCCGCACCGGGTACGGAGAGCATCCGAGCGGCCCAGAACGCCAGCCCGTGGGCCAGTTCCGTCGCCGCCTCGGCGCTCTCGTCACCGGCCTGCAGAGCTCGCACGGCATGGCTCACCCGGATCAGCCCGTGCGTGGCCCCGGCAACGATTCCCGGCAGCAGCCGCGGCCACCAGGTGACGAGCACGTCCTGCCACGGTCGCTCCCGCACCTGGCCGGTGAAGTACGCGGTCCAGTCGCCGATCCGCCGTCCGTCGCCCAGCGCCTCGTGCCAGGTCCGGTCAGTGATCTTGTCGCTCGCCGCCGGAAGGTCGTCCAGCCGACGAGCGTACGCATCCACCCAGCCGTGCACGGCGTCGGCGTGTCCGCGCCGTACGAGCACCTCGGCCGCCATGGGACCGTGGTTCGTCAGCTGGTCCTCGCCCCACTCCGGGCCAGTACGGGCGAAACGTTCGTATGCCTCGTTCAAGATTCCGTAGCTCATCGTCTCTTCCGTGGCTCGTCGGGAACCGATGGGGCGACGCCGATCAGCCTGCCCTGCCGAGGTCCGGGTGCGCCAGGGCCGGGCGATGGCCGGCGGCGGCTCTTGGGCCGCCTCGGTGGCCGAATTATCGTGGAGGACATGGGGGAGGTCCTGGTCGGTACGGCGTCGTGGACGGACAAGACGCTGCTGGAATCCGGCTGGTATCCCCCGGAGGTGAGGACCCCCGAGGAGCGCCTGCGTCACTACGCGAGCCGGTTCCCGCTGGTCGAGATCGACTCCACGTACTACGCGATGCCGGCCGAGGAGACCGCGCGACTGTGGGCGCTGCGCACCCCGCCGCGCTTCACCTTCGACGCCAAGGCGTTCTCGCTGCTCACCGGTCACCCGACCCGCCCCGGCGCGCTGCCGAAGGACCTCCGGGCGGCGGTGCCGGCCGGTACGAAGAAGAACCTGTACGTCAAGGACCTCGACCCGGCGGTGGTCGAACAGGTGTGGGAGCGCTTCGTTTCGGCGCTGCTGCCGGTGTGGGAGGCCGGCAAGTTCGGTGCGGTGCTGTTCCAGTTCCCGCGGTGGTTCCCGATCGGCAAGCGCAACAAGTTCTACATCCTCGAGTGCAAGCGGCGGGCCGAGCCGCTGCGGATCTCGGTGGAGTTTCGCAACCGCACCTGGATGAGTGAGGAGAACCGGGAGGAGACCCTGGACTTCCTGCGCTCGTACGCCATCCCGTACGTCTGCGTCGACATGCCGCAGGGCCACCCGTGCTCGATCCCGCCGGTGGTCGCGGCCACCGCCGATCTGGAGATCGTCCGATTCCACGGCCGCAGCGACAGCTGGACCAGCCGCGACATCTACGAGCGCTTCGGCTACCGCTACTCGCGGGAGGAGCTCGAGGAATGGGCGCCGAAGGTCTGCGAGCTCGCCGGACAGACGTCGAGCACCCACGTGCTCATGAACAACTGCTATCGCGACTTCGCCCAGACCAACGCCGCCCAGCTCGCCGACCTGCTCAAGGAGATGCCGGCCTGCCCAGTGCGGCCCCCGCCGCCCGGCGACACCGACCCGTACGGATGAACCGAGCCGTACGGGTAGAAACCGCGTCGTACGTGTGAACCGCGCGTACGGATGGCCCACGCGGGCAGTGCGCACCGGCGCGGGCGACCGGCCGGTCAGCCGGTCCGTCTGACCGCTCCGGGCGGCGCGGGCGCCTCCGCGGTGGCGGCGAGCCGTACGGACGACGGCGGCACCATGCCGAGCTGCACCACCTGCCGGGAGAGAAGGGCCTCCAGTGTCCAGTCGGCGCAGATGCGCAGCCGGTTGCTCGGAATCGCCATGAGGTGGTAGCCGCTGGCCACCACCTTCGCCGGAAAGCCCGTCAGCGCCACGCCGAGTGGGTTGGCCGCGGCCCTGGTCCCGCCGAGGTCGACGACGAAGCCGAGGTCGTGTTGCTTGTACGGCTTGCGCTCACCATGGCCGTACGAGGCGGCGATGTTGTGGGCGACGCGCTTGCCCTGGCGCTGCGCGTGCTGTGCGGTCATGGCGGTCACCTCGCCGGGCCGGGTGAGGTCGGGGACCGCCGCCGAGTCGCCGCAGGCGTAGATCTCCGAATGGCCCGGCACGTTGAGGTAGGCGTCGACGACCAGCCGGCCGCGCATCGTCGTCATGCCCAGGCTCTCGATCAGCGGATCGGGCCGGACGCCCACGCACCAGATGAGCGTACGGCTCGGCACGAACTCACCGCCGGAGAGCCGCACCCCGCCGGACGTCGCCTCCTCCACCGTGGTGTGCAGCCGGATGTCCACCCCCCGTTTCGTCAGCACCTTGTGGGCCGCCTCGGACAGCCGGAGGTCCAGCTCCGGAAGCAGCCGCTGGGCAATGTCGACGAGAACCCAGCGGACCTCCTGGTCGCCCGGCCCGGGGCAGCGCGTGACGGCGTCCTTGGTCAGCAACTGGGCGTTGGCGGTGACCTCGGTCCCGGTGTATCCCGCGCCCACCACGACGAAGGTGCGGCAGGCCGCGCGCTCCACGGGGTCTTCGGTGGCGTTGCCGATCTCGACCTCGCGCAGCAGGTGGTCACGGAGGTAGAGCGCTTCGGCCAGGCTCCGGAAGCCGTACGCGTGCTCGGCGACACCCGGGATCGGGAGCAACTTGTTGACGCTGCCGACGGCGAGCACCAGACGGTCGTAGTCGAGCGACCGGTGATCGCCCCTGGCGTCCAGGTAGAGCACCCGGCGGGCCGCTCGGTCGACGCCGTACGCCGTGCCCAGCAGGAACCGGATGCCGGGGCAGTTGTTCGTGAGCGCCACCGCCACCCGCCGGGGCTCCAGGATCCCGGCGGTCACCTCGGGCAGCAGGGGAAGGTAGAGGAAGTAGTCGGTCGGGTTCACGAGGACGATCTCGACGGCGCCCCTGGCCAGACGGGAGAGCGTGCGCGCGGCGTGGAATCCCGCGAAACCGGCTCCGACGATCACTACCCGCTCGAGACTGTGGGGTCCGGACACGATGAGCTCCAATGTCCCTATATCGGCTAGTTTCCTGCGATATGCCCTATTTGGCGATGAAACACCAGATCGCCGCTGCCGATCAGGCACGAGGTCCAGCGGCCGGTGCGGGGACGGCTCGGTGGTTATCCCGGAACATGCCGGGCATCAGCCCATTGACGACCTAATCGGGTGAGGGGGTACCGATCATGTCGCAGCCCGCAAGCGCGCTCAAGGACAAGCACTATGACCTGATCACGATGCTGCACGCGTGTCTGAAGGGCGTCTGGCGTCTGGAGACCTACATGGACGACGCCCTGCGCGAAGGCGACTCGGAACTCGCCGAGTGGTTCGGGAAGTTGCAGGAGCTGAACCGCCAGGCCAGCGAAGAGGGCAAGCGACTGCTCGCCGACCGGCTTCTGAAGGAAGGCGGCTGAGACGCCGAAACGATCGTCTTGACGCGACCGGGGGTGCTCGACAGCCGGCCGGGCCTCCCCCGGCTCGCGCCTCACCAGTCCGGCTCAGGCGTCACCCCACCGCGCTCAGGCCTCCCGCGCGGGTCGCGCGACCGGCCGCAGGTGGCGGATGAACCAGTCGCGAGCCAGCATGGCGACCTGCTCCAGCGTGCCGGGCTCCTCGAACAGGTGCGACGCGCCTGGCACGATCTCGAGGCTGGCCTCGCCCGCCAGCTGCCGCATCGCCTCCCTGTTGATCTCGATGACCACCGAGTCGAGCCCTCCGACGATCAGCAGGGTGGGGCAGAGGACCTTGCTCAGTGCCTCCCCGGCGAGGTCCGGCCGGCCTCCTCGGGACACCACCGCCTGCACGCTTGGCCGCCTCGCGGCGGTGGCCAGCGCGGCGGCGGCGCCCGTGCTCGCGCCGAACAGCCCGACGCCCAGCCCCCGGGTGCGCTCCTGGGCCACCACCCAGTCGGTCAGATCCGTCAGACGGCTCGTCAGCAGCCCGATGTCGAACCTCAGCTCACCGGTCCAGGCGTCGCGCTGCTCCTCCGCCGGGGTGAGCAGGTCCGCCAGTACGGTGATCAGACCGGCGCGCTGCAGTTCCCCGGCGACGTGCCGGTTGCGCGGGCTGTGCCTGCCACTGCCGCTGCCGTGCGCGAACAGCACGACGCCCTGCGCCTGTTCGGGCACCACCACGTCGGCCTCCAACGTGGCTCCGGTGACCGCGATCTTCTTACTCTCCTCGGTGATGTGCATGGCGCGCCCTCCTCGTAGCGCCGACCAGGCCACCCGGAACCACCCGGGCCACACGGCGAAGGGATCGGTCTCCGGCGCCTCGCCATCTCCCACGAGGTGGGCCCGCGTCAGCGGGACCGGAGTGGCCGCCCTGTCACGGCGAGCCCGCGAGGCGCTGTGCCTCCGAGCCTACGCTCACCCCGCGGCCGGCCCTGAGACCGAGTCTCCCGCCATGCCCGCCGGTCCGCCGCGAGACGCTCACGCCGTCGCCCGTGGCCGATCTGCGGGGTGCCACGATCACGGCGTCGCCGACACTCAGGAGATGCTTATCCGGGAGGTAGTGCGCATGTGCCACACGAGCTGGCATTATGGGGGTGATGGCCAGTTCAACTTCTTCTCGATTCCCGGTGACCGTGACGCGTCTTCCGGTCGTGCGCTGCCAGATCTGCCGACGCACTGTCGCCCACAAGCCCGGTCAGGCGAGCGAGGTCCTGACCGAGCACTACCGCCGAGCCCACCCGGAGAAACTCGACAACTCAGCCCCTTGACGTCCCCGGGACGTCCTTGATGGCATCCCTTCCTGAAGTCGCCGTGATCCGCAGGTCCCTCGACCGGCGCGATCACTCGCACTGAAGGGCGTACCGATGGCCTGGTCGATGATCGCCGCGCTGCTGCGGCTGTCCGGCCTGGCCTGGTCGCTCACGGACCCGGTCACCGCACCGCACACGGTGCTCGGGCTGGCGGCGATCGCCGTCACCGGACTGGTGGTGCTGCTCGCCTCCCGATCCGCGGCGGCCCGCCGTGCGGGCGGCTCCGCCCCGACGCTCGTCCGCGCGCTGTCGCTGCGCCGACGGGCCTCCCGGACCGGACGCATGCGGCTGCGCGATCCCGGTGCCGCCGGCCGTCCCCGTCCCAGAGCCCCCTCCGCGGCGGCCACCGCCGCCTGAGCTCCTACGCTCCACGCGTTCGACCGCACTACAACTCGCGTACGCGCCTCCGGCGGCGGCGACCAGCCGATCCACAGCCACCACCGGAGGGTTCCTTCATGCTCGTGCTCGACGCGCCCGTGGGCGCCGCCTACCACCTCGTCACGTCCCTGACCACCGCGATCCACCCGGTATCCGGGCAGCTCTCGACCTCAGCCGCGATCATCCTGTTCACCCTGGGCCTGCGCACCGTGCTGTTGCCGCTCGCCGTCCGCCAGGCACGCGCCGAGCGAACCCGCCTACGCCTGCAGCCGCGCGTGGACGAGTTGCGCCGCAAGCACGGAAACGACCCACGGCGGCAGCACGAGGCGATCAGTGAGCTGTACGCGGTCGAAGACGCCAAGCTCCTCGGCGGCTGCCTGCCGGCCCTGGCCCAGTGGCCGTTCTTCATGGTCATGTACCGGCTCTTCGTATCGGCGAGCATCGCCGGGCACCAGAACGCGTTGCTCACGAGCACTTTGCTGGGCGCGCCCCTCGGTCAGAGCGTGATGGGCACGTTGTCGGTCTACGGCCTTTTCACGGCGCCGGCCCTGGTGTGCCTCGGTCTGCTCGCCCTCATCGCGGCCGTCGCGTGGCGGTCGTCGCGCCGGGCCGGCCGGAGCGCACCTGCGGGCGCGATGGGGCTGCTGACGCGCACCATGCCTTACGGCACGGTGGTCGTGGCGCTCTTCGTCCCGCTTGCCGCCGCGCTGTACCTGCTCACCACGACGGCATGGACGGCGACAGAGCGGGCCCTGCTGCACCGAGGGCTCGCCCCGGCGCGGTGAAGCAACCCCAGTGAAACAACCGCAGCGCAACAACCCCGGTGAAGCAACCGCAGTGAAGCAACCGCTGACGTCCGCTCGCGCGACGGCCGCCGTCCCGCGCACAACTGCATGATCACGACGGTGCGAGAAGCCGCCGCCTCCCCCAGCGCATCCCTGCCGTGATCATGCAGTTATTCCCTCCTCACCGGTCACCGTGGATCGCCGGGGATGTCGAGTTGCTTGATCACCACTAAAGGTGGCTCGACTGGCGCGCACAACTGCATGATCACGGTGGTCTCCCCGCGGCTGTTCCGGGATGCGGTTTCGGAGGGACGGCGCACGTCAGTCAAGGCTCCAACCGGCGAAACGTTCGTTTACGACAGGCCGCGCGGGGTCTCCTCTCCCCAGCCGTGATCATGCAGTTGTTCGCGTACCGCAGGCCGCATCCAGCGCATAACTGCATGATCACGGCGGGGGTGGACGCCGGGGCTGACCGGAGTCGTTTCCAGGGCCAGATGTGGCTGCAGTGCCTTGTGGGGCTGCAAGGCCGGGTGGGGCTGCAGGCCGATGTCGCGGCGGCTCAGGCCGATCAGACCGGCGATCGTCAACGCGGCGGTGATCGCCCCCAGCGAGATCAGCGGCGTCAGGCTGAGGTCACCGCCGGGGACCTTCGGGATGTGGGTGAACGGCGACAGGTCCAGCAGCCTCTGGCTGAGCCGCAGTCCGGCGCCGAACTGGAGAAGCAGCAGGAACAGCGCCAGAGCCCCCCACGCCGCCGAGACCAGGCGCGGGCAGCAGCACGAACAACGCGACCGCGAGCGCGGCCGGCAGCCACACCGCAGGCCACTGCACCATCGCGCCGGTCCCCGGGTCACGGCTGGTCCGCTACCGGCTGCCGGGCGATGCCTGGTACGAGGCGACGGCGACCAAGAACGAACTGTTCAAGGGCCTCGTGGATCTCGCCGAAGACGGTGTGACGGCTCTCGGCGGCCCGGGCACACCGTCAGGCGACCGCGTCGCCCACATGCGGGACTACTTCGCCTTCGTCCACGACGAGCTTCCCCTGGTCCTGGAGCGATGGCGGGCGGTCGCCGCCGAGCGCGCGGAGTAGGGACGGACCGGAGTACCGGCGCGGCCGTGACCTGGACCGGCCGCGCCCGGGCTTCCCGCGCCGGCGGGGCCGGTCAGGCGAGCACCCTGCCGCTCGCGTAGTCCTCCAGCATGCCCCGCAGCTGTCGGCGACCGCGATGCAGCCGGGACATCACCGTACCGATCGGGGTCCCCATGATTCCGGCGATCTCCTTATAGGCGAACCCCTCGACATCGGCCAGGTACACCGCGATCCGGAAGTCCTCCGGCAGATCCTGCAACGCCCGCTTCACATCCGAGTCCGGCAGATGCTCCAGTGCCTCGGCCTCAGCCGACTTCAGCCCACTGGAGGTATGCGACTCAGCCCGCGCGAGCTGCCAGTCCTCGACGTCCTCGGCCGCCGAGCGCACCGGCTCCCGCTGCTTCTTGCGATAGGAGTTGATGAAGGTGTTGGTCAGGATCCGATACAGCCACGCCTTGAGATTCGTGCCCTCCTTGAACTGGTGAAAGGACCCGAACGCCTTCGCGAAGGTCTCCTGGACAAGATCCTCAGCATCGGTCGGGTTGCGCGTCATGCGGAACGCGACCGCGTACATCTGCTGAAGGAACGGGAGGGCCTCACGCTGAAAACGATCACGAAGCCGTCCCTCACACACGGTTTCTCTCAACGGCGTCATCATGCTTCCCCTGGTCGCCACAGGATCAGTTCAATGCGACTTGTCCTCCCCCTACCCTCTCGCGGTGCATCATGCCTGTTCGCGCGCCCCTCCCCGATCACCTCGGTGTCGACGCGTCCTCGAGTGCCCCGTCTCACGTACCCACGGCCCGCTCCAGCCCCAGCTCGGCGGTGAACCAGTCGATGGTGCGCCGCAGCCCCTCCTCGCTCGACACGGTGGGCCGCCAGCCGAGCCGCTCGCGGGCGAGAGCGGTGTCGGGACAGCGCATGCTGGGATCATCGACCGGGCGGTCCACGAAGGTGATCGCCGACCGCGAACCCACCAGGTCACGGACGGTCTCGGCCAGCTCCAGGACCGTGATCTCCTGCGGGTGGCCGATGTTGACCGGTCCCGGCAGGTCGCTGAACGCGAGTGCGAGGATGCCCGTCACCGTGTCGTCGACGTAGCAGATCGACCTGGTCTGGCTGCCGTCGCCGGCGACCGTGAGCGGCTCGCCGGCGAGCGCCTGCCGGATGAAGGTCGGGATGGCCCGTCCATCGTGGGGGCGGATGCGCGGACCATAGCTGTTGAAGATCCGTACGATGCCGGACCGCACGCCGCGGCTGTTGCGGTAGGCGGTGGTGAGCGCCTCCGCGTACCGTTTCGCCTCGTCGTACACACTGCGCGGACCGACCGGGTTGACATTGCCCCAGTAGTCCTCGCGCTGCGGGTGCCGGAGCGGATCGCCGTACACCTCACTGGTCGAGGCCAGCACGAAGCGGGCCCCCTTCTCCCGCGCCAGCCCGAGGGCGTGCAACGTGCCGAGCCCGCCGACCTTGAGCGTCTCGACCGGAAGCCTGAGGTAGTCCGTCGGTGACGCCGCCGACGCGAAGTGCAGCACCAGGTCGACCTCGCCGGGGACGTGCACGAACCCGGTGAGGTCGCATTCCACCACCCGGAAGCCCGGATGCCCGATGAGATGGGCCACGTTCTGCGGTGAGCCGGTGAGGAAGTTGTCCATGCAGATCACCGAGGCACCGCCGCGGAGCAGCCGCTCGCACAGATGGGAGCCGAGGAACCCGGCCCCGCCGGTGACCACCGCGCGACGGACGTCGTGACCGGTCATGCGGCCTCACCGCCCCCGCCCGGCTCGGACATGCGGGTGCGCTCCACGAGCCGACTGGTCGACCGGCCGTCCAGGTAGGGCACGAGCACCACCTCACCGCCGTACCGGCGTACCGTCTCGGCCTCCACCAGGTCGGCGGGCGCGTAGTCCCCGCCCTTCACCCAGACGTCGGGCCGAAGGCGCTCGATCAGCCGGCCGGGCGCGCGGTCCGCGAAGATCAGCACCGCGTCAACGCTGTCCAGCGCGGCGAGGACCTGCGCCCGGTCCTCCTCGCCGACCACCGGGCGACCGGCCCCCTTGAGACTGCGGACCGAGGCGTCGGAGTTGAGGCAGACCACCAGACAGTCGCCGAGGGCACGGGCCTGGCACAGCAGGCTGACATGGCCCGCGTGCAGCAGATCGAAGCAGCCGCCGGCCGCCACGATCTTGCCGCCGCGCTCCCGCACGGCTCTGACGACGTCCCAGGCGTCGCGCCCGGCCTCATGTCCGAGATCGGCCGTGCGGGCGAGCGCCCCTCTCGGTCCGCCAGAGGCGACGAACGCTGAGGCCGAGTGGACGGCCTCGGTGACCGCCTCGGTGAGCAGGCACCCGTCCCGCAGCGCCAGCGCCGCCGCGGCGGCGAAGCAGTCGCCGGCTCCGCACGCGTCCATGCCGTCGCCGAGCGCCGGGGCGGGAACGACGAACGGGATGTCCTCGCCGACCGAGAGCAGAGCGCCGCCCTCGCCGAGGGTCACCGCCACACCGGCCGCTCGCCACCGGGAGACCAGCGCCCTGGCGTCGGCGGCGGCCTGGCCGAGCGAGTACGAGCCGCCGCCGGCCGGCCGGGCCCGGGCGAAGGCACGCGCCTCGGCCCGGTTCGGGGTGACCAGCCGGGCACCGCGCAGGGGCGTCGCGCCCCGCGGATGCGGGTCGTACACGATCGGCACGCCCGGGGGCAGCTCGGTCAGCAACCGGCGCAGGCCGCGGTGGCCCGCGACGCCCCGGCCGTAGTCGGCGACCAGGACCGCCGCGGCGGCGCCGACCGCCGCGACGACGGCCTCGTCGACCGCACCGGCCACCAGCCGGCCGTCGCCCTCGTCGATACGGACCACCGACCGCCCGGCGGCCCGCACCCGCGTCTTGCGTGCCGTCTCACCGCGCAGCCGCATGGGCACCACGTCGGCGTACCGGCCGAGCAGCTCTCTCAGCCGCTCGCCGTACCGGTCGTCACCGAGCGCGGTGATCAGAACGGCCTTCTGCCCCGCGAGCCGGGTGGCCAGGGTCGCGACGAGCCCAGCCCCGCCGGCGCGAGCGTGTTCCCGTACGTCCTCGATGACCGGCACGGGCCCGTCCGGGCAGAGCCGGTCGATGGTGCCGACGAGATCGATGTCCAGCAGCGTGTCGCCGATGACGACCAGCGGCCCCCGCCTCATGTGCCCACCGCCCGGCCGCGGTCCGGTCGCCGTAAGGAGCGGCCGATCGCAGAGGTGGGCGTCGGCGGAGCCGAGGCCGGACCCGCTCGGGCACGTCCACGCCCGGCCGCCGGCCCGAGCGGGCCGGCGTGTCCGGACAGCATATGAATGATCAAGAGCCTCTCCTCGACACGGAGAAAGGTGATGGATCGCCGGAATGACCCCCGTGCACAGGCTTCTCCGAGAGGCCGGTCCAGGTCCATGCCGCAGCCACACTCAGGGCACCGAATGCATCGTCCTACCAAATACACTCACTTCTCCCCTATCCGACGTGACTTGCCTCAAACACCCCAAGAAGGACACTGAACAACGTTCACCACGTCCGCGACAGTCCATTTACGGCTCAGGGCCCCGCGGTTTAGCGGGCGGCGGCGCAGCGGCCCGCCGATCGAGCCGAGCCGGGGTCCGTCCACGGCGGACGCATGCGCGAACCGGCACGCAGGCACCGAAAGCACCCCGTTTCACCAGGTCGTCGGCAGGGCAGAAGAGGAACACGCCGGTTCCTTGTCGGGCCCGCCGCACGTCGAGACGGGGGGCGTCTCGTGCACGTACTCGGCATCAACGCGATCTTTCACGACCCGGCGGCCGCCCTGGTGATCGATGGTCAGGTCGTGGCCGCCGCCGAGGAGGAGCGGTTCAGCGGCCGCAAGCATGGAAAAAGGCCCGTGCCGTTCTCCGCCTGGGAGCAGCCCGTGCGGGCCGCCGGCTGGTGTCTGGAGCAGGCCGGCCTGTCCCCCGACGAACTCGACCTGATCGGATTCTCCTACGACCCGGCCCTGGTGATCCCCGCGGAGGATTCCGGGCTCGACGACCCATGGGACCCGCTGCGCACCGAGTTCGCCTTCCACGCGCCCGGCTTCCTGGCCACCGCGCTGCCCGGACTTGATCCGCGCCGAGTGCGGTTCGTCCCGCACCATGTGGCGCACGCCGCGTCGGCGGCGCTGGCGGTGCGCGACAGAGCGTGCAGCGTCCTCGTGTGCGACGGTCGCGGGGAGCGCCATTCGCACCTGTCCGGGCGCTACCAGGACGGTGCGCTGACCGTGCTGGCGAGCCAGCCGCTGCCCCACTCGCTCGGCCTCATGTACGAGGACCTGACCGAGCATCTGGGATTCCTGAGGTCCTCCGACGAGCACAAGGTCATGGCCCTGGCGTCATACGGCAAACCGCGTCACCTGGACCGGCTGCGGGCCGCGGTGCGGATGCGCGACGACGGCGGGTTCGTCACCGAACCGATCCCCTGGGCCGAGCTGGCCCCGTCGCTGCGCCGCCGCCCGCGGATCGGCCGCGATGTTCCCGGCCGGGCCGACGGCGAGTCCGGCCCGGAGATCGGGCCGGAGGCCGACACGGGGATCGGCACGGGGATCGGCACGGGGATCGGCACGGGAGCCGCTGCGTGCGGCGGCGGGGACACCGGCGATCTCGTTCTGAGCCAGGCGCACGCCGATCTGGCGGCCAGCGTGCAGCGCCGGCTCGAAGAGGTCCTGCTCGACATGACCTGGTGGCTGCACGAGCGCACCGGCGACCGGCTCCTCACCATGGCCGGGGGCTCCGCCCTGAACTGCGTCGCCAACTCCTTCCTGGCCCGCTACGGCCCGTTCGAGAACGTCTGGGTACAGCCGGCGGCCGGCGACGCCGGCACTGCACTCGGCGCGGCACTGCACCTGGCCTCCGAGGCGGGCGACCCCGCTTGGTCGATGGACGGCGCCGACCTGGGCCGGGAGTTCGACGACGCCGCCGTCGAGGCGGCGCTGCGCCGCGCCCGTGTGCCGTTCACCCGCCCGGCCGACGTCGCCGAGGACGTCGCCGAGGTGCTCGCGGCCGACGGGATCGTGGCCTGGTTCCAAGGGCGCGGCGAGTTCGGCCCGAGGGCGCTCGGACACCGGTCCCTGCTGGCCCACCCGGGCAGGCGCTCCAATCTCGACCGGCTCAACGACGTCAAGGGACGCGAGGCGTTCCGGCCGGTGGCGCCGATGGTGCGACTCGACCGGGCGGCCGAGATCTTCGAGCGGGGACCGATCCCGAGCCCGTACATGCTCTTCGTTCACGACGTGGCCGCCCAGTGGCAGGACCGCATCCCGGCCGTGGTGCACGTCGACGGCACCTCACGGGTACAGACGGTCAACCCTGTGGAGGAGCCGCTGCTGACCCGGCTGCTGGACGCCTTCGAGCGTCGTACGGGCCTGCCCGTGCTGGTCAACACCAGTCTCAACACCGCCGGGCGGCCCATCGTGGACGACATCCGGGACGCGCTCGAGCTCTTCGGGTCCACGCCGGTCGACATGCTGGCCATCGGCCCGTTCACGGTGCGGCGTTGACCGCCCCGAGCGGGCTCTTCCCGCGCCCGTCACACGCCCCGGTGCACAGGCGTCATGACCGGGCCTCGACGAGCCTGGCCGCCTCCTCCACCGAAGGGGGCAGCCGCCGTCGGCCCAGCAGGGCAGACGGCATGCGGCGTACGGCCCCGGCGAGCGCCACCCGGGAATCGGCGTCCCGCAGCCCTCGGCGCGCCAGCCGTGCCGTCTGCTTCAGCGCGAACCACGCCGGCCGTCGCAGCCATGCGACCAGCAGCGCGTTGCGCAGCTCGGCCCGGTGGCGCCGGGCCGAGGAGGGCAGGTTCGGCGGCGGCTCGTGGAGCGCCACGACCTCGGGGATGTAGCACCGGCCCCAGCCCAGCGCGGCGAGGTCGTAGGCCAGCAGCCGCTCTTCACCGGCGAACAACAGCACCTGGTTGAAGCCGCCGGCCTCCAGGAAGGCCCGGCGACGCACGAGCGACGCGCCGGCCAGGAAGCCGAGAACCGGCGGCCCCGGCAGGTTCGCCTCGGCGGGCAGAGGCGTGGCCGCCATCGTCGCGTTGATCGGGTCGGGCGCGCGCTCGGCGCCCACGAGCGTCCGTGCGGCGATCAGTCCCAGATGCGGGTGGCCGGCGAACATCTCGGTCGCGCGGCGCAGGGCGCCGGGCTCCCACCACGAGTCGTCGTCGCTGAAGGCCACGTAGGTCGTTCTCGCCGCCCGTACGCCGACGTTCCTGGCGAGCGCACCGAGATCTCGCGACATCCCCAGCACGCCGACGTCCGGAAAGAGCAGGCGCACCGCGTCCGCCGTGCCGTCGGTCGAGGCGTTGTCCACCACGATCACCGCCGGCCGTTCCGGCAACCGGTGCAGCCGGGCGAGCGTGCGCAGCAGTACGTCACGGCGGTTCCTGGTCGCGATCACGACCGTGACCGGGATGCCATAGCCCGACCTGGCGGTCACGGTGCGGAGAACCGGGACGCCCATCTCCACTCCTCACGGAGGAAACAACGTGCGATCGGCCCCTACCCTGTTGAAACCGGACAAACACTCTCGCCCGCAGGGCTCCGCTGCAGGTCTACGGCGGCACGACAGGCCTACGGGATCCAGGCGCCCTCCTCTCGGCGAACCGTCTGTTCCACCAGCATGTCGACGACGGCCTGCGGACCGCCGGCGGCCACCCGGCGCTGCCTGGCCGCACCCGAGCCGCGAAGCGCCATCGCGGCGAGGAGCCTTCGCACCTCGGCCAGGTCGCCGGTGTCCTCGAGGGCCGGGCGGACCCGCCTGAGCAGCTCGGCCAGCAGCCGGGTGGCGGGCACCGGGCGTTCGAGCAGCGGATGCACGCCGGGCCCGCCGAGCCCGTGCCGCGCGGCCGACCACACCGCCGCCGCGCAGATCGGTGCGGTGACGGGCGGCGCCTCCCGGCCCGCCGCGAGCTCGCTCAGCGCGGTGCGCACCAGGCCACGCACGAGCGCCGCCTGCAGAACCGCCTCGTCCACCGTCGCCGCGGCGTCGGCCGCCCTGACCTCCACGGTCGGAAACCGCGACGAGGGCCGCGCGAGCCAGACGGTCATGCAGGAGTCCACGAGCACACCGCAGTCGATCAACTGGGCGACCTGGGTGTCGTACGCGGCGGCGGACGGGAACCACGGAGGCACCCCGGCCCCGGGAAACCTCGCCTGGTCGATCACCCGCCAGCTTCCGTACCCCGAGTCCACGCCACGGTCGAAGGGCGAGTTGACCGACAGGGCCAGCAGCGTCGGCAGCCACGGCCGCAGATGGTTCACCACGGCCACCGAGGTCTCCCGGTCGTCGACGCCCACGTGCACATGGCAGCCGCACGCCTGATACTCGGCCACCACCCCCGCGTACATCTCGGCGATGCGGATGAACCGCAGACTCGCGGTGACCGGTGGTGTAGGGCCGCGCAGCACCGGCGTTCCCGACGCGACCAGCCGCAGGCCCTCGGCCCGCGCCGCGTCGGCCAGCCGCAGTCGCGCGTCCCAGAGATCACGCCGGAGGGTCGCCGGTTCTGTGCAGATCCCGGTCGTGGCCTCCACCTGGGTGCCGAGCAGTTCGGGGTGGTACGAGATCCCGATCATGCCCGGCGTGACCTCGGCCACCCGGGCCAGCACGTCGGCAGCGCCCGCGACGGTCCGGCGCGAGACGGCGTCGACCAGCAGGAACTCCTCCTCCACCCCGACCGTGAGCCCACCCCCGGACAACCGACCGGGCTGGGGTACGGTCCCGGTCTCCATGCCCTGTTCGCCCACCGATGCCCCCTATCTCGCCTCCCGGTCCACGGTCACCGGGGTGAGCAGATCGCCCCCGAATTCGCTATAACCTGGATTTACCCCGGGATACCGAGTCAATGTGGACTCGGGTCGGCGAGCCCGGCCCGGCCGGTACGCACCTGCCGGCCCGCGTCGCGAACCGCCGGAGAGACTCGTGCGTCTATGTCGTATGCATCGCCGCGCGAAGGTCATGGCCGTCGTCGCCACGGTGAGCGCCCTCACCGCCTGCGGGTCCCTGACCGGGTCGGGCATGGAGTGCACCGCGGTCGGCACTCCGGTAGGGGTCGGACTGGAGATCGAACCGCCCTTCGCCGCCAAGGTGGCGAGTGCGACGATGAAGATCTGCTGGGACGGGGTGTGTCATACCCCGGTGATCCATCTCAGCCCGTCCACCAGGGCCGGGCGCCAGAGTTGCGCGGGAGACCGCCCAGAGGATACATGCGGGGTCGCGGCCGAGCGGACCGGTGGCCAGCATGGCTTCGGCGCCGCTCCCGGCCTGCCGAAGAAGCCGGTCGAGGTCACCTTGGTGCTGCGCGACTCCTCGGGCGGACGGCTCCTGCACCGGCGTCTGACGGTGACCCCCGAGGGCGCCTTCCCGAACGGCCCGAACTGTGGCGAAGGCGGCCCGCAGGCGGGGCTCGTCGTGGCGGACGGACAGGTCCGCCCGCGCGGCTGAGCGTGTGTCGGCGCCTCATCAAATAAGTGCAATAAGCGCTTAACCCCTGGGACCCCGCTCCTTGACGGCGCATGCCGCCGAATTCAAGAGTGGAGACGCCGCTATTGAGTTCCGCGCGGGTCGCCAGAGAAAGAGGTTCAAGGTTTTCACGTGAGGCATATCCTAAATGCCCGACTTCTCCATAGAAGTGGCCGGTTCACTGGTCTAGCCGAAGGAAGAAGAAATGGCACATCCAGCGCTCAGCACCAGACTCACGATATTCACGCTTCTCACCGTGCCGGCGACGCTCGCGCTCACAGCATCGCCGAGCGCCGGCATCGTATGGCCTGACGAACACGCCGATCGCACCGCCGTCGGCGAGCACGGGCATTCGGCCGCCAAGACCATGGCCTGTTCGCTGAAGGCGCCGAACCACGTCCGAAAGGGCACAGAGATACAGGCGCTCGGCACCGGACTACGGCCGAAGAAGAACGCCCAACTCTGGATAGAGGGGCAGAAGGTCGCCGCCCCGCATCGCATCAACAAGAACGGCCATGTCCGAATGTCGTTCCGAGTCTCCCAGGCGCCCGGGCAGCACCCCGTCTGGATCACGGACGGCGTGAACCGGTGCGATATTCCCGGCGGGATGATGGTGAAGAAATAACAACCGGGACAAGCGCGAAGCGCAGCGCAGGGGCGTGCTCCGGCCGGAGCGCGCCCCTGCGACCGTGTTCCGTCGGCCGACCCCCCGTAGGAGGGGCGGCGCGGCCGCCCGGGTCGGCGGGCCGGCGCCACGGACCGGGCCGATAGACGATGGTCGACGATCTCTGGCCACATGGCCGATGGCCTCCGCCCTGTGGCATGACTACCGTGGTGGGGATGAGCTCTCCGATCCGCGTCCTGGTCGTCGACGACGACGCGCTCGTACGGGCCGGCCTGTCGATGATGCTCGCCGGCTCCCCCGACGTCTCGGTCGTGGCCGAGGTCGCCGACGGCGCCGAGGTCATCGGCGCGGTGAACGAGCACAGGCCCGATGTGGTGCTCATGGACATCCGGATGCCGCGGATGGACGGTCTCGCCGCCACCGAGTTGCTGCGCTCGCGGCGGGACCCTCCGGAGGTCATCATCTTGACCACGTTCGACTCCGACGACCATGTGCTGCGGGCGCTGCGCGTGGGCGCCAGCGGCTTTCTGCTCAAGCACACCCCGCCGCCCGAGATCGTACGGGCGATCCGCCAGGTCGCCGCGGGCGAGCCCATGCTGTCGCCGACGGTGATGCGGCAGATGATGTCCTATGTGGCGGCGGCCAAGGTCGACCCGCGGCGCGCCCGGGCCAGGGCGTCGCTGGCCCGGCTGAGCGACGGTGAGCGCGCCGTGGCCGGGCTCGTCGGCCAGGGAAGGACCAACGGCCAGATCAGCGCCGAGCTGATGATCAGCATCGCGACGGTGAAGGCGTACGTGTCCCGGTTGCTCACCAAGCTGGAGCTGAACAACCGGGTGCAGGTGGCCCTGCTCGTGCACGACGCCGATCTCCCCGACCCTGACGGCCCCGGAGCCTGACGCCGCCGGCTCCGATGCCCCCGGCGCCGTCCGCTGACCTCGGCGCCTACGCCCCGGGAGTCACCGATCTCAGGTAGGCGTCGGCCTTCTCGGCGTCCATGAGCCAGTTCTGGAAGTCGGTGGGATTGGCGTATCCGTAGGCGAACCGGTGTGCGACGACCGGGTTCTGGGCGGCCGTCCCCAGGACGCGCTGCACATGCTCGGGCAGCGGCCCCAGCATCATGTTGGTGTAGGCGGTCACGTGTCCCGCGTACGCCCAGTAGTCATCGAAGGTGCGCTGCATCCAGTCGGCGTCGAACGGCCGGTCGCCGTGGCCGACGATCGACTCGTGGTAGATGGCGGCGCAGTGGGCCGCGTTGTTCGCGCCCTGGCCGGTCACCGGGTCGTTGGCGACGACGACGTCGGCCATGCCGAGGACGAGTTCGGTCGCGGACAGCCGGCCGACCGGGTGCCGGACCACCGGGGCGTATCCGCCCACCAGAGTGCACCGCGCGTCCGTCGGCACCGCGTCGACGCAGTTGGCGTACTCCCACGGCGCGTACTCGCGCATCATCCGCAGCGTGCGGTCGAGGTGCTCCTGGGGACCCGGCCGGTCGTCCCAGCAGTCCAGCGGCCCACCGGGCACGGCCTCCCACAGCAGAATGCCGCACGCCCCGGTGGTGGTGTAACCGGGCATGTAGAACAGTTCCCCGATGCCGGGGAAGGCGGTGATCCGCACGTACGGCTCGGGATGCTCGGGCACCGGCGTCATGCCGTGGACGTAAATGGCCGACAGCATGCGCTGCGGGCGGTCGTACGGTGATCTCGAGGCGTCACGGTCGAAGAGCTCGACCAGTTCGCCCTTGCCCGCGGCGATGATCGTCAGCTCGTAGAGGCTCGCCAGACCGGCCAGGTCGGAGGTCATCACCCCGTGGTAGATGACCTTGCCGCCCCTGGACTCGAAGAGTTCCAGCCAGCCCGCCATCTTGACCCGCTGATCGATCGACTGGGCGAAGTCGTCCCACGGCCCGATGAAGTCGAACGCGGCCGTCCCCGGCGAGGCGGCCACCGTGAGACCCTGCGCCACGATCTTGGGCCCCAGGTCCTCCCAGAGGTTCAGCCCGAGATCGCGCTCGATCTGCAGGCTCGGCCAGAACATGCACTGCGTCGACGTGACGCGACCGGCCCGGATCTCCTCGGGGGTGCGCGCAGACATGATCGTCACGTCGTAGCCCACGCCGAGCAGGCTCAACCCGAGTTGAAGTCCGCCCTGACCGGCGCCCACGATAAGGATCTTTCGCATCGTTACCTCCTGCTGAGAGCCGGTTATCTGGCCAGCGCGCCTTGCTCGCCGGCGGAGGTGCGCTGCATCGTGTAGGTCAGGGCGGCGGTGAGCGACTGCACCACAGACCCCCTGTCACGTGCGTCGCACGTGGTCAGCGGGACATGCTCGGGGAGCCGGAGCGCGTCGCGCACGTCGCCCAGGTGATGGGTCTGCAGGCCGTCGAACAGGTTGACGGCGACGATGAACGGAACGTCGGAGTCGTTCTCGAAGTAGTTCACGGCCGCGAACGACACGTCGAGCCGCCGGGTGTCGACCAGGACGAGCGCGCCGCTCGCCCCTCGGCACAGGTCGTCCCACATCGGCCAGAACCTGGGCTGGCCGGGAGTGCCGAAGAGGTACAGCACCAGGTCGCTCGCGAGGGTGATCCGGCCGAAGTCCATGGCGACGGTCGTCGTGGTCTTGGTGTCACTCGGGTTCACCGGGTCCACCGTCTTGCCGGCCTGCGTCATCCACGCCTCGGTGTTGACCGGCGGGATCTCCGACACCGCGCCGACGAACGTGGTCTTGCCGACGCCGAAGCCGCCCGCGACGACGAGCTTGACCGAGGTGAGCCGCGGCGGCGGGCCGTCAGGCGAGCTGGCGTAGGCCATGGATGACTCTCTTCAGGAGACTCGGGTCGTACGGAGAGGCGTAGTTCTCCGGAAGGACGCGCACCCAGTTCGCGGCGGCCAGGTCGCCCAGCAGCACCCGCGTGACGCCGAGGGGGACACCGCAGTGCGCGGACAGTTCAGCGACCGACTCGGTCGACGTGCGGGCCCGCTCGTACAGCGACCGGGCCTCCGGGTGCAGACGCGCCGCGAACGATGGGTCATAGTGCCGCACCGATATCAAGGTGTGCACGAACAGGTGTTGCCGCGTGCGTGTCCGTCCGCCGGTCAGCACGTAGGGCCGCACCCAGGGGTTGCCCGTCATGGTCGCTCTCTCGCTTCGGGTCGCCGTACGGTCATGACACGCCGTGTCCGGCGGACAGGCGGCGCAGATCGTCGCGCATGCGGGGGGTGAGCACGTGCCCGACGCTGTCCACGAGCTGCGCCATGCGGTGTGCGACCACCCCGAGATTGGCGCCCTCCTGGACGAGGACCGCGAGCCCGGCGAGGCTGCCGATGGCCATGAACAGGAAGTGCCCGCTCGCGAACTTCAACATCACCTGGTCACAGCCGCCTTCGCCGACCAGTCCGGCGATGCTGTGCCCCAGGCTGATCATGCCGCTGGTCATCGCGGCCAGAGGGTCGGCCACGTCCGCGGCCACTCCGCTGGAGCCGATGAGCGGCAGCCCGTCAGAGGAGACGATCAGGGCGTGGGTCACCCCCGGCGTCGACGCGGCGAAGTTGTTCATCAACCAGCCGAAGTCCTGTGGTTCGCGCGGCTGAACCGCTGCACCGCCGACGGTCATCCTCGCACCTGATCTTCCGGGCCCACCGGGCCGTCCTCGCCGTCCGCGCCGTCCTCGGCAGAGCGCTTCGCGCCCCGGAACACGACGCTCCGGCCGTCCGCCGCGTCCAGCCCGCCGTCGACCGGCTCACCGGCCGGTTCGGGGGCGATGCCGCCCGCCTCGTCATCCGGCTCGTCACCCGCCGCGCCACCCGCAGCGCCACCCGCAGCGAACGCGCTCAGGTCCTCGGCGAAGGAGCGGCGAGCGGCGGAGGCTTCGGGCGCGGCGGCGGACGGGCCCGAAGCCGGTGCCGGCTTCGCGACGCCGCGCAGGCTCGTACGCTCCCGGCGGGGAAGAGCGCCGGGAGACACCGCCGGTGATGCGGCCGGCGATCCGGCCCTGTTCGGCCCGGCGGGCGCGGAGGCGGCCCCGCCGGCGACGGTGAGGCGGGCCGGCTCACCGTGGCCTCGCGTGCCCGCGCCGGTCTCGGGCGCACCGTACGAGACCGGTCGCGGCGCCGGGGCCGGCCCGGCCTCGCGCCCCATGGCGGGGGCCTCGTCAGGGATCTCGCACAGGAGATCGGCCGGGATGGCGACCATCGCTATCGTGCCGCCGGAACCGTTCGGGCCGGACCGCGTACGGCAGGCGAGGCGAACGCCGAGGCCGTGCTTTCCGGCCAGCCGGTGCACCAGCGGGAAACCGGTGTGCGTGCCGGTGCGCTCGTCGACCTCGGGCACCGGCCCGGCCAGCACGGCGTTCAGCACCGCGAGATGCTCGGGGGCGATGCCGATGCCGGTGTCCTCGACCCGCAGCATGACGCCGCCGTTGTCGAGCAGATGCGCGCTGACCGTGACGGTGGACGGCGAATACCGTGTCGCGTTGTCGAGCAGTGCGGCGAGCAGCGACGCGACGTCTTCGGCCGCGTACGCCACCACGGCGAGATCCACCATCTTCCCGATGGAGACCTGGCTGTACAGCTCGATGGAGGACTCCGCGACCCTGAGCACGTCGACGAGAGAGGAGGTGTAGCCGTTCATCTGCGGGTCCTCGCGGCCGACGAGGATCCGCATGTCCCGGGCGGCCCGGCGCATCCGGGTGACGGCGTGATCGACCTGATAGAGCAGCTGCAGACGGTCCGGATCCTCCTCGTCCCCTTCCAGCGAGTCCATCGCCGGGCGCAGCTGTTCGGCGAGGCCGAGCAAGTGCAGGGCGTACCGGTCGCAGATCTCCGGCCATGCGTTCACGGGCTGCGCGGGGAGAGACCGCGGGCCGGCCGACCCTGGGTCGGCAGACCGCGGGTCGCCGAACCCTGGGTCGGAGGGGCGCACCGGCTCGATGGTGGGCGGGGCCTGCCCGACGGACGGTTCCAGCCAGCGCGCCACACGCAGGCGCAGGCTTTCCCGGGTCATAGGGCCCGACTCCTGCGGAGGCACATCGACACAAAACCCCTTCTCGGTGCTTTTCTCCGGCTATCGGTACGCGCGTCGGCCTGGATAGGGCAAACAGATTGGCATATCCACGGCCCGTCATAAAGCCCTATTAACTACTTGAGGTGACCATAATTCTGTAGGCGTTTGTCGCTGTTCATTAGGGTCATAGGGCATACGGGCGCTTTGCCTGATATGACCGCCGACTGGCGAGACGTCGCGCGGCGACCCGCACCAGGCCGTCCGACCTGCGCGGTTCCCAGCGGAACAGGCCGAAGGACCGGAAGGAGCATGCTCACGCCCGTGCCGCACCTGACACAGGGCGCTCACTCTCGGTGAGAATCGAATCCGTCAACGTGATATTCAGCACAGAAAATCACGGTGGAGTCACGCGAATTCGCGAGATTCTCACAGGCGCGCTGTAACTGCAGAAACCAGTGAATTGGGCAAACCGAAATTCAGGAGCCGGAGGAGTCTCCGGCCGGCTGCTCGGTCGTCGCCTCGTCGAGGCGGGAGTGCAGACGCTCCCTGATCTGATCGGGCGTGTACGCCCGGCGGCGACGCTCGGCCCGCGCGATCACCACTCCGGTCGCGGCGACGCCGACGAACCCAGCCAGTCCCATGACCTTCCACCATCGCATCCGCCTAGGCTACGGGCCATGGCCGAAAGCAGCATCACCCTCGACGAGGCTCTCGACCTGACCCGCACCGGTGATGTCTGGCTGTTCCGCGGCCGGACGGCGGCCGACCGCGCCATCCAGATGACGACCAACAGCCCGGTCAACCACGTCGGCATGTCCGTCGTCATCGACGATCTGCCGCCGTTGATGTGGCACGCCGAACTCGGCCGGTCGCTGCCGGACCTGTGGTCAGGCACCCATCAGCGTGGAGCCCAACTGCACGACCTGCGCGAGGCGGTGCTCGTCTGGGCCAACAGGTACGGCCAGCGAGCGTGGCTGCGCCAGCTCGACCGCCCGGTGTCCCGGGAGATGGAGAACTCGGTCCTGCGCACGATCGCCCGCCTCGACGGCACGCCCTTCCCGTCCACCGCACGGCTCGCCACGCGGTGGGCGCGCGGGCGCATGCCGATCAGGCGGCGGGCCAGGGACGGCGACCTCGAGACCGCCTTCTGCGCCGAGGTCGTCGCGGTCGCCTATCAGTCCATGGGCCTGCTGCCCGGGGACCGGCGGCCCAACTGGTACGACCCCGGCCGGTTCTGGAGCGGTGACGACCTCGACCTGTCCGGTGGTACCGGGCTCAGCGGGGAGATCGCCGTTCGGATCCCGCCGGCCGGCCAAGGGGCCGGGCGGGCCCCTCGGCACGGCGCCTAGAGCTGACTGCTCACCCCGCATTCAGGCGTTCAGGGGTGCAGGACCACCTTCGTCCAGCCCGCGTCGCGAGCGTCGAAGTGCCGGTAGCCCTCGGGGGCCTCGTCCAGCGGCAGCTCGTGGGAGACCACGAAAGAAGGCCGGGCCTTGTCGTCGGCGATCAGGTCACGCAGGTGGCGGTTGTAGGCCTTCACGTTGCACTGGCCGGTCCCCATGCCCTGTCCCTTGGCCCAGAAGAGGCCGTAGTCGAACACGATCTGACCGTGCTCGGAGAGTTCGTCGGGCGCGCCCGGGTCCTCCGGCACGAAGACGCCCACCACGCCGAACACTCCCGTGGATCGCACCGAGCGCACGAGACTGTTCAGGGTCATGTTGGGTTGTTCGGCGCCTTCGGGGTCGTGCGCCTGGTAGCCGACGCACTCGCAGCCCCGGTCGGCGCCCCGGCCCCCGGTCAGGTCGAGGACCTGTTCCACGGGCGGGGCCTTGGCGTCATCGATCGGGATGCCGCCGATCTCCTCGACCAGCCGGAGCCGATCGGGGTGCCGGTCGACCACCATCACCTTGTCCGCGCCCTTGATGACCGCCGAGTAGGCGGCCATGAGGCCGACCGGGCCGGCACCGAAGATCACGATGGACTCACCCGGCTGCACCCCCGCTAGCTGCGTGGCGTGGTAGCCGGTGGGGAAGATGTCCGCGACCATGACGTAGTCCGTCTCCTTCTGCCTGCCCTCAGGAAGCCTCAGGCAGTTGAAGTCGGCGTGCGGCACCCGCAGATACTCCGCCTGCCCGCCGCTGTAGGGGCCCATGCCGGCGAAGCCGTAGGCGGCGCCGAAGCCGTCGGGGTTGTGCGTGAGACAGTAGGCGGTCAGCCCGCATTCGCAGTTCTTGCAGTAGCCACAGCCGATGTTGAAGGGCATGCAGACCCGGTCGCCGACGTGCAGTCGTTCGACCGCGTCGCCGGTCTCGATGACCTCGCCCAGGTTCTCGTGCCCCAGCACCCGGCCCGGCTCCATGGTCGTGCGGCCCTCGTACATGTGCAGGTCGGAACCGCAGATGTTGGTGGTTGTGATCTTGACGATGACATCGGACGGCGCCTCGATGCCCGGATCGGGGACCTGTTCCACCCGTACGTCGCGAGGTCCGTGGTAAACGACTGCCTTCATCATGTCCTCCTCGGTGCCCGCGCAAGGCGGTCGGACAGAGGCCTCGACCGCACGGCCGCAGGGCCATGGCGCTGCGAGGCCCGGATCGTCTACGGGGCTCGCCATATCGGCTCGGTCACCGTCAGGGCGGACCCACCCTGGGAAGGCGCGGAGGCTGAACAGCGTGGTCGCCGGTAGGCCATGCCCAATTACGGTTGAATTCACGAAGGCCGCTCGCCCTGGCGAGCCGTCCGGTACTCCCACTGGGCCTCGGCCGTCCCCGGCGGGACTCAGTGATCAGGTTTGGGTCGGATACGCCTCCCTGTAGCCGCCCTCCCCCCTTCAGCACGACCCGAAACGTGTCTGACCTGGGGCATCCCTGACTCAGCCCGGATTATGGCTGTACGTCACATGACATGTGGTCAAATGCGGATGTTGGACAAGATATGGTCACAGCTACCTTTGGAACGTGACAAATATCGCCCTGTGATAAGTAACGTCTCAACCGGACGATCACCATGCCCCACCGGGAGATGCCCAATGACGGTCACTCTGAACGGAGCAGGGTCCGCGCAGCCCGCAACACCACCCCCACCGGCCGAAGAGCCCTCCCCACCGGGCCGGCCGCCTGAGCCGTTCACCGGCGATCCCTGTGCGGAGCGGAAGGTCGTGGGCGAGCGGCTCCACGGCGACGACGACGGCGCCGAACTCGACGTCTTCCTCACCGGCCAGGTCTTCATGGACATGATCTTCACCGGGCTGCCGGGCCTGCCGCCGCCCGGCACGGAGCTGGTCACCGACGGTCTCGGCTCGGCACCGGGCGGCATCGCCAACATCGCCGTCGCCATGAGCCGGCTCGGGCTGAGAGTCGGCCTCGCCGCCAGCTTCGGTGACGACATGTTCGGGTCGTACCTCTGGCGGACCCTGTCCGAACAGGAGGGCGTCGACCTCAGCCGGTCCCGCCGAGTCCCCGGCTGGCCCACGCCGGTGACGGTCTCGCTGGCGTACGACTCGGACCGAAGCATGATCACCTACACCAAGCCGACGCCGGCGTCGGCTCGCGAGCTCTTCCCGACCGCTCCGTGGGCCCGCACCTGCTTCGTCGACATCGACCGGCCGGTGCCGGAGTGGGCCACGACGATGCGCCGGGCGGGCGCCAAGGTCTTCGCCGACGTGGGCTGGGACCCCGCGGAGACCTGGTCGACCGAGGTGCTCGACCGGCTGGAGCACGTCGACGTCTTCCTGCCCAACGCGGTCGAGGCGATGGCCTACACGAGGTCGACCTCCCCGGAGGAAGCGCTCGAGTCCCTCGCGCGCCGGGTGCCGCTGGTCGTGGTCAAGCGCGGCGCGCGCGGCGCCATCGCCCTGGACTCGATCACCGGCGAGCGGGCCGAGATCGACGCGCTGCCGGTCGAGGCGCTCGACCCCACCGGCGCGGGCGACGTCTTCGCCGCCGGTTTCGTCTTCGGCACCCTCGCCGGGCTGCCGCTGCACGAGCGGCTGAAGTTCGCGAACCTGTGCGCGGGTCTGTCGGTGCGGCACTACAGCGGCTCACTGGGCTCGCCCTGCTGGGGAGAGATCGCGTCGTTCGGCGAGTCGGGCGAGGTGCCGGACTCGCGCCTGGAGGAGTACGCCTTCGTCGTGCCCTTCATCCCCGAGGCCGCCGAGAACGCCATCACCCGGGCCGAGCCCACCCTGCGAGGAGACCAATGACGCGGGCGATGACGATCCGCATCGCCGTCATCGGCGCCGGCAGCGGGTACATGCCGGGGGTCATCCGCGGCCTGCTGCACAGAGCCGACGACCTCGCCGGCGCCGAACTGGTCTTCTACGATCTCGACGCGGGCCACCTCGAGGTCATGACCCGGCTGGCTCGCAACATGTTCGCCGCCCGGGGCGCCGAGTTCACGGTGACCTCGACGACCGAGCTCAAGCGCGCGCTCGACGGTGTCGACTTCGTGTTCACCACGTTCCGCCCCGGCGGGCTCGCCGCCAGGCACCTGGACGAGTCGATCCCGCTGAAGTACGGCGTCGTCGGCCAGGAGACCGTGGGCCCCGGCGGATTCCTCATGGCCTGCCGGTCGGTACCGGTGCTGCTCGAGATCGCCCGCACGCTCGCCGAGGTCGCGCCGGACGCGTGGATCCTCAACTACACCAACCCCACCAACGTCGTCACCGACGCGGTGGCCCGCTACTCCGACGCCAAGATCATCGGGCTCTGCGACCAGTGGGTCGGCGACACCGAGACGTGGGCGGAGCTGCTCGGGCTGCCGGTCGAGGGGCTGGAGATCGACTGGATCGGCACCAACCACGGCACCTGGGCCGAGCGAGTCCGGCTGAACGGCGAAGAGATCGACATCGCCGACCGGCTGGCCGGCTCGGCGGCGCAGGGAGAGGCGACGCCGCACCGCGATCCGGCCCGGATGGCCGAGGCGGGCAAGGCGCTCGGACTGCTGGTCAACTCCTACTCGAAGTACTACTTCTTCCACGACGAGGTCGTGGCGGGGCTCCGGGACGGCGGAACCACCCGGGCGCAGGACATCATGGCCATGCTGCCCGGCTACTACGCACAGGTCGCCGCCGAGGCGGGCAAGGACGATCCGGACCCGAGCCGCGACCGCGGTGGCGGCGAGCACGGCGAGTTCGCCGTCGACGTCATCTGCGCCATCGCCCGCGACGAACGGCGCCGGTTCATCGTCAACACCCGCAACCAGGGCGCCGTCGCGTCGCTGGAGCCGGACGCGATCGTCGAGGTGCCGTCGGTCGTCGGCCGCCAGGGCCCGACGCCCCTGGTCATGGGCGAGCTCCCGCGTGCCGTGCGCGGCCTCACCCACGCGATCCACGAGTACGAACGGCTGGCCGCGGACGCCGCCGCGACCGGTGACGAACGCATCGCCCTGCGGGCCCTCATGGCCCACCCCTTCATCACGAGCATGCGCACCGCCGAGAAGATCCTCCACGATGGCCTCACGGCGCACGCCGCCCATCTCCCCCAGTTCACTCCCCCGCCGTGATCATGCAGTTGTTCGCGCGACCGACCACGGGTCACGCCGCGGGACCGGGTGAATCGACCAGAAGGAGCCGTACGACATGCCGAAACTGATCAGGCGAGGGGCGGCGCTCGGGGTGGCGGTGCTCGCCACTCTCGCCACCGCCTGTGCGCCGGGCTCGGGCAACGACGCCGGACCGGCGGCGAAGACGCCCGCGGCCGTCAACACCGACATCGCCAAGGCCGGGAACGTCACGCTGACCGTCTGGGACCAGGAGGTCCGCGGCGGCCAGAACGAGCAGATGGAGAAGCTGAACACCGCGTTCCAGCAGAAGTACCCCAACGTCACGATCAAGAGGGTCGCGCGATCGTTCCCCGACCTGCAGAAGACCCTCCGCCTGGCGCTGTCCGGCGACAGCCCGCCCGACGTCGTCGAGACCAACCAGGGCTACGCCGTCATGGGCGCCTTCGTGAAGGCCGGCATGCTGCTGCCGCTCGACGCCTACGACAGCGTGTACGGCTGGCGCAAGCGGTTCCCCAAGGGGCTGATCGAGACCAACAGCGTCACCACCGACGGCCGGACGCTGGGCTCCGGCAGCCTGTACGGCGTCTCGCTCCAGGGTGAGATCGTCGGCGTCTACTACAACAAGTCCAAGCTGTCCGAGCTGGGCATCCAGCAGCCGAAGACCTGGGCCGAGTTCGAGAGCGCCCTCGCCACCGCCAAGGGCAAGGGCGAGCTGCCGATCGCCTTCGGCAACCTGGACAAGTTCCCGGCGATCCATGACTTCGGCGTGATCCAGGACCAGATCGCCGGCAAGGACGCGGTGCGCAACCTGTTCTTCGGCCGTGGCGGGTCCTGGACCGACGGACCCAACGTCCAGGCGGCGCAGAAGCTGTCCGACTGGGTCAAGCAGGGATACCTCACCAAGAACGCCAACTCCGTGAAGTACGACGACTCGCCGGTCAACTTCGGCAAGGGCCAGGGCGTGTTCCTGATCGGCGGCACGTGGTTCGCCGTCGATCTCGAGAAGGCGATGGGCGACAAGGTCGGCTTCATGCTGCCGCCGCCCGCGCAGGCCGGCGGAGCCTCGGTGACGATGGGCGGCCAGAGCCTGCCGTTCTCGATCACCTCGAAGTCCAAGCACCCGGACGTGGCCGCCGCCTACGTCAACTTCATCACCTCGCCCGAGTCCATGGACATCGCGACCGAGCAGGGTCTGCTCCCCGCGCTGAAGCCCCCGACGAAGCAGCCCGAGTCGGCGCTGCAGAAGGAGATCTTCGCGGCCTGGGACGCGGTCAGCCAGAGCGACGGCCTCACTCCGTACCTCGACAACGCCACGCCGACCTTCCCCGACGTCCTCGGCGGCGCGTTGCAGGAGCTGATCGGCGGCAAGGCCACACCGCAGGAGGCGCTCGAGAAGGCCCAGAAGGACTACGCCGACTTCCTGAAGAAGAAGTGACCAGAACGCGCCGCGGAGGGCCGGGAGAACCCCGGCGGATCGGCTGGCTGTACGTCCTGCCGGCGCTGGTGATCTATGCCGCCTTCCTGCTCTGGCCGCTGCTGCACGGTGCGTGGATCTCGCTGTTCCACTGGGACGGCCTCAGCACCGGCACCTGGGCCGGGCTGGCCAACTACCGGCAGGCCTTCACCGATCCCGTCCTGCGCGGCGCGTTCCTGCACGCCCTCATCCTGGTGATCTTCTATGCGGTGCTGCCCTGCTGCATCGCGTTCGTGCTCGTCGCGGCGATGTCGCGTACGAAGATCCGCGGCCTGACGTTCTTCCGCACGGTGATGTTCCTGCCCCAGGTCGTGGCGATGGTGGCGGTCGCGGTGGGCTGGCAGTGGGTGTACTCCGAGAACGGGCCGATCAACGGGGTCCTGCGGTTCCTCCACGGCCTGGGCCTGCCCGACTGGTCCCGCGGGTGGCTGGGCGACTTCACGTTCGCGCTGCCGTCGGTCGGCCTCGTCGGCACCTGGGTCGAGATCGGCCTCGCCATGGTGCTGTTCGCGGCCGGCGTGCAGAAGATCCCCCAGGAGCTGTACGAGGCCGCGCGCGTGGACGGCGCCGGCCCCCTGCGGGAGTTCTTCGCGGTGACGCTCCCCGCGCTCCGCCGCGAGCTGTCGGTGGCGTTCACCCTGACGACGATCGCGGCGCTGCGGAACTTCGACCTGATCTATCTGACCACCAGCGGCGGACCCGGCGACGCCACCAAGGTGCCCGCGTACGAGGTGTACAACCGAACGTTCAACACCGGTGAGGTGGGGCTCGCCTGCGCCATCGGGGTCATGATCGCCGTGCTCGCCTTCGCCGTCACGGTGGGGGTCGGCCGGCTGGTGGAGGGCCGGCCATGACGAGCGGCCGTACGGAACGGATCTTCAACTACACGGTCCTGAGCGTGTTTTCCGTGTTCGCCCTGTTCCCGCTGGTGGCCGTGGCGGCGCAGGCGCTGCACCTGCCCGACCTCGACCTGTCCACCTTCGGGGAGGCCTGGCGGCAGGGGCACTTCGGCACGTACATGCGCAACAGCCTCGCCGTCGCCGTCGGCGTGGTCCTCGTCGCCACCGTGCTGTCGATCATGTCGGGCTACGCGCTCGGGACCATGGACTTCCCCGGCGCCAACGCGCTGTTCTACCTGTTCCTCGCCGGGCTGATGATCCCCAGTGAGACCGTCGTGGTCCCGCTCTACTTCGACCTGCGCAGCCTGCACCTCGACAACACCCTGCCCGGGCTGATGCTGCCGCAGATCGCGCAGTCGGTGGCGTTCGGCACCTTCTGGATGCGCGCCTATTTCCGCAGCGTGCCCCGCTCGCTGATCGAGGCGGCCCGCATGGACGGGGCGTCGAGCTGGTCAACGCTGTGGCGGATCCTCGTGCCCGTGGGCCGGCCGGCGATCCTCACCATGGTGGTCCTGACCGCCATGTGGACGTGGAACGAGTTCCTGCTCGCGCTGGTGATCATCAACTCCGACGAGGGGCTTCGGACGGCGCCGCTCGGCCTGTCGTTCTTCCAGGGACAGCACCAGACCGACTATCCGCTGCTCATGGCCGGCGCGCTCATCGTCGCCGCCCCGGTGGTGATCGTCTATGTCTTTCTTCAGCGGCATTTCATCGCGGGGATGCTCTCGGGGGCAATCAAGGAGTAACGACCGAAACAGGAGAGTCGATGCGAAGACTGGCCCTACCCGTCATGCTGTCCGCGCTGCTCGTGGGAGCCGGCCTCGCCGCGCTCCCCGCGCAGGCGCAGACGGCCGCCCCGCGCTCCGGCGCGCCACATGCCGAAGCAACGCACACCGGCGGCTCACCTGCCAAGGGCGCGCTGGACGTGCTGTTCGTCGGCGCCCACCCCGACGACGAGGCCGGTGGCCTGTCGACGTACGGACAGTGGAAGGAGTTCGACCACGTGCGCACCGGCGTGGTCACGATCACCCGAGGTGAGGGCGGCGGCAACGCGGCGGGCACCGAGGAGGGACCGGCGCTGGGCCTGCTCCGCGAGAACGAGGAGCGCCGTGCCGTCGGCAAGGCCGGGATCGAGGACATCCACTATCTCGACAAGGTCGACTTCTATTACACCGTCAGCGAACCGCTGACCGCCGAGGTCTGGGACCACCAGAAGTCACTGGAGAAGGTCGTCCGGGTGGTCCGCGAGACCCGGCCCAAGGTCATCGTGACCATGGAACCCGCCCCGGTTCCGGGTCAGCACGGCAACCACCAGGAGGCGGGGCGGCTGGCCACCGAGGCCTACCTGCTGGCCGCCGACTCCAGCGCCTTCCCCGACCAGATCAGCAAGGAGGGCCTGCGGCCGTGGCGGGCCGGGCGGCTGTTCAACACCGGCGGCGCGACCGGGCCGCTCGGCCCGTCGTGCGCCACCGGCTTCACTCCGGCCGACCCCGCCGCGGTCGTCGCCGGGGTCTGGGGCGGTCGCGCCTCCCCGGCCAATGGCGGCAAGACCTGGGCCCAGGTCGAACGCGAGGCCCAGCGGACCTACGTGAGCCAGGGCTGGGGCGGTTTCCCCGACCAGCCGAGCGACCCGAACCAGATCGGCTGTGACTTCTTCACCCAGATCGACAGCCGGGTGCCGTACACGTTGAGCGGGCGCGGTCCCACGGCGATGCTCGAGGGCGCGCTCACGCCCGCCCAGGGCGGCCTGCCACTCGGCGCCGAGTTCTACCTGACGACCGACGCGTTCGGCGTCGCGGGCGGCCAGGCCGTCAAGGTGACGGCACATGCGAGCTCGCCCAAGACGCTCCGCCACGCCAAGGCCGCGCTCTCGGTACCGGCGGGCTGGCAGGTCAAGGGCTCGGGCGAGCTCGGGACGGTCGGGTCACGGGAGCGGACGGCGGTCTTCACGGTCACCCCGCCGCAGAACGCCTCGTACGGCCGGGTACGGCTGACCGCCGCACTCACCACCGCGCACGGCTCCGGCCAGACCGCCGAGGCGGTGGAGATCGAGCCGGCCGTCACCGCGGAGCAGCAGCCGCTCCCCCGCGTCGAGGACTTCAACTCATGGGCGGCCGAGACCGGCGTTTCGGCGCTGACCGGACGGGTGAAGCACGTCCTGCCGCTCGGTTCGGGCAAGACCCGTGAGATCCGCGTCGACCTGGCCAACCAGACGTCCACCGCCCAGTCGGGAACGGTCACCCCCACCCTTCCCGCGGGCTTCGCCGCTGACCCGGCGAGCAGGCCGTACCAGCTCGCGGCCGGAGCGAAGGGATCGGTCACCTTCTCGGTGACCAACACCGACACGTCCCTGCCCACTTCCAACCAGGGTGGGGTCGGTGGTGACCACGACTACACGATCACCACGACGAACTCGTCCGGCGGCGCGCCCGACGTGCGGAAGGCCGCGCTGAACCTCGTGCCGGTGGCGAGCCTCGCCAAGGCCGGTACGGCACCGGCCGTGGACGGCGCCGAGGGCTCCGGCGAGTACCCGGGTCCCGAACTCGACCTGTCCCGGCTGTGGGAGGGCACGGCGTGCGCCTCGGCCGCCGACTGCTCGGCCACGGGCAAGGTGACGTGGACCTCCGACGCCCTCTATGTCCTGGTCAAGATGCGTGACGACACCCTCGGCACGGTGCTCGGGGCCGACGACTGCAAGCGGCACTGGCGCACCGACTCGGTCGAGATCGCCATCGACCCGCGCGGCGGCTCGGAGAACACCTCGACGACGTTCAAGACCGGGATCTTCCCGGTCATGGGCGACGGGAAGCCCTGCTTCGAACGCGATGCCGACAACCATCAGGGTCCGGGCGCCGAGACGGCGCCGGGGATGCAGGTGGCCTCGACGATGTCGCAGCCCTACACCGGCTACACCGTCGAGGCGAAGATCCCGTTCGCGGACCTGCCGGCCGCGGTCGACCCGGCGCACCTCGGGCTGAACATCTTCGTGTACGACTCCGACACCCAGGACAAGACCGGTCAGACCCGGATCGGCTGGTCGACCTGGGGTGGCGTCCAGGGCGATCCCTACCGCTGGGGCCAGACCGTACTCCCCGGGTACACGCCGCCGGCCGACCAGCCGACCGAGGCGCCGCCGCCGGTGATGCCGACCGACGTGGCCCTCAGCGTGAACTCGCCAGAGTCGATCATCCAGGCGGCCGAGACCGGCGTCCCGCTGGCCGCCGGGCCGGCCGCACCGCGATCCGACACGGCCCGCATCACGGGTAGACCGAAGGTCACCGGCTCATCGGTGACGTTCAAGCTGACCGCGACCGGACCGGGCACCGCGTACGCCTATGTCTGGGACGACGGGATCCTCGGCCGCCGGGAGGTCTCGGTCAAGAGGGCCGGCACCTCCAGGATCACCGTGCCGGGCGACCGGGGTGTCCTCGCGGTGGCGTTCGACGCCAAGGCCGGCGGCACCGCCAGCAGCGTGGCGAGGCTCCGGTGAGCGCCAGAGCAAAGAAGGCGTAGAAGGTAGGAGCAAGGAGACA
>NZ_JABVEB010000539.1 GCF_014323665.1 Actinomadura sp. HBU206391 | reverse complement strand
TCCTCGCCCCCCGCGTCCGGGAACACGGCGTTCCCCGTCACCATCCAGCACAAGTACGGCAGCACCACGATCAGCAAAGAGCCCAAGCGGATCGTCACGGTGGGGCTGACCGACCAGGACGCCCTCCTGGCCCTCGGGGTCGTGCCGGTCGGCACCACCGAGTTCGACGGCGGATATCCCGGCGCCATCGGCCCCTGGGCTCAGGGCAGGCTCGGCGGCGCCGCCCTGCCGCAGGTGCTCAAGGACACCGGCAGCGGCCCGCCGGTCGAGAAGATCGCCGCCCTCAGGCCCGACCTCATCCTGAGCCTGTACGCCGGGACCACCAAGGGCACCTACGAGACCCTCTCGAAGATCGCGCCGACCGTGGCACAGCCGAAGGAGTACGCCGACTACGGCATTTCCTGGCAGGAGCTGACCAAGAAGACGGGTCTGGCCGTCGGCAAGGGAGGGCAGGCCGACAAGGTCGTCGCCGACCTCGAGACCCGCCTCGCCAAGGAGCGCCAGGACCACCCCGAGTTCAAGGGCAGGACCGGGCTGCTCGCCACGCCCTATGACGGGCATTTCGTCTACGGCCCCCAGGACCCCCGGTCGCGCGTACTGACCTCACTCGGCTTCACCATGCCCGCCGACCTCGAGAAGATCGTCGGGCAGAAGTTCGGCGCCAACATCAGCCGGGAGCGCGTCGACCTGCTCGACACCGACGCCATCGTCTGGATCGTGCCCGACGTCAACGCGGACCGGTCGAAACTGCACGCCGACCGGCTGTACGGCGCCCTCGACGTGGCCAAGGACGAGGGGGAGGTGTACCTCGACGAGAAGTCGGCCTACGGCCACGCGGTCTCGTTCGCCTCGGTGCTCAGCATCCCGTACGTCATCGACCGACTGGTCCCCCAGCTGTCCAAGGCCGTCGACGGCAACGCCACCACCAAGGTCACCCCAGCCACCTGACCCCGCCACCACCAGCCCCCGCGAGACCCGCTGACGCGGCGAACAACTGCATGATCACGGCTATAACGCGGCGATCATGCAGTTGTTCGCGATTGATTCGCGGCTCGCCGACGTTTCTCTGCGTCCGCCTATAGATCCTGTGTCCGGCTAGGCCCGTTCTAGGTAGGTGCGAAGGTGTCGGGCGGTGAGCGAGTCGGCGTTGGCTACGAGGTCGGCGGGCGTGCCGGTGAACACCACCTCGCCGCCGTCGTGACCACCGCCGGGGCCGAGGTCGATGAGCCAGTCGGCATGGGCCATCACCGCCTGGTGGTGCTCGATGACGATGACCGTGTTGCCGTCGTCGACCAACCGGTCCAGCAGGGCCAGGAGCTGGTCCACGTCCGCGAGGTGCAGGCCGTTGGTCGGCTCGTCGAGCACGTAGGTCATGGCCTTGTCCGCCATGCGGATGGCCAGCTTGAGCCGCTGCCGCTCACCCCCGGACAGGGTGGTGAGCGGCTGACCCAGCC
>NZ_JABVEB010000538.1 GCF_014323665.1 Actinomadura sp. HBU206391 | reverse complement strand
CCGACGGCGGCTCCTCCGACCGCGGTTCTTCCGACCGCGGTGAGCGCGGCGGTGGCGAGCGCCGCCGACAGCGCACCCGGGGTGGTCGCGAGGGCTCGCGTGACGGGGGCCAGCGCAACTCGTGAGCCTGCTCACAGCTCGGGCTCAGGAGCCCGACACGACGCACACGATCCACCCCGGCGCCGATGGCGCCGGGGTGGTTCGGCGCACGGTGCTGCCCGGTGGGCTGCGCATCGTCACCGAGACCATGCCGACCGTCCGATCAGCCGCTTTCGGCATCTGGGTCGGTGTGGGCTCACGCGACGAGCCGCTCGCCGACGCGGGCTCCAGCCACTATCTGGAGCATCTGCTGTTCAAGGGCACGCCGCGCCGGTCCGCGCTGCAGATTTCGGCGGAGCTGGACGCGGTCGGCGGCGACCTCAACGCCTTCACCGCCAAGGAGTACACCTGCTATTACGCGCGGGTGCTCGACAGCGACCTGCCGCTGGCGGTCGACGTCGTCTCCGACATGGTGACGTCCTCACTCATCGAGGCCGACGACGTGGAGGCCGAACGCGGGGTGATCCTCGAAGAGATCGCCATGCGTGACGACGACCCCAGCGATCTCATCCACGACGAGTTCGCCATCGCGCTGTACGGTGACGCGCCGCTCGGGCGGCCGATCCTCGGCACCATCGAGTCGATCAACTCGCTGAGCCGGGACCGGGTCGCCAACTACTACAAGGAGCGCTATCTGGCGCCGAACCTCGTCGTCGCGGCAGCGGGCAACCTCGACCACGATGAGCTGGTCCGGCTGGTCACCACCGCGTTCGCCGGCACCCTGTCCGGTGACGGAGTGCCGAGCCCGCCGAGGATCGGCGGTAACGGCGGGCCGACCACCCCCGGGGTACGGGTCGTCCCCCGCGACACCGAGCAGGCGCATCTCGTCCTCGGCGGTGCCGGGCTCGCCCGCACCGACGAACGGCGTTTCGCGCTCGGCGTGCTGAACGCCGCGCTCGGGGGCGGCATGTCCTCTCGGCTGTTCCAGGAGGTCCGGGAGAAGCGTGGCCTGGCCTACTCGGTCTACAGCTACACCTCGCAGTACGCCGACACCGGGACGTTCGGCGTCTACGCGGGCTGCCAGCCGGGCAAGGTCGACGATGTACTCGAGATCTGCCGGGACCAGGTGGTCAAGGCCGCCGAGCACGGCATCTCCGCGGAGGAGCTGGCCCGGGGGAAGGGCCAGGCGCGGGGCTCGATGGTGCTGAGTCTCGAGGACACCGGCTCGCGGATGAGCCGGATCGGTAAGAGCGAGCTGGTCTATGACCAGCTGCTGTCCGTTGACGAGGTGCTCGCCCGGATCGAGGCCGTCACCCTTGACGACATCCGCGCGGTGGCCGCCGAGGTGCTCGACCAGGCGATGACCCTCACCGTCATCGGTCCCTTCGAGGACCGCGAGTTCACACTCTGACGGCCCGCCGGGCGA
>NZ_JABVEB010000537.1 GCF_014323665.1 Actinomadura sp. HBU206391 | reverse complement strand
GAGCTTCCGCTTGCGCTCGGTGACGCTGTCGGTGAGGACCTTCAAAACCTCACCGGCCAGCTCGTCGGCCTGCCGCACGGCGTCGCGCGGGTCGTCGACGAAGCCGGACTGGATGTCGCGCCACTGTTCGTGGAGCCGCTCCGACCTTCCGGAGTCGACGAACTGCTCGGTGCTGTGCGCCGCCGCCGCGGCGGCCGGCTTGGACGCGGGTGTGCCGGCCACTCGCCGGTCCGGGTCCGTGCCCGAGACGCCGGCCACGCTCGCGTCGTCGGCCGTCTTGGACGTGCCGTCCTCGCCCGCCGGAGAACGGTGCGCACCGGTGGTCCCGGCGGTGGTCGTGGACCCGGCGGTACGGCTCTCACCGGTCGTGCCACCGGTATGGCTACCGGTCTTCGTGTCACGCGGCGTGCCGGCCTCGCTCTCGGGGTCGAGCGTGCGGGCCGTGCCGGATCCGCTCCCGCGGTCGGCCGCGCGAGACGCGTCGGACTTCTCCGCCCCCTCGGTGCTTCCGGTCCTGGCCGAGGTCTCGGCCGAGGTCTGCGACGGGGTGGTCGTCCCCACGGCGCCGGTCGATCCGGCCTTTGCGGGGGTCTCGGTGAGCTGAGCCTCGTCGTCCTTCCCGGTCGCCGGCGTGGCGGACGGGGTGCCGGTCCGCGCCTGCTTCCCGGCCGTGGAAGATGCGTCGGTCTCGCCGGTGCGCTCGGTCGTGCTCGAGGTGGCGGTCCGGTCCGTGGCCGAGGCGCTTCCCGCGGACGCGGTCGTTCCCGTTGTCACGGACGGTCCGGCGACGGGTGCCTTTTCACCGTCGCTCCGGGTGCCGGTCGCGGAGGTGTTCGAAGCCGACTGCCCGCCTTCGGTATCGGACTTTTGTCCTGGCCATTTATCCATGCTGGTCACTCCTCGGTTCCGGTTGAGTCGGACTTCCGGTTCTTGTCCTCGGTCCGTTTGTTCTCGGCGGGCCTGTCTTCGACGCGCGTTTCGTCGACCTGCTCGGTGTCGGCCGACTTGTCGTCGGCCCGCTTTTCCCGGGCCCGCTTGTCGTTGACCTGTTCGTCGTTCACCCGTCGGTCTTCGACCTGCCGATCCTTGACCTGTTCGTCTTCAACCGGCCGGTCTTCGAGCCGCTTCTCTTCGGCCTGTGGGCCGTCGGCCTGCCGGTCGCGTTCCCCGGACGGCGTGCCGAGGAGGTCCTCGAAGAGGGCGCGGTAGTGCACCATGGCCTGCCGCAGGTCCTCGGTCGATGCCTCTTTCCGGCCGGCCCGGTCACCGATCTCGTGAGCGCGCCGGTAGTGGTCCACGGTGTGGCCGTGGTCGACGGACAGGGTCGTGATCTGCTCGTCGAAGCTGCCCGTCGGGTAGCCGCGTTCGGCCGCGACCGTGGTCACCAGGCGATCGGCCTGGCCGACGACGGCCTCGGGATCGTCGACGAACTTCTCCTGTATCTGGGTCCATTGCTCGCGGTAACGCTCCCG
>NZ_JABVEB010000536.1 GCF_014323665.1 Actinomadura sp. HBU206391 | reverse complement strand
GATCCTGCTGACCACCCATGACCTCGGGGACATCGAACGGCTCTGCCACCGCATCATGATCATCGACCATGGCCGGCTGGCCTACGACGGCGACCTCGACCAGCTGCGCGCCACCGTCGCGGCGGACCGGCTCCTCATCGTGGATCTCGCCCGGCCCGGCCCCGACCTCGACCTGCCCGGCGTCCGTGTCGTGCGCAGGGACGGACCCCGGCAGTGGCTCGCGCTCCCGCCCGGCGCCAACGCGGCGACGGTCGTGGCGGCGCTGGCTGACCGGCATGAGATCGCCGACATCGCGCTACGCGAGGCCGACATCGAGGACATCATCACACGGCTCTACCGGACCGGTCTGCCCGCGTCGCGGTGAGCGCCGGTCATCCGTACGAGTAGTCGTCGTCCAGGTCGTCCGGGCGCTCCCGCCGCCACCGCCGGGGCGCCCACGCCGGCATGAGCAGGGCGAATCCGAGCAGCGCGAAGACCCCTGAGCTGAGCATCAGCTGCAGCCCCGCGTCGAGTTCGCCCGCCGGCGGGATGTCACCCGGCAGCTGAAGTGCGCTCTTCGGCTCGACCAGGAAGTAGACCGTCCAGCCGATGAAGGCCAGCGCGGGGATCAGGGAGGCCAGCGGCGACGCCCACCGAGCCACGATGATGACGCCGGTCACGAGCCCCACCGCGGCCATCAGCGAGAGGGCGCCGTACATCCGCGTGCTGTCGTTGATCGTCTGACCTATCGGATCCAGCGCCGCCCCCGCACGGGAACAACCCCATCCGGCCCCGTAGGCCAACGCCGGTGTGAGCAGTATCCCGAGTACGAAGCCGAACGCATGGCGCACAGCCGACCACCATCCCCATCACCCGCTCCGTGCCCGTACACGGCATATCCGTACCGATACCTAACAGGACCCGACGCTCCTTCGGAAGGGAATGCGCAGGTTCGCCTCCGTACGACTGGTCGGGCGGGTCTGAGGTCGGGGGAACCGGGCGTGCGGCCGGAAGAGGACACGATCCCACGTGAGCACGGGCGGCGGCCACGCCGGGCGATGCGGTTGCACGAACGTTCGCGGATGTCTCGACCTCAGGGTCTGCGATCGGTCGGCCGACCTCAGATCTTCGCCGACACCCTTGCCGCGATCTACCGAACGTCACTGCACGGTCACTGATAACCGTCCGAACGGTTTGTGTCGCCAAGTTGTTTTGACCCGATTTATACGGGCATCGGCGGGGTGGAACATCACAACTCACGTCCGGAGGCACACATGTCGACCGCCCTAATGGTCGTCATCGCAATCGTGGTAGTCGGGTGCGTCGGAATCGTCCTCGGAATGGCCGTCTGGCGTCGCCTGCGTGCGCAGCAGCTCCGCACGGAGTTCGGCCCGGAGTACGACCTTGCCGTCGAGCGGCACGGCAACCGAGCCGACGCGGAGCGCGAACTCCTCGAGCGCAAGCAGCGTCACCGGGAGCTGGACATTCGTTCGCTCGACTCCGGC
>NZ_JABVEB010000535.1 GCF_014323665.1 Actinomadura sp. HBU206391 | reverse complement strand
CGCAGGAGGGCCTCCGCTCGGCCGACATCGTCTATGTCGAGCAGGTCGAGGGCGGCGTGACCAGGATCATGGCGATCTTCTCCTCGAAGCTCCCGGCGAGGCTCGGCCCGGTGCGGAGCGCCCGCATCTCCGATCTCCACATCCTGCGGCAGTACGGCAGGCCCGCGTTCGCGTTCTCGGGCGTGCAGAGCAAGATGAAGCCCTCCATCCGCAGGGCCCCGCTCTACGACATCTCCCAGGACAACGGCGGGCGCTCCTACTTCCGGGTGAGCGGGCGCCCTATGCCGTACAACCTGTTCACCAGCCCCAGAGCGCTGCTCAAGCAGGCGCCCAAGGCCACCGGCCCGAAGGACATCGGCTTCCGGTTCGGTCCCGCGCCGGCCGGAGGCAAGGCGACCAGGACCTTCACCGCCCGCTGGCCCGCCGAGACGATGGGCTTTCGCTGGTCGTCCTCCGCCAAGCGGTGGCTGGCGTCCTACTCCGGGCAGCCGGACCGGGCCGCCGAGGGCGGCCAGCTCGGCGCCCCGACGGTCGTGGTGCAGTACGCCAAGACGACCCGCTCGCAGTTCCACGACTTCCTCGGCAACTACACCCCGCTGATCAAGACCACCGGTACCGGCAAGGCGGTCGTGCTGCGCGACGGCAAGTCCTACGACGCCCGCTGGTCACGTCCTTCCGAGAGCAAGGGCACGACGTTCACCACCGCGACCGGCGAGCCGATGACCTTCGCCACCGGACCGGTCTGGATCATGCTCGTCAATTCCGGCAAGCCCCGGGTCCCCTGACGGACCGCCTCCAGGCGGGGCGCGGCACGGGCGGCCTACAGGGTGATAAGCGGCCGGGTCCGGCGATGACACACTGACGGGTCCAGGGCGGGAGCGGTCAGGCAATATCATGGGTTCGGCAGACTGTCCGTTGAAAGCGTGAGGTAGAAACCGTGTCGACATCCAGCTCCACCCCTGAGACCGCCGTTCCGCAGACCGGCCCCGCGACGGGTACCGCCCGCGTGAAGCGCGGGATGGCCGAGATGCTCAAGGGTGGCGTGATCATGGACGTCGTCACGCCCGATCAGGCGAAGATCGCGGAGGACGCCGGCGCCGTCGCCGTCATGGCGTTGGAGCGGGTCCCGGCCGACATCCGGGTCGAGGGCGGCGTGTCGCGGATGAGCGACCCCGACATGATCGACGGCATCATCGGCGCCGTGTCCATCCCGGTCATGGCCAAGGCCCGCATCGGCCACTTCGTCGAGGCGCAGGTGCTCCAGGCGCTCGGGGTCGACTACGTCGACGAGTCCGAGGTGCTGACGCCCGCCGACGAGGCGCACCACATCGACAAGTGGGCGTTCACGGTGCCGTTCGTCTGCGGCGCCACCGACCTGGGCGAGGCCCTCCGCCGGATCTCCGAGGGAGCGGCCATGATCCGCTCCAAGGGCGAAGCGGGCACCGGCAACGTCGTCGAGGCGACCCGGCACATGAGGGCGATCCGCAGCCGGA
>NZ_JABVEB010000534.1 GCF_014323665.1 Actinomadura sp. HBU206391 | reverse complement strand
ACCCGCCAGCGGCCGCTGCGCGGCCCGGCGGTGAACCGCCCGCCGAGCAACGCGACCCGCTCCCGCATGCCGATGAGCCCGGCGCCGGCCCCGTCCACGGGCGCCGTGTGGTCGCCGAGCGGGCTCTCCACCGTGATCGAGACGATCTCGTCGCGATGGTCGACGACCATCTCCGCCCGCCCGGGGCCCGCGTGCTTCAGCACGTTGGTGAGCGACTCCTGCGCGATGCGGTAGGCGGCCAGTTCGATCGCGGCCGGAAGCTCACCGGGCCGGCCTCGCACCTCATGTGTGATCTCCAGATCCGGCCGCCCGATCTGCTCGACCAGCCGCTCGATCCCGTCCAGCCGCGGCGTCCGCGGGCTCTCGTCCGGCACACCCTCCTGCGCCCGGAGAAGCCCGATCATGCGCCGCATCTCGGCGAGGCCCTCGACACTGCTCTCCCGGATCACGGTCAGCGCCTGCCGTACCTGGTCGGCGGCCATGTCCGGCATCTTGAGCGCCGCCGAGGAGTGCAGCGCGACCGCGCTCAGATGATTGGCGATCACGTCGTGCAGCTCACGGGCCATCCGGGTCCTCTCGGCGTTGACGGCGGTGCGCCGGTCCAGCTCGGCCAGCCTCGCCACCTGATCGGCGCGCAGCCGCTCGGCCGCGGCCTGATCACGATGCTGGCGCACGATCATGCCGGTCAGCACCGGGCCGACCAGTTCCACCGCCAGCACCGCCCCCACCACGACCGTCCAGCTGAGGCTGTGGACCACGACGCCGAAGGCCACGGCGAAGACGAGCGACACTCCGACGGCCGGCCTGAGCAGCCATGCGCCCGGGCGTTTCGGGCCGTAGACGCCGGCCGCGTACAGGGCGTCGGTGTAGACCAGGGCGGTGCCGTAGCTCAGCCCGATCGCCACATCGGCCGCGAACGCCACCGTGGCGACGGCCAAGGCCGCGACCGGCGCGGTGCGGCGGAGCGGCATCACGGCGCAGACCACGGCCAGCGGCACCAGCCGCCACCACGACGCGACCGTCCACCCGTCGCCCCAGTTGACGTGCGCTCCCGCCGCGTGCAGCAGCAGGCCACCCGCCAGCGCCGCGACCGCGAGCAGCACGTCCTGCCTCGTCGTGAATCGCACCCGTCAATCTCAGCACGCCCCGCCGGTGGCCGGCTCCACCCTGGCGACGGCGGCCGTACATCGAAGGGAGGATCACGCGGTTCATCACCGCCGACGAGGCCCGGGCGGCTTCGGCCCCCGATCATGGAGGAGTGGACAGCCGAGGAGTGGGCGGCGCTCACTCCGTCACGTGGGGAGAAGGATGCTTCTCGGGATCATCGCAGGCTGCGAGATCGCGTTCTGGGTCGTGCTCCTGGCCGGTCTCGCCGCCCGCTATCTGCTGCGCATGCGCCGTCTCAGCACCGTCCTGCTGATCTGTGTCCCGCTGGTCGACGTGGTGCTCCTCGTCGCCTCGGTGATCGACCTGCGCGGCGGTGCCGTCGCCGGGTT
>NZ_JABVEB010000533.1 GCF_014323665.1 Actinomadura sp. HBU206391 | reverse complement strand
CGGCACGTCGGCGCCGTCATCCATGATCACCGCATACCGCATGCCGGTGCAGGCGGAGACCACCGGCCAGACGGCGGGCAGCAGCGAACGATCGATGAAGATCACATCGTCGGCGGCGTCCTCGACGATGTAGCCGATCTGTTCGCGGAACAGCCGGTGGTTAACGGTGTGCAGGATCCGGCCGGTGCACGGCACGGCCAGATACAGCTCGACGTGCCGCTGGCTGTTCCACCCGAACGTCCCGACGCGGGCCTGGTGCGGAACCTCCAGGCGGTCCAGCACCGCCGCGAGACGGCGCGTCCGCTCGCAGACCTCGGCCCAGGTCGCGACCGCCTCACCCGCGGCGTGGCGCGTCACCACCCGCTTGTGCCCGAAGTAGCGCTCCACCCGGCGGAAGACCAGCGGAAGGGATAGGGATCGTTCCTGCATCAAGCCGTGCATCCGGTCGGCGTCCCTCCTCGCAGAATACTGACTGAGCGCATAGTCAGTGACCTACCGCTTGGTTGTCAACCACTTGACGCCCGCCGGGGACGGCGGTAACTATGCGCTCAGTAAGTGCGCGGGGGCCACCACAGACCAGGGAGAGTCCGGCATGCGCAAGGGAATCGTGGTCACGGCGAAACCAGGGGTCGAGGACCTCGCCGCACTGGCCGAGGAGCTGGGATATGACAGCTTCTGGGTCTACGACACACCGATGGTCAACGGAGACCCGTTCATCGGCCTGGCGCTGTGCGCCAAGGCCACCGACCGGATCCGGCTCGGCGTCGGCGTCACCTCACCGGCCCTGCGCTCGGCGCCCGCCAGTGCCGCGGCGTTCAGCAGCCTCAACGCGATCGCGCCTGGACGCGTCATCTGCGGTATCGGCACGGGCAACACCGCTCGCCGCACGCTCGGCATGAAGCCGACCACGATGGCGACCCTGGAACGCTTCACCAGGCAACTCCAGGCCCTCACCACCGGCGGGACGGCCGAGTACAGCGAAGGCGACAGAACGCGGGACGTACGGTTCCTGCACGTCGGTGACTACGTGAACACCGATGATCCGATCGAGTTCGTCGTCGCCGCCTTCGGTCTCAAGGCCGCACAGATCGCCGGACGATGCGGGGCGGGCACGATCTCCTTCGGCCTGCTCGACCCCCAGGCCTGGGCGGCCTTCGCCGAGGCTCGTGACACCGCGGCCCGCGAGGCCGGCGTGCACGTGCGGGGTGACTCCTACGTGATGACGTCGATGCACATCCTGGCCGATGACGAAGACCCGTACGGCCCCGCCGCACGCGACTCCATGGGGCATGTCGCGATGGCTCTGCTCACCTTCGCCGCCGACAATCCCGCTTTCCAGAACGGTCTGGAACCCGAGGAACGCGACGCCGTCCAGCGCCTTCTCGATCGGCGCGGGACGACCGCGACGGCCGACGACCGCCATTTCGTCCTCTACGAGAACTATCTCGGCCGCATCTACCCAGAGGATCGCGACCTCGTCGTGCCCTCTCTCGTCGACAAGCTCGGTC
>NZ_JABVEB010000532.1 GCF_014323665.1 Actinomadura sp. HBU206391 | reverse complement strand
CCCAGGTCCGACCCAGTCCCGGACGCTGTGGCTTGGCCGTTCAGGAGCCCTTCTCGCGTCTTCGTGCCCGATGCGTCCTCAGGCCCGTCCGGCTTCTCGCCGTTCTTCCCCGACTTCTTCAGCTCAAGTTTGGCCATCTTGTTCGGCGTGGAGGCGATCTCACGGTCACGCTCCCGCCGCGGGTGAAGGTGGACCCGAGACGATCTCCGCGGGGTCTGGCCTGCTCAGAGATCGGGCCGAGTCCTGCTCGTTGAGCATTCCGGGAGACCTCGAAGGCGGGAGATCGCCAGGGCACAGACGAGTTGGGTCACGATCTCCTGCGCGGACCGCCGCATTCGGACATGGCACCGAGTAAACCATCAATGGACCCGAGACGTCCTTTTTAACAATTGATGTCACTTGTGCGATGGGGGTTCAGAATGCGCGTACTGTTCAGGGGGTTGCTGACACTCGTCATGTCGGCCACTCTCATCGGGGTGCTCGGCACGTCCGCGTCGGCCGCATGCGAGACCGCATGGGGATCGCTGCCGAAGGGCACGCTGAGCGATTACTCGCAGGGGCCGCTGGAGCGGGTCCGCACCGGTCGTCAGAGCTGTTACGACCGGCTGGTCATCGAGGTGGCCGGATCGGGCTTTGGCCACCGTACCGAGTACGTCGACCAGGTGGTCCGTGACGGTTCGGGCGAGCCGGTTCCGTTGCGAGGCGGCGCCAAGCTGCGGATCATCGTCCAGGCGGCCGCTGCCACGGGGTTCCCGACCGGCTCACCCAACCTGGCTGATGTCGCCGGTTACACCACGTTCCGGCAAGTAGCGGGGGCGGGCTCATTCGAGGGCCAGACGACGATCGGCCTGGGCGTGCGGGCGCGCCTGCCGTTCCGGGTCTTCACGCTCCTGCGCGAGGGCGGGGGCACGCGGCTCATCGTCGACGTCGCCCACACCTGGTAGTTGCGGGCCCGTCCGGCGGGTCGCGCGGCGAGCGTCGCGTGGCCGAGGCCCGGCCGGCGGGCCGCGGCGGTCCGGTCCCCCGCCCGGGCCGCCGTCAGGCGTTCAGTCCCTCGAAGCGGGTGAGTTGCACACCAGCAGCGGCCGCGAGGCGGGCGTTAATGCGCAGATCTACCAGGCGCTCACCTGGAGCCTCGTGGACCTGGGCACGGTACGCATCGGCGGTCATGGCACCATCGAGCATCGCGGCGGGGGCTCCAGCCGAGGCCGATGAAGGCCCAGGAGACAGCGAGCCTCGCTCAACTGGGGCCGTGAACGCGCCGCAGCAGCTCCAGAACCAAAGCGCGGGATATTCGCGGGATGAATCGGCCTGGTCAGGTCGGTCAGACCGGCTCCTGCCGAGCTCAACGGGGGAGAAGTCCCAAGATCCACGATCCTCTAAAAACCGTCGGCTGTGCCCGTTGCGTGCCCGTCAGAGCGGGCAACCAGGGAACGTACGGTTACTCACGGGTGCATCGCCGCTCCGGCGCAGGTCAGCCTCGCCGCAGGTGGGCGGCGATCGCTGGTAGTGACTTCCCAAGCT
>NZ_JABVEB010000531.1 GCF_014323665.1 Actinomadura sp. HBU206391 | reverse complement strand
CGCGCCGTCCGGGCACGCGGCCCGGCAGCCGGCCGCGCGACGGTCGTCGCCCGCACGGCCGGGCCCGGCCGGCGGCGGCGTTCCGCTGGAGGCCCGGCTCGCCGAGTGCAAGCAGCGCGGCGACCACCTGGCCTGCTTCGAACTGCTGCTCACGACCGACCATCTGCTCCTGCTGACCGAAGATGCGGCCGGAGCCGACACCTCGGGCCGAGCACGGGCCCCGGGCCGGGCACAGTCCCAGGGCCGGTTCGCGACCACGACCATCGGCAACGGCACGTACCTGATGGCGTTCACCTCACCGGCGGCGATGGGCGAAGCGCTGGGCGAGCGCTCCGGCGGCCACCGCGCGGCGGGCTTCGACGAGCTCGCCGCCGCGTGGCCGGATCCGCGCTGGTCCCTGGTGGTCAATCTGGGGCTGCCGAGTGAGATCCACCTGGACGCCGCGACGGTCGCGCGGCTCGACGGCATGCGCCGCACCGCCGCGCAGGCCGCCACCGTCGACGCCGTCGTGGACCCGCCGGCCGCCACAACCCCGATCACCGGCCTGCCGCACGGCTCGAAGCTGTGGCGATACGACGGCGGGTCGCCCACACAGGTCGCCGCGTACGACGCCGCGAGCGGGCGCTGGGCGGTGACCGACACAGCGCCGCACGCGGAGTAGCCGGTACCGGGTAACCGGCACCCACTGGCCCGTGGCCATCACCGGTGGGCAAGGGCACGAACCCGCACACAATCGCCATCTGTGGGCATAAGACCCACCATGAGCCTCCCCGTTCAGCCCTCGCTGCTGACGCCGACGCAGGCCCGTGCCCAGTTCCGCACCGGCGCCCTCCCGCTCACGACCAGCGGCTGGTGCCGCGGTCACACCCAGGCCAACCTGCTCGCCGTGCCTCGCGACCTGGCCTTCGACGCGCTCCTGTTCGCCTATCGCAACCCCGCCGCGTGCCCGGTGCTGGAGGTCACCGATCCGGGAGATCCCCACCCGCGGCACCTGGCCACCGACGCCGATCTGCGCACCGACCTGCCGGCCTACCGGGTGTACGAGAACGGCACGCTGGTGGCGGAGGTGCCGGACGCCACGGACTACTGGCGGGACGATCTCGTCGCGTTCCTCATCGGATGCAGTTTCACCTTCGAAGCGGCACTGACCGCCGCGGGCGTGCCCGTCCGCCACATCGAGCAGGGCCGCAACGTGCCGATGTACGTCACCACGCGCGAGTGCGCACCGGCCGGGCGGCTCAGCGGCCCTCTCGTCGTGTCGATGCGGCCGGTGCCGCCCGCTCTGATCGACACCGCCCGGGAGGTGAGCGAGAGGTTCCCCACCATGCACGGGGCGCCAGTCCATGTCGGCGACCCCGCCGACCTCGGCATCGCCGATCTCGGCATCGCCGATCTCGCCAGGCCCGACTTCGGCGACCCGGTGGACCTCCATCCCGGGGACGTGCCGGTTTTCTGGGCCTGCGGCGTCACCCCGCAGGCCGCCGTCATGGCCAGCAGGCCGGAGTTCGCCCTCACTCACGCCCCCGGCCGCATG
>NZ_JABVEB010000530.1 GCF_014323665.1 Actinomadura sp. HBU206391 | reverse complement strand
AGGGGGTCAGCGCGCTCGCCTGGCTGCCTCTGTCGTCTCCGGAGGCGGCGGTAACGGAAGTGGAGCGGATCGCCGCCGACGACACGGTCGCCGGCGTCGTGGTGGGCACGTCGCTCGGCGCGGCCGTGGCGGATCCGTCGCTCGCGGCCGTATGGTCGGCGCTCGCCGACGCCGAGCTCGGGGTGTTCCTGCACCCCGACTCGGACCCGTTCGACCCCTGTCACCGGCCGCTGCCGAACCCGTCGACGGTCGGCTTCCCCACCGCGACCACCGCCGTCGCGCTCGCCCTGCTCACCAGGGCCGAGGACTTCTGGCGCGCCGGGCTCAACCTGTGCCTGCCGCACGGCGGCGGCTTCCTGGCCGCGGCGCTCGGACGGGTCCTGCGCGCCGATCCCGAAACGGCAGCGCTCGTTCGTGATCGGCTCGACCGGGTCTGGGTCGACAGCGTCGTCTTCGGCGACGGCCTGTTGGAGCTGGCCGTCGCCACCTTCGGGCCGGACCGGACCCTGTCCGGATCCGACTGGCCGTTCCCGTTGTCCTTGACGGCCGAGGACCTCATCGCACAGCGGACGGATGTGCTGCGCGTGGCCGGCTCGCCCGCCGCGTGGTGCCCCCGGCTCGCTCGACCAGCATCAGGAGTATCGGCATGACCGCACCAGTGATCGAAACCACTGACGGGCCGATGCCCACCCTCATCGGCCGTCCCTCGACGCCCCCACGAGGCGCGGTCATCGTCATCCAGGAAGCGTTCGGCCTGACCGGTCACATCCAGTCGGTGTGCGACCGGCTGGCGGAGGCAGGCTGGCTCGCGCTGGCGCCCGGCATCTACCACCGCGACGGCAACGTCACCTTCGACTACGCCGACCTTCCGCCCGCCCTGGAGGTGATGAACCGGCTGAACCCGAGCGGGTTGAGCACCGACCTCGAGGCGACCTACGGACACCTCGAGTCCGAGGGGTTCACGGCGGAGCGGATCGGCATCGTCGGATTCTGCATGGGCGGCGCGATCTCGATGTGGGCGGGCACGGGCGACCGTGTCGCCGCCGTCGTGACGTGGTACGGGGGCGGGGTCGCGAAGGGGCGCTTCGGTCTGCCGCCGCTCATCGACCTGGCGCCTTCGCTGAACCGCCCGTGGCTCGGCCTCTACGGGGACCTCGACCACTCGATCGACCCGGCGGACGTCACCCGCCTCGGGGAGTCGGTCAACTCGGCCCCCGTCACGACCGAGCTCATCCGCTATCCCGACGCGGGCCACGGCTTCAACTGCGACGACCGGGCCGACCATTACCAGCCGAGGGCGGCCGCCGACGCGTGGACGCGCATGCTGGCGTGGTTCGAACGGTACGTCGGCAAGGAGACGTCGTGATCGCGGAGCTTCCCCACGCGACCGGCGTGACCCAGGTGCCCTTGGCGCCCGGGGTGTTCGCCTATCTCGGCGAGCACGGAATGCCCAACGCCGTCACCGTCGAGGGTCGCGACGGCGTGGTCGTCATCGATTCGCTGTTCACGCCCCGGCACGCCGCCCAGATGATCGAGGCG